>JBNKJS010000006.1:0-113005 GCA_050291365.1 Sedimenticolaceae bacterium | reverse complement strand
GCCGTCAGCATCTTGGTTCCAGCCGCCGATATCGGAAGGCAGAACAACTGCAGCAACAAAAGAGAAACCGTTCCAGTTCGGGCTCATGTAGAACACGGCATCTGGAGCACGAACGTCATGAAAACCCAACTGCTCGTAGTCACCAACCGTATCAGCGAAAAGTTCCAGACTGGCGCTAGAGCTATTGAATGGAGTATCCACCTGACCGATACCTGCTACACCCCAGCTACCAGCTAGTGCTACGTAGGTATTGTGGTCATTGGTGATGTCCTGATTGATTCCTAGGTCGTCACCAGAAATCTGGAACTCCATCTGGAAAACCAGGCTCAGACCATTACCCAGATCTTCTGAACCCTTGATACCGAAGAACGAATCATGACTACTTACTGCTGTGCCATCATAACCATTTGCCACGTCAACATCCAGACCAGAGCTGGCAGGTGTAGGAGCAGCAGCATCCATATCAACACTATCGACGCTGTAGTGCAGCTGACCGTAGACAGTTACGTCTGCGCTTGCTGCCATAGGGGCTGCAATTGCGATGGCAACTGCGGCTGCTAAAAGCTGTTTTTTCATTTGTTAAACTCCATAATTTTATGTATGTAAAACGAACAGTAAATTAAATTCTGTTGTCACGCGTAACGAAATATAGCCCCACTAAGCATTTTTTGCAACACTTTTGTGTCAAAAAAACCAATATTTTCAAATTGTTGTGGATACTACAAAAAAGCGTGCCAAATCAGATGGCGGCAATGTTAGATTCCTTACACTTTTAGAGCTTACCTAACAGACGCACTAAACTATAACTTACTGATTAATCAGTATATATATATTTCCATATCAACAGCTCCACCACAAAGAAACCAATAAGCTCCAAGCTAACACACTATTTCTGTTAGAAATGAAACAACCACTGAATGACCTGATAATTCAAATATAACTCGTTATTGAAGCAAGCTGTTGTAATATTGCTACAGTTGCAAGCAGCTCTCCTGCTGTTCCGCCCAGCACGTATTACGGGGGCCAAGGGCCATCAGAATGATGGCCTACAGCTTTATTCTGTCAAGCCGGTTTTCCTCGGCCCTCGGCCCTGTTATCTAGGCCCAAAAAAACCCGCGAATGCGGGTTTTTTTATTTGGCTGGGGACCGAGGATTCGAACCTCGACATGCGGAGTCAGAGTCCGGTGTCCTACCATTAGACGAGTCCCCAATATTTAGGGCCGTGGTAACGGGGCCAAGGGCCAAGAGTTATTTACGGCCTTTTTCAAAATGGGCAATCAACCCATAAATCATCTTTGATATCTGCTTCACTTCATCCGATAAACTTAAGCCATCTTCCTTGGGGATAAACCCAGCTTCAATGCCAATAAAGATCTGTGTCCAAGCCTCAGAACATGACCCCTTGGCGACTCTAAGAAAATAGACTCTCTCCTTGGATGCTTCCCTACCATAACCTTCGGCAATATTGGACGCTACAGACAGAGCTGACCTTCCAAGCTGATCCTTGTATCCGTAATTACTACACTCAGCTAGATGCCTATATATATCGGCTGAAAACCGACAGGCCCTTCTCCATACCTCCAGGTTTTTCAGCGCATCCATCGCTTTTCTCCTTAACCCCCGGCCCTGACTCCTTGGCCCTTACCAGAAACGTATTAACGTTTCGAGAACTGCGGACGCTTACGTGCTTTGTGCAGGCCAACCTTCTTACGCTCAACTGCACGAGCATCACGGGTCAGAAAACCTGCCTTGCGCAGTGGGCTGCGAAGCGCCTCATCATAACCGGTTAGGGCGCGAGCTATGCCGTGACGGATGGCTCCGGCCTGTCCGGTATTGCCGCCACCGCTGACAGTAATCTTCAGGTCAACCTTATCCAGCATATCAACAACCTCTAGCGGCTGACGCACTACCATGCGTGCGGTCTCGCGGCCAAAAAAGTTATCCAGGGTACGATTGTTAACAGTGATATTGCCACTGCCCGGAGTCATAAAAACTCGCGCGGCTGAACTCTTGCGGCGTCCTGTTGCGTAGGTTTGTGTCTGTGCCATCTTTATCTATATCCAGATCTAAATGTTAAGTTATGCAGCTTTTCGCGCCTAGATGTCCAGGGGCTTGGGTTGCTGAGCCTCATGCCCATGCTCAGTACCTGCGTAAACCCGCAGCTTTTTGAACATGGCGCGTCCGAGGATATTCTTGGGCAACATGCCCTTCACTGCCTTCTCTATCACCCTCTCAGGGGCCTTCTCTAGAAGCTTGCCCAGGCTGATGGATTTCAGGTTGCCTATATAACCGGTGTGGTGGTGGTACATCTTGTCCGCCAGTTTGTTACCGGTGACACGGATCTTTTCAGCATTGACCACAACAATGTAGTCGCCTGTATCCACATGGGGGGTATACTCAGGCTTATGCTTGCCACGCAGGCGGCGCGCAATCTCGCTGGCCAAACGGCCCAATGTCTTATCTGTGGCATCTACCAGATACCATTCGCGGCGCACCTCGGCCGGCTTTGTGCTTACGGTCGTCATCAGACTCGCTCCGAAAGAGAACTCTAAAATACTATATTAATATGTAGGCCGCCCGGCAAAGGGCAATCCTTCAAATCACTTGAAAAAAGAGCGCGAATATTACAAGACTACCTGGAAATATACAAGGGCAGCGGAAAAAAAATCACTCTTTCAGACATCAAATCGGCCCAAGCTGTTAAATTAGGCCAAATAGCGCATAATTTAACGACGTGACAAACTCTAACCCGTTGAAGTACAAAATCAAACCCAAAACTGATAACAGATGCCGAATGGCCAGAAAAGCGTGATTTGAATTAATAACCCAGTGAATCCAGAACAGATACTTGCTGAGGCCGATCGCTGTGTAAAATGCGGCTATTGCCTCCCCCACTGCCCCACCTATGCGCTTAAGGCGGATGAGGGTGAGTCCCCACGCGGCCGCATCGCCCTGATTCAGGCCCTAGCCAACGGGTCAGTGGATAGCCGACGACTACACGACCACCTGGATTCCTGCCTAAACTGTCGAGCCTGCGAAGCCTCTTGCCCATCTGAAGTGCACTACGGGCAGCTCATCACCTCAGTCAGAGAGATTCAGAAAAGCGGCGGTATGGCCCCAGGTATTATTGACCGGGCCCTGCTGCACATACTCTCCCATGCACCTTATGTACAATCGGTGTCGAGCATAGCCAGTATCTATCAGAAGTATGGGCTGGGCTCCATTGCAGGCAGACTGGGAAAGAGTCTTAAACGTCTTAACGGCCTGCTGCCTGACGATATTGAAACAACCCCCTGGCAAGAGATCTATCCAGCAGCTGGCCAACCCCTGGGGCGCGTTGGTCTATTTACCGGCTGCATCAGCCGCATAACAGACCGGCCAGCACTGAGCGCCGGCATAAAAATACTAAACCGTCTGGGATACGAGGTAGTGACCCCATCCAAGCAGGGGTGTTGCGGTGCCATGCATCTCAATAGTGGAGACCGCAATGAAGCTGAGACTATGGCCAGACATAACCAGGCAGCATTCTCCGGACTTGAGCTGGATGCCATTGTAGGTGTTGTTTCAGGTTGTATTTCCCATCTAAAAGAGTACTCAGAAGAGGGCGATCTGCCCGCACCAGTCATGGATATAAGTGCGTTTCTGTGCAACATCCCAGGCATCAAGAGTATACGGCTCAACCCGCTTAATAAGGTAGTGGCTATCCATACACCCTGTTCCATGAAAAATATTTTAAAACAGGAGGATGCGCCCTTTAAGCTGCTCCGGCTCATACCTGAGATCAAGCTCATTGAGCTCCCAGAGAATGGCCTTTGCTGCGGTGCGGCCGGGCTTCATGTTATCGCCAAGCCGGAAGAGGCTGACACCCTGCGCGCAGACAAAATGAACGGGGTAAATGAGTGCCAGGCAGAAATACTGGTCACCTCCAATACCGGCTGTTCCCTGCATCTGGCTGCGGGCATACGCAAAACAGATAGTGCGGTGGAAGTATTACATCCGGTCCAGTTGTTTGCTCAACAGATGGCAGATTAAACCCCAATCACCCCTCCACTAATTCAAAGCCATGGGTAATATCCACCGAGGCCCCCAACATTATGGAGGCAGAACAGAACTTCTCTGCGCTTAGTTCGACCGCCCGTTGTACCGCCTTCTCTTTCAGGCCCGGACCTGCCACCTTGAAGTGGATATGAATAGTGGTAAAGACCTTAGGATCGGTATCCGCCCGCTCCGCCTCCAGCTCCACCTCGCAAAAATCGACCTGATGTCTCCCCTTGCGTAGGATATGCACCACATCAAACTGGGTACATCCACCCAAGCCCAGGAGGATCATCTCCATGGGCCTGGTGCCAAGATTCCTGCCTCCGTGCTCTTCTGGACCATCCATTACCACAGCGTGGCCGCTCTCCGCTTCACCCACCATCATGGTGTTTTCTACCCATTTCACCCTTGCTTTCATCTACTCCACTCCCAGATTTTGTTGTTTACTGCTAATATTTTGACCTATGCACTATTCATGGACAACAAATAGCGGTAGTCTCGTCATTTGTTGGCGCTTAGTAATAATTATGAAACCATAACAATCATGACGATCATTCAACCTCCCCAGCCAGAACCGGAATTCCTCCAGCCTTTTCTATCTTATTGCCACCGCAGAAGATATCCCGCAAAAGCTGAGATCATCCGCCCGGGCGATCCTGCTGATGCGCTTTTCTACATCATAGAGGGCTCAGTTACCATCATTATTGAGGACGAAGATGGCAAAGAGATAATTCTAACCTATCTCAACAAGGGGGAGTTTATCGGCGAGATGGGACTATTCAGGCCACACGCCGTACGTAGCGTGCTGGTAAAAACCCGCTCAGAATGCATCCTGGCCGAAATAAGTTATAGCCGCCTGGAACAGCTTTTCGATACCGGGCTGCAGCAGTATGCCAGACAGATACTCTACGCATTTGGTGGTCAGTTGGCGGATCGCCTGATGCATACCAGTTACAAGGTTGGACACCTGGCATTCCTTGATGTCACCGGCCGCATCGCCGGCACCCTGCTTGAGCTATGCAAGCAGCCTGACGCCATGACTCACCCTGACGGCATGCAGATCCGCATAACCCGCCAGGAGATCGGACGCATTGTGGGATGCTCTAGGGAGATGGCTGGACGGGTCTTGAAGACCCTGGAAGAGCAAGGGCTGATCGATGTAAAAGGGAAGACTATAGTGGTATTCGGCACCCGCTGAATAGAGACCCCTAGCCCGCACGCTGCATGAGGAGCGTTACAGCAGCAGAGCCAATGCCACTACAATCGAAAACACCAAGACCAGCAGCAGAATCTGATACCTAGACAAACCTCTCCGCTTACTTTGGGAACCCTGACGGGAAAAGAATCCCGGTCTTAGCCTAGCTGGGCTAGGAGGCTTCTCGGTCATAATGAACTGGGTGCTCTCCATGTTCAGATCTGGCTCCATCATAACCCTGTGGTCAAAACTATCTGTATCCTGGCGCAAATCAACCTCATTACGCACTACCCTTTTAAGACTACAGACAGCGCCCCTCTGCTCAATCTTATTGCGCAGATGCTCCGCCTTCTCCAGCGTAAGATCGCGGCGAATAATTGAAGGCTCCCCAATCAACAAAGGTCTTACCCTGTCCTCTGGGATCTTGAACAGGCGGCTTAACTCGGTGATAACTTTTTGGGTTTGGTGCCCAGACATAGTCCAACCGGTCAGGACAATGCGGTATCTCTCTACCTGCATCTTATATATCCTAATTATTCTATTAGTTTTATGTAGATACACCCTTACCTAGGGGCATCCCCTCCCGATTAACGCTCCCTGCCGGTGTATCTATTTATGCCGAAAGGCATTACAAACAAACGGTTATAGCCCCTCCACTTTTACCTCAAGTACCACTCTATCCACAGTATACTCCCTTCACCCCATCTGCAAAGAGGCATGAACGACCCATTTACTGTTAAACTTGTGCCCATAAACCCAGAGTTCAATATAGATGAGCCGCTCAATTCAAAAACCACCAAAATCCCTGTTACGCAAGGTAGGACGCGCCATTGCCGACTACAGCATGATCCGCGAAGGTGACCGTATATTGCTGGGAGTGAGCGGAGGTAAGGACTCACTATCACTGCTACAGATCCTGGCCCACCTGCGCACCTACGCCCCGGTCAAATTCGAGCTAGGTGTGATCACGGTAGACCCTGAGGTGGAGGGTTTCGACCCCAGCGATCTCAAGGCCTATTACGAGGCTCTCGACGTCCCTTACTACTACCAACAACAGCCCATAATGGAGGAGGCCAAACAGCGCATGGATGGCGACTCCTTCTGCGCCTACTGCTCACGCATGAAGCGTGGCATCATGTACAGCACCTGCCGCGAGCATGGCTATAACGTGCTGGCTCTGGCACAACATCTGGATGATCTGGCTGAGAGCCTGCTCATGTCCATGTTCCATGGAGGACAACTGCGAACCATGAAGGCCCATTACGTGAACGACGACGGAGATATACGCATCATCCGCCCCCTAGTCTATTGCCGCGAGACCCAGACCGGCAGTTTTGCCCAAGAGGCAGGGCTACCCATCATCCCAGATAGCTGTCCTGCCTGCTTCGATATGCCAACCCAGCGTCAGCACATGAAGGAGCTGCTGCTGAATGAAGAGAAGCAAAACCGCCATCTCTATGCCAACATCCTGCATGCCATGCGGTCGCTGATGGACGAGGCACCACCGGTTGTAACAACTAGTGAATAATCTACGATTATGCTAAGTCGCTATTGAAATACCTGAACAAGAATGTATATTAGAAAACTCTTATTTACTCTCAACCCGGAGAAACCGGCATGAAAACCCGCCTGATCACCCTCCTTTCAACCCTATTGCTTGCTTCTGCGGCAGCAGCAGACTCCCCGCTGAAGACGGCTCAGGCCGGTTATAGCGAGTTACCTCTGGAGCATCGACTCGACGGCGTAGTAGAGGCGGTCAATCAAGGCACACTCACGGCCCAGACCCAGGGACAGGTGATGGAGATCCTGGTGGACGTGGAAGAGTATGTGCAGAAGGACAGCCTGATCATACGGCTCAAGGATACCGAGCAGAAGGCCAGACTGGTTCAGGCCAAGGCAGATCTGAATACCGCGAAGGCTCGACTGGAAGAGATAAAGAAACAACATGAGCGTATCGTCGCCGTCTTTAAAAAGGACCTGGTCTCCAGTTCTGCAATGGACCAGGCCAATGCCAATCTACGGGCGGCAGAGGCTCGACTCAAGGCAGCCCAAGCAGGGCTTGAGCAGGCTGAGGAACAACTGCGTTACACCGAAATCAGGGCACCCTTCTCCGGCATAGTCACCCAACGCCATATCGAAGTAGGAGAAACAGCAAACATGGGCCAGAAGCTGATGAGTGGTCTCTCCCTGGAGAGGTTGCGGGTCAATGTAAACGTGCCCCAGAGCCTTATCCAGCAAATCAGAAAGGGTAGCAAGGCCCGCATAGAGCTGCCGGACAACCGGTCTGTAGAGGCCACTAAACTAACAGTATTTCCATATGCCCAGCCTGGAAGTAACACCTTTAAGGTGCGACTGGAACTACCGCAGGAGATCTCAGGACTGTTCCCCGGCATGTATGTTAAGACCGCCTTTGCGGTGGGAACAGAAAAACATCTGTTGATACCGCAGCAGGCGGTGGTATTCCGTAGCGAGGTAACCGGGGTCTATGTACTGGACCAAGAGGGCAGGGTATCTTTCCGCCACATACGACTGGGAGAGAAGATAGACGATAATAGTATCGCCATCCTGGCTGGGCTGGATCAGAAGGAACAGGTGGTCCTGGATCCCATAGCGGCTGGCGCCCTGTTGAAACAACAGGCAAATAACAGTGAGGAGAGTGACGGTGAGTAAGATGGGCATATCCGGCCGTATCGCCGAAAGCTTCCTCACCACCAGCATTACCCCCCTGCTGGCGCTGGTTGGTCTTCTGCTCGGGATCTTCGCCGTAATGATCACGCCGCGGGAAGAGGAGCCACAGATCGATGTCACCTTCGCCAACGTTTTCATCCCCTTCCCTGGCGCTACTGCAACCGAGATAGAGAGCCTGGTGGCCGCACCGGCAGAGCAGGCTATGTCTGAGATCGAAGGGGTAAAGCACATCTACTCCGCCTCCCGTCCCGGCATGGCGGTTCTGACCGTACGTTACGAGGTGGGGGTAAGTCGCAGTGACGCCATCCTGCGCCTCTTCAACAAGATCTACTCCAATCAGGATTGGCTGCCACCCAACCTGGGCGTGGCCCAACCCATCATAAAACCCATGGGCATTGACGATGTGCCCATCATCACCGCCACCCTATGGTCCGACAACCCGGAGATAGGCGGCTATGAACTGGGCCAGGTGGCTCACGCCATCGAGGCCGAACTGCAACGGGTGCCCGGAACCAGGGATATCTATACGGTGGGCGCACCGGAACGGGTAGTGAGTGTCCTATTGGATCCACAGGCCCTGGCCGGATACAACATAAACCTGAACGACCTGCAGCAGGCTCTCACCTCCGCCAACGTGGTGCGTGACAACCTAAGCATCACCAACGACAACCATGAGGTACTAATACAGTCCGGCTCATTTCTCTCCAATGCAGAGCAGGTGGGCGACCTGGTAGTTGGTGTACATGATGGCGGCCCGGTCTATCTGCGCGATGTAGCAACCATCAAACATGGTCCCGACCAACCCAGCCAGTATGTGTGGATCGGCAGCGGACCAGGCTCCAGCAATCAGGCTCTCTCCGACTCCGGTACCCTGCCCGCAGTCACCATTGCCATTGCCAAGAAGCCCGGCACCAATGCGGTGGATATCGCAAACGCCGTGATCGAGCGCTTTGAGCAACTGAAGGGGATATTTATCCCAGATGGTGTACACGCCAGCATCACCCGAAACTACGGTGAAACCGCAGACGCCAAGGCCAAGAAACTTATCAGTAAACTCATATTTGCCACCGCGTCCGTGGTATTGCTGGTTATGTTCGCCCTGGGATGGCGTGAAGCCATTATCGTGGGAACTGCTGTAGTCATAACCCTCGCCATCACCCTGTTTGCCTCCTGGGCCTGGGGCTTCACCCTGAATCGGGTCTCCCTGTTCGCCCTGATCTTCTCCATAGGCATCCTGGTGGATGACGCCATTGTGGTAGTGGAGAACATCCACCGCCACATCAGCATGGGGGCAAAGAATCTGCTTGAGGCCATTCCGAAAGCGGTAGATGAGGTGGGCGGACCCACCATCCTGGCCACCTTCACTGTCATTGCGGCGCTGATGCCCATGGCCTTCGTCAGCGGTCTGATGGGGCCCTACATGAGTCCTATTCCGATCAACGCCTCCATGGGTATGCTGATCTCCCTACTGGTGGCTTTTATCCTCACCCCCTGGCTCACCTATAAAGCCTTGGCCGGCAGGGCCCATGCCCATGCCGCACATGGAGACGAGATAGATGAGAGCGGCCCGCTGTTCCAGACTTTTCACCGGCTGATGCACCCATTTATTGAATTTAATAACGGCCCAAGAAAGAGAAGACTGCTGCTTGCCTCCATCATAGGGTTGATCGTTCTATCTCTACTGCTGGTGGTATCCAAGGCAGTGGTCATGAAGATGCTGCCCTTCGACAACAAATCGGAATTCCAGGTGATTCTGGACATGCCGGAGGGCACCAGCCTGGAACAGACCTCTCGGGTCTTGACCGATATCGGCGGCTATCTCAAAACCGTCCCTGAGGTCACCAACTACCAGACCTACGCCGGCACCTCAGCCCCCATCAGCTTCAACGGGCTAGTGCGCCAATACTACCTGCGTGAGGCCCCCAATCTAGGTGATATCCAGGTGAATCTGCTGGATAAACACCAGCGTGACCGTCAGAGTCATGAGATTGCCCTGGCCGTGCGCCAACCCATCCAGGAAATCGCCGCAAAATACCAGGGTAACGTAAAGATAGTCGAACTCCCCCCGGGGCCGCCTGTATTGTCACCCCTGGTGGCCGAGATCTACGGCGTGGACTATAAGGGACAGATCGGCATAGCCAAACAGGTACGGGAGCTGTTTAGCCAGACCGAGGATGTCATAGATGTGGACGATAGCGTGGAGTTTCCCTCGGACAAACTTCTGATCCTGGTTGACCGCACCAAGGCCGCGCTGTTGGGTGTATCCCAGGAGAGCGTCTCCCAGGCCATGGCAACGGTGATCGGCGGGGCTGACATGACCTATCTGCATGGAAAGAACATGAAGTATGCGGTTCCCATCCGAGTGAAATATGCAGAGTCCGATAAGTCTAATCTGCAGCAGATACTCTCTTTGAAGATCCCCAGCATGCAGGGAGATGCTGTGCCACTCTCCGAGCTAGTCAAGGTGGTTCCAGCAAAACGCGAACACTCGATCCATCACAAGGATCTGCTGCCGGTGGTCTATGTTACCGGCGATATGGCCGGCGACACCGATAGTCCGCTCTACGGGATGTTTGACATCGCCGACACCATCGAAGAGCGAGGCATATTGGAACAGTGGTTCATCTCTCAACCGGACAACCCATACTCATACAGCGTCAAGTGGGATGGCGAGTGGCAGATCACCTACGACACCTTCCGCGATATGGGCATCGCCTACTCCGTTGGTCTGATCCTTATCTACCTGCTGGTGGTGGCCCAGTTCCGCTCCTACCTGGTGCCACTGGTGATCATGGCCCCCATACCCCTGACCATCATCGGCATAATGCCGGGACATGCGCTATTAGGTGCGCAGTTCACCGCCACCTCCATGATCGGCATGATCGCCCTGGCCGGCATAATTGTGCGCAACTCTATTCTGTTGGTAGATTTCATCAACCAAGAGGTACGGGGTGGCATGACGTTGGAGAAGGCAGTGATTCGCTCTGCGGTGGTACGGGCCAAACCCATCATCCTCACCGCCCTGGCAGCGATGGGCGGCGCATTCTTTATCCTGGATGATCCTATCTTCAGCGGTCTTGCGGTATCTCTGATCTTCGGGCTGTTTGTTTCTACCGTGATGACACTGGTGGTGATTCCTGTGGTCTACTATGCGGTGATGCAGACGCGTATACCGCAGATTAAGAGTGGAATGGGGTGATGGTCCAGTTTTTATTCCGCGACTTGATCCGGCATCCATCTCCCTCTCCCTTGTGGGGAGAGGGATATCCCGTCGGATGAGCCCCTTAACTCACCGATCCAGGCATATCTTTTTTGGCGATGGTGGTGGCAAGAGCGATCATCGACGAAATATCAGCCAGGTTGGACGGCACGACTAGGGTATTACCCTCTTTAGCCAGATTGCCGAACTGAGCGATGTATGCCTCCGCAATTCGCAGTTGCATCGCCGAATTACCCCCTTCGGTAACCAGAGATTGCGCAACGCGATGCAGGCCCTTCGCTGTTGCCGTAGCGACGGCCAGAATAGCCTCGGCTTCACCCTCGGCCTCGTTGATCTGCTGCTGTTTTTTGGCCTCTGACTCTTTGATGACGCGTTGCTTTTCACCTTCGGCCTCGTTGATCTTGGCGTCACGTTCACCTTCCGAGGTCAGAATAACCGCACGCTTCTCACGTTCGGCGCGCATCTGTTTTTCCATCGCACTAAGCACATCGTGGGGTGGATTGATATTCTTGATTTCATACCGCAGCACCTTGACTCCCCAGGGATCCGAGGCCTTATCCAGTTCGGAGACCACGTTGGCGTTGATCATCGCGCGCTCTTCAAAGGTCCGATCGAGGGCAATCTTGCCGATCTCACTACGCAGTGTGGTCTGTGCTAACTGCGATATAGCAAATCCATAGTCGGATATACCGTAAGAGGCACGCTCCGGATCTAGCACCTGCAGGTAAAGCACGCCATCGACCCCTACCTGGACATTGTCGTTGGTAATACAGACTTGTTCGGGGATGTCGAAGGCAATCTCCTTCAGGCTGTGCTTGTAGGCTGCAGATTCGATAAATGGAATCAGGATATGGAATCCGGCACGCAAGGTGCGGCTGTACTTACCAAGACTCTCTACCACATAGGCGCTCTGCTGTGGCACAACCACCGCAGTCTTGAAAATGATCAGGACCACTACTGCTGCTGTAGCAATGGAAACCCAGAATGCAAAATTTTCGATCATGGTTGCTCTCCTTAGTGTTATTTTTGGATGCGTTCCAGCCGCAGGGTCAGGCCATCGACGCTGACAATCTTTACATGCTGGCCAGCGGTAAAAGCCTGGTCACTATCGTTGATCACGGTCCATTCGGTACCGCGGTAAGCCAGCCTGCCTTTTTCGCCAACCGGCAAGTCCTGCTCAAGCGTGACCACTTCGCCTGCAGGCCCAGTTTCATAACCAACCCCGGAACCACGCAATTTGGCATAGAGTTGCTTGCGAAAAAACACCATCAGAATCAGCGCAATGGTCGAAAACATGATCCACTGCCCCCAGGGCTCAAGGCCCACACCACCGAGTTCGATCAGTCCGGTGATGGCCGCGGCAATGCCGATAAACACCAGGTAAAAGCCGGCATCGACTATCAATAGCTCGGAACCGAGCAGCAAGGCACCAAATATTATCCATCCCCACCAGGGCATCATTGTCTCCTTTCAGATCTTCTGATTCATCTTAAGTAAGGAGTGATTCCCGTGCAAGCCCTACCTGCGAAGGAGTCCAGTATTTGAAAGCATTTGGGGTCGGAGTAAAAACTCATTAACAATTTTACTATTTTGGGCAAATACCCTAAGAGTTTTTACTCCGACCCCAAATACTAGCCTTCCCCGGAATTACAGCAGCATATAAATAACCAGGCCTGTAAAAAAACATGTTTCTGATAACCTCGACATCAACACGGATTTCACTCACAAATAATAAAGGAGACAACCAGGTGAAAATAATAACAAAATGGATAGGCAAAGGAGCTTGCATCCTTTTCCTGACAGTGTTCTCAAGCGTATCTTTCTCAGCCCCTGTGCGCTATGAATATCAAGTTCAAGTAAACTCTGGTCAACCTCTGTTCTCTGCCGGAACTATGGTTTCCGGATCTTTTATATATGACAGCGAATCAACAACTCTCGGCGTACCAAGTTCAACTTGGGGGTTTGGTTTTGGTGATCACGCCAGATATGGTGCTGGAGTTGTAAGTAACTTCCTGGGAAATATTGCTGGTAATGTTTTTTCTGCAGCCGATGCAGAAATCTTGATTGCTGATGCAACTCCTTTAGATCCATATACAAAAGATGGATACTTCATTGACGGCGGAAGTATGTCTCTAAGTGGCCTGCCGATGAGTGGTTTCAGTATTGGCAACTTCACACTTGTTGGCTTCACCTTCTTTGGCTGGGGCGATCAGACTCTGTATTCAAGCCAGGATCTGCCATGGGAACTTGTTTCAGGACCGGGCAATGGTGGAATAAACCTTCATTTTCTGGATTTACTCGGTAATGAAACTGTTGTAAATGCCTGGACAAATGAAACCTTAACTGCGGTTCCGTTACCAGCAGCTTTTATTCCATTCGCATCTACTATTTTCTTTGCTGGTCTATTTAATTTCTTCCGCAAGAATAAAAGAGCCAGCTAAACCTAGTGCCCAAGGAACCCCTGACTGATGCAGTGGTTCCTGATGTGTGGAATACCCTCTCGGCAGAATGCACTAAAATCAACTCACATCCCTACACATTTCAATATTCACGCATGCTGCATTACTAACATTTAGATTGAAAAAATCTTCGGTGATATCAGGATGATTGAAACTGCGAGCTTAGCCTTGGCAACTTTCTTTGCAACGATTGCCCCAATCGATGCTGCTGCTGTATTTGCTGCGCTAACGGCGAGCGGAACTCTGGGGTACAAACGTTCGATGGCCATCCGCGCGACGCTGGCTGCTTCCGTAATTCTGATCACTTTCGCTCTAATTGGTGAGATTCTCTTAGCTAGTCTTGGTATATCACTAGCCGCGTTAAGGACGGCTGGCGGGATCTTGCTGTTGCTAATGGGCATAGATATGGTGTTCGCACGCTCATCCGGCGGCACTTCGACAACAGACGAGGAAAAGCGTGAAGCAATATCGAAACGGGATATTTCTATTTTCCCGATAGCTACGCCACTCATCGCTGGGCCTGGTGCTATGGGTGCGTCTATTCTATTGATGGCAAATGCAGAAGGAGATCTAACACAACAAGTAATTGTTGTTGCATCGCTCCTTGCCATTTTGCTACTAACCGGAATTGCATTGCTGCTTGCAGGCAAAATTAATCGGCTTCTCGGTGTAACAGGCATGCAGGTTATAAGTCGAATTCTTGGCGTTTTGCTATCTGCATTGGCAGTTCAGTTTATTTTTGATGGTATTAAACACAGCGGTATGTTTGGAAACTGACTGTGGAAAAGCACGCGGGATACGATGAGGCTGCAAAACTTGTTATCTGAAGTAGCTGTAAGCACCTGGATCCCGGCATTCGCCGGGATGACGATGGAGGAATTAATGGTTCCAGCGATGAAGTACGGCATAACCATGGGCACCGGTGGTGCCAGCCCTCCCTGGCGCTACGACCCTGCCTCGCATCCCTGCGAGGCGTTCGCAATGCTGCGTTGGTCCACCGGACCAACGGTCACTGCTCACCCCGCCAACTGTCCAAAAATCTTGAACCCCGCCACATAGGTCCCAATGGCCGAACCCAAGGTACTGAACAGAAACACCAGCAAGGTGCGAGAAACCCGATTGTGCCACCACCCTTTCAAATGGGTAGTGTCATGACGCAGTTCACTGAAATCACCCACCCTTGGCTTGCGTAGAAATATTTCAACCGCTGCTGTGGCCATGCCAGCACCAACCGTTGGGTTGAGCGATGTTATGGGCGCTGCCACAAAGGCGGCGATTGTAGTCAGAGGATGTGCGCCAGCGATCAGCGCGCCCAGCGCGGATAGACCACCATTGATAAGGACCCAGTCTGCAACCAGACCCCAGCCAAGCTCCGAGCTGCGTGCAAATCCAATAGCAAAGCCAGACAGGATCAGGGCAACTATGGCCCAGGGAATAAGCTTGGGCCATTTCTTGGGCGCAGGTAACGAATCAAGCTCTTCCACCATCTGCCTGGGTTGATCAATCCCCTTTTCCAAATAACCCTTGATTCCATTCATATGACCGGCGCCGATCACCGCCAGGATGTTCATGTGTCCGTCCTGCTGCATATCATCCAGCAGACGGGCCGCCATGTAACGGTCACGCTCATCAATCAGAGGCATATATAGATCTTGCCTGTCCTCTGCAAACTCGGCAAAGGTTGTTTCAAGAATATCCCCCTCTTTCAGACGCTCCACCTCCTCCTCATCTACATCTTCCTTGGACAGCAGACTGGCCACCAATCCAGCAAACAGATTAATACGCTGCCACCAGGCCACATTGCTGGCGACCCGCTTCAGGGTGATGCCAATCTCTCGATCAATCAAAAGTACCGGGGTGTGGTTCTCTTGTGCGTATTTGATCGCCTCGCGCTGTTCAGCACCAGGTTCAATCCCAAACTGTTCTGCCAGACGCTGTTGATAGGCACCAAGGGCAAGGTTTGCCGCCACCATGGTCCCCTTGCCATCTTTCAGCACCTTAAACAGATCCATGCGCGCCAATGCATCAGGATCAAGGATGGCATTGTATCTACTGGGGCAAAGCTCAACCGCCACCGCATCATATTCACCGCTATTTAGCAGTTCCCTTACTTTATCTGCGCTGGCGCGGGATACGTGGGCGGTTCCCAGCAGGGTGATCTTGCCCTCTCCAATCTGTAACTCTACCTGTGGTTCTGCCTGGTCCTGATTCATACAATTTACTCGTTAAATCCAATGCGTTGGGATAAAGGTCACGTATGATAACAGCATGGACATCTTTTCGGACAGAAATTGCTTTCACAGCACTAGATCAAGCATCGATACTCGCTTAACATGGCGCTATCCCTCAAAACAACTTTTGGAATGGATTATGCCGAAGCTTAGAAGTGTGTTTCTAGTATTAACCTTAGCCTTACTGTTTTCAGGCTGCGAGACGCTTTCGCCTATAAAGGCCTTTACAAATAAAGGCATGAATGACTCCATGAACAAGACTCTTCACAGCTATGAGTTGATTGTACGCTGGGGTGAACTTAGCCAAATCTATTCTTTCCTCCATCCAGACCTAGCCAAGAATGCCAAGATACAGAGCAATCTTAATAACATACGGGTAACCAGTTATGAGACAATAAGGGGGCCAGTCAGCACATCCGAGACTGAGGTCATACAATCGGTTAGGATACTCTACATACATAATGACAGACAGATTCAAAACACCTTAGTCGACCATCAGAAGTGGAGCTACGACGCAAATAAGAAAGAGTGGCGCCGAACCAATCCCATACCTAAATTTTAACTGGCTATGAATAAGGCAATCACCATTCCACAGGGCAGCAAATTCCTACTTACCATGGCGGCCTTCGTGGTAGTGGTTGCTGGAGTACGGGAGGCACGGGAACTGTTGGTACCTTTTCTGCTCTCTGCCTTTATCGCCATCATCGCCGCCCCTCCGCTGTTTTATCTAAAACACAAAAAGATTCCTACAGCTATTGCCCTGGCACTGGTGATTGGGTTGGTGATCGTTGCAGTGGTAATGATGGGGGTGTTGGTTGGCAGCTCTATCGATGACTTTTCAGCCCAGCTTCCCGTATATCAGGAACGGCTAAATACCCAAACAGCAGCCCTACTATCCTGGCTTGGGGAGATGGGGATAACAATCCCTAAGCAAACTGCATCCAAACTACTGGACCCAGCCAAGGCGATGCAGATGGCGGCAGCAGGCCTCAGCAGTCTGGGGGGAATACTCACCAATACCTTCCTCATTCTGTTGACCGTTATTTTCATCCTGCTGGAGGCCGCCAGTTTTCCCACCAAGCTTGGGGCGATACTGCAAAACCCCGACAGCGGCCTCAGCCGCTTTGGTGATTTTCTGGATAACATCAACAGCTACATGGCAATCAAAACGGCCACCAGTGCCCTTACCGGCGTACTGGTATTTTTCTGGCTATGGATGGTAGGGGTAGATTACCCAGTGCTTTGGGGAATGCTGGCCTTCTTGCTCAACTTCGTCCCCAACATCGGCTCCATCATCGCATCGGTTCCAGCCCTGTTGCTGGCTCTGATTCAATTGGGAACAACCGGCGCTCTCTGGTCTCTGCTGGGTTATGTGCTAATCAATGTTGTTGTCGGGAACCTGATCGAACCACGCTTTATGGGGCGAGGCCTTGGGCTTTCCACCCTGGTTGTGTTTATATCCCTGGTGTTCTGGGGCTGGATTCTGGGACCGGTCGGGATGTTTCTGTCGGTACCTCTGACCATGATGATCAAGATATCTCTAGATAGCAGCGACGAAACCAGGTGGATAGCCATACTTCTCGGTCCTGAGGTGGAGACGGAATGACCCTGATCTTCAGTCAAAAACCAGGGCGTAATGAGCGCCATTTGCGCCGCAAGCACAACAACCCGCTATTTCCTAAATCGCAACAAACTGTCTCTCCTGAGGAACTATTAGAAGCTCAACGCCTAGATCATGAAGAGTTAGTTGAGTTTATTGGCGGATTCAGGGCACTGGTCCAGAGGACGGTAAATCTCAAGTCCAACGAAGAGAGTGATGTTATCCTCAAAATCAAAGAGCAGCTTGATATAGCCTACGAACAGGCATCTGGTCTGGCTGATGACCAATCTGAGACCAAAAATGCCATACAGAAACTGACTCAGATAATAATGAACTCCATCCGTGCAAATGCAGCGGACGATAGGGTTGCCCAGGAAGAGCTAAAACAGGAACAGCAGGCCCGAGCTGCCCACTACTCCCTTCTACAGCATCCTATAGTCGCTGACCTGCTACACCCAGAATCGCCTATACTGGAAAGCGACCTGGCACCATCTCTGCTGAGTGAATCCTCAATGGGCCTACAGGCCGCATTGGAACTGTTCGATGACGCACAACTGCAAATAATATGTGAGACAGGTTCCGAACTGTTAAAAAGTCTAGCGGTCGAAGGAGATGTTCCACAGCAGGCAAAACAGCGCCTCACCGAAATAGGAACCAAACTGACAGAAGGTGTATCTGGAACCGCCAATTAGAACCTACTAACATCTCCACCAGTAGTTTAGAAGGTTTCGCATTACCCTACCCGCAACAACCTATACTTAAAGCGTTTGCATATGAAAAAGCTACTCGATCAAACAGTACTTAAAGCGGGCGAAATCCTCCTGGGCAAGGAGAAGGTCATGCGCCTGGCATTAACCTGTGTTCTAGCGAGGGGACATCTATTGATTGAGGACCTGCCTGGTGTCGGCAAAACCACCATGGCCCATTTGCTGGCAAGACTTCTGGGAATGCAGTACCAACGCATTCAATTCACCAGTGATATGTTACCCGCCGACATAATCGGGGTCTCAATCTATGACCGGGAACAGGAATCTTTCCGTTTTCATCCAGGACCTATCTTCTCCCAATTGGTATTGGCCGATGAGATAAACCGCGCAACCCCCAAGGCCCAGAGCGCCCTCCTGGAGGCCATGGAAGAGCGCCAAGTCACGGTAGAGGGGAAGACCCGAAAACTACCCCTCCCATTTTTTGTAATCGCCACCCAAAACCCCTCCTATCAGATCGGAACCTTCCCTCTGCCAGAATCGCAGCTCGACCGCTTTCTTATGCGGGTGGAGATAGGTTACCCGGATGCGAAATCAGAACGTGAACTGCTGGCAGGAGAGGAGCGCAGAGAGATGCTTGAGTCCATTACTCCATGTTTGGATCAGGAGCAACTGGTCGCTATCCAGAAAGAGGTGGATAACATATTTGTATCCGATGCACTGCTCGACTACTGCCAGGCACTACTGGAGTTCAGTCGCACCAGCCCCCGCTTTCATCACGGATTATCACCGCGCGCTGGCCTGGCGCTATTACGCAATGCCCGCGCCTGGGCACTGCTGGAGGGTCGGGACAAAGTCCTGCCGGAAGACATCCAATCCATATTGACAGCAACCGTAAGCCACCGCCTGCACTCTACCTCTGATACCGGGGTAAACGAAGGTGGGCAGCTAGCTCAACACTTGCTTGATTCAGTACCAATACCATAGCCCCGCAACAGATGCTCAAACTGCCTGACCGCATACTCCGAGTTAATAGACACGACCTCGCCGGGGCAGCGAAGATAGGACCCCGCCAAATATATATACTGCCAACACGCTACGGCATCATCTTCGGACTGCTGTTGCTGCTGATGTTAATCGGCTCCATCAACTACGGTAATAACCTCGCCTTTTTTCTCACCTTCATGCTGGCCGGACTTGGAGTAGTAGCTATGCTGCATACCTGGCGCAACCTGGTTGGCCTGGAATTGATGCCGGGCCCCAATGCACCGGTATTCTCCGGTCAAACTGCCAGCTTCGAAATACATTTAACAAACAATCGAAACAGTGAAAGACCAAACATACAACTTCGAGCATGCGGGCCGAACTCAACGGCGGTTGATCTTGAAGGCAACTCAAGAGATTCACTGAGGCTATATAAGGAGGCGCCTGAGAGAGGGCTACTCAACCTTGGAAGGATCACAGTATCCACCAGCTATCCCCTGGGACTGCTACGGGCCTGGAGTTATGTCGATTTGGACACAACCTGTCTTATCTATCCCGCCCCCGGCTCCAGAAGACCGCCCGCAGCCAACACAGACTATGACCACAGCAGCAGTGGTGACAAGGGCGTGGGGGTGGATGACTTTGTTGGCATCCGTGCATACAAACCAGGAGACTCGCCCAAACAGATAAACTGGAAGGCGTTAGCCAGTGAACGGGGATTACAGACAAAACAGTTTGGGGGGGACCGAGCAGACCGAATATGGCTGGAGTGGCAAAGCATGCCTGGAGTGGAGACGGAAGAGCGGCTCAGCCGGTTATGTCGCGGAGTGCTGGACGCCTGCGACAATGAGCATGAGTTTGGGCTGCGTATACCAGGGACTGAGCTAACGCCCAGTCATGGACAGACCCATCGTCATCTCTGTCTTGAGGCCTTGGCCATGTATATGGAGGAGAGATGAGAAGAGAGGATAAAGATCCTTTAAACCAGAGGCTGCTAATCTCCCTGATTATCCTGCTTACAGCTGCGGCATCCCCACACTTCTTACACCTGCATGGCTGGATCACCACATTCTTTCTGGCATCGGTTGCTTTGCGCGTTGCCTCCATCATCCAGCCCCGACTACTGCCGGGCAGATTTCTGCTGTTCCTACTGGCTATAGTGGGACTGGCTAATGTAATCGTGAATCACCCTGTTCTATTCAGTGGCGAGACCACCATTGCCCTTATGACCTCCATGGTAGGATTGAAGCTGCTGGAGATCCATACCAGGCGTGACCTATTCATCGTCGTGTTCGTCGGCTACTTCCTGCTTGCCACTCAGTTCCTGTTTAATCAGGAGATGTATATGGTGGGCCTGGTCATCATCCTCACCACCGCCCTCACTGGGGTACTGCTGGAAAACAGCCGCCAGCGTCCTGGCAGTAAACCTGTCAAATCCTTCGGCTCTGCCTTTATGTTACTGCTACAGGCCCTGCCAATCATGCTGATACTATTTATCTTCTTTCCCCGCCTCTCCGGACCGCTCTGGTATATGGACACGGAGGAACGAATCGGCAAGACAGGCCTGGACGACAGCATATCCATGGGTTCAATTACCAATTTGGCTTTATCCAGGGCCGTGGCATTTAGAGTGGATTTCGCAGACAGCATCCCCGCCCCACCTGAGAGATACTGGCGCGGCCCCATACTCTGGGACACAGACGGCAGGAATTGGACCCGCGGCAAACCTCTTACTAATCCGCCATCCAATCTGGTTAGCAATCAACCTGCGATCAAATACTCTGTAACCATGGAGCCGACAAACAGCAGCTGGGTTATGGTGCTGGACCTGCCTTTTGACATACCGGCAAAAGCCGAGATATCCGGCGACTTTCTGGTAACGCGTGAAGATCCAATCAAAAGTCGTCTGCGTTACAGCGCCAGCTCTAAGCTGAGTTACAACACGGGTCCAATCAGCATGGAAGAGAGAACCCGAGGACTGCAGCTACCTGACAACATAACCCAACGCATGCAGGATCTGGTGCAAAAATGGAACTCTTCTGCTACTAACAACCTGGGCGTAGTAAATCAGGCCCTCAGACATTTCCGCAACGAAGAGTTCTACTACACCCTAAGGCCTCCGCTTCTAGGCAGTAATCCAGTCGACCAATTCATGTTCGATAGCAGACGCGGATTTTGTGAGCATTTCGCATCCAGCTTTACCCTGCTTATGCGTCTGGCCGGGATACCTTCCCGAGTAGTGACCGGATATCAAGGAGGAGAGGTGAATCCCATTGGGGGCCATCTGGTGGTCAGACAGTCGGACGCTCATGCTTGGTCAGAGGTGTGGCTGGAGAGACGTGGCTGGGTCAGAATAGACCCCACCGCCGCTGTGGCCCCGGAACGCATCGAACGCAGCTTTGAATTCGACCCCAGTTTCATAAGCGACCCTCTCGGTATGCCCATCGATTTCAGCGGCATCAGGATAGGCTTCATGACAAAGATGATAAAGCAGCTAAGCTGGGGGGTAGATGCAATAAATGCATCCTGGCACCGCTGGGTTCTAGGCTACACCCGAGAGCGGCAATCCAAGTTGATGAGTATACTTGGCCTTGATTTTCTTAAGGGCCACAACCTGGCCTTCGCTATGGTGGGATTCGCAGCGATTGCCGTACTGCTGCTCGGACTTTTCCTTTGGCACAACAGCAGTAAGATTACTGACGCAGTCTATGCCGACTATCTCATATTCTGTAAAAAACTAGCTAAAAAAGGCTTGGAACGCAGACCCGCAGAAGGCCCTCTGGATTTTCTTAAGCGAGTCTGTCTATTGCGACCAGATATTGCCCCCGCTGCCACCCAGATCACCATGCTGTATGTAGGTCTTAGATATGGCCAGTGTAGGGAAATAGAGAGACGCAAGTCACTACATAGGATGATTAACGATTTTAGGCCTTGATTGACGAGCCTTCCATAACTAGAATCCTAACCAGGGTAAAATTAAAAGCCACCGCAATTAAGGCGAAAAGATCTGGTCCGGCTAATCCCTTATAAATCTGCAAGGAGCACTCAATGGAAAACGGAAAACACATAAAAACAATAAAAATCAGTAAGTTAAAAGCCAAACAGAAGAGCATCGAGGGTAGCTGGGGTAAAACCGGAAATCCCAAACTGATGCAATTTTTTGTAGATATCATTCCCAGTCTGGTTAATGCAGAGCGCTGCTCCATATTTGTGTACAACCCAGATTCAGACTCACTTTGGCTGTACCGAGGTACAGAAGTGCAGGAGGGAGAGATCCAGGTGCCCAGAATGGGCTCTATGGTGGGGGATGCCCTTTCAACCGGCATACACAAGATATATATCGATTTGGAAGAGAAGGCAGGAACCCACGAAGTTATTGATCTTAAAACGAAATTCACCACATGCAACACCCTGTCACTACCTATATTCACCAGGTCCGGCGATCAGGCAATAGGTGTTCTACAGGTTCTAAATAAGCGAGGCCGGGATAGCTACACCAAAGAGGATGTAGCATTGATGTATCGGATTATCGACAACATAAACAGATATATCGAACCCATCTTCAAGCACCAGGAGGTTGCTGAAATCCTTATAAAAATCAAGAACAAAATCAAAGGATTAGAGAGCTCCATAGCAAAAGAAGGGATCAAACAACGCCTAGACAAAGAGCAGGTGTCCTCTATCCATCCCCATACAACGGGCGTACAAGCCGGACGCCTACATTAAATCGTTAGCCAATTAACAACGGAGTGCCAGAGATAATAACTCCTGCCTTCCCGTTCGTTTTCCTATAACTTCGCGCCTATTTACCACACCGCTTCAGTGAACCAGACAGAAACCATATTTATCGCCATATAAAAAATAGTTGCAATATTTCAACGATCTATTACTATGTCCTAACACCATTTATAGAAATAGGGAGTATCGCAATGAAAAACAAAGGATTTTTTGCTGCAAACGCGCTTCCACTGTATGAGGTCACAGAACTAACCAAAGATGAGGCGCTTCTGGCGATCTCTGATTACAGGGAAGACAAGAGCAGATCAGGCATGCTGTCGAGCGAGATACTGAAGAGGTATTATCAGGATCGCACCACGGACCAGCAGCAACATTAAGATCCGCTCAGAGCAGCACCTGTTCAATCCCCCCATTCGATAAGCTATCGATGAAATCGCTATGCCAGGAGTCGCCCATTCTCCTCACCGCCATCTCCTCCACAATGTAGCTTACCCCTAGCCCTGTATCATCGGAGTAACGGTTCAGCCCTTGTTGGCAGGCAGGACAAGAGGTAAGTATCTTCACGTCGCCATCGGTCACCCGCTCTTTTCCCGACACCTCTTTGATACCAGCACTCAACTCTTCCAATTTCCTGAAACGCAACTGGTTGGCTATATCCGGCCTTGAGCTGCCAAGGGTGCCGGCCTCTCCGCAGCAACGATCTGATAACACCACATCGGTCTGCATAAGGGAGGAGGCAACTGCAACCGGGCTATACTGTTTCATCGGGCTATGACAGGGGTCGTGATAGAGATAGCTAACATCTCCCCCACTCTCCACAGCCACCCCTTTTTCCATTAGATATTCGTGGATATCCAACAGACGACAGCCAGGGAAAATCTTCTCGAACTCATACTCCTGTAGCTGATCCATGCAGGTACCGCAGGAGACAACCACAGTACGGATATCCATGTAGTTGAGGGTATTGGCCAGACGATGGAACAGCACCCGATTCTCGGTGGTAATGCGCTTGCCCTCATCATGTTGACCTATAGCGCTCTGAGGATAACCACAACATAGATAACCGGGCGGCAATACCACTTTGGTCCCAAGCTCATACATCATGGCGAGGGAGGCCAAACCCACGTTACTGAACAGCCGCTCGGAGCCGCATCCTGGAAAATAGAACACCGCATCTGACTCCTCGGTAATCATGGCATGATTGCGCAGGATCGGTACTGTAGTCATATCCTCCAGCCCCAACATGGAACGCATAGTCTGTTTTGGCAGTTCAACCCTAAGGGGCTTGCGCACCAGACCCACTAGTTGATCCTTCAGCTGTGGCTTGCCAGAGGTAGCCGCTGGTATATCCCTGCGCTTCCCCAGTAGCCCAAAGCGTTTAAATAGATCATGTCCCAGGGTTATGCCCTTGTAGCCCCACTGCAACATGCCCTTACGCATTATGCGAATAATCCTGGGATCAGTTGCATTCAGAAAGGACATGGCTGCCCAGGCACCAAGGTTTCTGCGCTTCTTGCCTCTCTGAGTAAGAATATTGCGCATACGTACGGTAACATCACCGAAGTCTATATTTACCGGGCAGGGAGACTCACACTTGTGGCAAACGGTGCAGTGGTCGGCCACATCATTCATCTCATCAAAGTGCCTTATGGAGAGGCCGCGTCTGGTCTGCTCCTCATACAGAAATGCCTCTACAATCAGACCAGCGCCCAGTATCTTGTTGCGCGGCGAGTAGAGCAGATTGGCCCGCGGCACATGGGTCTGACACACTGGCTTGCACTTGCCACAGCGCAAACAGTGGCGCACCTCATCGTTCAGGGCGCCCAGTTCACTCGCCTCCAGGATTATCGCCTCCTGCTGCACTAAACGTAGCGAGGGCGTGTAGGCTGCACCCAAAGCGGAATCTGGCATCAATTTACCACGATTGAATACCTGCTTAGGGTCAACCAGCTCTTTGTACTCAACGAACCTATCCAGCTTCTCCCGGTCCAGATACTGGATCTTGGTCAGACCTATACCGTGCTCCCCTGAGATAACGCCATCCAGAGAACGAGCCAGCTGCATTATGCGTTCGACTACTCTTTCGGCCTCATGCAACATCTCATAGTTATGGGAGTGCACCGGAATATTTGTGTGCACATTGCCGTCACCGGCGTGCATGTGTAGCGCCACGAACAGGCGCGAGTCTCTGATCTCGGCATGGATCCGCTCCAAACGATCGCGCACCGATCCCATATCCTGACCATTGAAGATATCATTTAATCTGCCGGCCACCTCATCACGGTAGGATTGGCGCAGCTCCCTGCGCAGCATCAAGTCCAGCAGGGTTTCATCCGCTTGGTAGTTTGCTACATCATCTTCCAACAGGGCCTGATTATCGGCAGCCTTCGCGTCCAGATTTTCCAGAATATGTTGCCAGCGCCCCCTGGTATCTCCCACCGCCAGCACCGCAGCCTCCTGCTTCGCCTTAAGGATGGCGTCGCTCTCTTCAGACTTCTCATACTCCTCGCTCTGGCGTAGCTCAGGCATATCACCCTGTAGATACTCAAGGACCGCATCCATGATCGCCAGTTTGTTTTTGATGGACTGCTCAATGTTGATGCGTTCGATACCCTGGTTATATTCAGCCAGGCGCCCCAACGGGATCACCACGTCTTCGTTTATTTTGAAGGCGTTGGTATGGGCGGAGATAGCTGCTGTCCTGGCTCGATCCAGCCAGAATCTGCGCCGCGCCTCGGGACTAACCGCGATAAAGCCCTCCCCATCGCGGGCATTGACCAGTTGCACCACCTCGGATGCAGCAGCGGCCACCAGATCTTTATCATCTGATATCAAATCTGCAATCAGAACCATCTTGGGATGCACGTGACGCGATGCCTTGGTGGAGTATTTCACCGCACGAATATAGCGTTCATCCAGATGCTCCAGACCCGATATCTGCACCTTATCGCTACCCTTAATCAGATCCATGATATCCACGATAGCAGAGACAGCAGCGGTCAGATCAGAGCCAAAGAACTCCATACAAACGGTACGCACATGTTCCGGCATCCTATGCAGAATGAACCGTGCCGAGGTGATCAAACCGTCACACCCCTCTTTCTGCACACCAGGCAGACCGGAGAGGAATTTGTCGGTTACATCCTTGCCCAGACCTGCCTTGCGGAAAGCACTACCAGGCATCTCCAGTAGTTCAGGCTCCTCTAATGGAGTCTTACCATCACGCTTAAACCTGGTTATGCGAAAACTCACCAGCTCCTGGTCATGTATTTTGCCCAGATTGTGATTCAGCCGCTCCACCTCCAGCCAGTTGCCATCAGGCATCACCATGCGCCAGGAGGCTAGGTTATCTAGGGTGGTACCCCAAAGAACAGCCTTCTTGCCGCCCGCATTCATGGCGATATTACCGCCGATAGTGGATGCGTTTTGTGAGGTGGGATCCACCGCGAAGGCCAGACCACGCTCCCCAGCCAAATCGGAGATACGTTTGGTAACAACACCGCTCCCTGCCCTGACCGTGGCCACCTTCTCCTCCAACCCAGGTAGATTCAGATACTCCACCTCACCAAGTTGCTCCAGCTTTTCGGTATTGATCACTGCACAGTGAGGATCAAGAGGAACCGCACTTCCGGTATATCCGGTACCACCACCTCGGGGAATTATGGTCAGGCCGCAGTCGATACAGGATCTTACAATTTCCACCACCTCTTCTTCTCGGTCCGGGGTTATCACCACGAACGGAACCTCCACGCGCCAGTCGGTCGCATCTGTGGAGTGGGACACCCGGGCCAAGCCGCCAAAGTCGATATTGTCCCGGCGGGTAACCCGACACAGCACCTTGGTTACGCCCTGACGCAGACGGTCATTTCTTTCGAAGCAGGCAGCAAAACGATCCACTGCCTCACGGGAGGCCTGCAACAGTTTGAGCGCCTTGGGATTGTCATTTGTCCGCAGTTCAAACTGGTCCAGCCGATGCCGCAGAGCCCCGATCAGCGCCTCACGCCGCTCCTGATCGGCCTGGATGTCGTCCTGCAGATAGGGATTCCTGGCTACAACCCACATATCCCCCAACACTTCAAACAGCATTCGGGCCGAACGCCCGGTGCGACGACTCCCCCTTAGCTCCTCAATCAGGTCCCACATCTCCTCTCCCAGAAAGCGAATCACAATCTCCCTGTCGGAAAATGAGGTGTAGTTATATGGTATCTCGCGAATACGGCTAGTAGTTGGACTGCTCATGGCTGTATTAATTAGTAGCTATGAAAAAGAGTGTAGAGGATACAGCAGTCGAGCCCGCTTCGGGAGGGCAAAACGCAAGATTTTTAACCTGGCCTACTTAACCAAGTGCTATGCAGAAGTGTGCGGACATATATAATCAGCCAGACCCAATCTCTTATTTCATTAGGATTTATCACTTATGACTGACAAAAAAGCCGTATTTCTCGATCTGGCAACAGTGAGCAGTGATGACATTGATCTTTCATCACTAAAACAGGCCGTCCCAAATTGGACCTATCGTGCAACCACCAAGCCGGAAGAGACAGCAAAGAGCATCGAAGCAGCAGAGATTGTGGTCAGCAACAAGGTAATTCTTGATAAAGTGATAATGCAGTCATGCAGCAATCTAAAGTTGATATGCATCGCCGCCACCGGCACCAATAATGTGGATCTGGATGCAGCCAAAGAGCTGGGGATTCGAGTAACCAATGTTGCCGGATACTCAACCCCTTCAGTGGTTCAACAGGTATTCGCCATGATACTGAACCTTACCACTAGACTGGCCGAACACACCCAGGCCATTAATGAAGGACGCTGGCAACAGAGCGATCAGTTCTGTCTGCTGGATTTCCCTTTCCGCGAACTGAGCGGCAAACGTCTTGGAATCGTCGGCTATGGCGGACTGGGAAGGGCGGTCGCACAGGTAGCTGAGGCCTTTGGTATGGAGGTAATGCTTTCGAACCGCCCTGGCAGCAAACCAACACCCGGCCGGGTTCCACTACATGAACTACTGCAGCAGGTGGATATCCTCTCCCTGCATTGCCCCCTTACCGAGCAGACCAGAGATCTGATTGGGGAGGAAGAGTTTGAGCTAATGAAGCCCGATGCGCTTCTGATAAACTGCGCGCGCGGGGGTGTAGTGAATGAGCCAGCCCTGGCCCTGGCCCTGACAACTGGCCAGATAGGTGGCGCCGGGGTGGATGTGCTGACCAGGGAGCCACCAACAGAGGGCAACCCTCTACTTGAACCAGGGATACCCAATCTTATTGTGACTCCTCACATCGCCTGGGCCAGCAAAGAGTCGCGTCAGCGCCTGGTCAACGAGGTCGCGCTAAATATTAACGCCTATTACGCTGGAGATGAGAGAAATATTGTGGCCTGAACCTAGTTGAGAAAAATATTTGGGGGGAGAGAAACCCATTCCCGATCACACAGATGATCGGAAACTTAATAATGCGAGATTAATCAAATCCTTTGCTTAATCCAGTATCTCAATCATTGAACATGCCGCCGCATAGGTCCCTTCCTCATTAGCGAGAGGATCACAGCGAATAACTTCAACTTTAGCATTCAGAGGTGGAGTGATATCTGAACCAGGCTGCAACATGATTGAGATCTGGCTTCCAGGCTTAACCTCCTGTTTAATCCAAAGCAGAAGCCCACCACTACTCAGATCCTTCACAACGGCCTTGCTCTTCTTGCCGGAACCGTTGACTTTGTACTCTGCCGTACAGTCCATGGCCATACGGTAGAAGTCGCGTTTTTCCTTGTAATCAATCATCTTCGATTGCTCCAAATTGGAAAAAAACCATATCGACCAAACGGTGTTTAAAAACGCTTGGCCCAACACGCCAGCTACTGCATATAAACCCAAACTGACCCGTTAGTTACATTATATCCATGTAATTATTTAATACACGCCAACTGAAAAAAAAAACCAGGAAGAAGGTTCTTTAACGAGAACCCTGGCCTGTTCTCAGCACTCCCCCTGCAGCTCTTTAGCCTGCTTGCGGCTTAGGTAGCGCCAGGGTAGGGGAACCAACCCAGGCACCAATTTTCGATAGCGGCGGTATTTATCGCCATGGTAGATAATAAGCTTCTGCTCTTCCAAAACTGAGCCAAAAAAGAAATAGAGTGTCATCACCGCCGCTGAGACAAAAAAGGCCAGATCCATATCTCTGGTCCAGATCAAGACCAGGCTGAGACTATACCAGGGGTGGCGTACAAAACGGTGCAGGGGAGAAATATGAAAGCCCTCCTGATCCTCCACCGCCGTCTCTTTGTTACGCCACTGCCGCGTTCCGAGGAACTCGCTCGCATCATAATCCTGCATGGACCAGGCCACCCCCAGCAGCGCCAAGACGGCCAATCCGTTGGCAATCCACCAGGAGAATCCGTTCCACTCCCACAACTGGGGGCCAGGCAGGGTAAAGGTCCACCACAGGGGAGGAGTAATCAGTAACAGGGCAAGCCCATTGAAACAGAGGCGATATGCCGGCATGAACCGAGGCCAGCGATGAGCTATGTAGCGCTTAAGTTGCAGCGATGCCAACCAGGAGTGTATGGCCGCGTAGGCGCCCCAGGCAACAACCAGGATTAGGGTGGTCTGAAAATGGCCCGACATCAGCGGCTATCTAGATATTGAATTTACCGCTCTTCAAGCGTTCCGCTTCCATCATCTCCAACTCTCTGGAACCTGACACCACAATCTCCGGGTCTGGTACAAAGTCCAGTTCAGGATCTAGCCGCTCGTAAGGCACGGAATTGAGAATAATCTTCATCACATTCAGGCGTGCCAGATGTTTGTTATTGGAGCGTATAATGGTCCAGGGAGCATGGGTGGTATTGGTCTGACGCAGCATCTCATATTTTACATTGGTGAAATCATCCCAACGCTCCTGGGCCTGCACGTCCACCTCACTCAACTTCCATTGGCGCAGGGGATCGGTCTTGCGCCGCTCAAACCGGCGCTCCTGCTCCTCCTTGGTAACACTGAAGTAGAGTTTTATCAAAACTGTACCCTGACGCACCAGATCCTTCTCAAAACCGGAGACGCCGCGCATGAAGTCCTTGTATTCCTGATCAGTACAGAAACCAAACACCGGCTCTACCATGGCACGGTTGTACCAGCTGCGGTCGAATAGGACCACCTCGCCTCCGCGCGGAAACTGTTTCACATACTTCTGAAAAAACCACTGGGTCTTCTCCTGGTCGCTGGGTTTACCCAGGGCCACTACCCGATAATGTTTTTCGTTCATGTAACGGGTGACACGGCGAATGGTTCCACCCTTACCGGCGGCATCCCGACCTTCGAACAGGATGATCATTCGAGAGCCGCTGCTCTCCAGATACTGCTGCATACGAATTAGCTCGGCCTGGTATGGTTTCAGGGCCTGCTCCCGGCGATAGCGTCGCACCGCTTTCCGGGAATCTTTTTTCAGCCCGCTATTGGCAGATTCAAGTTTATCGCATCTCTGCTGCAAAGCCTCCAGAGACTCTGCCATATCTTTACTCTCTACCGCATCACTGCCCACAACCTCTAACGACTCTTCTGCAGAATCAATTATTGCCTCATCTGTCATCTCATCTGTTCCTGTAACTATGCCTCATACGCTTCATACTAAGCCATGAATCCGCTCAATGCATGCGCTTTCGGGCATGGAAACAGATCCCATTGCCCTTTCACCCTTAGTGTATAAGAATAGCTTAATTCACAATTGGTGATAAACGTTTCAACCACAAATCAGCAGATATATAACCACAAATCAAAAAATATACAGAATGAAGATCAGCAATCCAAACCATTACCAAAAGGCGACAGAGCTAGAAATAATGGAACAAACCCTGTCCCTTACAAATTCACGTGTTCTTGAACTAGGTTGTGGTCGTGCCTGGATGACTCGGCAACTGGCAGAGAAATTTTCGCCGAAATTAATTATTGCCACCGAGGTTGACCAAATCCAACATGAGAAGAATCTTCTTATTGATAATCTACCACAGGTTACATTCGTGTATGGCAGCGCAGCCAATATAGATCAACCAGATGCCAGCATAGACGTGGTGATTATGCTTAAATCACTCCATCACGTTCCCGTGGAACTGATGGACCAGGCTATGACTGAGATTGCCCGGGTACTAAAACCTGGAGGCATGGCATATATATCTGAGCCTATATACGAGGGGGATCTGAATGAGATCCTCAGCCTATTTAACGATGAGAAGAGGGTAAGAGAGGCCGCCTTTGGTGCAGTTGCTCGTGCGGTTGATAAAGGAGTATTAAATCTTGAGAGGCAGATCTTCTTCAACTCTCCTGGCCACTACCGTGACTTCGAACATTTTGAGCAGCGCATGTTGAATGTCACCCATACGGACCACAAGATTGATGAAGCCCTTTACCAGAGAATCAAACAGGCGTTCATGCAACATATGACGGCAGATGGCGCCCACTTTCTTAAGCCTTCCAGAGTAGATCTGTTGCGCCGCAAGCAGGCATAATTCGCTAATTTTACGTAGGTTTTTCTCTACGGGCACAAAAAATAGTTTGCTAAGGCTATATCTATTTGCTACTGTTGCGAATGTGAATCATTCTTAATTAGCGGTTTTTTGCATGGCAGTTAAACAGGACAAATCCCCCACTGAGGTCGGCACCTTAGACCAACTGGCCGTAGGGAGTCGGGCCAGGATAACCGATATCTCAGCAAACCGCTTCATAGTCAGACGGCTACTTGGTCTTGGTCTCCGCAAAGGGTCAGAGATATCTGTACTGCATCATCGCCGAAAAAGTGTGGTTGTAGCGGTAGACGGCAATCGCATCGCCCTAGGGGACGGAGTCACTGATAAATTGCACATAGAGCTGATAGGCCCATTGAAAACGTGATTTTCGATACTTGTTTATTTCACCGGCTATATTCCGGTACGGAGAGACTCAAGTGCTAACGATTGCACTCGGCGGCAATCCCAACTGTGGTAAGTCCGCCCTTTTCAACCAGTTTACCGGCATACGCCAAAAGACAGGCAACTGGCCAGGCGTCACTGTGGATCGCAAAGAGGGTAGTTTCCAGCTGGGAGACGAAGAGGTAACCATTGTGGATCTGCCTGGCATCTACTCCCTCGACGCCTCATCCATCGACGAACAGATTACTCGAGACTACCTTCTTTCGGGCGAGGCAGCCCTGATTGTAAACATCATAGATGCGGCCAATTTGGAGCGAAATCTCTACTTCACCGTACAAATGCGCGAGATGGGCATTCCAATGGTAGTCGCCCTCAACATGATGGATATCGCACGTAAGCAGGGAATCGAACTAGATCCAGAGCGTCTGAGTGAACAGCTTGGCTGCCCAGTTGTTCCTGTCGTTGCGGTCACCGGCGAAGGTCTGAATGAGCTTAAAATGCAGATCCAACAAGTGGCCCATGCTAAAAAGCAGCACTATTTTCAGGTCACCCATGAAGACACCGTAGAGCAGGCTATAACCGACCTGATCCCAGAGTTTAAGAATCAAGGCACCGCAACCAGTGCGCGTTGGCTGGCTCTAAAGCTGCTGGAGGGGGATACTCATGCCATCTCCCTGGCCCACCAGGACACGAAAACTAAAATAGATGAGTGGCAAAAGATTATCCTGGATCGCGCTGGTGAAGAGGCAGATATTCACATTGCAGATGCCCGTTATAGCCACGCCCACGCCCTGGCTCAGCAGGTCACCCATGAACGCGGCAAAATCGGACGCACATTCTCCGACAAGATAGACAAGCTGGTGCTGAACCGCTTTGTAGGTATCCCCATTTTTATGGCCGTCATGTACCTAATGTTCATGTTCACCATCAATATAGGCGGGGGCTTTATCGACTTCTTCGATATAGCCGCTGGCGCAATATTTGTGGATGGGCTGGGTGAGTTGATGAGCTCTATCCAGATACCTGAACTGCTAAGGGTAATCATCGCAGACGGAGCAGGAGGCGGAGTACAGGTGGTTGCCACCTTTATCCCTATCATTACATGTCTCTATCTGTTCCTCTCCGTGCTGGAGGATACCGGCTATATGGCACGGGCAGCATTTGTCATGGACCGTTTTATGCGCACTATCGGCCTACCGGGAAAGGCCTTTGTTCCGATGATCGTGGGCTTTGGTTGCAACGTCCCAGCAGTAATGGCCACGCGCACCCTGGAAAACCAGCGTGAGCGCAAACTCACCATTCTGATGAATCCCTTTATGTCATGCGGTGCCCGTCTTCCGGTGTATGCCCTGTTCGCCGCTGCCTTCTTCCCAGAAAACGGGCAGAATCTGATCTTCCTTCTCTACCTGATCGGCATCATCGTTGCAATCCTCACCGGGTTGATTATGCGTAACACCCTGCTCTCCGGCACCAGTACCGATTTTATGATGGAGCTCCCTCCCTATCACCTCCCTACACTCAAAGGCGTGACCCTGCGCACCTGGGATCGCGTCAAGCTGTTCATCCGTGGCGCTGGCAAGGTGATCATAGTAATGGTCCTGGCGCTCAATGTAATGAACTCAATCGGTACAGACGGTTCTTTCGGCAACCAGGAGAGTGATAAATCGGTTCTCAGCAACATTGGTCAAGCCATAACCCCGGTGTTTGCCCCTATGGGGATTGAGCAGAATAACTGGGCCGCCACCGTAGGTATCTTTACCGGCGTACTGGCGAAAGAGGCGGTGGTGGGCACCCTGGATTCAATCTACACCCAGATTGCCGCAGAGGAGGCAGGTGACAGTTTAGATAAAACTGCGTTTGAATTCTGGCCGACCATACAGCATGCATTTGCCACTATCCCGGAGAATCTGGCTGGCATTTCTGACCTTATTTTTGATCCGCTGGGACTGGATGTGGGGAACATAAGCGACAAGCAGGCAGCGGCAGAATCACAAGAGGTAAGCAGCGGCATCTTTGGCGCCATGGCATCACGCTTCGATGGTCGGGCCGGCGCCTTCGCCTATCTCCTGTTCATCCTGCTCTACTTTCCATGTGCTGCAACCATAGGCGCGATCTCCCGCGAGACCGGCGGGGCCTGGGCAACATTTGTAGCCTTTTGGACCACAGGCGTAGCCTACACCATATCCACCATCTTCTATCAAACCGCCACCTTCGCCCGTCACCCCCAAAGCTCAGCTGGCTGGATCCTAGGATTGGGCATACTGACCCTTATCGTTATTGTCAGCCTATATAGCTGGGGAAAGAGAGGTGTGGCAACCACCGTGGAGCATAGCTAAGACAAGATATGATCCTTTCTGACATCAAACAGTATCTATCACAAAGAGGTAGCGCCACCCTCTCAGACCTATCGGTCCATTTTGACACCGACCCCGACGCCATGCGCGGCATGCTGGAACAGTGGATACGCAAAGGCCGCGTCAGTAAACATATCGCAGGCACATCATGCGGCAGCAGTTGCAACAAATGCGATTTAAAAGATGGCGAGATCTATCAGTGGGTCGGCACTACAGACGGTTCCTTCAAGAACACCCCAATCAGATCAGAAGGCCGCGATAAAAAATAACAGGTAGAGTTAACCTCTAAATTGTAACTATTAAAACTAGTAGACAGACCACTACAACTATAACCCTCCATAGCAGTGTCAGCTCTATACCAACCAAGGCCAATAGCTTATTGGTGTGATGCACTGTCACCAGCCCGGCCAACACCATCCAGAAACCGATGAGGCTCTTTCCTTCGGCAAAAGCGCCTAGTGCAAGGACCCAAAACAGAGTACCCAAGACCCAAGTGGCAATTATCGCCCATAAAGGCGTGTCACTCTCCGCCACATTTCCCTTGCTGTTATCTGGAATTTTTTGTTCAGAACCTGCAATTTTATCTCTCTCTTTACGGTTCTTATTCATGTATTCAAACTCGCTTGGCGCGGCCTCGTTCCGATATGTACCGGCGGTGCCACCATATTTTAAAATCCCCAATTTGGAGAGTATCTCTAGTAACTTATTCATTATTTTTAACCCCAATCTCAAAATTCAAGTTAGATCAACCAAGCAGATTTAACTTGATTGGAATAACATGTGAATTTAAGCCCCAAATGCTCAAGACAACCGTTTGTTAAGTGAGTATATTATGTATTGAGGTTATAACAATAATAGTCCCATGTCCCTACTTGATGAGGTAAATATTATGTTCTGTTCAGCATGTGGAACCGAATTACCAGACAATGCACAATTCTGCACCGACTGCGGAAACAGGATTGGCGATCAAGCTGCAGAACAGCCCCAAACACCGCCCCAGCATGAGCAATCTATGACGAATGGGCATCTATCGATAGGGACAGGGACCGCAACACCCGCACCTACCTCAGCAGAAAAGCCCACATGGAAGAAGGCTGTGACATGGGCCTTCCTTTTTATTGTGGGGGTTATAGCCCTGGCAACTATTACCACCTCCGGACTGATGGATCCGGTTGAAGCTCATCTAGATGCTTTGCGCGGTGGAGACGTCGAATCTGCCTACCTGCAAACCTCAAAAGATTTTCGAGAAAACACCCCTTTACCGGCCTTTAAAAAATTTGTTGCCGCCTATCCGATATTGAATAAAAACTCCGCTTTCAGCATGGAGCAGCGCGGCTTCGAGGGGAGTGAGGGAAAAGTCACAGGCCATCTACTTATTGATGGAGAGAGGTTTTCGCGCATTGAATTCCTGATGACTAAGGGCGACGATGACTGGAAGATACATGGCATCAAGATAACCTCTGTCTTAGTGGCACCGGTTAGTGAGCACCTGGCCGCCCTACGCAACAAAGAGATTGAATCTGCATATCGGTCTACTTCTGAGGAGTTCCGCGCCAATACCTCACTGCCTGCATTCCAAAAATTTGTCGCGAACTATCCAATACTCACCCAGCATACATCGTTTAGCAGCGACCAATTTGTCCAAAAAGAGAGTGAAGGTGGCATAACAGGATATCTCCTTTTCAACAACCAGAAGGCAGCCTGGATTGAATTTATATTGGCCAAGGAGAGTGGCGACTGGAAAATATACCGCATGCATCTGAAAAAGCCTTAACAGGGGTATCAATAATATAGTTATCTACCTTAACCAGTTATCTCTCTAAGTAACGTGGATGTGAGTTTACTCTGCAAGGTGCAGGTATACTTCATAAGATTCACCCTTGGAAATGGGTAGAATGTGTGCAAATACCCTTAAATGAAGGCGTAATAACTGCAAAGTGAACTTTAGCATCGGTTTCGGCATGGGATCACCAAAATATAGTAACTCCAGAGTTACGCGTTACAGATATACCTAGGCTCAAGCTGAGCTGTATAAGTCGGACAGCTTAGGGGATCATCGGCCTCATGCAGTAAAACCAAATAAATACAGAGGCGCCCAAGAGGGAAATAACCCCTTGCCAACAAGGAGTTATTGTGATTAAATCCGGGAAGGATGGTGCGCAGCGCACTGCGCACAGGTGTGTTACTAATTTACCAGCCATGAGCAATAAAGAAACAATTATCGGTCTGGCTATAACTTGTAAAAACAAACGAAATAACCGTTTTAGGGATTAATTAACATGAAGATTATAAAGTGGATTACATCGGCAGTTTTGCTAACTGTTCTGGCCGTTTCTGTAGCCAACGCGAAAGTTGTAAACGCAACATTGACAGATGGCGGTACATTTACAGACGGTAACGTGTTAATTGGAAATGGTGCTACCATCAACGACACATTTAATTTCACTGTGTTAGAGGATTTGGGTGCAATAACTGATATTAGCTTCACTACAGGCAGTAGAACATTTACAGATTTAACCTTTACCTGGAGTACAGGCGAAGTTTGGAATCTTACAGACTCCTCAGGAACATTTCTCGGCACCTCCCTGTTCACATCCACTCTTCTTCTTGCAAACAGCCCCTTGACTTTGACCGTTACGGGCACAGTTTTAGATGCCACTGGTTTTGTACCACCTCTTCCAACATCTTATGATTTTACAATCTTTACAACCGCGGTTCCTGTACCAGCAGCCTTCTGGCTATTCGGATCAGCACTGGTTGCGTTCATCGGTTTTGGACGACGCAGTGCCGCATAAATATTAAAACATCCCTGTTTGTTAAAAGGAGGCGCAAGCCTCCTTTTTATTGCCTAGAATTAATCCAGCCTACGAATTTCTATCAGACTATTATTCTCATCCAGCGACATCTCAAATCTGCCACAAATACCGTCCGCGGTTACAAACTGTCGTAGATTAACTGCTGGAAAGCGCACAGTACGACCATCTTCAGCCTGCACCAAAACAGAGTGAGCACTGCCTCGATAACTACGCAGATACTCATCCTTAGAGATATCAAGATAGAAACGGATCCTCGATGCCATATCAAAAATACTAGCTGTTAGGACGCAAATGGTTATTTTCTGTATTTAATTACCAGGCTACTGATCTTTTTCTGCTTCAACTTTGCCCGTAGGGAATTAACCTGCACCCGATCATATGGTCCGCTGCGGACACGGTGATAGACGTCACCGCCCTTGATGCTTACCCTCTGGATTTCTGCCTGTATACCAACCAGCGCCAAGCTGGCCTTAAGGCGGTCTGCATCTGCATAGTTGCGGAATGAACCCATCTGCAGCATATAGCCTGCAGCCGTATCGGTTGGCTTTGTGCTAGGCTCTAGCTCCCCTGCTGTTTCTACCGTTCTGCTCTCCGGCTCCTCCACCGGATCGGGAACCACTACCTCCATCTCAGGGAGGATGGTATAGAAATCAAACCTGGGTTTGGGTGTATCCGGCTGTTTATCCTCCCCCTTTTCCACTACGGCCGGCTTGTTTCTTTCCTGCTTGGTAGAACCGGCCTGTTGTGGAAAGAGAGGACCGGATGGGGTCACCTTTAGCCATATCAGCCCAGATACAAAGACACCAACCAGCAGGCCAGCAATAAACCATACCCAGCCAGGCTTCTGCTGTCTCTGTTGACTGCGTGGAGCATGGGCCCTGCTTTTATAGTCTCTCGCCATAGCTACATACTCTCAGGTGCGCTCACACCAAGCAAGCTCAGGCCGTTTCTAAGGGTTTGCCGTACAGCCAAGATCAACTTTATCCTGGCATCACGCAACTCTTCGTCATCTACCAGGAACTGATGGGCGTTGTAGTAGGTATGAAAATCGTTGGCTAAATCCCGTAGATAGTGTGATAGCTGATGTGGCTCTTCATTCACGGCCGACAGCTCCACTACCTCAGGATAGCGAGAGAGGGTCTTAAGAAGCTGTAGCTCATGGTCTTCGGTAAGCCTATCCAGATTAGCCGCTCCCTCGCTTATCTCAACCGAGATCTTCTTTTCCGCCGCCTGCCGCAGCACGCTACAGACCCGCGCATGGGCATACTGTACATAGTAGACCGGGTTATCACTGGATTGGGATTTAGCCAGGTCCAGATCAAAATCCAGATGCTGTTCACACTTGCGCATTACATAGAAGAAGCGGGCTGCATCGGCACCCACCTCCTTACGCAGTTCACGCAGGGTAACGAACGATCCGGAACGGGTAGACATCTGCACCTTCTCACCTGCCCGATAGAGATTGGCGAACTGCACCAGAAGAACATCCAACTTGGAAGGGTCTGACCCCAGGGCCTTCAGTGCCGCCTTAACCCTTGGCACATAGCCATGATGATCAGCACCCCATACATCGATCACGCGCTCAAAACCACGTTCCAGCTTATCCATGTGGTAGGCGATATCCGAGGCAAAATATGTGGTCTGCCCGTTATCTCTCTCAACCACTCGATCTTTCTCATCTCCAAAATCGGTGGAGCGAAACCAGAGGGCCCCTTCCTTTTCATATACATGACCAGCAGCCCGTAGGCGCTCAAGGGCCTTGTTTACCGCCCCGCTCTCCATGAGGGTACGCTCCGAATACCACTCATCATACTTGACCCCAAACAGCTCCAGATCATCCCTTATGTCATCCAAAATGGTGTTCAGGCCCAGCTCGAATACGAAGCGATAACGATTATCCCCCAGCAGTCGCTTGGCATTGACTATCAACCCGTCTATGTGGGTCTCTTTGTCACCACCTTGCGGCTCATCTGCCGGCACCTCAGCAAACACCTCTTCTGCGGAATGACGGTATTGATCACCATGCTCCCGATGCAGTGTCGCTGCTATATCCCATATGTAATCGCCTTTATAGCCGTTTACCGGAAACTTGATCTCTTCGTCGCACAACTCCAGATAGCGCAGCCAGACACTGGTACCCAGTATATCCATCTGACGACCGGCATCGTTTACATAATACTCACGATGCACGTCATAGCCGACCGCTTGCAACAGATCCGCCACCACTGCGCCATAGGCAGCGCCGCGACCATGTCCCACATGCAGGGGACCAGTGGGATTAGCCGAAACAAACTCAACCTGAACCCGCATGCCATTGCCTAAATCACTGCGTCCATAATCATGGCCATCAGCCAAAATCTTTGGGACAAGGGAGTAGTAAGCATTTGGTGAGAGATAGAAGTTGATGAACCCAGGTCCAGCAATCTCAACCTTAGACACCTCAGCCGACTCAGGTAGCGCCGCAACTATCTTCTCTGCCAAATCTCGCGGTTTGGAGCGGGCCACCTTGGCCAACACCATGGCGATATTGGAGGCAAAATCACCATGCTGCGCGTCTCGAGCACGCTCAATGATAGGCCCTTGTTGTGGCGCTTCCGGGAGTATGCCATCGGCAACGATCTGTTCTAGCGCCTTGGATACTACTCGCTGAATTTGGTCTTTCATTCTCTACTCAAATAATAGGTGTAATAAATGAGCGTAAGGATACCATACTGGAGAGAGAGCATGGATTACTGTTTAAACCACAGTAGTTAGGTTTACACACAACAACCCACACCCGTACAATGGGTCAGTGTAACCCCTAAATAGCGGTGTTACGCACTATAATTACAATCAGAAATCAATAACATAAAATGCTAAAACTAAAACCAGCACTTATTATGTGCACTCTTACCCTCCTTGCTGGTCCTGGTTTCTCCCAAGCAGAGATAGCCCCTCTTACCATCACAATAAGCAAAACAGGAAAGCAGAAAATGCTATCCCAGAGGATAGCCAAGGCGTATCTCTTTATGAGCAAGGACGTTCGGGCTAGCAAGGCGCGAGCTCAACTCAACAAGAGTCTTGCGATGTTTGTGAAACAGAATGATGAGTTTAAAGCAAAGATTAAGGATAAAGAACTTAATGAGCTTTTTACATTCATCGAAATAATCCTGACCGACTACGCAAAACTGGTAAACAGGCGATACAGCAACAAGACAGGCAAAGAGGTACTTATTCTAAGCGATACCCTTTTGGAGGTTTACCACAACATTGAGGTCAAGCTGAAAAATGCTTCAAAGCAAAAAAATATGGCTCAATTGGTGGCACTATCAGGGCATGAACTGATGCTCTCCCAGCGTATAGCAAAACAGTACATCGCCTACCAGGCGGGCTTTCAGGATACCAACTCAGTCGACCAACTAAACAGTGCGATAATCGAGTTTGACACCACGCTTAAGCGCCTAATGGATTCCACACAGAATACGCCTCCAATAACCTCCGCACTGGCCAAAGTAGAAAACCTATGGGGTGTACTGCGCAGACTCTTGAATCTGGAGCAGGCCGGACTTCCAGTTACTGTATTTGCCATTACAGATAAGATTATGGAAGAGATGGCTGCCATTACCCAGATGTACCAAATGGGGCTGGCGGAAAAATAGGATATCTCCAGCTTACCCGTGGATTCTCGCAGCACAGGGCAAAGATTGTTCCTGCAATCCTTTTGCATTCCCCACTTCACTGCATCTAGAGCATCTCCTGTGGATCCACATCCACCGACCAACGCACCATACGCGCCAGCTTCAGCCTACGTATCTTAGGCAGCCACTCCATCAGTAAAGCATGCAGTTCCACACGGCTACTAGATTGCAGCAATAGATGGGCGCGAAAATGGCCAGCCCTGCGTTCCATAGGTGCAGGAACCGGCCCCCAAAACTCAACACCTCTACTTGCCACTGACCCACTAATCTCTATTGCCTTCTCCAAAAATGCCTTGGATAAGCCATCCCTGGTGGCCTCAGCCCTGATCAGTGCCTGGTAGCTGTATGGAGGCAAGAGGGCGCTCTTTCTCTCTCGCAAGGCCTCTATGGCAAAGGCACCATAGCCATCCCGAACCAGGGTATTGATAAGCGGATGATCCGGATGGCGCGTCTGAACCACTACCCGCCCTGGTTTTTCGGCCCTGCCGGCACGCCCTGATACCTGAGTGATAAGTTGTGCCATGCGTTCCGCTGCCCTGAAATCGGCCCCGAACAGACCCTGATCCACATCCAGGATACCCACTAGGGTTACATCCGGGAAATGGTGTCCCTTCGCCAGCATCTGGGTCCCCAGCAATAATTTATGTTTACCCTGATAAATCTCTCCCAGCAACCTCTGCAGGCTCCCCCTGTTTCTAGTTGAATCCCGATCTATCCGCACTACGCCACTGGCAGGGAACCGTTTCGCCAGCACCTCCTCCAGCCGCTCGGTCCCCTGGCCCAACGGCTTTAGCCTGGTCTGCTTACACTTAGGACATGAGCTGTCCACTGGCCGCTGGGATCCACAGTGGTGGCACCAGAGCAGACCCTTTGCCATATGGTATGTAAGCCTGGAATCGCATCTACGACACTCAGCAATCCATCCGCAGTCATAACAGGCAAGCAGTGGCGAATAGCCGCGTCGGTTTAAAAACAGCAGTGTCTGATTTCCCGCTTCCAGCTCTTCGCTGATCATCCTGAACAGGGCAGGAGAAATTCCCGCATCCAGATGTACCGATCTAATATCCAGAATATCCAACCTGGGCGGTACCGCTTCGCCAGCGCGCTCCAACAACATAAGGTGTTTATATCTGCCAGCCTGGGCATTACGCAGACTCTCCAGGGATGGTGTTGCTGATCCCAGGATAACCGGACAATCCTTACGCCTGGCCCTTACCAAGGCCATATCTCGAGCCGAATATCTAAACCCTTCCTGCTGTTTGAACGAGAGATCATGCTCTTCATCCACAATCACCAAGCCCAGCCGTGGCATGGGGGTGAACACAGCAGATCTGGTGCCTATGACAACATCGGCCTCACCTCTGGAGGCGGCCATCCAGGCCTGTTCCCGCTCCAGATCAGATAGGGCAGAGTGCATCAAGGCTATGGGTGAGGCGATGCGATCATTAAACCGTTGCAATAGTTGCGGGGTAAGACCTATCTCCGGCGCCAGGATCAATACCTGTCTCCCGGCCGCCAGAGCCTGTTCCACCAGAACCAGATAGACCTCGGTCTTACCACTGCCGGTAACCCCATCCAATAGAAATGGCTGGAACCCTTCTCCACTCTCTGCCACGGCTGTAACCGCTATCTGCTGATCCCGGTTAAGCTGTTTGGCTAGTTCGGTTTTGTAGTGTGGAGACGGCTCACTGACATTTTCAACTTCACACCGCTCTATCCAGCCCCTCTTCTCAAGGGCAATAAGTATGCTCCTACACTCTCCCCCTTCATGCAGATAGATATCTGCCTGGGAAACAACCGCCTCAGGTTGTCTCTGCAGCATCTTGAGAATCTGAGCCTGTCGGGGTGCCCGTTTCAAGCTGCCTGGATCCATCTCCTTACCGGAGGCTGACAATCGCCACCCTGGCACACTCAGTGTTGCCTGAGCCTTGCCTTTACGTAATCTAACCGGCAACGCGGATGAGACTACCTCACCCACGGGATAACGATAATATTCAGCTGCCCACAACAGCAACTCAATATCATCTGGGGTCAGCAGAGGTTCAGCATCCAACACTTTACTAGCTGGTTTCAACCTTGATTTATCCAGCTCTGATTCGGTAACAATCTCTAGCAATACACCACAGCGCTCACCTCGGCCAAAGGGTACAAGCAGCCTAACCCCCGGGACCAGTTCACCGGGGGCTGCCTCCACTGGGGGGAGATAATCAAAACAGGAGTAGAGAGGTGCTGGCACCGCTACCCGTAAAATAACTTCTGCCGTCATGGGCAAACTCTACCCGAGTTTGCCGCAACATGTCAGATCAAACAGCGGGATTTATTACAACTTTATAACTCAAAAACTTTTCTGTAGCTGCTAACCCATTGTGCATAAAAGAAGATTGGCTTTTTCCACAAAATCTGTGGATAACTCTGTGGATCAAATTTATAAATCCGGCCTAAGCTATGGGCAACAGTGCATAGCTGCTAAATTGGTAATATTTTATACATATACTTAAAACGCAATAAATTCATAGGGTTATGGATTTTGCGTAAATAAAGCAGCAGATAATGTGACGTAGATCTCATTTTGTATCCGACCTTCTGAGTGATTGTGTATAACAAACAGAGAAAATTACTCCGAAATATCTTTGTCAATTACTATTTTTCACATATGTTACAAGGACATGTAAAATTTTATTTACTTTTGCTGCTTGCCAAGAACGGGTTGCGCAGACCACTCAGTGGTGTATTATCCCCAACAAGGCATGGAGCCCTAAACCTGGGCTAGACGGAGAATTTAGGTAACGTGGCAGATCTACAACAACAGATCCTGCGCACCGATGTTGCCGGGATGCCTCTGGGATGGATCGACTACCGGAGCGCGGTGCGCCTGCATTTTCTCGATCAGATAGCATATAGCTGTGGCAGGGTGCTATTCCGTCTGCATGGAGGTATAAACGCCCATACCCGGCGCCGCAGTACGGTCGAGGTCAACACCATCATCGCCACCCACGGAAACAACCAGGGTCTGGCAAAGGCCCGTAACAAGTACACCCCGCCCCTAAACAACCATGCCCTGTTCCAACGGGACGGGCACCTCTGCCTCTACTGCGGATCCATGTTTCCACGGGGACAGCTTTCACGTGATCACGTGCGACCCATAAGCCAGGGCGGCCCAGATAGTTGGAACAATGTGGTCACCGCCTGTGTGCGCTGTAACAACTACAAAGCGGGGCTAACACCTGAACAGGCAGGCATAGAACTGCTCGCAATCCCCTTTACCCCAACCCATGCTGAGTACATATACCTCCAAGGGAGAAATGTCCTGGCGGATCAGATGGAATTCCTACGCGCTCACTTCCCTCGTACCAGCCCACTGCATGAGCGTCTGGAATCACATCACTAACCAGATCCGCCTGACCACAGGCAGCCAATTCTCACCAACCAAGCCAACCGGCGTGGCTGGCGGCTGTATCAATCAGTCCTACTGCTTGAGCGACAGAGACCATGCCTACTTTGTAAAAATGAACAGCCCTTCTCTTGTTTCGATGTTCGAGGCAGAGGCAGCCGGCCTGGAAGAGATAGCTAAAACAGAAACCATAAGGGTTCCTAAACCAATCTGCTTTGACGCCTACGGAGACAACTCCTATCTGGTTTTAGAGCACATCAAAATGTCCAATAGAGGAGATAGGGAACTCGCAGGCAGACAACTGGCGCAGATGCATAAAAAAATTGGGGGCGGCTTTGGTTGGCACATGGATAACACCATCGGCTCCACTCATCAGCCAAACAATCTCTCAACTGATTGGATCGAATTTTGGCGTGAGCGCCGACTTGGATACCAACTGCAGCTAGCAACCCAGCTAGGCTATGGAGGCAGACTTGTAGATAGCGGCGAAAGATTACTCGAACTGCTGCCGCAACTGATTACACACCAGCCACAACCCTCGCTGCTACATGGAGACCTGTGGGGCGGTAACATCTCTTTTGATAGCGGGGGAACGCCCGTCATCTTCGACCCGGCGGTCTACTATGGAGACCGCGAGACAGACATCGCCATGACAGAACTTTTTGGGGGTTTCGGTGATAGCTTCTACTCCGCTTACAATGAGATATGGCCTCTGGATCAAGGCTATACCAGGCGCAAAGCCCTCTACAATCTCTACCACATCCTGAACCATCTCAACATCTTCGGCGGTGGCTATGCCGGCCAGGCCCAGGGGATGATAGATCGTCTATTATCAGAGGTGTCCTAGGTTATTTCTGCTGCTTGTCTTCCTCGGGCTCTTCCTCAACTGACTCTTTACTCTGAGCCGCCTGCCTGCCGATCCATGAGCTCACTCTGGCCAACAGGCTACTCTCCAGCCCTCTAAACTGATGATCCGCCCCCTGAATCTCAACCTGCTGATAGCCGCTGTTCTCTGCCTTGCGTGCCACTCTAAGCCGAGCCTTTGAGCCGGTTATGACCGAGGATAGATCACGGCTTCCATATATATCCAGAACCGGCAGCTTGATCTTTGCTAGCGCCCCTAGAACACCAGCCTCAGGCTCGTCTTGCCTGGTCGGGGCGCCAACGGCCACGAAAGCTATAACCTCCTTTGAAACGCCAGTGGCAATAGCCTCCAGACCCATGCGCGCACCCATAGAGTGGCCAATTATCACAATCTTCCTTATCTTGCGCTGCTTGAGAAACTCAATGCCTGCGTTCACCCTTGGAGCCGCCTCCGGTATCAAGCTGTCGTAGGCCCACACGGCGGCACCCTTGGGCGCCACCGGCATCTGTAAGGATAGAGTCTCCCAACCATGCCCCGGCAACCCTAAACGCAACGGCTGTATCACAACCGACCAGGCCGGGTTTACACCCATACCATGCAGCAGAATAACAGCACCCTTTGCCTCTCCTCTTTCAGCTTCTCCATGGATTGCGAGAAACTCCTGATCACCGGCCTTAAGGGTAATTGCTTTGCCTACAACCAGATTCTCTTTAATCTCAATAGCATTTTTCTGTTCCTGCAAAAGATCTGATGCCAGCGCAGAGGAAATAACCGATGAGAATGAAAGCAACAACAACGCCCATCTATACATACAGATACCCTCATATCAAAATTAGCATTCTGGACTTTCTGCCCTATATAGCAGTTTTACCCACAACCTATGACAAAGTATAGTGGCAGCAGATGAAATGAGACCATGCTTGGGTTAAAGTTAACTAAAGCCCTTAAACACGAGATAGATAGATGCCTGAATATTTGCTCGCCCCCTCAATCCTCTCAGCCGACTTCGCCAGACTAGGAGAAGAGGTAGACAATGTGCTGGCCTCAGGCGCAGACATCGTGCACTTTGATGTCATGGACAACCACTATGTGCCGAACCTGACCATCGGACCCCTGGTCTGCGAGGCGTTGCGCAAACATGGCGTCACTGCCCCGATAGATGTGCACCTGATGGTAGAGCCGGTTGATCGCATCATCCCTGATTTTGCACAGGCCGGGGCAACCTATATAACCTTTCACCCAGAGGCCAGTGGACATGTTGACCGCTCCTTACAGCTAATCCGCGATAATGGCTGCAAGTCTGGCCTCGTGTTTAACCCGGCGACCCCCCTCTCCTACCTGGACTATGTGATGGATAAGGTGGATATGGTTCTGGTGATGTCGGTCAATCCCGGCTTTGGTGGCCAAAGCTTTATACCAGCCGCTTTGAATAAGATACGTGAGATCCGCCAGCGGATCGAAGAGTCTGGATTTGATATTCGCCTGGAGGTAGATGGGGGCGTAAAGGCCGATAACATTGCAGAGATCGCGGCTGCTGGGGCAGATACCTTTGTGGCCGGCTCAGGAATCTTCGGCCTGAAAAAAGGGTCAGATCCAAACTGCTACAACAGCATCATAGCTGAGATGCGTAAGCAGTTGGGATAAGGTAGATGATCAGTCGCAAACGCACCTGGGAAATACTAGAGATCGCCAGCCTGGATGATCGCACAAGCCGCATAGTCGACTATGCTATTTTCTTTCTTGTTGGCGCTAATGTCCTCGCAATCATCCTTGAATCCGTACCCTCGATCCATCTTGCCTACAAGCCACTCTTTTACGCATTTGAATTGACTTCGGTGGTCATATTTACCATAGAGTATCTATTGCGAGTTTGGAGTAGCGTTGAGGATCCCGGTCAGACCCAAAAATCACACATAACAGCGCGCATTAAGTTCATGGGAAGCTCCATGGCACTGATCGATCTGGCTGCCATCGCACCTTTTTACCTACAGATACTTCTACCGGGGATGGACCTGCGCTTCCTTCGGGTTCTGCGTATGCTGCGAATCCTCAAGATCACACGCTACTCCTCGGCCATGAACGTGCTGCTGCGAGTGTTGCATAAGGAACGCCAGGCCTTTATCGCTGTATTCACCATTCTGCTCATGGTGCTGATAATGGTCTCCTGCGGCATCTATCTGGTGGAAGGCAGGGCGCAACCAGAGGCCTTTGGCTCTATACCGGACTCCATGTGGTGGGCCTTGGCCACCCTGACAACGGTTGGTTTTGGCGATGTCACGCCTATCACCCCCCTGGGTAAGTTTTTGGGCGCGCTAGTGATGATAATAGGCATAGGCATAATTGCCTTGCCGGCAGGTATTCTCGCATCCAGTTTTTCCGAGATACTGCGTAGACGCCAACAGGAGTTTCGTCTCTCGGTGAAGAAGGCAATGGAAGATGGAGAGATTTCTGAAGATGAAGCTGCTGAGCTGAATAAGATTAGGGAACAGTTGAATCTATCAGAGGAAGATTCCGATGAGTTGCAGAGCCAAACACAAAAGGAACTGGACGTTGACAAGAGATATGAGGTGGCATGGGAAAAGCAGGCCATACGGGATGTAGAAGAAGAGACAGGCAAACCGGCTATTTCACAACCAGAGCAGGACCATGCTGTACGCGACCATCGAACCTCCTGCCCCCATTGCGGTGGAAAACTTTGATTTGGAATACGCGAACGGCACCAGGGCCACACTTAAATCCTTGACAATAACAACCATAGACGGGTAACTTTCAATCTATCTCAACTTAATGCATAAAGAGTTAGCAAATGTATCTCGTTACCCACAATGAATTGAGCATCACAGACACACGATGGCGCTGGTGAAACCTGCGTTTGCACCGCCCCTGTCTGTAACAATTTTGTGGAGAATGAGATGACCCCCGAGCAGTTCGAGGCCCTGGCGAAACTGGGCCACAATAGAATCCCCGTAATGCGCGAGGTCCTGGCGGACCTTGATACCCCACTCAGCGTTTATCTGAAACTGGCTGATGGACCCTACTCCTACCTCTTCGAATCAGTACATGGAGGGGAGAAATGGGGGCGTTACTCCATCATCGGTCTCCCATGCCAAACCCTGCTAAAGGTGTATGGCCACAGAGTAATTATCGAAGAGCGAGGTGTGATAGTAGAAGATTCTGAGGCGCAGGATCCTCTGGATTTTATTGAACAGTTTCAAGCGCGCTACCAGGTGGCGGAAGATGAGAATCTCCCCCGTTTCACCGGTGGTCTGGTGGGCTATTTTGGATATGACACCATCCGCTATATCGAACCCAAGCTGGCAAGCTGTCCAAATCCTGACCACATCAACAACCCTGACATCATGCTTATGGTCTCAGATGAAGTGGTGGTATTCGATAACCTGAGCGGCTCCATGTATGTAATCGTGCATGCAGACCCCACTCAGGGCGGCAGCCTGGAATCAGCAGAGGCAAGGATTCAGGAGTTAATCGCCAAGATGCGTGGGGCGGCACCAAGGCCGGTCTGCAAAAAGCCGCGCCAGATAGAGGAGACCGATTTTATATCGGGCTTCACTGAAGAGGGTTACAAACAGGCGGTGGAACGCATCAAGGAGTACGTACTGGATGGAGACTGCATGCAGGTGGTTATCTCCCAACGCCTCTCCATCCCATTCACGGCCCCGCCACTCAACCTGTACCGAGCACTGCGTGGACTCAATCCTTCACCATATATGTACTTTATGCATCTGGGTGATTTCCACGTGGTTGGATCATCTCCTGAGATCCTCACCCGCTTAGAAGATGGCGAAGTAACAGTACGTCCTATAGCAGGCACCAGACGTCGCGGCCATAACGAGGAAGAAGATCTCGCCCTGGAGCGGGAGCTCCTGGAGGATCCAAAAGAGCTGGCGGAACATCTAATGCTGATCGACCTGGGACGTAACGACACCGGGCGTGTAGCAAAGATTGGCAGCGTGAAACTCACCGATGAAATGATTGTGGAGCGCTACTCCCATGTCATGCACATCGTCTCCAACGTCACCGGACAGCTAAAAGATGGTATGACCGCCATTGACGTACTGCGTGCCACCTTCCCGGCCGGTACTGTGAGCGGTGCTCCAAAGATACGCGCCATGGAGATCATAGATGAGCTGGAACCGGTCAAACGGGGCGTATATTCCGGTGCTGTGGGTTATCTCGCCTGGAACGGAAATATGGACACGGCCATCGCCATCCGCACCGCCGTGATCAAAGACAACACCCTGCATATCCAGGCAGGCGCCGGGATAGTGGCAGACTCTATTCCCCGTCTGGAGTGGAAGGAGACTATGAACAAAGGGCGCGCTGTGTTTAAGGCCGTGGAACTCGCCGAGGCCGGACTGGACGCAACCGATGGTGAGGTGGCCTGATATGTTGCTGATGATAGATAACTACGACTCCTTCACCTACAACCTGGTGCAGTACCTGGGAGAGCTGGGGGAGGATGTGCGGGTCTACCGCAACGATGAAATTAAGCTGGATGAGATCGAATCCCTCAACCCGGATCGCATTGTCATCTCCCCCGGCCCCTGTACCCCTGATCAGGCTGGGATATCGATAGATGCGATCAAGGCCTTTGCTGGTAAGATCCCAATCCTGGGGGTTTGCCTGGGTCACCAGTCAATCGGCCAGGCATTTGGCGGAGATATCGTCCATGCACGCCAGGTCATGCATGGCAAAACCTCGAACATCTGTCACGCCAATCTTGGTGTGTTTAAAGGGCTATCCAATCCCCTAACAGCAACCAGATACCACTCCCTGGTGATAGACCGAGCAACTCTCCCCGAGTGTCTGGAGATAACAGCCTGGACCTGCCACGAGAACGGGTCTATGGATGAGATAATGGGAGTAAGACACAAAGAACTGGATGTACAGGGGGTACAGTTTCATCCTGAATCCATACTTACTCAACATGGACACGACCTACTGAAAAACTTTATTGAAAAAAGCTAGACCAAGCTAAAAATCAGAGAGAGGTGATGATGGAGATACAACAAGCTATTGCTCGCGTAATAGATAGTCATGATCTAACCAATGAAGAGATGACCGAAGTGATGCGCTCTATTATGACTGGCGGTGCCACCCCGGCCCAGATCGGCGGCTTTCTGATAGGACTGCGTATGAAGGGTGAGAGCGTGACCGAGATTGCGGCCGCAGCCTCTGTAATGCGGGAACTGGCCAGCGGTGTGGACATCAGTGGTCTAGATCATGCTGTAGATATTGTCGGAACCGGCGGCGACTCTTCCGGCACCTTTAACATCTCTACCGCCTCCATGTTTGTAGCAGCTGCTGCGGGATGTAATGTAGCCAAGCACGGCAACCGCTCAGTATCCAGCAAATCTGGTGCCGCAGATGCCCTGGAGGCCGCAGGTATTCGCCTTGACCTTACACCGGAGCAGGTAGAACGCTGTGTACGAGAAGTCGGCGTTGGCTTTATGTTCGCACCTGGACACCACAGCGCTATGAAACACGCCATTGGTCCACGCAAAGAGATGGGGGTACGCACCATCTTCAACATCCTGGGGCCACTAACCAACCCGGCCGGAGTACCCAATCAGCTATTGGGCGTTTTTTCAGAAGAGCTCCTTGAGCCAATGGCAAATGTATTACAAAAGCTTGGCAGCCGACATGTAATGGTAGTGCATTCAAATGACGGGCTGGACGAGATCAGTATTGGTGACAAAACCGAAGTAGCAGAACTTAAGGATGGACGGGTTCGGCGTTTCAGCATCCAACCAGAGACCTTCGGCCTCACCCGCACACCTATCGAAGCAATTAAGGCAGAAGATGCCAACCACAGCCTGAGCATCATCCGCTCAGTATTAGACAATCAGGAGGGACCAGCAAGAGATATCGTCCAACTTAATGCTGGCGCAGCCATCTATACCGCAGGGCTGGCAGAGACCCTGGCTGAAGGAGTGAAAAGGGCAGACGCTATTATAACTAGCGGAGAGGCGCGCAACCGTTTAGACCGGCTGGCAATTCTTACCCAGAGCTTTGATTAAAACTAGAAAAGTTTGCTAGCGAAAAACACAAAGGGCCTCTCGGCCCTTTGTGTTACACAATATAGATCTATACGTTCTAAGAGCCTTCCCAAAGGCGACTGAGCCAGGATTTGCTCTTCCGCTTCTTGCTCGCACCAGCCGAAATGAAAAAATCACTATATGCCATATCCTCTTGCAGGATATGCTTGGTCAGCCAGGTCTTGAGAAAATGTAGCAGTTCGAAGCTTACCGCCGTTTTACCAGAAGCAACTTTTGCCTGCAGGTAAAGAACCTGGTCCACCAGCTCTTTATGAATCTGAAAGTGTTCTTCGTAGTCGGGATAGTCAAGGAGGCGCATCAGGGCTTCTTCCACCGCAAAGTGAATTACAGTGTAGTTCGCCAACTCTGCAAGGATACTCTGTACCGCCTCACTACCATGACGCTCGTGGATGGCTTCGTGCATTCTATTAACCATCTCAACCAGATTCTTATGCTGATCATCAAGCTCCTCAATGCCAACACTCAGACTTTCTGACCACTCAATAAATTTCCCCATGGCGCTATATACCTAATGTAAAAGAAGAAAGGATAATTTCGTTTCTATTTTCGGCCGTTAACAGCAAGCCAAGTTGTAAAAATATTTTATGTCTTTTCACTGATCAGTTTCAGTTTATTTTATAACAACTTGATCTGAGTCAAGTAATTACCGTCATTATATATGCTAATGATTAATTGCACAATTAATCGGCGCATAAATAGCGCTTTATCCCCCATTCCAACTTTGACCTATTTTAAGCCTTACAGGACTTTTCAGAATAACTCACACTAACAATAAGGTAACTACAGATTCCGCTTGGAGTCTGTACATGTACCTCATCATCCACAAATTTCTTTAACAGGGCCTTAGCCAGAGGGGCATCCACGCTGATCCAGCCCTTCTCCGTATCAAACTCATCCGCACCTACGATTCTATAGACCATCTCTGAACCAACATCATCCTCCAGGGTTATCCAGGACCCGAAGAATACCTGATTGGGATTAGGGGGTACCGTTTCCACTATCTTGAGATCAGGCATACGCTTTTGTAGATAACGAATACGCCGATCTATCTCCCGCAGCTCTTTTTTACGATAGATATATTCGGCATTTTCCGAGCGATCGCCCTCAGCAGCGGCCGCTGCCAGGGCCTTGGTCACATCACGTCGACGCAGCCACAGGGCTTTATCTTCTACCTGCAGTGCCTCATATCCTTCCCGGGTTATGTAGGGCGAACTTTTGGGTTGTGGTGGACGATATCGGCCCATGCTGATTCAACCTAGTGAATTAGATATATGAAACTGCCTTCGGGTATAAGATACGTGTAGAATATGCGTTTTCAACATCTGCTTCCAACTTTAGTGGAAATACGCCTGATGAGCGGAACCCCAGACATTTTAAAGAAGATAATCAAACGTAAAGCCGAAGAGGTGGCTGAGAGACAAGAACAGGTCTCGATAGAGCAGTTACAAAACTCACTGCCTGCCGCCTCCCCCTGCCGCGGATTCGTGAATGCATTGGAACAGAAGATCTCTTCCGGCACGGCTGGAATCATAGCCGAAGTAAAAAAGGCATCTCCCAGCAAAGGGGTAATCCGGGAGGATTTCCGTCCGGCTGAGATCGCTATAAGCTATGAACAGGCAGGGGCAGCATGTCTATCTGTATTGACCGATATAGATTTCTTTCAGGGCGCCGATGCCTACCTGCAGCAAGCTCGTGCTGCATGCAAGCTGCCGGTTATTCGCAAGGACTTCTTTATCGATCCCTACCAAGTTTACGAGGCACGCTCCCTGGGCGCAGACTGCATACTGTTGATCGCGGCCTGCCTAACAGATGCAAAAATGGAGATGCTGAACTCTCTAGCTCAGGATCTCGGCATGGATGTCCTGATTGAGGTGCATGATGAAGAGGAACTGAAAAGGGCGCTGCCACTTAACAACCGCCTCATCGGCATTAACAACCGGGATCTCCGAACCTTCGAAACCAGTCTGGACACCACCATTGATCTGCTGAAATGGATACCCGATGATCGCATAGTGGTAACTGAGAGCGGAATCCACGCCCCAGAGGATGTGGCACGTATGCGCGAGAACAGGGTAAACGCGTTCCTGGTGGGTGAGGCATTTATGCGGGCAGATGATCCCGGCAAAAAACTGTCTGAGCTATTTACCTAAGGCAGCAGAGGTTACATATTTGGGTCAATCAACACCCTGCCTTGCACCTGCCCCGCCATAATCTCCTTGGATATGGCTTCCACCTCATCCAGCCCTATGGTGTGACTTATAGCACTGTAGGCACTTTCCGGCAGATCAGAGGCAAGTCGCTCCCAAGCCCTGGTGCGACGCTCCAGTGGACAACTCACCGAGTCAACCCCGCGCAGGGTCACATTACGCAGGATAAATGGCATGACCGTGGTGTTGAGCTTGAAGTTACTGGCCAGCCCGCATGCAGCTACCACACCCTCATACTTCATCTCCGCTAATGTTCGAGCCAAGATATCGCCTCCTGCTGTATCCACCGCGCCGGCCCATAGTTGTGATTCCAGCGGTCTGGCTTCAGCGCTCATCTCATCGCGCCCCAGTATCTTACTTGCGCCGAGACCTTGCAGATACTCATGGGTGCTTTCGCGTCCTGTGACCGCAGCCACCTCATATCCAAGCTTAGACAGTAGTAGAACCGCTATGCTGCCCACGCCGCCAGATGCCCCTGTTACCAACACTGGCCCTCGGTCCGGGGTCACTCCCGCCTCCTCTAAAGTCATGACACAGAGCATGGCGGTAAAGCCAGCTGTACCGATGATCATAGCCTTGCGCGAATCCAGGCCCTGTGGCATTGGCACCAGCCAATCCGGCCTGGCCTTAGCCCGTTGGGAATAACCACCCCAGTAGCGCTCACCTACACCCCAGCCGGTAAGTATTACGCTTTCTCCAGGCTTATATCTATCAGAGGCGGACTCCAGCACCTGCCCCGCTAGATCTATTCCTGGCACCATAGGGAAGTTACGAATGATCTTGCCGGTACCGGTAACGGCCATACCATCTTTATAGTTGAGGGATGAGTACTCTACTGCAATCAGAACGTCCTCTTTGGGGAGATCATCCACCTGGAGCTGCTTTACCTCTGCAACCGTATCACCATCTACTTGATCTAATACCAGCGCTTTAAACATATTCACCCCTGATCAATAAATCTGACTTTATGCTTGTATTATGACTTATACATACCGCTCTTTTAAAAAAGAATATCTAAAACAGCACCAGCCTCACATAACACCGGCTATTCATTTCTATACTAATCTCATATAGCTGACAAATTACATTGCTGTGACTATATCGGATAATAGGCAGCTACATATTTAAGTAATTGACTAACTAAGGGGAATAAAGTGGCGCAAACCGTACTAATCACAGGCGCATCCTCCGGTTTCGGAGAGGCTTGTGCGCGTAAATTTTCTAAGTCGGGGAGTAAGCTTATCTTAGCCTCCCGCAACCTGGAAAAACTCAGGGCATTGGCAGATGAGCTTAACGGCAGCTCGCCCGTTCATGTAGCTGCCATTGATGTCACTAATCCAGATTCGATCGAAAGATTCTTTACTGAACTGCCGGACGAATTCAGCCAGATACATACCCTAGTCAACAATGCAGGCCTAGCCCTGGGTATGGAGGCTGCCCATAGGACCAACCTGGACGATTGGGAAACCATGATAGACACCAACTGCAAAGGATTGGCCAGTATCACTAGAAGAGTACTCCCTGGCATGGTGGAACGTAACTCTGGCCATATCATAAACATCGGTTCAATCGCCGGCACCTGGCCATATCCAGGTGGCAACGTTTACTGTGCTATTAAGGCATTCGTACAGCAGTTTTCGCGGACCCTACGCGCCGACCTGCTGGGCAAGCAGATTCGTGTCAGCAACATAGATCCCGGCATGGCCGAGACCAATTTCTCCAATGTGCGCATGCAGGGAGATAAGCAAAAGGCAGATTCCGTATACCAGGGAACCAAACCACTTGCGGCCGAAGACATTGCAGAGATCATCCACTGGGTCACTAGAGTGCCGCCCCATGTCAACATCAATGCCATGGAGGTTATGCCTGTATGTCAGGCCTGGGGGGCTCTGGTTGTTGACCGTGAGATGGAGTCTTAGAGAAGAGGGAAGATGGAGAGACTACAAACAGCTCTGGCAGAGATTGATGGGCGCGGCTACAAGGCCTACAAGCAGATTCAAGGGGAGTATCTCTTCCCAAATTTTCGCTTGCGTATCGACCACGTTCAGGGAGATCCATTTGCCGAGCCATCACGCTGCCGTATCCTAATAGACAAGGCCACAGCGACAATCCCCCATCTACTCTATTCCAATAGTATTCGATGCATCGCCCTGGAAGACTATCTGGGCAGGAGCTTTTTCCAGGCATTAGAAAAATATGTAGCGGGTGGACGCGGCTCAGGCAAGAGTGGCGAAATCACCATTGCCCCTTATGGGCAACAGGTGCTGCAACGCAATGCGGTTCTGGTTGAGGATGGGAGCATAGAGCTACGGTTCCAGGTTGCCCTGCCTGCGGATGGCCGCTCCATCAGCGCCGATCAGGCTAAAGAGATGCTGTTTCATGAGCTGCCCCAGGTGGTGACTGCCAGCCTGCTCTCGATAAATGAGAGTATCGACCAGACCACAGCCCATGTTGACTCGGTTGAGGACCAGCAACACCTGCGCGCCCAGCTAAGAGAGAAAGGGCTGGCGGCATTTATTGGCAATGGCTCCATCCTGCCGCGCCTGAGCGGCATAGATGATCATCCACTGCCAGATGCGGTCCCATTTCTCGCCCCTGAATCCATGACAGTTGAGCTGGATCGCTTACATGCTGGACCCACTAAAGGGCTGGGTATACCCCAGGGGGTTACCCTCATTGTTGGCGGCGGATTCCACGGCAAGTCTACCCTGCTTCACGCCCTTGAATACGGGGTATATAACCACATCAGAGGCGATGGCCGGGAACTGGTGGTGACAGAGCCCAGCGCCTGTAAGATACGGGCAGAAGATGGCAGGTCGGTAACCGGAGTGGATATCAGCCCCTTCATCGATAACCTGCCCCAGGGCAAAGATACCAGAAGCTTCTCCACCCAGAATGCCAGTGGCAGCACCTCCCAGGCCGCGAACATCATGGAGGCTCTAGCCACTAAGGCAGACACTCTGTTGATTGATGAGGACACCTCTGCCACCAACTTCATGATACGGGATGCACGCATGCAGGCCCTGGTGGCCCCGGATAAGGAGCCCATCACACCACTGGTGCAGCGCATCCGCAACCTATACAGCGATAACGGCGTCTCGGTGATACTGGTTATGGGCGGTTCAGGAGATTTTTTCGCAACAGCCGATCAGGTACTCATGCTGGACAACTATCTGGTCAGAGACCTAACCAGGGAGGCCCATGCTCTGGTAGAAAAATCGCACAGCAATGAGGAGATCTCAGCCCGGATTATCCAATCCACCAGCCGCATCCCCGAAAAGAGTTGCCTAAGCCCAATAAACAAAATGGGCAAGGTGAAGATAAAGGCTTTTGAGACCAGGGCGCTAGGCTACGGATCACAAGAGATAGACCTAAGCCGCATAGAGCAACTGGTAGACATAGGACAGCTACAGGCCATTGGCCATCTGATGCATCACTACCAGCAGCGTCTTTCTGAAGAGCAACTAGAGATGGTGGAGATGCTGGAAAGAGTCATTAGTCAGGTCGAGACAGATGGATTGGATAGCATAACACCCTACACCATGGGGACGCTGGCCATGCCGCGACTACATGAGCTGGCCGCTACTATCAATCGCATGCGCAACTTAAGGCTTGCACCCGCATAAACGATAGGAAGCCTGCGCAGTTCCAACCTGGAACTTTCAGACCAGGGAAATCAAAAAGTGTGGATTAGAATGCAAAAGGATTGCGGGAGCAATCCATGCTCAGTGCCGCAAAGGCATCTGAATCAAGAAGGGGTTACCTATTTTATTATCTTGAGGCTAGGCCGACCCCGAGGAGGGGTATCATCCGGCTCGCTGTCTATCTCAGCGGCCTCTTCTTCAGGAAAAAGCATGCCGCTACCGTTCTCCTGGGCGTAGATACCCAATACTGACGAGACTGGAAACAGCACATCCGTTGGCTTACCGCTGAAGCGGGCATTAAATGAGATATACTCATTGCCAAGATCTAGATTTCGTACCGCAGACGGGCCAATATTCAGCGTAATACGATCGCCCTCAACATGTTGCTGCGGCACTACTACCTCGCTGACATTAACATCCACCACCAGATACGGAGTAAGGCCATTATCCACCAGCCATTCATAAAATGCCCTAACTAGATAGGGGCGATTAGATGTCATCTCCATCGGTGTCCTGCCTCAACACTGTCACTCACGCATTTCGCGTTCCAGCTCAGTAAGGCTGTCCTTGAAGGATTCGCGTTCAAACAGACGATTAGCGTAGTCAATAACCGCCTTGCCCTGAGATGGAAGCTCAACACCCAGCATAGGCAAACGCCACATCAGGGGAGCGAGACTGCAATCCACCAGACTCAGATTATCGCTCATGAAATATGGCTTGGCAGCAAAAACCGGGGCTGTAGTCACCAGGCTCTCGGTCAGCTCCTTGCGTGCCTTGGTAGCACTCTTGCCTCCAGCAAGAATCGTATCCATAAGGCTATACCAGTCCTGATCAACCCGAAACAGATAGAGTCGAGACTTGGCCTTGGATACTGGATCCACCGGCAACAGGGGCGGATGAGGAAAACGCTCATCCAGATACTCCATGATGATCCTCGATTCATACAGGGTAAGATCACGATCAACCAGAGTAGGCAGTGTCCCATATGGGTTCAAATCCATAATATCATCCGTTAGATTTAACGGATCCACATCATGGATCTCCACCGTAATCTTCTTCTCGGCCAGGACCATACGCGCCCGATGGCTATATGGACTTTGCGGGTCAGAATATAAGGTCATTACTGATCTTTTGTTTGCGACTACCGCCATAAAACCACTCCAATCAAATATCTAAACCGGCCACTACTCTATAGAGATAGACCAGTAAAACTTTGGTAAAACAGAAAAGGGCGCACAGTATAACCGAAACTGCGCACCCTTGTGTGATTTACTGAGTTAACAGTCAGTGTATATCCTTCCAATATTCCTTCTTCAACAGATAAGCCAGGATAAAAAATACACCGATGAACAGCAGTACCCACTTACCCATGGCTCTGCGCTTGGCCTGAACCGGCTCACCTACATAGCTAAGGAAGTTGGTCAGGTCGCGCACCGCTCCGTCGAACTCTTCTGCACTCATGGTGCCTGGATTAACTGCCTCCAGCTCATGTACCTCTACGCCATCTACCTCTTTAGCGACAACTTTCTGGGTCCCCTGCAACTGCCACAGCACATTAGGCATACCCACATCCGGAAACACCAGATTATTAACACCGAAAGGGCGCTTCTCATCAACATAGAAGCTGCGCAGGTAGGTGTAGATCCAATCCACACCCCTGGATCTTGCAGTCACGCTGAGATCAGGAGGGGTCACACCAAACCACTTCTCTGCATCCTGGGGATCCATAGAGATAGTTATGGGTTCGCCTATGTTATCTGTAGTAAACATCAGGTTTGCTTTGACCTCATCAGCGGTCAAACCCAGATCACTGGCCATACGGTTATACCGCTGGTACTTGAGAGAGTGGCAGCCAGCACAGTAGTTCATAAAGAACTTAGCGCCACGTTGTAGTGATGCGGTATCGGTCACGTCGACATCGGCATCATCAAGATGTACTCCACCAGCCGCCATGGTCACAGCAGGCACTACGGCCAATAGAAATGCGAAAATCAGCTTTTTCATTTGGTCACCCTCTCTGGAACTGGCTTGGTCTTGTCCATCTTGCTGTAGATGGGCATTAGCAGAAAGAAAGCAAAATAATAGATAGTTCCTATCTGCGCCATCAACTTGTACAGATCGGTGGTAGGTTGTACCCCCAGGTAGCCGAGCATGATGAAATCGAACACAAACAGCCCAAGTAAGACCTTGTAAAGATTCCCTTTATATCGAATCGACTTAACCGGACTACGATCGAGCCAGGGCAGAAAGAACATAATCAAAATAGAACCGAACATCGCGATCACACCCGGGAACGCAGAACCAGCAATGGATGGAACCGCACGCAGGATGGCGTAGAACGGGGTGAAGTACCAAACCGGAGCAATATGCGCAGGTGTCTTCAGCGGATTGGCCGGCTCAAAGTTAGGATGCTCCAGGAAGTATCCCCCCATCTCCGGCGCATAGAACAGAATTGCGGCAAAGATGAACAGGAAGCCAGCTACACCGGCAATATCCTTCACTGTGTAATAGGGGTGGAATGGTATGCCATCTTTGGGTATGCCGTTCTCATCCTTATTCTTCTTGATCTCAATACCGTCCGGATTGTTCGATCCAACAGCGTGCAGGGCAACAATGTGTATAAACACCAGTGCAGCCAGGATAAAGGGCAGCAGGAAGTGCAGGGCAAAGAAGCGGTTCAGGGTAACGTCGGAGATAACATAGTCACCTCGAATCCATACGCCCAGCTCCTCACCTACAAAAGGCACGGCACTAAACAGGTTCACGATAACCTGGGCGCCCCAGTAGGACATCTGGCCCCATGGCAGCAGATAGCCCATGAAGGCAGTGGCCATCATCACCAGGTAAACAATCATACCGATGATCCAAAGCAGCTCCCGCGGTTTACGGTAGGAGCCATACATCAGACCACGGAACATATGCAGGTAGATAACGACAAAGAATGCCGAGGCACCGGTAGAGTGGAGGTAGCGAATCAACCAGCCCCAGTCCACATCGCGCATGATGTATTCCACGGAGCCGAAGGCTAGGCCAGCGTCCGGCTTGTAACTCATAGCCAGCCAGACGCCGGTGAAGATCTGCATAACCAGAACCAGCAGGGCTAGAGAGCCGAAGAAGTACCAAAAGTTAAAATTCTTAGGTGCATAATATTCGGCTAGATGTTCGTTCCACACCTTGGTCAGTGGGAATCGCTCATCCATCCAGCCAACAAAATTCTTTAAAGCGCTCATCAGACACTCCCTCCATCTTGACCGATCAGTATCTTGGTATCAGAGATGAAGTAGTGTTTTGGCACCACCAGATTGGTGGGTGCAGGCACACCAGCAAATACACGACCAGCAAGATCAAAACGTGAACCGTGGCAGGGACAGAAGAAACCGCCCTTCCACTCAGATCCGAGATCGGCTGGAGCCATATCCGGACGATAGGTTGGTGAGCAACCAAGATGGGTGCAGATACCGATCGCTACCATATACTCCTTTTTAATGGAGCGAGTACCGTTCTTACAATACTCCGGCTGCTGAGGTATATCGGAATTTGGATCAGCCAATATATCGTTCAAAGTTGGCAGATCATTCAAGTTCTGCTCAGTGCGTCGCACAATCCAGACCGGCTTGCCACGCCACTTAGCAGTCATCATCTGACCAGGCTCCAGCTTGCTGATATCAGCCTCTACCGGAGCACCTGCTGCCTTAGCCTTCTCACTTGGGGCCCAAGCCGCCAAAAAAGGATAAACCACAAAGCCGGTTCCCACTGCCCCGACTACGCTTGTCGCGGCAGTTAAGAAACGCCGCTTTTTTAGATCAACGCCATCTGCGCTCATACCTGACTACTCCCCATGCAAGCTGACCAGTATCTGGGATTCTGCTTGAGAATCGCTGCACGTCTTAATGATTCTTTAGAATATGCTGATTTTGTCATAAAAAACTAACGGGGCATTTTCCAACAACGTGCAACCCAGGTCAAGATAGAGCTACTAATAAGTGGCCTGGAGATATCTATAGCAAAGCAATTATCTGGAAATGAGCACAAAAGGGTGCATTTTTATTCCAATTTTTCAGCTTGCGCTGCATCTCGGGGCATAAATCCCAGAATCGACAATGGCCCCTAGACAGGATTAGGCAGATCAATGAACTTGTGCTCCAGTTCAAAGCGTTGCGCAAGGTGCTCGCCCAGGGCCTGAATCCCGAACCTCTCGGTGGCATGATGCCCGGCAGAAAAGAAGTGCACGCCCAACTCATGGGCCAGATGCATGGTCTGCTCCGACACCTCGCCACTGATGAAGGCATCCACCCCATGCTCCGCAGCCTGTGTGATATAGTCCTCTGCGCCACCGCTGCACCAGCCAATGCGACTGATCTCCGATTCGCCACCAGGAAGATAGAGCGGCTCCCGATTCAATGCCTGAAAAATTCGTTCGATGATCTGTTCCACACTCTCTGGCCGGGGTAAATCTACTGTCCAGAGCAGCCCGTCCCCGGGCTCTACGGGGGCTGCATTGTCGAATCCAAAACTCCGCCCCAATAACACATTGTTGCCCAGCTCCCTGTGGGCATCCAGTGGCAAGTGGTAGGCCATCAGGCTTATGTTATTGCGATACAACGCCCCCACGCGTCTCCCTTTAACCCCTACCAGGGCAGGTTGCTCCCCTTTCCAGAAATAACCGTGATGCACCAACAACAGATCTGCGCCCTGCTGCACCGCCGCATCAATCAGGGCCTGGCTGGCGGTTACACCAGTTACGATCCGCCGCACCTTCTCGACACCGGCATCCAGTTGCAGACCGTTAGGAGAGTAATCACTAATAGAGTCTGTCCCCAAAAACTCATTGCAGTAGGCTTCTAGCCGTTTCAGTTCAACCATTGTTCTCGTTCCTGGACTCTTAAACTGTTATAAGGAGAATAATGCATGTTAGGATATTCAGCATATGAAACTCCAGAAATTCGTCATCTTTGCCCTTATCTCCATCCTGTCTGGCCTGGCAGCTGCATTCCTGGCCATACATTTTTTCCTGGATACGGCTGAAGAGAAACCAACCCAACCTGAGCCAGTTGTCCACACGTTTACCCCGACCCCTGGCCCTGCATCCTATGCAGATGCGGTTAAAAAGGCATCTCCCTCAGTGGTCAATATCTATGCCACCAAACTTACGGTGCAACGGAGCAAGTCCTTTTTTGATGATCCGGTGCTTCAGCGCTTCTTTGGCAACCGCATCTCAATCAAACCCAGGGTAAAAAAGGAGAACAGCCTGGGATCTGGCGTAATAATCAGCAGCAACGGCCTAATCATGACCAATAATCATGTCATACAGGGCGCCCTGGAGATATGGGTGGTGCTAAATGATGGCCGCACCCTGGAAGCGAAGATTGTTGGTACCGACCCCGACACCGACCTAGCCCTACTCAACACAGGAGAGAAAGGACTGGAGGCCATCAAAGCCGGAAACTCAGAGACTATGCAGGTGGGCGATGTGGTCCTGGCCATCGGCAACCCGTTCGGGGTGGGCCAGACCGTAACCATGGGTATTGTGGGAGCAACTGGGCGCAGCCACCTGGGCATAAACACCTTTGAGAACTTCATCCAAACAGATGCTGCCATCAACCCAGGCAACTCTGGCGGGGCCCTTATCAACGCCTATGGCGAACTGGTCGGAATAAACACTGCCATCTTTTCCAAAAGCGGCGGTTCTCACGGCATTGGCTTCGCCATTCCAGTAAAGCTGGCTGAGGGGGTTATGCAGCAGATACTTAAAAACGGCCGAGTGATACGTGGATGGCTGGGACTGGCTGGACAGGACATGACGCCGGAGCTGGCGAAATCTTTTAATCTGAAACAGACTACCGGAGTACTTATCTCAGGAGTACTTGGAGGTGGCCCAGCAGATCTGGCCGGAATAAGACCAGGTGATATCATCTCCCTGATAGATGATAAGGAACAGAAAAACGCCAGCGAGATTCTCAATTACATCGCCACCCTCACCCCCGGCACCAAAGTTGTGCTCTCAGGTTGGCGCGACAGCAAGCAGTTCAAGACCGAGGTTATAGTGGCAGAGCGCCCACAGACCGCCGCGCAGAGCTTACCCACTGCTAAATAAGCTGTTGCAGGGTATTTAGAAACTCCCGATTATCTTCAGCCGTACCCACGGTGATCCTCAGGTGCTGATCAATACGCGGCAGCTTGAAGTGTCGCACAACTATACCCCGTTCACGCAAGGCAGCCGCCAACTCAGCTGCATCGTGCTGGGAGTGGCGTACAAAGAGAAAGTTGGCAGACGAGGGCAACACCTCAAAGCCAAGATCATGCAACGCCGTCGTAAGCTGCTGCCGGGAATCAATCACCCGCTGGCAACTCTCACGAAAATAGACCTCGTCCTTCAGGGCGGCTACCCCTGCCACGATGGCCAGACGGTCCATCGGGTAGGAGTTGAAGCTATCCTTGACCCGCTCCAGTCCGTCTATCAACTGCTCGTCGCCCAGTGCCAAGCCGATGCGCATCCCGGCCAGTGCTCGCGACTTGGAGAATGTCTGTATCACCAGCAGATTGGGATAACGATCAATCAGGGAAACGGCACTCTCACCACCGAAATCAATATAGGCCTCATCCACCACCACCACCGATTCGGTATTGGATCGTAGCAGGCGCTCTATGTCGTCCAGTGACAGCAGGCGCCCGGTGGGAGCATTGGGATTTGGAAAGATAATGCCACCGTTGGGCCGTAGGTAATCATCTACCAGCAGGGCAAAATCATCATCCAGCGGAACTGTTTCATAGTCGATCCCGTACAACTGACAATAGACCGGGTAGAAACTGTAGGTGATGTCCGGGAAAAGCAGCGGCCTATCGTGCTGAAACAGGGCGCAGAAGAGGTGCGCCAGCACTTCGTCAGAGCCATTGCCCGCAAACACCTGCTGCGGTTTCAGACCATAGTAATCGGCTGCAGCCTGACGCAGAAGCAACGCGCTTGGGTCAGGATAGAGACGCAGGCCATCCCCCAGCTCACCCTGAATCGCCTCGATCACCCGTTGCGATGGACCATAGGGGTTTTCATTGGTATTAAGCTTGACCAGATTACCCTGCTTGGGTTGCTCCCCTGGGGTATAAGGCGAGAGCCGGTGGACAATTGGGCTCCAGAACCGACTCATGAGTTCTCCTCCTCCACCTCTTGTAAACGGTACTCTGCCGCACGCGCATGGGCGGTCAGCCCCTCCCCCCTAGCTAGCACCGATGCGGTCCTACCCAAGGTGTTCGCCCCTTGTTCGGAAACCATGATCAGGCTGGAGCGCTTCTGAAAGTCATACACACCAAGCGGTGAAGAGAAACGTGCCGTACGGGATGTGGGCAACACATGGTTAGGTCCGGCACAATAATCCCCCAGCGGCTCAGAGCTGTGACGTCCCATAAAGATGGCTCCAGCGTGGCGTATTTTACTGGCCAGAGACTCAGGTTCTGCCACGGAGAGCTCCAGATGTTCCGGCGCAATCCGGTTGGCCAAATCCACCGCCTCATCCAAATCCTTGCAACTGATCAGGGCTCCACGCTCGCGCAAGGCGACAGTTATGATCGCCTCCCGCTCCATACTGGGCAGGAGTCGCTCAATACTCTCATGCACATCCCGTAGAAACCCTGCATCCGGGCAGACCAGGATAGACTGGGCGTCCTCATCATGTTCCGCCTGGGAAAAGAGGTCCATGGCTACCCAGTCCGGATCGGTCTTACCGTCACAGATCACCAGAATCTCGGAGGGACCGGCCACCATGTCTATCCCCACCTGACCAAAGACCGCACGCTTGGCAGTAGCCACGTAGATATTGCCCGGACCAACCACCTTATCCACCGCCGGTATAGTCTCGGTGCCATAGGCCAGGGCCGCCACGGCCTGAGCCCCGCCCATGGTGAACACGCGATCCACGCCACTGACGTAAGCAGCGGCCAACACCAGTTCATTCTGGATTCCACCCGGGGTGGGTACCGCCATAATAACTTCGGGAACCCCGGCAACCTTGGCCGGAATAGCATTCATCAAAACAGATGAGGGATAGGCGGCCTTGCCGCCTGGGACATAGAGGCCGACACGATCCAGTGCGGTCACCTGCTGACCAAGCAGTGTCCCGTCATCTTCCCTGTAGCTCCAGGACTCTATTTTCTGGCGCTCGGAATAGCTGCGGATGCGATCTGCGGCATGTTGTAGCGCCGATCTCTTCTCATCCGGCAGATGATCCCATGCCTGCTCCAGCCTGGAGAGCGGGATCTCCATCCCCGCCATGCTCTCTGGCTCCCAGCCATCGAAACGACTGGTGTACTCCATCAGAGCGGCGTCACCCCGGCTGCGCACATCAGCTATGACTTGATCGACCACCTGCTGAACATTAGAGTCAGACACAGACTCCCAGGCTAGAAGCTCATCCAGCTGACTATCGAATCCCTTATCATTTGTAGATAGTGTTCGAATCTCCGCCATTGTTCTTCCTATGCTTTATACGTCCTGCTGATTAACCGCCTCGCGCAGGGCCTCCAACAGTTGCATCACCGTGTTGTGTTTCATCTTCCACGAGGCCTTGTTCACAACTAGGCGTGAACTAATATCGGCCACATGGGCCAGAGGTACCAGGCCGTTGGCTTTGAGGGTGTTGCCACTCTCCACCAGATCAACAATTAGATCAGACAAACCAACCAGCGGCGCCAGCTCCATAGAGCCATAGAGCTTAATGATCTCCACCTGCTGACCTCGAGAGGAGAAGTAGCTTCGAGCAGAATTTACATACTTGGTGGCAATTCGCAACCTGTTGCCACCAATCTCGGCATCAGGATGACCCGCCACCATCAGGCGACACTTGGCAATCTGTAGATCCAGAGGCTCATACAGCCCCTCACCGCCGTGCTCCATCAGGGCATCCTTACCGGCCACGCCCAAATCTGCCGCCCCCCATTGTACATAAGTGGGAACATCTGTGGCGCGGATGGTTACCAGTTTAACTTCAGGATGATTGGTATCCAGGATCAGCTTGCGGCTGGTCTCAGGATCATCCGTCGGTTCAATTCCGGCATGAGCCAACAAGGGCAGCGTCTGTTTAAAGATGCGCCCCTTGGAGAGAGCAATAGTGATAGGTTTTTCGAATTTCATTTTAGCCCAGACATGCAGGCATCTATTAATTTGGTACTCGACGAATCTTTGCGCCAAGGCCAGACAACTTCTCTTCGATGTTCTGGTAGCCGCGGTCGATGTGATAGATGCGATCCACAACAGTCTCACCCTCCGCCACCAATCCAGCCAACACCAGACTGGCAGATGCGCGCAGGTCGGTTGCCATCACTGGCGCACCGGTTAGCTTTTCGATGCCGGTAACAATTGCGGTGTTACCTTCTAACCTGATGTCCGCCCCCATTCGCCTCATCTCCTGCACATGCATAAAACGATTTTCGAACAGGGTCTCGGTAATAGTGCCAACACCCTCGGCCACACAATTCATGGCCGTAAACTGGGCCTGCATATCTGTAGGAAAAGCCGGATAAGGTGCAGTATGAATATCCACCGCCTTGGGGCGTCTACCCCGCATATCCAACTCTATCCAGTCTTCGCCTACCTCAATATGCGCCCCGGCATCCCGTAGCTTGGCCAGAACTGAATCCACCAAGCTTGCGTCGGTATCACGTACCCGCACATGTCCGCCGGAGATAGCCCCCGCAACCAGGAAGGTACCGGTCTCTATGCGATCAGGCAATACATTATATTCTGTTCCGGTAAGGCGCTCGACACCCTCAATGACGATGGTGTCGCTACCGGCCCCTTTGACCTTGGCACCCATAGCATTGAGACAGTTGGCCAGGTCCACAACCTCAGGTTCTCTTGCGGCATTTTCAATTATGGTCTCGCCATCGGCTAGGGTTGCGGCCATGAGCAGATTCTCGGTGCCAGTAACGGTGACCAGATCCATTGCCAACCTTGCGCCCTTGAGGCGATCGGCCTTAGCCCGAATATACCCGCTCTCAACCGATATATCAGCGCCCATAGCACGCAAACCATCAATATGTAGATTGACTGGACGAGAGCCGATGGCACATCCTCCAGGCAGTGAGACATTGGCCTCGCCAAAACGCGCCAGCATAGGCCCAAGCACCAGGATGGATGCCCGCATGGTCTTGACCAGATCATAAGGGGCCGTGTAATCGGTAATGGTATTGGAATCAGCGGTTATGCGCATACGCTCATCCATTACCAGGGTTACACCCATGCGCCCCAATAACTCCATGGTGGTGGTTATGTCGTGCAGATGCGGCAGGTTGCCAATAGTAATCTCACCATCGGACAGTAGGGTTGCGGCCAGGATAGGCAATGCGGCGTTCTTGGCTCCAGAGATGCGAACATCGCCCTCAAGGCCAGCGCCACCCGTTATAATTAGTTTATCCATAGATATGTATGGCCGATCGGCCTGCCCCAATGAAATCTAGCGATTGAAAAACGGGGTATGATATAAGAAAAGCCAGATAAACGGAAAGCATTTACCACGCCACCCACCGTTTTTTTCAGGCATTGGCGGCAACCGTAAGCCTTTTAATTGCTTTTAGGCCGAAAATGGACGCAAATCACCGCCAACTTACGCAAAGACAACAAACTATTTATTCGCCACGATTAGCGGGACGCTTTTAAACTAAAAGCATCCCGAGACGCAGGAAGCATCCTATTTGCCTTTGGCGTTTCTCTCTTTCAGATCAGAGATCAAACCGGCAAGTTTGTTGCGACGAATCTGTGAATTAAAATTTGAACGATAGGTCGAGACCAGACTCACCCCGTCGATGGTTATATCGTAGACCATCCAATCCTGGTTGGCCTTACTCAGATACAGACTGTAGTCAATCGGCACAGCTGAGGACCCGGAATTCTTAACCTTGGTCTTAATCTTGACCTTCTTGGCATCTGGTTTGGCCTTAATGGGCGGATACTCTATCTCCTGCCCAGAATAACTAAGAAGCGCCGTGGCATAGGTCCTTACCAGGAGTTCGCGAAACTCTTTGATGAAACCTTTCTTCTCAGGAGCGGTGGCGCTCTTCCAGTGATCGCCCAGAACCAAACGCGAGATCTGGTTAAAGTCGAAACGAGGAAGCAGGATTTGATCCACCAGAGGATATATCTTGGACGGATTGTCGGTCAGCTCCTGCTTTTTTGCCTGTATCTCGGCCAGCACCTGCTCCGTTGTCTTCATAACCAATGCCTGGGGATCGGCAGCAGCAAACACCGACTGGGCCCAAAACAGCAGCCCAAAAACCACCAAAGAGCGACAAACTTTATTGTGTACCATCAACCTATACCTCTATATTGATCAAGTCTTGATATATCCACTAACACTAACACTAACGATTCCATGTTAGGGCGGGGGATTTTCTCTCCTGTAGCACTATTATGCAATAAGAAATATGAACGTTTGGTGAATATGTCTACAGGTTCCGCAATCAGGAATTTTCTTCCGGCGGCATATATCGCCCCGCCAGATAGACCAGCAACAACACCGGAATCCCCAGGGCCGCCGTTATCAGGAAAAACGTGTTGTATCCGATCGAATCCACGATGGTCCCGGAGTAGCCGCCCAAAAGCTTGGGAAACAGGGTCATAAGAGAGCTGAATACGGCATATTGAAACGCGGTAAACGAGATGTTGGTCAGACCTGAGAGGTAGGCGATAAACGCCGCACTGGCCAGGCCGGCACTAAGATTATCCGCCGCAATCACCAGGATCAACATGGGCACATCGGCCCCCGATTGGGCCAACAGCAGAAATAACAGATTGGTGGCAGCAGAAAGCACCGCCCCGAGAAACAGTATAGGCATCACCCCGTAACGCAGAGCAAAACTGCCTCCGAGAAAACCACCCACGATAGTCATAAGCAGGCCGAAGGTCTTGGTGATATCAGCGATCTGGTGCTTGGTGAACCCCATATCTTGATAGAAGACATTAGAGATCACCCCCAGCACGATATCTGACACCCGATAAAACCCCACCAACGCTAGGATCAACAACGCCAACCGGCCGTAGCGGCGAAAGAAATCCGCCATGGGATCAATGTATGTCTCAACCAGCACCTCCTGTCTCGCAACCCCGACTTCGATGGCAATGTGAGCCGCAACAGCCGCAGACACCAGGGCCAGAAGCAGGCGCAGTAGTTCAGCAACAAACCCGGTCAGGGCATGTTCTCCCATAATAGTGGTCAAGCCCAGTTTGGCACTCTCATACAGTGGAGCGGAGTAGCTGAAGGTCGCAACCAGAGCGACAACCGCAATGAGAAACAGCGACAGGAAGCGTAGATAGTCGGTCAGAGTGTTTAGATATTTGCTCTCTTTCTGCTCTGTACCAGGCTCAGAAACAACCAGGGTGGTAACCACACCAACCCCCATGGCCACCGCCATCCAGATATAGGCGTCGCGCCAAGCGGTATAGTCATACCCGGGGGCGTCACTGAACCAGGCCGCCAGTTTGAGGGCCCCCGCCCCCGCCACCAGCATGCCGATTCGATATCCGGCGATATATGAGGAGGCCATCAGCGCCTGCATGCGCTGCTCTGCTGATTCGATGCGGTAGGCGTCGATGACTATATCCTGGGTAGCAGAAGAGAACCCCAGCATCACCGCCGCCAGGGCCATGGGGGTGAGATTGTCTGCCGGATTGGTAAAGGCCATCCACAGGATAGCCGTAATGATCGCCCCCTGGGCCACCAGTAGCCAGGCGCGACGCCGACCCAAGACCCGAGTCAGCCAGGGCAGTGGCATCTTGTCAATTATCGGGGCCCAGACAAATTTAAACGAGTAGCCCAGGGCGGCCCAGCTAAAGTAGGTCGCCGTGGACCTGCTTATATCGGCCTCGCGCAACCACAAGGAGAGGGATGAAAAAATTAGCAGCAGGGGCAGTCCGGCAGAGAACCCCAGAAACAGCATAGTGATCACGCGCGGATGACGATAGGCACGCAGGGTTTCCAGCAGGCCCGGTCGCTCGGTCACACTCTCCATAGATTACCCATCTGTTTTTCCGCTCTCTTGTTATTCACTTATGTCCGGACCGCTGTCTGGAAACGTTATATTGGACAACGCCCACTATATCACCCAGACAAATGAGTGACACAAAAAAGCCGGTAATGCAGTCATCTGCTACATCACCGGCCGGAACCTCTGGCCAGACATAACTGGCGAGGCCTGGGTCAGCTCAGCTCAGGCCCCAGGATGTAATCCACTAACTGAAACCCATGCTCCTCCAGGGCATCCTCAATATCCTCCAGGGAGCAGTCCGGGTTGCCCTCTTCCACCGAGGCTATCACGCCGGTTGTATTCCTGAAGGCCTCATGCTCATCCAGATCAGCAGGAACCCTTAGCAAACGAATCTTACCAAACTCCCCGCTCGGCAGGAGCAGCAGCTTTTCACCCATATCCATCTCCTTCAAAATCGTGCAGTACGACAATTTAACATCTGATTCAGTTTACCCAAGTAACGCCACCCTATGCCTTGACGCCGCTCAATATAATCAGCTCTATTTCTATATAGCTTACTACTTTTGCCTCTTGTTCCAGAGCCAGATAATGTCTATCCTGCCCCGGCGAGCATTTAGGAGAACAGAAATATGTCAAACCCAGATCAAAACAGCACCTTCATTTTTCCCGGCCAGGGCTCACAGTATCCCGGCATAGGCAGTGACCTGCATGCAGAATTCGACTCTGTGAAGCAGATCTATCAGGAGGCCAGTGATGTTCTGGGATATGACATGGCAGACCTCTCCTTCAATGACCCTAAAGAGCAGATTAACCTGACCCGTTACACCCAGCCGGTGCTGCTTACCCACCATATCGCCTGCCTTACCCTCTACCGGGAACTGGCGGAGAGTCCGCTACAACCGATGGCCGCGGCCGGTCACAGCCTGGGGGAATATTCTGCCCTGGTAGCGGCTGAATCACTCAGCTTTGCCGATGCCTTGCGCCTAGTATCCAAGCGCGGCGAGCTGATGGGGACATACGGCGAGGGGGAGATGCTGGCCCTGACTGTAGACCTAGAGACTGCCAAGCCCCTTTCGGACAAACACTACTGCGGCATCGCCGGCCTTAACCTGCCGGATCAGACCGTAGTGGGTGGTGCCGGTCCCGACCTGGACGCACTGGCCGAGGAGATGGCGGAACTATACCCCAAGAAAAAGGCGGTCAGACTCAAGACAGAAGGGGCATTCCATACCTATTACATGGTGGAGGCCGCGCGTCGTTTCCGCGACGAACTGAGCCAGGTCGAGTTTGCCAGCCCCAAGATCAAGGTACCCTCCAATTTTACTGGCGACTTCCATGCAGAGGACGCCGATAGCATCCGCTCCCGACTCTTCTTCCAACTTTTCCATCCGGTTAACTGGGTGGGTTGCATGCAGAGCCTTCTGGACAGTGGCGTTGAGCTGTTCGTCGAGTTCGGAGGCGGCATCGGCAGCGGCGAGGGTCCGGCGGAAAAACGACCCAACCTGGAGAGCATTCTCAAGAAGTTCACCCGACGTGCCGACCCTAGACCAGAATACAAATCGGCGATAAACCTGGCGACCATCAAAGAGAGTGCGGGGATAGAATAGGCAATTGCCAAAGAGCAAGATAATAAGATCAGGCATTTTTGCCATTACTCTCCTGCTCGGGATCTACCTGGGCACACCTGCCGACGCCTATAGAAAACCGGAGGGAGAATACTTCAACGTCCTGCCGCTGTTCTGGTCTAGGCTCTATCCCGATGGCGGTGAGACCCTCTATTGCGGCCGCAAATTCGGCTCGAACAAGGGACGAAGCATCAATATCGAACACGTCTTCCCCATGAGCTGGGCATTGAAAAAGTTCGGTTGTAAGGATCGTGACCACTGCCGCAAAACCAGTCCCGGATTTAACAAGGTCGAAGCGGATATGCATAACCTCTATCCCGCTCGCCAGGAGATTAACCAAGCCCGCAGCAGCTATGCCTTTGCTATGATCCGCGGGGAGAAACGCCGTTTTGGTAAGTGCGATTTTGAGATTGACCAGCGCAGACGCCGCGTAGAGCCACGCCCCATGAGCCGCGGAAATATTGCTCGAGCCATGTTTTACATGCACCAGCGCTACGGCCTAACTATCTATAAAAAACAGGGTGAGCTGCTAAAACAGTGGCATCGGGAAGATCCACCAGATGTTGAAGAGCAGCGGCGCAATGAAGCCATAGAGAAGATTCAGGGCACCAGAAACCGTTTTATCGACCAGCCACAACTGGCCTATAAGCTCAGATTCTAGAGAATTGTCAGTACACTCTCCGGCGGACGGCCAATCACCGCAGCCTCACCATCCACCACCACAATCGGGCGCTCTATCAAGATTGGATTTTGCAGCATAAGATCGATCCACTCATCTTCGCCACGATCATCCTGGGGTGACAACTGAAGCTCCTTGGCCACCGACTCACCAAAGCGGATAATCTCCTGCGGCTTCTTGCCCAGGAGCTGCAGGATCCTGACAAGCTCCTGTTTAGTGGGAGGGGTTTCCAGGTAGGCCTGGATTGCAGGCTCCACCCCTTCGCCTTTAATCAGTTCAAGTGTTGCCCGGCTCTTACTGCAACGCGGGTTGTGATAGATGGTAGTTTTCATAATAGCTCCCCTAACAATCAACAACGACCAGAGGCACACACATCTCCTCATGGCTAACACCGCCATGCACCCCAATATGTCGTTTCGGTTTTTCTCCCAGCACACGATCCCTGATCTTATACCCAGGCTTCAGCACCAGCGTATAGTGTCCCACCCGTGACTCCAACTCTGGATGGGGATCGCCCAAACCATACCAGCCCTGCTCAATCAGATCAGCGCTTCTATGCATATCAAGGGCATGGGACAGTTCCGATTCCACATACTGCTGGAAGCGGTCGCTCTTCTCTGGATGCACATAACAGAAGGAGAAACGCTTCTCTCCGCACAGCGGCAGCACCAGGGTGTCGACCAGCTCCGGATGGTCGCTCATCTGTATCACACCGCTGGAGGGGATATCTACAAAACCGTGATCTGCGGTAACTATGATCTTGCTGTCTGTTCCCTGCAGACTCTGAACAAACCTACCAAAGGCCTCATCCAACTCAGCAAAATGTTGCGCAACCTCACTGCTAGCTATGCCTTTAGAGTGGGCCAGACTATCGAACTCCGGCCAATAGGCGTAGACATAGTTACGCTGGTTCTCGCTGGTAGCAGCATCCTTAACTACACCAAAGAAGTCCGAGAGCTCTGAAAACTGCCAGATACGAGCACCATCGTGAAAGGCCATGTTGAATTCCGACTCAGCAATCCTCTCCGGCATTACCACATGCTTGCCGGTATGGATACGTTCAAACATAGACTCACACCCGGAAAGCACCCCGAGATTGAAATCGATCTGCCCCATATCACAACCACCATGGCGCGGCTGGAACGGCAGAACCGCAAGGATATTCCCCAACTCACGAAACCAGGTAAACCAGCCGGTAAAGCCGTGCTGCTGGGGCGCCACACCTGTTAGAAAGGTCGGAATTGCCGCGGAGGTGGTGGAGGGTCCAACGGTTGTGAGGCTTGATCTCAGATGACCATGCAGATTACTGCCTTCACCCTGGCTGGTTAAATAGTCGTAACCAAGGCCGTCAATCACCAGCAGGATTACATTCTTGCTCTGGCGCAACTCCGACACTGGCAAGGCGGTTGCGGGGGCATAAAGATCGAAACCGGTCCCCATCCCCTGCTCTATGGAGGAGATGAGATTAACGATGCTGCCACCGCGATAATCAGGAAATAGCATATAGCACTCTTTAGTTACCAGGATAGATCAGGCAGCGGCCTCGGAAAATTTCCCGACCTAACTAGCGCCAACCGTACACTTAAAACCAACCTCTTTAGGAGAGCACTTCTACCAGCTCGAGTTCAAAATTGAGGTTATTTCCAGCCATGGGGTGATTGCCATCCAGAGTGGCACTGTCCGCTGACACCCCTGTCACAGTAAGGATCATTGGAGCCCCACCAGCGTCCACCTGAAACTGCATGCCCACCTCAAGATCAACCTCCTGAGGCAACTGATCCCTCGGGACCTCATGCACCAACTCCTGGTGGCGTTCGCCATAGGCATCAGCGCAGGGGATATGAATTTTTTTTGTGTCTCCAACCTCCATACCCTCAATACCCTGCTCAAATCCTGGAATTACCTCGCCATTTCCCAGGGTCACCTCCATCGGCTCCCCGCCAGTTGAGGAGTCAAATTGGGTTCCATCGTCCAGAGTACCTGTGTAGTGAACCTTAACCCTGTCGCCGCTTTTCGCCTGTGTCATATTGGATGTCCTTTGAGGAGTCGAGTGAGTAAAGAAAGAGTGATGCGTAATGTCTCACTGGTGGGTTTTAGCCAAACAGCATCTGATCGCAACACGGTTATTCTCTCAGATAGAGCAGAAACTTTCAGCCGGATTTTTCTCCCCGCTATTAGAGTGGGTTATCATGTAATCCACATGGCAAGCAAAAAGAATCGCAAACGGGCACAGAACCAGGCGCTACTGCGCTACGAGAAACAGCGCAGGCGTAATCTCCTGGCCAAACCCGGCGTACATGATTTTATTATTGTCATGGATAGCCTCAAGGCAGGTTTTAACATCCCCAAGATCCTGCGTAGCGCCGAGATCTTCGGTGCCTGTGAGGTGCACCTGGTGGATATCGGCCCCTTCGACCCCGCCGCCAGCAAGGGCGCATTCAAAAATGTCCCGGCACGCTTCTTTGACAGCTTTCACCAGTGCCATGCCGACCTTGCAACACGGGGATATAGCCTGTTCACTCTAGAGGCAGACAAGGGTGAGAAGCTGCAAGACGCACCCTTCCCTGGAAAAAGCGCTTTTATCTTTGGTCATGAGGAGTTCGGCCTCAGTTTTAACCCAGACGACTACCCCGATATCCAAGGCCTCTCCATCCCCCAGTTCGGCCAGATAGAGAGCCTGAACGTAAGCATCGCAGCTTCCATTGTGATGTACGAGTACATCAGGCGTTTACCGGTGATGTAGGAGCCCACTCCTGTGGGCGATAATCTGAAGCTTATCAATCGCCCGGAGGACCGACCTCCTAGCCAAACCCTTGCCGCCTAGCAATTGTTGATAATCTGCGGCAACAGCTCTCCCGACTTGCCCATAAGACTGACATCCACCTGATCGCTGATGGCGGTCGGCTCCAGATTAATCTCCACCACACGAGCACCAGACCTTTTCGCTACTAATGGCAGAGTGGCTGCCGGGTGCACCAGGGCGGAGGTGCCAACCACCAGAAACAGGTCGGACTGTTCCGAATCGGACCATGCCTGTTCCAGAATGTTGGATGGCAGGGACTCGCCAAACCAAACAATAGAGGGGCGTAGCAGGGAGCCGCATTCACACCGCGGGGGGATCTGACTCAAGGGTACATCTCTGTTCACTCCCTTATAACTGCAACTGGTACAGCGCAGCTCCCAGATATCTCCATGCAGCTTCAAAGGGTGGCTGGATCCAGCCAGGTCATGCAGTCCATCCACATTCTGGGTGATCAGACTGAAGTTCGATTTACTCCGCTCCAGCTCGGCCAGGGCCAGATGGCCGGCGTTGGGTTGGGTCTGCGCCACCTTGCCACGCCGCCAGTCATACCACTCCCACACCAGCCTCGGATCCCGGGCGAAGGCCCCGGGGGTGGCAAGATCCTCCGCCTTGAAGCTGCGCCAGAGTCCTCCACTACCCCTAAACGTCGGTACGCCACTTTCGGCAGAGATGCCGGCGCCGGTCAGAACGACCAGGCGCTTGGAGTGTTTAACCAATTCACTGGCTGTAGTGATGGAATCACGCATCTACTTCTTATTATTTTTTAACGGAACCACACCCTCGGACTCAAACCAGTGCTGAAAACGCGACTCTCCACCCAGATTAAGCTCTCTGATCCGGTAGCTCAAAACATCGCCGATACTGACAATTCCCACTAGCTTGCCATCATCGACCACCGGTAGATGGCGCATACTCATCTTGGTCATATGTGATCGGACCACATCCACACTACTGCTCGGAGAGCAGACCATCACATTGGTATCCATTATTTTCGATACCGGCTGAGCCACTACATCCGCACCATGTATAGCGATCGCATTTACCATGGCGTGTTCGTTCACCAAACCAAGGATCTCTTCTCCCTCAACCACCAGCACAGATCCTATCTTCTTCTCAGTAATGATCTTTGCGGCATCTTCAACAGAGAGATCAGGCCCCACCGTCTCCACCTCATGGCCCTTATCAGCCAAGACAGTTTTTATGTCCATTAGTTACCCCTCATAATAATCGTGTATCTAAAACAGTCTCAGTTGCGTAATATTCACGCTGCCTAACCAGCCACATAGCCATATATTAAGATTGAAACAGAGATGTTATACCGCCAAAACCTTTTGCTGGGTGCAATACTAATCATAGCATCAGAAGCGTTATTTGCCTCGATGGGGGCCTGCGTTAAGGAGCTCTCCACCTCTCTTCCCAATGAAATGGTGGTATTTCTGCGCAATTTCTTCGGATTGCTGCTGCTATCGCCTCTGATATTGCGCTCCCGCGCCTCTCTGCTGCAGACCGAGATACTTCCCCTGCACCTGCTGAGGGCCGTGGCTGGGGTTTCTGCCATGTACTGCTTCTTCTACGCCCTGGGCAATCTCTATCTGGCGGACGGCATGTTGTTGAAGATGACCGCACCACTGTTCATGCCGTTGATAGCCTGGTCTTGGTTGGGAGAGCGAGCAAGACGCCTTACCTTGATGGCCATACCGGTGGGTTTTATCGGGGTGGCCTTTGTTATTTCGCCCGAAGGTGACTTTAACTGGGTTGCCCTGGTCGGCCTCCTGGGTGGAGCCCTCGCCGCTCTAGCCAAGGTGACTGTTAGGAGGCTGGGCCATAGCGAACCATCCACCAGGGTGGTCTGTTACTTCGCTCTGTTCGCCACCCCCATATCCGCCATTCCTCTGCTATGGGCATGGCAACCTATGGATCTAAATCAGATTGGCCTGGGCCTGCTCATTGGGCTTCTCGGCATAACCGGCCAGTTTTTCCTTAGCCGGGGATATGCCGTGGCCTCGGCCACTATAGCCAGCCCCTTCACCTACTTCTCCGTAATCTTCGGCGCAACCTATGGCTACCTGTTCTGGGACGAGACCCTCAGCGTCACCTTTATCGCCGGTGCCTTGTTGATCGCTATAGCCGGGGTTATGGCCCTGCGGGGTGGGCGTATGGATAGCGATCAGGAGCTATAACCAGCGCCCTGTCCTATCGCCCACTGTAGGAGCCCGCTCCCGCGGGCGATGGAATAGAGCACGATTTTCGATTGGGGGCTGGGGTCATACCGGTGATGGAGGCACTATCAACATTGGGTAGGGCTCATTCATCTGTGCGATTGTTCATCGCCCACAGGAGTGGGCTCCTACAATAGGGTAGAATTTCGTTACCAGGTCAACGGAGAGACCTAAAATGAAGGCAAAACCCCATGCCCATCGGCTACGCAAAGGACGCGTTTCGGAAACCAACCGTATCTATTTTATCACCACAGCCACATATGAAAGGCGGCGGGTCTTTAGTGATTTCGACTACGCCAGACAACTGATTAAAGTGTTGCGCGAGAGCTCAGAAATGCAACGGGCACAGACTCTATGTTTTGTCGTTATGCCGGATCATCTGCATTGGCTTATGCAGTTGCATAAAGATTTTGAGCTGTCTCAGGTTGTTCATGGCATAAAATCTCTATCCAGCAAGCGGATTGGCCAACGCATTTGGCAGAAGGGGTTTTATGATCATGCAGTTCGCAGGGAGGAGGATCTTAGATCTTTGGCACGGTATATAGTTGCCAATCCAATTCGTGCAGGGTTGGTTGAGTCTGTAGGTTTGTATCCACATTGGGATTCGGCATGGTTGTAGAAGCCCGCTCCTACGGGCGATTTAAGCTAATGTGGTTCTGAAAAAAATCATCGCCCAGGGGACTGGGCTCCTACAGGTATGGTGGTCGTTTCCACATTAGATGATAGATGCGTGTAGGAGCCCGCTCCTGCGGGCGATTTAAGCTGATGTGGTTCTGAAAAAAAATCATCGCCCAGGGGACTGGGCTCCTACGGATATGGTGGTCGTTTCCACATCAGATGATAGATGCGTGTAGGAGCCCGCTCCTGCGGGCGATTGGTGCGATGCTGCTCTGATCTAAATCATCGCCCAGAGGACTGGGCTTCTACATGTTAAAATAAGGCGCGCGCTCAAGAAACCATCTATAATTGCATCCTTTTTTAGATTTTGAGCCTTAGCATGAGCAGCCCCGATAATAAAACAGCCCAGATTCTGGAACTACTTAAACAGCGCATCCTGATCCTGGATGGGGCCATGGGCACCATGATCCAGCGCCACAAGCTGGAAGAGGCGGACTACCGGGGCGAACGCTTTGCCGACTGGTCCTGCGACCTCAAGGGCAACAACGACCTGTTGGTGCTGACCAACCCGGAGATCATCCAGGGCATCCATGAGGCCTATCTGGAGGCGGGTGCAGACATCCTGGAGACCAACAGCTTTAACGCCACCACCACATCCATGGCCGACTACGGGATGGAGGAGTTGGTCTACGAAATCAACGTAGAGGCTGCTCGGCTTGCGCGTAAGGCCGCTGATAAATTCAGCACTGAAGCAAAACCACGTTTCGTGGCCGGTGTCCTCGGCCCCACCAGCAAAACCGCATCCATGTCAGTAGACGTGGATGATCCGGCATCACGCCCCATCGACTTTGAGCAGTTAGTAACCGCTTACACCGAGGCCACCCGTGGACTGATCGAGGGTGGGGCTGACATCATCCTGATCGAGACCATCTTCGATGCCCTCAACGCCAAGGCCGCCATCTTTGCAGTGCAGGAGATATTCGAACAGCAGGGCCATGAACTACCCATTATGATCTCCGGCACCGTCGCCGATGAATCCGGCACCATCCTGGGCCAGAACATTGAGGCCTTCTACAACACATTGCGTCACGCCCGCCCCATCTCCATCGGCATGAACTGCGCCATGGGACCGGAGAAGCTGCGCCCCTTCATTGAGGAGATGAGCCGTATCTCCGAGTTCCCGGTCTCGGCCCATCCCAATGCCGGCCTGCCCAACGAATTCGGCCAGTATGACATGGGTCCGGAGGAGATGGCCCAGCAGGTAGCCGAGTGGGCCAAGAGTGGCTTTATCAATATTATCGGTGGCTGCTGCGGTTCCTCACCGGATCATATACGCGCCATTGCCGATGCGGTGGCAGAAATTGCGCCACGCTCGCAGCCCCAGATCGATCCTGCCTGCCGCCTGGCGGGACTGGAGCCCCAAAACATCACCGCCGACTCCCTGTTTGTGAACGTGGGGGAAAGAGCCAATGTTACCGGCTCCGCCAAATTCAAACGCCTGATTATGGAAGGCGAATACGAGCAAGCCCTGGAGGTGTGCCAGCAACAGGTGGAGAACGGTGCCCAGATCATTGATGTGAATATGGATGAAGCCATGCTGGACTCCCTGGCCGCCATGCAGCGCTATCTGCGACTCACCTCTTCCGAACCTGATATAGCCCGGGTGCCGGTGATGGTGGACTCCTCCAAGTGGGAGGTACTGGAAACTGGACTGCGCTGTCTCCAGGGCAAGGGGATCGTCAACTCCATCTCCCTTAAAGAGGGGGAGGAGAAGTTTATTGCTCAGGCTAGGCTGATAAAACGCTACGGCGCAGCCACGGTGGTCATGGCCTTCGACGAAGATGGCCAAGCCGACACCCAGGCGCGCAAGGTGGAGATCTGCGCCCGCGCCTACCGCATCCTGACCCAGGAGGTGGGATTCCCGGCCGAGGACATCATTTTCGACCCCAATGTGTTTGCGGTGGCAACCGGCATTGAGGAGCACAACAACTACGGCGTGGACTTTATCGAAGCCACCCGTCAGATCAAACAGCTGTGCCCCCACGCTTTAATCTCCGGTGGCATCTCCAATGTCTCCTTCTCCTTCCGTGGAAACAACCCGGTGCGGGAGGCAATCCACTCGGTATTCCTGTTCCACGCCATACAGGCCGGACTGGACATGGGCATAGTCAACGCCGGCCAGCTTGCCATCTACGATGACCTCCCCGACGAGCTGAAACAGCGGGTAGAGGCGGTGATCCTCAACCAGTCAGATTCTGCCACCGATGAACTACTGGAGGTTGCAGAGAAGTATCGTGATAGCGGCGCAGGCGCTGCACAAAAAGAGGACAAGGCCTGGCGCCAATGGCCGGTGGAGAAGCGGCTGGAACATGCCCTGGTGAAGGGCATTACCGAGTTTATAGAACAGGATACAGAAGAGGCGCGCCAGCAGTCCGAGCGTTCCCTGGACGTGATCGAAGGTCCGCTGATGGATGGCATGAACGTCGTTGGTGACCTGTTCGGTGCCGGCAAGATGTTCCTGCCCCAGGTGGTGAAATCCGCCCGCGTAATGAAGAGATCTGTGGCCTGGCTGGAGCCTTTTATTCAGGAAGAGAAGAGGGCCGCTGATAGCCAGACCCAGGGCAAGATCCTGATGGCCACGGTGAAGGGTGATGTACACGACATCGGCAAGAACATCGTCACCGTGGTGCTACAGTGCAACAACTACGAAGTGATAGATGCCGGTGTAATGGTGCCAGCCGAAACCATCCTGGAGCTGGCCCGGGAGCATGAGGTGGATATTATTGGCCTCTCCGGTCTGATCACCCCATCCCTGGATGAGATGGTGCATATCGCCAAGGAGATGGAACGCCTGGGCATGAACATCCCACTGCTGGTGGGTGGCGCCACCACCTCTATCATCCACACGGCGGTGAAGATCGCACCGGAATACTCCGGTGCAGCCATCCATGTGGCCGATGCATCCCGCGCCGTAGGCGTGGCCTCTAACCTGCTATCTACTGGCCAGCGCACCGCCTATCTGGCACAGATCCGGGAGCAGTATCAAGCCGCCAGAGAGCGCCGCGCCACTGCCCAGAAGAGCCGCGATCTGGTAAGCCTGAAACAGGCCCGGGCCAATGCCACGGCAATCGACTGGACCAGCTACACCCCACCCAGGCCGAAACAACTTGGTGTGCAGGTGTTAAATGATATCTCGATCAAGGAGATCATCCCCTATATCGACTGGACCTTCTTCTTCCACGCCTGGGAGTTGAAAGGGAGTTATCCCAAGATCCTGGCCCACCCAGAGAAGGGCTACGAGGCTAACAAGCTGTTCGATGATGCCCAACGCATGCTGACCCAGATCAAAAAGCACGGATGGATAAAGGCAGCTGCCGTAGTGGGCCTGTTCTCAGCCAACAGTGAAGGTGACGATGTAACCCTGTTCACAGATGAAAAGCGCAGGGATGAGCTGACCAGGTTTCACTTCCTGCGCAAGCAGGGCAAACAGCCCGAAGGCAAGGCCAACCTCTGTCTGGCAGATTTTGTAGCCAGCAAAGATAGTGGCAAACCCGACTACCTAGGCGGCTTCGCCTGTACCGCCGGACTCAACATAGATAAAAAACTGGCAGAGTTCGAGGCGGAACATGATGACTACAGCTCCATCCTGCTCAAATCTTTGGCAGACCGCCTGGCCGAGGCCCTGGCCGAGTGGCTGCACCTGAAGGTGAGGTGTGACTACTGGGGCTACGAAGAGGCCAAGGCCGCTGAAACCCTGTTCCCGGAAGAGGAGGTGGACCTGGAGTCACTGCTAAAAGAGCGTTATCAGGGCATACGACCCGCTATAGGCTACCCCGCCACCCCGGATCACACGGAAAAGGATATCCTGTGGCAGCTGCTGGATGTGGAGAACAACATCGGCATGACCCTGACTGAGACCAAGGCCATGCTCCCCACCGCCTCCGTCAGCGGTCTCTATCTGTCTCACCCGGATGCCAGCTACTTTGCCGTAGGCAAGATCGACGATATCCAGGTGAAGGAGTATGCAAAACGCAAAGGTATGGAAGAGGATGAGGTTCGGCGCTGGCTTGCGCCCAATCTTGCCTCGGAGAGTAATTAGTTTTTTCAATTATGTCGCAGGGCCTTTGAGGCCCTGTTCACATAAATTTATAGCCGTCACCAATAAACCCAGCCAACTTAAACAGCGAATTTACACTGTAAATTCAATTAGATAGGGACATTCTCTGCGGTTTAACTCCTTGTTAACCCTTATCTTTTTTATGGGTAAGTCCCATAAATAAAACTACACCAGCCCTAAGATTTTTATTGTGTCACCCAATGCTAAGTATAGGTATCCTCGTGGGTAATATTCTTAACTACTAATAATTAGATCTCTTACGGAGGAGCCTTCAATGCTGACATACGACATCTTGATCGTAGGATCTGGTGGCGCTGGCCTATACGCAGCTCTAGAATCACGTAGCGAGGAGAACCTACAGGTTGGCGTTCTAACCAAGGTTTACCCAACCCGATCTCATACCGGCGCAGCACAGGGCGGGGTAAATGCCGCTCTGGGCAATCTGGACAGTACCGACACCATACGCGATCACTGGTTCGACACAATTAAAGGTTCAGATTATCTGGCCGACCAGGATGCAGCAGAGATCATGACCAAAGAGGCCCCCATGGTGGTACGTGAAATGGAGCACTGGGGCTGTCCATTCTCTCGCACCGATGAAGGCAAAATCGCCCAGCGCCCCTTTGGCGGCGCTTCCAAGCCTCGCGCCTGTTACTCTGCCGATAAGGTGGGACATGTGATGCTACACACCCTGTATGAGCAGGGCATTCGCCACGGGGTAAACTTCCTCAATGAGTGGATGGTCCTATCCCTACTCCATAACGGCGAGCGTTGCCAGGGTGTTACCGCCCTAAATATCCAGACTGGGCGCATCCACACCATCCAGGCCAAGGCAGTTATCCTCGCCACCGGTGGTCACGGACGCATCTACTGGACCCGCACATCCAACGCCCTGGGTAACACCGGAGACGGCACCGCACTTGCCTATCGCGCTGGACTGCCGGTAAAGGATATGGAGTTCATCCAGTTTCACCCCACCGGTCTACGCCGTACCGGCATCCTGGTCTCAGAAGGTGCCCGTGGTGAAGGCGGGTATCTGCTAAACGGGAACGGTGAGCGCTTTATGAGCCGCTATGCCCCAGAAAAGATGGAGCTTGGACCACGTGATCTGGTATCCCGCTCTATTGAAACCGAAGTACGTGAAGGTCGAGGCGGACCTGAAGGCGAGGTATTCCTGGATCTGACCCACCTGGGTGCAGAACGGATCAACGAGAGGTTGCCCCAGATTCGTGAACTCTGCATTGAGTTCGAGGGCGTAGACCCAATCACTGAATATATACCGATCAAACCCACTGCTCACTACTCTATGGGTGGTATCCATACCGACCTGAATGGTATGACGCCCATAGAGGGCATCTATGCTGCTGGTGAAGCGGGCTGTGTCTCGGTACATGGTGCCAACCGCCTGGGCGGAAATTCTCTTCTGGACATACTGGTATTTGGTCGCCGCGCTGGTCGCCACGCCTTGGAGTATGCCAAGGGCGCCCAGTTTGAACATGTAACGGATGAGCAGGCCGAGGCCGACGAAAAGATGATTGCCGACATGCTGGAAGGTGACAGCGATGTAACCATACCGGATATTCGCCGTGCCATGGGCAATCTGATGGCGGACAAGGTCGGTGTATACCGAAATGAGAGTGACCTGCGTGAGGCCGAATCTGAGCTGGTTGAACTACAGGAGAAGTTTAAAAACGTGCGCATTGGAGATAAAACCAAATCCTTTAACACCGCTTTGGTCTCTGCACTGGAACTGAAAAATATGCTGGACTTGGCGCAGGTTGTAACCACCGGAGCCCTGGCGCGAACTGAATCCCGCGGAGCTCACTGGCGCGAAGATCATCCAGAACGCAATGACAGTGACTGGCTCCAACATACCATGGCGGTACAGGGTAGTGATGGCAACCCGGAACTAGAGTTCGAGGCGGTAACCATCACTGAATTCAAACCAGAAGCACGCACTTACTAAGGAGTATTGGCATGATTGATAAAATCTCCCCTGATCGCAAATCGATACTGGCCAATATACGCATTCAGCGCTTTATTCCAGGCCGCGATAAATCGCCCTATTTCGATAATTTTAAGATCAATGTTGAAACCGGCATGACAGTGCTGGAAGCGCTACGCCTGATCAAGAATACACAGGATTCATCCCTAACCTTTCGCTCTTTTTGCCGCTCCAAGATCTGCGGCTCATGTTCAGTGCGCATCAATAACAAACCTGTATTGGCCTGCAGCACTCAGCTCCTGCCCATACTCGAAGACTTCAACCAGGAGTCTGTAGTTATTCAGCCACTGAAGAACATGCCTCTGGTGCGCGATCTGGTGGTAGACCTTGATCCGGTGATTGAAAAACTGTCCAAGATGCACCCCTACATCATGGAGAATAAAGAGCGCATACCAGAAACCTTGGAGAAAGAGTCTCTGATGTCAAAACAGGAGTTCTCACGTTTTGACTACATAACCGACTGTATCCTTTGTGGCTCATGTTATGCCGCCTGCTCTGCTGTATTTGCCGATCGCACTTATGCGGGCCCTCTCACCCTGGGCAAGGCCTATCGCTTCTCTGCCGATGTGCGGGATGACTTCAAAGGTGAGCGTATGCAGGCGGCGGTAGACCAGGGATTATGGTCCTGTGCCCAGTGTCGCAAATGTATAAACGTGTGCCCGAAAGATACACGTCCTGCCATATCCATCCAAAGGTTGCGCAAAATGTCTATCGACGACGGTATTCATGACACCAAAGGATCACGCCGCGCCAAGGCCTATACCGATGATGTAGCCCGCTATGGCCAGGTCAACAAGCCAATGCTGCCGGTGATCGTGAACGGCCCAAAGGGCTGGGCTGCTGTTGAAGCCGCAGACAACTATCTGAAAAAACACGGGATTGAGCCGGAGCGACAAGTCTGCTTTTTAGAGGGACAAAGTAGCACCAAAAAGATATATGACAAAGTGAAAGAGCTTGAGGCCAAAGGAGAAAACAAGACATGAATGACGGCAAACTACACTACGGCTTCTACTCTGGCTGCTGTTTCCAGGGGGCCGATGCCCGCTTTTTTGAAATACTGCAGAACGTCTTCGAGAAGATAGGTGTTGAGCTGCACCTAATAGATGAAGCGGTCTGTTGCGGTTCAGGAGTAATCGAAGAGAGATCTGAGCTTACCTCTCTGGCAGTTAATGCTAAAAATATGGCCCATGCAGAGGCTATGGGGCTGCCACTCTATACTCCCTGCTCCACCTGCTATAACGTTATTTCTAATGCACAAAAACGTTTGCAGGAGAGTCCTGAACTACATGAACAGGTAAATGAAATCCTGGCGGAACAGGGCCTTGAGTATAAGGGCGAATGCCAGATCACCCATACCCTATGGGTGATTGCGCAGGATGTAGGGCTAGAGAAACTAAAAGAGACAGTTACCAACCCGCTAAACGGTCTGCGCGTGGCCTCTTACTATGGCTGCCATACCCGAAACCCTGCCGATATCCAAGGCTATGAGTCATCCAATAACCCCACCTCGCTGGAGGACATCCTACGAGTGCTGGGTGTAGAGATAGTGGACTTTGACACCAAGGATGACTGCTGTGGCTACCATCTGGCATGGCCCAATAACGAGCTCAACATGAGTATGACCAGCAATGTACTATCCGGAGCACACAATAAGGATGTGGATCTGCTGGTAACCTCGTGCCCACTCTGCTTTAAGAGCATGGACGGCTCCCAGGCCAAGGCCCTGGCCCAGACCGGCCAGAATTTTCAACTGCCTGTACTATTTTTACCAGAGCTTGTAGGGCTGGCCTGTGGCATGAGCGCCCAGGACATGATGCTGCAGTTTCATGGGGTACCAGTCAATATCAGACTTTAGCTTTAGGTAATAACAACAATTAAAGGGAACTGTTACGGCAGTTCCGAATAAGGAGGATGCAATGCTAAATAACAGATCACACGAAGAAACGAGTAGTTTTACTGGAACAAACTTGGTTGAGAATCCTAATATTCCGGAGAAGGCACCCAAGATTAAGCTTAGCGACAAGGTTGATCTATCGTCAGAGTTCCGTGATGAATATGATGCCTGGTTACTTAAGAGATTTGGTTCTGACAGGGTAGTTTGCATGGTTGATGGCAAAATCATTACCAACCCGGCTAACGTGGCGCTATTTACTAAATCATAGCAGTAAACTAATCGCAAAAAAGAACGGCAGGTTAGCCATCTAACCCGCCGTTTCTTTTGCGCTGATGATTTATGGTTTATCTACGCAGATATTTGAAACTTGCATGTGGGCGCCCAACGAAGCAGGACTTGTTAAATCCGTAACGCTTGATTAACGCCAGTGACTTTCTTGCCTCTCCTTCCTTACCAGCAAAATCAAACATCCAGTGGCTGCCGTCCACAATCTTCCAGCTACCGCTGATGCGCTCAACCTTGGCATTGGCAGTACTAAACCCAATGCAATCTTCACCAGGAATGGCTCCTACAGGAGCTTGATTACCACGCTTCATATAGGTAAATGAAGGCCCTGGACGCCCAACGAAGCAGGATTTGTTCAGACGATAGTGCTTAATTACACGCAGAGACCTTCTGGCTTCATGCTCTTTGGGACCAAAATCAAACATCCAGTGGCTACCGTCAACAATCTTCCAGCTTCCGCTCACGTTGCGGACCTGGGCATTGGCGTAACTAAATCCAATACAATCTTCGTTTAAAGATGCTGGTGGAGCCGGGGAGGGTGCTGGTGCCGGTGCCGGATGATAACCAACTCTGGTCCAGCGAGAACCACCGAAACCACCGGTCTTATGTTCTGCTACTAACACATTCCCGCCGTGCCTGATCTTTAGTTTGAGTACACCACGGCCCATCACATGACCCTTAGGCACATCAACCCATCTTCCTTTAATTTTGTCGCCATTTATCTCGGCCCAATACACATTTGACCAGGCAGGATTATTCTTTGAACGCTCACCATACCAACTGAGCTTATTACCTGACTGCCTCAGATAGTAAGTACCATGATCATCGCCTCTCCAAACACCTGTCAGGTCGGCCCATGCAACAGCAGGAATAGATAACAGCAAAAGACATATCACTTGTATTCGCTTAAACATTTCTTTTCTCCCTTGTGGCTTTAATAGTTGTGATCATTTACAACCATGATCCAAATAATAAGAAAAACGCGATGATATAAATCCAGTGAACTTAGCAAAACCCATAGATCACGTCTTCTAATTGTTATTTTCTATCTTATTAGCTGAATAGTTACTGAACACACATAAAAGAACCTAAGCACCCTTTATTACAACAAGATGATCAGTACCTAGTTGTGATATGGAACGCTTAACTCATGCACTGCGTTCACCATGACTCCTGCATTCTCAGGATCCACATTTGGATGAATGCCGTGACCAAGATTAAATACATGGCCAGGTCCGCGACCATAGCTATTCAGTACCCGCCCCACCTCTTCGCGAATACGATCTGGTGATGAGTAGAGGATGCACGGATCCATATTGCCCTGGAGCGCGACCTTATCATGCACCTGCACGCGCGCATCTGATAAATCAGTAGTCCAGTCAACACCCAAGGCATCGCAACCACTTTCTGCCATACGGTTGAGCCACTGACCACCATTTTTGGTAAACATAATCACCGGCACCTTGCGCCCTTCACTCTCCCTGGTCAGGCCAGCAATGATCCGCTCCATATAGGCCAGAGAGAATGCCTCATAATCGCGCGGACTCAGAACGCCACCCCAGGTGTCGAAGATCATCACCGCTTGGGCACCTGCGGCAATCTGCCCGTTAAGATAGCTGGTCACCGAATCTGCAAGCTTGCCTAGGAGCATATGCATCAGATCAGGACGATCAAACATCATGCCTTTGACCTTGGCAAAGTTTTTGGTACTCCCTCCCTCCACCATATAGGTGGCAAGGGTCCAGGGGCTACCGGAGAATCCAATCAAAGGCACCCTTCCATCCAGTTCCCGGCGGATAGTGCGTACCGCATCCATTACATATCCCAAATCATCTTCCGGATCAGGGACACCCAGAGCCTCAACCGCGGTCTCGTCCTGAACCGGACGTTTGAAGCAGGGGCCTTCCCCTTCACTGAAATAGAGACCTAGGCCCATAGCATCGGGAATGGTAAGAATATCGGAAAACAGGATGGCTGCATCCAGGGGAAACCGCTCCAGGGGCTGGATGGTTACCTCACATGCCAGATCAGGATTTTGGCACAGGCTCATAAAATCACCTGCCTTGGCCCGGGTGGCCCGATACTCAGGCAAATAGCGTCCTGCTTGACGCATCATCCAGACCGGGGTCATATCCACTGGTTCGCGCAACAGGGCACGCAGAAAGCGATCGTTTTTCAATTCTCCCACAGAGGGCCTTCCTTATTAATTTAATGCTTAATTAAGATTTAGGAAATTGTACACGGAAACAGAGCAGGACTCATCGTAATCTGAAGCTTGATTTCAGATTACGACGGTCCTGCTCACTTCTGATACTGCCAAATAAACAGTCTATCGAGGCAGTTGACTGCTGCCCATTAGATACGCGTCAACCGCATTGGCACACTGACGGCCTTCACGAATGGCCCAGACCACCAGGGACTGGCCACGACGCATATCCCCAGCAGCAAAAACACCATCTACAGAAGTCTTGTAGGCACCGGAACCTTCTGTGGCTCCCCTGACATTGCCGCGGCTATCCAGGCTAACCCCCAACTGCTGCAACATACCCTCATGCACAGGATGTAAAAATCCCATGGCCAGGGTTGCCAGTTCGGCTTTTAGCTCAAACTCGGAGCCTTCCACCTCTGCCATCTTCCAGTTTCCGGATTCATCCTGACTCCACTCTACCTTGGCGCAGATCACGCCGGTAAGTTTGCCATTCTCGCCCAAAAACTTCTTGGTTGTCACAGACCACATGCGTTCACACCCCTCTTCATGGGATGATGAGGTGCGCAGCTTATTGGGCCAGTTTGGCCAAGTCAGCTCTTTGTTCTCTTTTTCTGGAGGCTTGGGAAGGATCTCAAGCTGGGTTACAGAGAGGGCTCCATGACGGGTAGAGGTGCCGATACAGTCGGAGCCGGTATCACCTCCACCAATTACTACCACATTCTTACCCTCGGCAGAGATAAACTCATCTGGTGGGATATCGTCACCTTGCACCCGACGGCTGTTGGTACGCAGAAAATCCATCGCAAAATGAACACCACCCAGCTCCCGCCCGGGAATTGGCAGATCGCGCGGCTGCTCCGAGCCTCCGGTTAAAACAACTGCATCGAACTCCTCCAGCAGTTTATCTGCGGCTATGTCCACTCCTACGTGGGTATTAGCCCGGAAGACCACGCCCTCGGTGGCCATTTGGCTCATACGCCGATCAATCACCTTCTTGTCCAGCTTAAAGTCCGGGATGCCATAGCGAAGCAGGCCCCCGATGCGGTTGTTCTTCTCATACAAGACCACGCCATGACCAGCACGGGCCAACTGCTGAGCGCAGGCCATTCCGGAAGGACCGGAACCAACCACAGCGACACTCTTACCTGTCTTATGCTTGGGGATCTCCGGTCTTATCCAGCCCTCTTCCCAAGCCCTTTCAATGATCGAATACTCTATGGTTTTGATCGTGACTGGCACGTCATCCAGATTAAGTGTACAGGCCTCCTGGCAAGGTGCTGGGCAGATGCGTCCAGTAAACTCAGGAAAGTTATTGGTGCTGTGTAATATTTCTATAGCGCGCTTCCAGTCACCCTTATACACCAAGTCATTCCAGTCCGGGATGATGTTATCAACCGGGCAGGCGTTGTGACAAAAAGGGATGCCACAATCCATACAGCGGGCGCCCTGTAAGGTAAGGGCATCCTCGCTTAGAGGAATCATGAATTCCTTGTAGTTGGTGATCCGATCTGAAATCGGCGCATATACGCGATCCTGGCGTGGATACTCCATAAAACCTGTCGGCTTACCCATGATTACTGCTCCCCCTTGGCCAAAGTATCTGCCGCACTCTTTTCCGCCTGCATCTCAAGCAGGGCGCGACGATATTCAACCGGCATAACCTTTACAAACTTTGGCAGATAGTCGTTCCAGTTGTCCAAGATCTCCTTGGCCCTGGTGCTATCTGTATAGTGCATGTGTTTCTCAATAAGCTGTTTCAGCCTGATAGCATCATAGCGTGTCATATCGTGGCTAACGTCTACCCTGCCGTGGGTCTCAAGATCACCTCCCTGATGCTCCATCGTCTCCAAGACCTCATCTTCAGCAGCAATCGGCTCCAGCTCTACCATGGATAGGTTGCAACGCTGCTCAAAACTGCCGTCTTCGTCCAGCACGTAGGCGATGCCGCCGCTCATACCTGCAGCGAAGTTACGTCCTGTGCTACCAAGCACAACTGCTATACCGCCTGTCATGTACTCACAACCGTGGTCACCCACTCCCTCAACCACAGCTGTGGCGCCTGAATTGCGCACACAGAAGCGCTCGCCGCCCACACCACGGAAATAACACTCACCGCTTATGGCACCGTAGAGTACGGTGTTACCAACAATAATGTTCTCTTCCGGCACCAACTTGCTCTCTGCTGGCGGATAGATAACCAGGCGTCCGCCAGATAGCCCCTTGCCTACATAGTCATTACCTTCACCTGCCAGCTCTATGGTCACACCCTTAGCCACCCAGGCGCCAAAGCTTTGGCCTGCGGTACCCTTGGCCTTGATGTAGATGGTGTCATCAGGAAGACCTGTGAGACCATAACGCCTAGCCACCTCACCTGAGAGCATGGTGCCAAAGGTGCGATTGTAGTTGAAAATTTTGGTTTCTATCTTAACCGGCTCACCTTTTTCCAGGGCCGGCTGAGCCTGTCTGATCATCTCGTGATCTAAGGCCTTATCCAGACCGTGATCCTGCTTCTCACTGTTATAGATCGCCACATCCAGACCCATCTCAGGCTTGTGCAACAGACGGGTGTAGTCCAGTCCCTGGGCCTTCCAGTGTTCTATGGCCTTGCGCATCTCCAACCTATCGCGTTGTCCGATCATCTCTTGGAAGGTGCGGAAACCCAGCTTCGACATCAACTGCCTTACCTCTTCTGCAATGAAGAAAAAGTAGTTGATGACATGTTCCGGCTTGCCGGTGAAACGCTTACGTAGTTCTGGATCCTGGGTAGCCACGCCAACCGGACAGGTGTTGAGGTGACACTTGCGCATCATGATGCACCCTTCAACAATCAGAGGCGCCGTGGCAAAACCGATCTCATCCGCGCCGAGTAGTGCGGCTATCACCACATCTCTACCGGTACGCATGCCACCATCGGCCTGCACTGCAATACGCCCGCGCAATTTGTTCATAACCAGGGTCTGATGGGTCTCCGCCAGACCGATCTCCCAGGGGGAGCCGGCATGTTTGATTGAAGTTAAAGGCGATGCGCCGGTGCCGCCATCATAGCCAGAGATGGTCACATGATCCGCGTGGGCCTTGGAGACGCCGGCAGCAACCGTGCCAACACCCACTTCAGAAACCAGCTTCACTGAGATTCTGGCCTTGGGATTGGCATTTTTCAGATCATGGATCAGCTGCGCCAGGTCCTCAATAGAATAGATATCGTGATGTGGTGGTGGTGAGATCAGGCCGACACCCGGGGTGGAGTGACGCACACGTGCAATCTGTGCATTCACCTTGTGCCCAGGCAGCTGTCCGCCCTCTCCGGGCTTGGCACCCTGTGCCATCTTGATCTGGATATCATCAGAGTTCACCAGATACTCGATGGTTACACCGAAACGCCCTGACGCCACCTGCTTGATGGCGGAACGCCTGGGGTTGCTTGTGCCATCTTCCATTGGCTCGAAGCGCTCTGGCTCTTCACCCCCCTCGCCAGTGTTGGACTTACCTCCAATCCGATTCATGGCAATAGCCAGGGTGGAGTGAGCCTCCATGGAGATTGAACCAAAGGACATAGCACCAGTGGCAAAGCGTTTAACAATCTCTGAGGCCGGCTCCACCTCTTCCAGGGGTACCGGCTCCATGCCCCACTTAAATTCGAATAGACCGCGCAGAGTGAGCAGTCTCTCATTCTGTTCATTGATCAGGCGCGAAAACTCAGCGAAGGTCTTGGCGTCGTTGGCCCTGGTTGCATGTTGTAGCTTGGAGATGGTATCCGCAGTCCACGCATGATCCTCCCCCCGCAGCCTGTGGGCGTAGTCGCCGCCCACATCCAGGGCGTTGCGATAGATCGGGGCATCTCCAAAGGCATTGCGATGCCAGCGCACCGCCTCTTCCGCTATCTCTCTCAGCCCAATACCTTCGATGCTGGTTGAAGTGCCGGTGAAATATTTATCTACCAGTTCGGTGGAGAGCCCGACGGCATCGAAGATTTGGGCTCCACAGTAAGACTGATAGGTAGAGATGCCCATCTTGGACATCACCTTAAGCAGGCCTTTACCAACGGCCTTTTTGTAGCGCTTCAATACCTCATTTTTGCTGACCTTTTCCGGCAGCTGATGTCTAAGCTTGGCTATGGTATCCAGCGCAACGTAGGGGTTGATGGCCTCAGCACCATAACCTGCCAATACTGCGAAGTGATGTACCTCACGGGCGGCACCGGTCTCGACAACCAGACCGGATGAGGTACGCAAGCCAGTGCGCACCAGATGATGATGCACTGCGGCTGTAGCCAGTAACACAGGGATGGCTATGTGATCGGAGTCCATACAGCGATCGGATAAGATCAGAATATTGTACCCCTCACGCACAGCCTTTTCGGCGGTCTCGCATATGGCATTCAGGGCTGGCTCCATGCCGTCCGCCCCCTGATCCGCCGGATAGCAGATATCTGCGGTAAAGGTACGAAACGCCCCCTTGGTCAGGGCGTCTATACAACGTACCCGCGCCAGACTGGTGTTGGTAATCAATGGGCTGGTTACCTCCAGCCTCTTCTGCGCAGAGGTCTGATCCAGCTCCAGCAGGTTTGGACGTGGCCCGATCTGGGACACAAGGGACATCACCAGATCCTCTCTGATCGGGTCAATCGGAGGGTTGGTAACCTGGGCAAAGGTCTGTTTGAAATAGTTAAACAGCGGCTTCGGCTGATTGGAAAGTACCGCCACCGGGTTGTCGGCACCCATGGAGCCTATCGCCTCCTGGCCAGATGCCGCCATCGGCATCATAAGGAGTTTGATATCTTCCTGGGTATAGCCAAATGCCTGCTGCCTCTTTAACAGGGTTTCGTCATCCGGAGCCATGGGAGAGACCGTCACCGGCAGGTCGCGCACCATGATCTGGGTCTCATCCAGCCACTTCTGGTATGGACGCTTGGCTGAGAGTTCAGCTTTAATCTCTTCATCATCGATGATGCGTCCCTTCTCCATATCGATAAGCAGCATCTTACCCGGCTGCAGTCGCCACTTTTTGACTATCTTCTCTTCAGGGATGGTCAGGACGCCCATCTCAGAGGCCATCACCACCATGTTGTCATCGGTAATCAGGTAACGTGCCGGGCGCAGACCGTTTCTATCCAGGGTAGCGCCAATCTGGCGACCATCGGTGAAGGCCACGGCAGCCGGACCATCCCAAGGCTCCATCACCGCAGAGTGGTATTCGTAAAAAGCGCGTCTGGCATTATCCATCAGTGGATTATTGTGCCAGGCCTCTGGGATCAGCAGCATCATGGCGTGGGCCAGTGAATAGCCGCCCTGAACTAAAAGTTCTAGCGCATTATCGAAACAGGCAGAATCAGATTGCCCCTCTGGTATTAGCGGCCACACCTTATCCAGATCTTCTCCCAACACCTCAGAGAACATGGTATGCCTGCGCGCCGCCATCCAGTTTACGTTACCGCGCAGGGTATTGATCTCACCATTGTGGGCGATCATGCGGAAGGGGTGGGCCAGATTCCAGGTAGGGAAGGTGTTGGTGGAGAAACGCTGGTGCACCAGCGCCAGGGCGCTGACTACGCGCTCATCTACCAGATCGCTATAGTAAACACCTACTTGGTTGGCAAGCAGCATGCCCTTATACAGCAACACTCGAGAGGACATAGATGCGATATAGAAGCTCTCGCTACCACTGCTGTCGGACTCACGTATCTCATTTTCAATCTGTTTGCGGATTACAAACAGCTTGCGCTCAAAGGCATCCTGATCACTACAACTGGAGCCACGACCTATAAAGATCTGACGAATGACCGGCTCACTATCTTTAACCGACTCACCCAGGCTCTCATTGTCTACGGGCACATCGCGCCACCCAAGAAACTTTTGGCCTTCGGCGGCAATATAGTAAGCCACTTTCTCTTCGCACTGCTTACGGGACGAATCATTTTGGGGCAGAAAAATCATGCCCACGCCGTATTCCCCAGCAGGCGGAAGTTCAAAACCGGCTTCAGCACGCAGGAACTCATCTGGAATCTGCATCAGCAGCCCAGCACCGTCGCCCGCCAATGGGTCGGCGCCAACCGCGCCCCGGTGAGTCAGATTCTTAAGTATCTCCAATCCCTGAAGAACAATCTTATGACTCTTCACTCCCTTGATATCTGCTATAAAGCCAACTCCACAGGCGTCATGTTCATTTTTTGGATCGTACAATCCTTGCTTGGCAGGTAAAGCCCCTGTGGTCATCGCAAACCTCATCTTCAAACTAGGCCGGTAATCACATAATCGGACACCAGCAATATTAAAAAATACAATAGGCACCGGCAGCATAGTGCACGGCACTCAAGACCAAATAGTCTGGATACCAGCTAAATTTAGTCACACAGAACAGCGTAGGATAATAGAGTTAAGCCCTTTAGACCAGAGCCAAAGGGCAATTTTTTCACTAATCCTGGTTTTCTTGCCTACATTTTACCTGGCTCGTATATCTTTTTGAACTGAGCCTAGAGTTCGCAGCCAAGCGCCTGAATCAATGAGGCTTTTTGGCAATTTACCACGCGCAGTGACAGCTCGAGCCTTGGTGGAATAAGCTCCATACAACACGGGAAACCAAGGCTTGCCGTTGCGCAAAGTGCGATAATATGCGATTGGTCCGTCCACAGAGTGGCGTTTGATAAATCCTGTTATTCCTTTTTCGTCCTGAAGGCCCACAAGCTGGATGGTATAGCTGGAAGGCTTCTGCTTTAGTAACCACGCCTCTCTCAAGAACCGGCCTGATCTCTTCTTCATCGTAGTTACAGCCGGTTTGTTGCCGGTGCCTGCAGGCTGTTCTACAATCTGTTTTGCTGGTTTATCAATCAGCTTTACTGCCGACACATCTTCTGTAACCAGCACTGTTGATCTATCTTCCACCGGAGCCGGGGCGGGATGAGCCTTTTTCTGGATTGGACTAGGCGGCCTGACTTCCACAGGTTTAACTGGCTGCTTGACCTCAGGGGCTGCTGTTTTAGCCTTTGGCCTTGCTGGTGGTGTCGCTAGCTTTTGCTTAACCTCGACAGTCTCTTTTGGCTTCTTAACGGCCTGGCTTTGGATCTTAGGCTCTTGTTTGATCACCTCTGGTTCCTTTTGCGCAATCTCTTGTTTTTTTACCGGCTTAACCGGAAGTGCCGCTTTACTCAGTTTGGGCTCCTGTTTCTTAATCTGATCCTTATTCTCAATACGCTTTGGTGGCACATTTTCCGCAGGAGCGGCCTTTTTAGCTACCTCCTTCTCTACGGACGCAGGTGCCGGCACTTCCTTCGCCCCCGAGAGCGCTTGGGTTTCGGCTACCGTTGCCTCCGCTCGCCGGGGTGGTTTTGTTTCTTCTGGTGGCGGTGGAGCCGTCACTTCTGGCTCTGGCTGCACCTTGTCCATTTCTGGTTGCGCAGCTTGCTTTTTAGGCTCGGTAACCAACTCTGCTGTCTTCTCATTTCCCTCATCTGTAACAGGCCCCAGATCCGCCTCCTCTCCTTCAACCTTTTCCATATCACCTGGCACCGCCTGGTTTTCAAGGTTAAATTCTGCTATCTCTTGTTCTAAAACAGCCACCTCCTTTGAATCTGGCAAAGCAAGAGGCATAGAGCCTCCAGCATCAATCTGAGGCCTTTGGGCTGCAACATTCGTCTCTTTGTCGCCGGAAAATATGGCATTGATATCGTCCTGATATATCAAGACCAGCACCACAAATATAGCGATCAACCCAACAACGATATTTTTACCAGAAAAATAATCGCTCGTATTAAATGTTGATGTGGGTTCATTGCTTGAATCAATAAGCCCTTGGGCATACTGCTTAATCAATCCTGGAGAGCCGCCTGTTTCATCATGAATTTTATCTATCTGGTAATCAGTTAGTGGTTTAATAGAGGACAGCTCCTCTGAAGACAAAAGATGTTCCAGATAAAGTCCGGTCTGTTCCAGGGTAAATTCCGGCATGTCCAGCAACTGGAGTGACTTAAGATTCATCACCCGTAGCTGCGGCGTCTTTAATAGATCATCAATCTCCGGCTCGGCAAAGAGTAGAATCTGCGCCAGCGGGACATCATCGGCACCTCTCTCGTGCAACCTCAACAACGTGATAATACTGGCCTCAGGTAAAAGGTGCGCATCATCAACGATTATTACCGGCAAAAAACCATCCTGGCGTAGATCGTGAAAATGTCTAACGAGGTCATCAATTAAACGTTCACTTCTATCATCCTGGTCAAACATCCCCGCCAGATTCGCCAGCAGGGTATCTGGCTGCAACATCACATCAGCATTGATCTCTACTGGAATCCAATTCTCCGGCGCAAGATCCAGTAAATGCTGAATAAATGTAGTTTTACCCATTCCCTCGACGCCTCTAATCAAGGGTATGAGATTGCTGTTTTCAGTCAGATGTCTGAGCAGATCAGCCCGCTGGGAAAGTTCTGGGCTTGCAAAATATGTATCGCTCCAGGCTGATTCACCATCTTGCTTCAAATTAGTTGATTCGCTCGTAGGCATGCCTTTGATCTCTTCGTCAGTATGAGTTCAGGGTATGTTTTAACTTGCCTAAATCAAATCTATCAGTAACAACAGCTTTTCCTATTCCCTTCATCAAGACTAGCCTAAGATTGCCATCTTGAACCTTTTTGTCAACGGCCATAAGCCCTAGTATCTGATCTGCATTGAGCTCTTCTGGAGGTTCCGTAGGCAATCCTGATTTGACAATTAGAGAGGAAATACGCTCCTCATCCTCCCGGGTCATCCATCCTTGCTCCACAGAAAGCCTGGCCGCCATACAGATCCCCGCGCCCACCGCTTCGCCATGCAACCATCCGCCATAACCTATACCTGTCTCAATCGCATGACCAAATGTATGCCCAAGATTTAGCAGGGCGCGCTGTCCGGCCTCAAGCTCATCAGCAGCTACCACTTGTGCCTTGTCGATGCATGATCTTTCTATAGCATAAGTCAAAGACCCAGGATCACGAGAAAGTAGAGATTCGATATTCTCCTCCAGCCACTCAAACAATTCAGGATCATTTATCAAACCATATTTTATAACTTCAGCAATGCCAGCAGAGAGCTGGCGATCATCCAGGGTATTGAGCGACTCTGTATCAGCTATTACGCACTGGGGCTGATGAAATGCCCCGATCATATTCTTACCTAGGGGATGGTTCACTCCAGTCTTACCGCCCACAGAAGAATCGACCTGAGCCAGGAGGGTAGTAGGCACCTGTATAAAGTTAATTCCACGCTGGTAACTGGCGGCAGCAAAACCTGCCATGTCACCCACAACTCCTCCTCCCAGCGCTAGGATTGTGCATTGACGATCAAACCTATGCTGTAACAGGGAGTTGAAAATGGTCTGCCATACATCCAGGGTCTTATACTTTTCGCCATCTGGAAGAATGACCACCTCACACTGATATGGCGTGAGCGCCTTAACTACCTGATCAAGATAAAGTGGCGCTACAGTTTCATTGGTTACCACCAATACTTGTTTTCCATGGATATGATCTTGATATAGCTCTGAACGACCAATAATCCCACTGCCGATATGAATCGGATAGGAACGATCTCCCAAGTCAACTACTACTGTTGTTATTTCATTTTGCATAACTGGTTTCAGTCTAGTTCTTTCAGCCGTTTTACTATCTCTTTTGCCACGGTTACTGCATTACGCTTTTCTGTTGAAACCACAAGATCGGCCAACTCACTATAGATCGGCTCACGCTCTTCCATAATATTTTGCAGCTTGCCCATTGGGTCATCTGTCTGCAGCAGCGGACGATTCCTGTCCTGCCTGGTTCGATCGTACTGCTGTTCCGGAGAGCATGATAGATAGACCACAACTCCACGCCCCGAAAGGCAGCGTCGATTATTCGGATCCAAAACAACGCCTCCTCCTGTAGCCAACACCAATCCGGCTTGGCTGGTCAGCTCTTCAACTACCGCCTTCTCCCTGCGCCGGAACCCCTCTTCTCCCTCAAAATCAAATATCGTAGGAATATCTACACCGGTTCTACGTTGGATCTCATGATCGGTGTCTTCAAACTCCATTCGCAACAGCTTTGCCAACTGCCGCCCAATGGTACTTTTGCCAACACCCATGGGACCAATCAAAAAGATATTTTTTGGATTAGGTAACATCTTTATCAAATAACATAGACTATATACATATTGTTTAAAATAATGTGTTGATGGAAATCTAATCTGGGCATTGTGACAAAAGACAAAAGGGTGTGCCAGCAGACACACCCTTTTTTGATCCTAGACTCCGGCTAGATAGGCAGCCAAAATCAACGCATCCCTAATGTCTCCTTTAGGATCTTGGGTGTAACAAAAATCAGCAGTTCAGTATTGTTATCCACTTTAGCCTTCTGCTTGAACATGAATCCGATATATGGAAGATCACCAAAAAAAGGTATTCTTTCTGAGCTAGTTGAATGAGTTCGCTCAAACACACCGCCTAGCACTACGGTTTCCCCGTTATCCACCAGCACTGACGTGTTTATCTCTCGTGTATCAATGGGGGGTACACCTAAAATAGAACGCGTATAATCGGGGTTATCTTTATTGATGGTAAGATCCATAATAACCCTGTCGTCTGGAGTAATCTGCGGAGTTACCTCAAGGCTTAACACCGCCTCTTTAAAAGCTATGTTTGTAGCACCACTGGATGTAGATTGTTGGTACGGAATCTCAATACCAGACTTTATCACTGCGGCGCTGCGATCAGAAGTAACTACTCTTGGACTAGAGATAATCTCGCCCTTGCCCTCTTGCTGCATAGCTGAGAGCTCTAGTTGTAATAGATATGACCCAATCTTGCCTACTAGTAAATTGATAGCTCCCCCTCTGTCACCACCTAAAAGTGCAGGCATATTTACCATTAATGCTTCTGGTCCAACCCGCTGTGGATCGGATGGATTTTCAATCCCTGAAGTGACAAAGTTCATGAAATTGCCTGTATCCGCAGCACTCAGACCCCATATATGACCAGGCTTGCCACCCGCAACCATCATTTCATTATTGGTTACATTGTCGTAGTGGTTGCCGTTGAGCCCAAAGCGCACACCTACATCTTTGGCAAAATCATCGTTGGCGATAACCACTCTGCTATCGATCAACACTTGACGAACAGGAATATCCAGCTTCTTGACTAATCTGTTGATATCCTGAAGTTTTGCTAGAGTATCTCGAACTAACAGTGTGTTAGTGCGTTCATCCACAGTAACATTTCCCCGCTCAGGGGTTAGCAGCTGATTTTCTTCAGACTTAAGCAAGTCCGCGATATCTGCAGCCTTGGCGTAGTTGATCTGAATATATTCTGAGCGTAGAGGGGCAAGCTCTTCTATCTGCTGTTTGGATTCAAGCTCCAGTTTCTCCCTTGCAGCCATCTCTTCAGTCGGCGCAACCATAACAACATTGTCATTTTTGCGCATGGAAAGACCCTTGGCCTTCAAAATAATATCCAAGGCCTGGTCCCAGGGCACATTTTGCAAACGCAAGGTGATGGATCCAGTAACGCTATCACTAGTGACCAAATTCAGATTGGTAAAATCCGCCAGTAGCTGCAGTACTGCACGCACCTCAATCTGCTGGAAATTCAGCGACAGCCTCTCTCCTGTATATACCAGCCGCTCTTTCTGCAGCTGCTCTTTTTCTGACGATGTCAGAGGTCTAAACTCGATAGCAAACAAATTGTTTGCCTGATATGCAAGATGTTCAAAATCACCTTCAGCGCTTATCTCTAAATGGACACTATCATCCTTGTATGTAACCTCAAAATCTTTCACCGGAGTAGCAAAGTCGGCAACATCAAACTTTCGCATAAATTTTTCAGGTAGAGATGTACCAATAAAATCCAGAACGACCTTGCCGCCCTCTTCCCTCAGATCGGCTACTATGGAAGGATCGCTAAGGGTTATTAGTACTCGACCCTCTCCATCACTGCCGCGACGAAAATCTATATTCTCCACACTTTTGGAGTCAAGAGATGGCAGCATTGTGCCATTGTCACCCTTAGTCACCCCAGTTGCTGATTTAGCTGCAGCGACCTGTGCACTACCTGCATTGATGCGCACTATCACCTGGTTTCCAGCAGCTTTTATCTCATGGGTAGCAGCATCCGCTAAATTAACTACCACGCGGGTTCTATCCCCAGCCTCAACAGCGGTAATACTGCGCACCATACCAATTCCGACGGCCTGCGATTTCTTGGCAAGCGCGCTTTTCATGCCCTGCATATCAATCGCAATCCTGGCTGGACTTTCTGTAGCAAAACTATTCGGCAAAGGAACAGGGTCCTGTGCCGTCAAGGTTATCTCAACAATATTTCCAGGCAGAGAGGAGACGCTTATATCCTGTAATATGTTGCCGCCAGCCAAGCTAACAGCCGGCAAACTTAAAGCCAGTGATGTCAGCAAGAACCAGACAACCAACCTGAAAGGATTAGACCTCTCTCTATCTCTTCCACTAAATTGTTCCGATGATGTTTTAACTAATGAATGTCTCATCATTGTTCCCCTGACTTATTCGCTCAGTGATACCGACGCCTGTCTTTCCATAAAACCTCGCGGCTTTTTGGGAATGATCTCCGTCAATTCAATCTTGTCTTCAGTAATACTGGTAACCTGACCATGATTTTGTCCCATGTAGTTACCGACCTTAATCTTGTAAATAGTCTTATCCGTAGTCTTCACCAAACCCCAGATTGTATCGTTCAGATCAACCGTGCCCACCATCCTGATACTATCCAGAGGAAACTGTTCCAACTCTTCTTTGCGCCTATTAGGATCTGGGGCAAGACCATCTCCAGTTTGCGCAACCTCTTCTGACTCAGTTGCCTGGGTCGGCAAAAAGGGATTGCGTCGATTACCAGGTATATAGACAAATGTCTCAATCTGCTTAATCTCTGGCAGTGGCTCAATACGGCCAGGCTTTCTAGCCTTGACCTTCTTCACAAACTGCCTTAGGTCCTGCATCCCATCATCACCACAAGATACTACAAGGGTGAGTATGCCGAAGGCCAAAAAAATACGCGCAATGACAGACAACGCACTACTCATTTTTCGCCCTCCTCATCCAGATAACGGTAGGTCTTTGCCACGGCATGAAGTACCAGCTTGTCAGTTGGTACATCCTTAGCCCTTTTCTTGGCTCCCTTTTCTCTCTGGGGATAGATATGCACATCATGAATAGTTACGATACGAGGCAAAGCCGCAAGTCCACTGATAAATTCACCAAACTCATGATAGTCCCCATAGACCTTGATATTTATCGGTAGCTCTGCATAGAACTCCTTTACCACCTCACCAACAGGGTCGAACAACTCAAACTCTAGCCCTGCTGCTAGGCCTGTCTGGGACACATCTACCAACAGATCCGCTACCTCTGACTTATTAGGCAGTTGTTGCAACATGGCATTAAAGGATTGTCGCATCTCCTTGAGCTGTTTCTTGTATGCATCCAGATTTGCTGCCTTGCGTTGTTTATTCTCAAAATCCTTCTTTAATACAAGCTCCTGTTTCTGAACCTTCTCTAAGTCAAGTAGTTGGTCCTCAGTATCCATATAATACCAAGCCACTCCCAGCAAAATGCACAGAAACAAGGTGGCGATTGCTTTCGCAGCAATAGGCCAATCACCAATTTCTGAGAGCTCCAGATTATTCAGATCATCAAAATTCATTTTTCACCCCCCGGCTGATCCACATCAGTTTCGGGTATGGCCTTCTTGTTAATCTGCTTCACCTTCAAAGTAAAATGGCTAAAGCCGGTGCCAGTTTTATCCTTATTCTCAATAACCTGTAAAGAAGGCGATCCCAACCATTGGGATGCATCAACATTACGCATATAGGAGGAAACACGAGCGTTCGATTGTGCTCTACCATCAATTGTTACACCCTTACCTTTCTGCTTTACATCTGTAAGGTAGGATCCTTCTGGGGTCCTAGTTACCAACTCATCAAACAGATGTACAATTTCCGGGCGACTGCTCTGTAGTTCTTGGATTATGTTGATCCTTGCAAGCAGCTTGGCTTTTGTCTTTTCAAGATCCTTGATCTCCTTAATTTTTTGATCCATTTGAGCAATTTCTTGTTTAAGGAACCCGTTGCGCGCCTTCTGGTGGTCAATCATTCCAGATATGTGCATATGCACATAGACCCCCAGCAACATCGTAATGAACAAAGCACCAGCAATCATTACTCCAAATTCGCGTTGGCGCTGTTTTCTTAGTTCCTCTCGCCAGGGTAATAGATTTATACGGGCCATTTCAGTCAAAGCTCCTTAATGCCAAACCACAGGCGATCATCAAAGACGGAGCATCATTGCTCAGGCTCTGCGGCTTAACGTTAGACGAAACAGACATGTTGCTAAATGGGTTTGATATTATGGTTGGAGTACCAACCTTCTCCTCCACCAGCTCATCAATTGCCGGAATTGAAGCACAGCCACCAGCCAAAACAATGTGGTCAACACTATTGTATGCACTGGATGAGAAAAAGAACTGCAAGGATCGGCTGACCTGCTGTGCCAGTGCCTCTTTAAACGGCTCCAGAACTTCAGATACATAATTATCCGGCAAACCACCCTGCCGCTTCGCCATACCTGCCTCTTCCTGCGAAAGTCCGTAACGACGCTGTATCTCTTCTGTTAACTGCTTGCCCCCAAAACTCTGTTCTCGGGTATAGATGATCTTGTTGTTATGCATGACATTCAGCGCGGTATTGGTAGCGCCAATGTCCACAATAGCAATGGTCTGATCAACACCAAAATCAGGTAGCTGCTCAGTTATAAGGGAGAAGGCGTTCTCCATGGCGTAGGCCTCGACATCCACTACAGAAGCGGTCAGGCCGGCAATCTCCAGGGCGGACACACGATTCTCCACATTCTCACTTCTGGATGCAGCGAGAAGCACATCTACCATCTCTGGATTCTTCTCGTTTGGGCCAAATACCTCAAAATCTATATTGACCTCTTCCAGGGGATAAGGGATATATTGATCCGCCTCCAGCTGAATCTGATTCTCCATCTCCGACTCAGAGAGAGAAGCTGGCATGGTAATAATCTTGGTAATCACCGCAGAGCCGGAAACCGCCACAGCAGCCTGTTTAGCACGACTGCCGGAGCGACGCACCACATTCTTTATGGCATCACCGACGGCATCTACATCGGCAATATTCTTTTCTACTACGGCATCGGGAGGCAAAACCTCGACAGCATAGCGTTCAACTCTATACCTAGAGCCCGACCGGCCTCCAGAACGGCTCAACTCCAACAGCTTTACGGCTGTTGAACTTATGTCCAGACCAAGAACCGGACTTTGACTGGTTCCTAAAAAGGGTAACATATACCTGTCCTTCCCCTAACTATTACCATGTTGGAATATAACTTAAATAAATCTCTTTAACAAGTTAGCTTAACTATATAGCAGTAAATGATTTTTTTGTAAAACACTTTGTTAAAAAAAAGTCTACGCCGTTCACAAAAATCGCGATGGCTTAGTTTTGGAGAATGATTGATAATATCTGGATTTCACCCAGGGAATGATTGAAATAATTACCTATGAAGTGGCTATTTAAGATAATAAAAGGCCTTTTGAGCCTAATGATGCTGGGCCTGACCTTAGGCACAATAGCTGTGGTTGCAGTCTATCTGCATCTAGAACCCCAGCTCCCGTCTATTGAAAATCTGCGCGAGATTGAACTTCAAGTCCCTCTGAGGATTTATACCAGCGATCAGTTACTTATGGCAGAATTTGGAGAGAAACGCCGTACCCCTTTGATATATAACCAAATTCCTCGACAGGTAATCAATGCCTTTCTCGCCGCCGAGGACGACCGTTTCTTCCATCACCCTGGTGTAGATTACCGCGGTATACTCAGAGCTGCCGTGCAACTAATACTCACTGGCAAACGCAGTCAGGGCGGAAGCACCATTACTATGCAGGTTGCACGTAACTTCTATCTCAGCAGCAAGAAGACCTTTACCCGCAAGATAAACGAGATCCTTCTATCCCTCAGAATTGAGGGGGCCCTAACAAAAGAGGAGATTCTGGAGCTATACCTTAATAAAATATATCTAGGCAACCGCTCCTATGGCGTGGGCGCAGCCGCAGAAGTCTACTATGGAAAGCACCTACACGAGCTAAATCTGGCCCAGGCAGCCATGATAGCCGGACTGCCCAAGGCGCCCTCAAGATTTAACCCGATCGTTAATCCAGCCAGAGCGCTACAAAGAAGAGACTACGTTCTAAAGCGCATGGCCAAGCTAGGCCATATATCACAAGAGCAGCTATCTGAAGCACTAAAGCAGCCGGTAACGGCCGAAATGCATGGGTCTCAAACGGAGCTAGATGCCCCTTACCTGGCAGAGATGGTTCGCTCAGAGATGGTGCGAAGATTTGGAGACAATGCCTACAACGAAGGTTATCGGGTGTACACAACCATAGATAAGAAATCCCAACTGGCAGCCGATGCAGCTTTACGCAGCACCCTGATTGAATATGACCAGAGACATGGTTACAGAGGGGCTGAGCAGAGCTTTGAGATCACCCCACAAAACGATGACGTCGTCCTTGATCAGATCCTGCGGGATATAAGAAAGGTAGGCAATCTGCTTCCAGCTCTAGTAACCGGAATTGAAAAACAGACTGCCAATATATATCTAGGCTCAGGCAAGCATGCCCGCATAGAGTGGGATGGATTAAGCTGGGCCAGACCCTATATCAGTGAAAATCGTCGCGGCAAACAGCCAAAACAAGCTGCCGACATATTAAAGCACGGCGACCTGATTCGAGTAATGGAGATCTCAGGCGAGAAAGAGCCAACCTGGAGATTGGCCCAAATTCCCGCCATACAGGGCGCCCTGGTCTCTCTTAATCCCAACAATGGTGCCATTCTTTCCCTGGTGGGAGGGATTGATTACTACCTAAGCAAATTCAACCGCGTAATTCAGGCCAAGCGACAGCCTGGATCAGGATTTAAAGCCTTCATCTATTCAGCGGCCCTGGAGGCAGGATTTACCCCAGCCAGCATAATCAATGACGCCCCTATCGTAATCAATGACCACAGATTAGAGACCGAATGGCGGCCACAAAACTACAGCGGCAAATTCTATGGGCCAACCCGTTTGCGTCACGCCCTAACCAATTCCCGCAATCTAGTCTCTATACGACTATTGCGCTCCATAGGCATGGAACAGGCTTTGAATCATGCAAAACTGTTTGGCTTCGATCCCAACGACCTTCCCCAAAAGCTTTCCTTAGCGCTAGGCAGTGGTACCGTTACCCCCTTACAAATGGCCAAGGGTTATGCCGTACTGGCTAACGGCGGCTTCATGGTAGAGCCATATTTCATTCAGAAGATTGAAAACAGCAAGAGAGAGATAGTCTTTGAAGCTCAGCCACTTCAGGTCTGCTCAGAATGTCAGCAAACCGCTACTCTGGACGAGCAAGGAAAACCCATCTATCCAACCAAGGCCCAACCTGGAGTGGCACCAAGGGTGATTTCCCCCCAAAACTATTTCCTGATGAACTCTATGATGCGCGATGTAATTCAACAAGGCACAGCAACCAAGGCCAAGATCCTGGGACGCAAAGACATCGCCGGCAAGACAGGCACCACAAATGATCAGCGCGACGCCTGGTTTAATGGCTTCCACCGTTCCCATGTAGCAATTGTCTGGGTTGGCTTTGACTCTTCGGCCCCTCTGGGCAACAAAGAAGTAGGAGGAGAGGCCGCCCTCCCGGCCTGGATTAAATATATGCAAGTAGTGTTAAAGGATACAGAAGAACAGCCGCTAGAGATGCCCGCTGACATGGTAGCTATACGTATCGATCAAAAAACAGGCAACCCCGCACCTCCGTGGCAGAAAGATGCCATATACGAGTTCTTTCGCGCCGAGAACGCGCCTGAAGTACCAAATTTCGATAAATCTGAAAATTTTGCACCTGGAGGCACTCTTCCAGAAAATAGAGAAGATACCAATGAACTTTTTTAGGCTTGCGAAATAAACATTATCCTCATGGCCCAACCCCAAAACAGAGACCGCCTCCGCGCCAGCATTGCATATGAGGCAGCCCGCATAATAAATGACCTGGGACAGCACGATTACAACTCATCTCGGAACAAGGCCGCCCAGCGCCTGGGCTGCAAAGACAAAAAAAGCCTACCCAGCAATGAAGAGATTGAACAGGCGCTGGTGGAATATCAAAAACTATTCCATGCAAAGGATCAACAGCGCACACTAAATGATCTGCGCCACCTCGCCCTGGACGCCATGGTCAACCTAAAGCAATTCTCACCACGCCTAGTAGGCTCAATCCTCAGCGGCAGTGCAAGTGCAAACAGCCGCCTACAGCTACACCTATTCTCAGAGAGCCCAGAGCAGATTGCCCTGCACCTGTTAAACAGCGGCATTCCATACCAGGAAATAGAAACAACCCTCTCTTTCAACAGAGGCCAGAAACAGAGACAGCCCGCCTTCACATTCCATTCTGGAGAGACTAAAGTGGAACTGATCTGGTTTCCTGCGGGAACTATAGGGCACCCGCCCCTATCAGCCATAGACCAAAAACCGGCGAAGAGGGCCTCAATAACCCAACTAAGGAGCTTAATAAACAGTGAAGTGAGTGGAGGGCGATCCGGATCTCGATAACGCATTATTACCCACAATAACCCAAGCTAGGCATACACAAAAGTAAGAACGGCATCGAAACAGCTTATTAGCAAAATCTAATATTGCATTAAATAATCCAGATGCTGCACCTGGGAACTATTAGTATATTTAAATTTAAAAATTGAATTTCTCCGATACCATTAACCCCTGATAATAATGGCAGATATAAAACAGAGACTAGTTACAAGTTAAATACAGCCTTTGAGTAGATACTATCTCTTAGGCTTTTAGGCTTTAGCCTCCCTCGGGAGTCAATATAATAACGGCGATAAACCTATTCAGGAGTAACAATAATGCAGATTACCGGAATGTATTGGGGAGCAAAGCTCCTCAAGTACGTTGATTTTCCAACCTCAGAAGTGCTGGGGCCAGAAGCCAGCGCAGAACAGATTAAGGATCTTATTGCCCGCAAGGGAGAGGTCTTTATCAAACCCATGTTCAAGGGGGGCGTAGGTAAAAAGGGTAAAGCCGGCCTGTTAGGGCGCGCCAAAGACCTTTCCACTGCCATGCAGGAAAAGTCCAGACTATATTTTGCCGAGCACTTCCATAACAACACATACTCCAAGGCCGAGGGTGTAACCTTCGAAGGTGCAGTACCGTCTGATTACGAGATCTACTTCTCTATTACAGACAGCACCGAATATCGCGCCCCCATGATCACCCTTACCCATCACGGCGGCATGGAGATCGAAGAGCTACCTCCTGAGAAAATCGCGCGTATACCATTTGACCCTCTTACCGGGCTTAAAGGTTTCGTAATCTCAAACGCCCTGCGTAAGATTGGCGCCCCGAAAGAGCTGATCAGCCCGCTGGTACAGAACCTGCCCAAGCTGTGGGACCTGTTCCACAACTACGGCATGACCACCCTGGAGCTTAACCCAATCCGCATGTTGAGCAATAAGAATGGGCGACTACTGCCTGTGGCCTGTGACTTCAAATGCGCCTTCGACGGAGACGATCCCAACTCATCACGTCTGGGCCTGCCGGAAGATCTGGACGCATCCAGTTACTCCGATTTCGAGCAGGAGGTAAACTCCCTGCGCACCTATCAGGGACAATCTGATGTATTTGTCATCAACGAGACTGGGACCATCACCGCCATGACCTTCGGCGGCGGTGCCAACGCCCTGGTGACCGAGCTACTAGGTGACGCTGCTACCATCTCCTCAGATTTCGGCGGCAACCCACCCTACGCTAAGATGCACGATATCAGCCGCATCGTATACAAATACTGGCTGGAGCAGTCCAATGTACTGTTTATCATCGGCGGCAAGGCCAACAATACCGATATCTATGAGACCTTCCGCGCCATGGCAGACGCCCTGCGTGACCACTTCAACCAGAACGGACCCATTCCTCTGTATGTAGTTATTGGACGTGGCGGCCCCAATCTGATCCGCGGCATGGGCTATATGAAGGATACCCTAGACTCTCTTGGCCTCCCATACCAGATGTTCGGCCACGACTCCGCTATGAGTGAGGTGGTGAACTATGCCCAGAAGGCGGACGAATGGATGCGAAATGGTGGCCGCAAGATCGTCGCAGAAAAACTTGGCATCAAACTGGACTCTGAGCTGAATAACAGCTTCATGGGCAAGGCCGATGCAGAAAAATCAGAAACCAAAGAGACAGAGAGGACCTAAGCATGCATCCCCAAGGCGTAGAAAAGTTTCAACATTACTATGTAGGCATCGACTCTCTGGCAGATCTTGCTACCACTGATGACCGTGTCTGTGTACTTAATATAACCGGCGGCGAAAGCCGAAGCGTCACCCCCACCAGCCACGAATATTCCGGCGGCAATGTGGTCTGCGGTACCGCACCAGGTCGCTCTGGCACGGTTATGAAAACCAAAAAAGGCGACATACCCATTTTTGACAACATTGCCGAGGCCATCGAAGCCGGCCATGAATTCAATGTAGTTGTGGTATACCTGCCTCCTTCTGGCGTACGCGATGGTGTTATTGAGGCCATTCGGGTTAACCCAAATCTGAACAAGATCGTGATCCTTACCGAAAAGGTACCAGTGAGAGACGCCCGCGTCATTCGTGCCATGGGCCAGATGCGCGGGATCGACATATTCGGTGCCAACTGCCTGGGACTGGCCGACGCCCACAACCATGTGCGCATCGGTGGTGCTCTGGGAGGCAGTTCACCGGAAGAGTCTCTGCTACCAGGTTCGGTAGCAATCTTCTCCAACTCAGGCAACTTCACCACCACCATGGCAGTCTATCTCACCACCGCTGGCTGGGGCAGCACCGTCTCCCTCTCTTCGGGTAAGGATGTGTACATCCACTACTCTGCGCAAGAGTGGACCCACGCCTTCCACAACGATGACCGCTCCAAGGCTGGTGTTATGTACATTGAGCCAGGTGGCTATTACGAGCATGACCTGGAGTTTGAAAAGCCTGTAGTCGCCTGTGTGGTTGGACGCTGGAAGGCGAAACTGACCAAGGCCTGTGGCCATGCCGGAGCCATCGCGGGCGCAGGTGATAACGCCGCCGCTAAAGAAGGCTGGTTCATGGACAAGTTTGGCGTGGACGAAATTTTCACTCCAGAGAACCCTGTCTGCTCTGAAAAGGGCGCAGTTGTTGTAAACATTGCACACATACCTGCAGCCCTGACAGCGGTAATGGCCAAACGCGGTGAAAAGCCAGACTTCGAACCGGTGGGCAATCTCTCCATGAAGTGTTGGTTCAGCAATACTCAGGGTATTGATCTCCCTGATTATCTGAACCCTGAAGTGGTCGAGGCGGTAGGTCCGTACAACGAGCAGATTGCCCTCTTGAGCGAACAGGTGGGTGCCATATTCCCACGTCAGTCCATGAAGGACGCCTCAGGCGCTTCCATGATGGACCCCAAGACTCAGGTAACCAAAATCCACGGCACCAGTGTGCTGGAAGCATCCACTCACACCTTTGAGGAGAACCTGGTCCAGAGTCTGGTGCGCGAATACACCGATGCAAACGGCGCTGCCCTGGCTAATGTGGCACTGAACGCCTTCGTGAACCAGCACGACAAGGTTGGACTAGCTGCCGCGAATGCCTCCCGTGAGGCCGGCAATAGCCCGAATACCGCACTTGCTGCGGCAGTGGCTATGGTGGGACCAAGGCAGTTGGACAAATCAAACGCCGCCGCCACCGCGCTTATACAGCTGTTCAAGAAGAGTGGCTTGGAGAATCCAGGCGATACCGGTTTCGATTTCAGCACTCAGTTGAAAGAGGCAGATCCGGAGATCTTCCTTTCTGATACTCCATGTACTTGCGGTGATGCCATGCTCGAGGCTATTTCTGCAAGGGGTGCCAATTCGGTATTTGTAGACTTCCTGTCGGCTCTAGCTGGCAAGAACGAGGGCAAACTTAGCTGCAATGTACTGGTGGCTGCCATCACAACCCATCTGGCTTGGCCTGCGCTGATGCGTAAGCGTCTCTCCATCACCACCATAGCCAATATGCCTTGGCACTTCCGGATATTCAGCACCCTGATCGGCTCTGCCGCCAGCGTTGAATCCCAGGAAAAAGAGAGCTTCTGTGGCGTGAAAAACAAGGAGCTGATGAGCAGTTGGAGCTTCACCGAGACCGCACACCTGGCTCTGCTGGGTCACCGCCCAGACGAAGAGTCACTATACGCCTTCTCCGTTCTGCTGGGACTGATCATCTCCAACGGCCCAGGCACCATCTCTGCCCAGGGCGCCAAGGGCGCTGTAGCGGCCGATGGTCCTGAGTCCCCAGCACGGGTACAGGTGAACAAGGGCTACATCGGCTTCCTTACTCATACCGGCTACGCCCACGGCGGTAACGGCTATGAGGCCATCTCCTTCCTGCTGGACCGCTTCCGCGATACCGGCCTGAAGGAGCCGGGCGTGGATAGCCACGGTCTCGATCTGAGCGCCATGGCCACCGACTACGCCAAAGAGTATCTGGCGTACAAAAAGAAGGCCAAGGCCGAAGGCAACCTCTCTTACGACAAGATCCCCTGCACCGGTCACCCGGTATTCAAGGGAGAGGACGTGAACTTCGACCCACGTGAGGTGTTCGTCAGCGATCTGTTCAAGAAGCGCGGTGACTACAACGTCTTCCACGAGTTCTACCAAGAACTAGTGAAGGCGCTGCACAAGACTGGCGTTACACGCAATGTCTTCTGTGTCAACGTTGATGCCGTCATCGCCGTACTGCTTCTGAAGATGCTGTGGAAGCCCCATGCAAACGGCGAGATCGATGACGCCACTATGGAGTCGGCTGCGTTCACCACATTCCTGTTTGGACGCATGATTGGCTCTGCTGCGGAGATCGACGATCACACCAACCGTGGTCGCAATATGGATACCCGTACACCTGCCAGCAAGTGCAGCTACGTGGGTTAATAAACCTGGGGCCGGAGCAGTCCGGCCCCAACCAGATTTAGCTACAAAGACACAGAGCAGTATTTTTAAAATTCAACTCTGTGTCTTTGTGTTTTTAGTTTCACCAAAACTTTAAAAAAACTGAGGACTGAAACATGTCAAAAATCATCTGGACAAAAATCGACGAGGCGCCTGCCCTGGCGACCTACTCTTTTCTGCCCATCGTACAGAAGTTTGCCAAGGCTGCAGGCGTAGATGTGGAGACCCGTGATATCTCCCTCTCCGGTCGTGTTATTGCCAACTTCCCGGACAACCTGACCGAAGAGCAGAAGATCCCTGATGAGCTGTCCCGTCTGGGCGATTTGGCTAAGACCCCCGAGGCCAACATCATCAAGCTGCCTAACATCTCTGCCTCTATCCCGCAGTTGAAGGCCACCATCGCCGAGCTGCAGGAGAAGGGTTACGACGTGCCGGACTATCCGGAAGATCCCCAGAACGACGCCGAGAAGGAGATCAAGGAGCGCTACGCCAAGTGCCTCGGCTCCGCTGTGAACCCGGTGCTGCGTGAGGGTAACTCCGATCGCCGCGCACCTACTGCGGTAAAAAACTTTGCCAAGAAGTTCCCACACTCCATGGGCGCCTGGAGCAGCGACTCTAAGTCCCACGTAGCCACCATGAGTAGCGGTGATTTCGCCTCTAACGAGATCTCCACCACCATGGCCGCGGCCACTACCGCCAAGATCACCTTCCACGGTAACGACGGCAGCACCGAAGTACTGAAAGAGGCCGTACCCCTGGAAGCGGGCGAGATCGTAGACGCCACCTTCATGAGCAGAAAGGCCCTGACCCAGTTCCTGGCGGAGCAGGTGGAAGACGCCAAGCAGAAGGATATTCTGTTCTCCCTGCACATGAAGGCCACCATGATGAAGGTCTCAGACCCCAAGATCTTCGGCCACTGCGTCAAGGTCTTCTACGGACCGGTACTGGAGAAGCATGCTGACGCCATTGCCAGCACCGGCTTCGACGCCAACAACGGTATCGGCGATCTTTACGCCCGTCTGGACAAGCTGGACGCCGCCAAGAAGGCGGAGATCGAGGCCGACATCCAGGCCCTCTACGCCGAGCGTCCCGCCATAGCCATGGTGGACTCCGACAAGGGCATCACCAACCTGCATGTACCCTCCGATGTCATCATCGACGCCTCCATGCCGGCTGCCATCCGCGCCTCCGGCCAGATGTGGGGTCCCGATGGCAAGCAGAAGGACACCAAGTTCGTTATCCCAGATCACAGCTACGCACCGCTGTATCAGGCCACCATCGAAAACTGCATCGCCAATGGCGCCCTGGACCCAACCACCATGGGCACCGTGCCCAACGTGGGTCTGATGGCGAAGAAAGCGGAAGAGTACGGCTCTCACCCCACCACTTTTGAAGCCCCGGGCGACGGCACCATCCGCGTCACCGACTCCGACGGCAACACCATCCACGAACACACCGTGGAAGAGGGTGACATCTGGCGTATGGTGATGGTGAAAGATGAGTCCATCCAGGACTGGGTCAAACTGGCTGTAACCCGCGCCAAGGCCACTGGCTGGCCGGCGGTATTCTGGCTCGACCCAGAGCGTCCACACCACCAGGAGATCAAAAAGAAGGTGGATAAGTATCTGCAGGATCACGACACCAGCGGCCTGGATATCCGCCAGCTGTCCGTCTACGAGGCGGCCAAGCTCTCCGTAGAACGCATGCGTGCCGGCGAGAACACCATCTCCGTGACCGGTAACGTACTGCGTGACTACAA
>JBNKJS010000005.1:0-95736 GCA_050291365.1 Sedimenticolaceae bacterium | reverse complement strand
TGCCCAAGGACCGAGGTTCAAAGCAACCTCTGAAATACAATCCCCTTTATATAGTCTGTGCCAAACTGATGGGCGGCATAGTCCAACATACATTTATCTACCATGCTGCGCACAGCAGATAAATGCTTAGCTGTTATGTTTATCAAGGGTGAACTTCATGGAGGCGCATAAAAAATACTTGATACTTGCTTTGCTACTATCGATGCCTGGAATAGCGCATGCTCATAATCCGGCAGCAGCGATGCTTATAATGGTGGGTATATACTTAATACCAGGGGTTGTTTCGGCATTAATTGTAAAGAGAAATGGAATTGTATGGTTTGCAGCTTCCATTCCACTAGCCATCTTTTGCATTTGGATGGTAATTAAATCATATGTACCATTTTTTGTTGGGTCTGCTATCCCGTTCGTTCTTATCCCAATTGCGGTTTGGAAAAATTTACGTTCAGCAAGCGTTAGTAGTGAATGACTAAGCAATGAAACATAACAAGTGCCTCCAAAGGACTCGCGGCACTGTTCGTGCCGCTTCGGTGAGTGCTGTGGCGCTCGCCTCTGAGGCTGAGCGTTATGTTGTAAAAGGAAATTAAAACTTGTGCCAACAAAAGAAGACCAATACAAGCCTAGCAAAGAAGAGTTATCACTCTTTTCTAAGAAAGTTTTAGCTCCTAAGTTATCTAGCTTATCTAAAGAGCTAGGCCAAAAACTGGAATGCTCAATTATTTCAGTTTTTCAAGGAAAAGAAGAAGAATTATTAAAAAATGAAAACAGTAATGGCATATGCAAAGTTTGCTTCAATAAAACGTTTAAACCTGAGCGTCAAATTGTATATACAGCAGTTCGTTTTGAAAATTTACAAAATTCGAGCGGTTTTACTGGCTTCAATTTAAATACGCAAATCAAATCTGGTGAACCACTCTCAAGAGGTTACGTGGTAATTTATAATGATTTAGGCTTCCCAAAATGGTAAGGCAACATAACAATCGGCTGCACTGGATACGCTCCCTTCGGTCGCTCCCAAGTGAGCCGGGGCGTTAGAGGGAAATAGAAAGCAATAATAAGTACATTGCTATAAGGAAGAATAAATATGAAATATAGGGCTGCTCGCCCAATGGAAAAAGTAGCATTTGTTGTTGGTGCTGCTGCCCTAGCAATTAGTTGGGGTATCGTAATCATGTATTTCTCACAAGGCAACATGCTGGCGCATAAGAATTATTGGGGCCAAAATGTTGGTACTATTTCGTTTGCAGCCATCTGCCTAGTTGGAACATACGTATATATTATTGTGCTCTGGAGGCATTGGGTTTCACACATTATAGGAGCTCTTAAACATGGCGAGTAATGTAATGATATCTCCCTCTAACCAGGCCTTCCATCGGACGCAGTCGCTAACGCGCCTGCTCCGCTGAAGGCAACGTTATGCATATTTAGAAAGAACAATTACATAAAGGATGATAAACAATATGAATGCACAAAAACCAAATACTAAATTAATATTAATATCTACATTTCTACTAGGCATCTCTTTCAACCCACTGCATGCTGCACCTATTTATTATACATTTGAAGGGTATATTGATAATTTTGGAACTGACCCATCTGGCGAAGCTAGCAGTATTGGTTTAAGCCAGTTTCAACAGGTCAGTTACACTTTAGAGGTCGATTTTTCAGCCACCGGTTCTAGAACATTCTCAGGCGGCACTTTTGAAGAGTTTACTGACACCTCTGGATCATTTTATGGCTCTAACTACATAACTGATTATTTTTATAGCTCTCTAATATCATCTAGCCATTTGTCTTTATCGCCCAAAATATATTCTACATATAATGAGTCTATAAATTACAATTTGGGCACATCAATTGAATGGTCTAATAATACTGCTTCTGGTCAATTACAGGTCGATAGTTTGCTAACTATACAAAGCCAGCATAGAACTGTACAAGATTGGCTTATTGGCGATAGCTTACAAGGCTTTTATGCGTATGGCGACGAGACCAATGGAACAGACAGTTTAATAGGGCTCGACCTCACTCTTACGAGCATTAATACAACGGTTGTACCATTACCTCCTTCTATCGTACTAATGTTTTCTGGGTTAATTGGATTGTTAGCAACCATGAGACATGCGAAAACAAAAAGCGCATAACAAGGCAGTCAAGCACGCCTGCATAATGCGGCAGGCTTGGACCACCCAAACAACGGGCGGCCACTTACTTAGGCGTTATGAGCAAGGAAAGAAATGAGCATCGAAGAAGAATTCAAAGTAAAGATCGCTGAGCATATAAGTCGTCTCACCGACGATATAATGCCTGTCCTTAAGGAGCTGATCGAATACGATTACCCGAAAGAAGTTGACACGCTTGCGTTTGAGATTTTCGTAGATGGTTTCTCATCTGAATTTCCCGTAAGAGCATTCTTCATGGATGAGAACAACTCTGAATATTTCATTATGGTAGATGGGAAGGCAGAATATCCATCGCCAGTAGATCCCGATCTATTGAAAATTGATTATGTCTATCCTTACGAGCTGGAAGAAGAATACACAAACAAAGACGATTCATTAGAACCTTGGCACATTGCAACAAATGAGCTAATTGACTGGTTTTCAAAGTGTTGGCTTACCGCTGGAGGGAAGAATTTCAAATTAAACGCTAACATCGCACTTCATGATAGTAATCATGAGTTTGATCTAAGAGAAAGCAAGTGGGTAGAACGGTGGTAGCTCATAACAAGCGCATGTTGTCGGACTGGTTTTCCGCTGCGCTCCAAACCAGCCGCAAATGCGGGCGTTATGCCCATGAATAAACGTACCATATTAAAAGTAGCGGTTAGCGGTATGGCAATAATTGGCCTGTTTCTTCTACTTATGCCATTTATAAGCAGTCTGAATATCAATCCAAAACAAGAAAATAATTCATGGGCTGCGTGTGACGTTTCTGAATTACAAAAAGGAAGTATCAAAAAGTGCGGTTGGGCAGTCGTATATCGCAGAACTGATAGAGACATAGAGCTAGTAGATGAATTTATTACATTGTTAGCTGATCCTAATTCAGAGCAGAGCAATCAGCCTTTGTCTGCACAAAATAAATGGAGGTCAGAAAGCAAGGAATATTTCATATTTAAGCCCTATGCTCCCAAACGTAGTTGCGGTGTAAAATTAGTCAATTCGAAAAACTATTATGGTTGGGAGCCACCTGAAAATGCAGCTCTCGTGGAATTGCCCTATTTTACAGAGGCATGTGATGGTAGAACATGGGATACAAGTGGGCGTCTTTACTATAGGGAAGGATATCCGCCTGAAAGAAATCTAATAGTTCCTAAGGTTCAATGGCTATCAGAAACAAAGGTGCTTATACATGGTATGTAGGCATAACAAATCGCTCGTGTGGGACCGTCGCTTCGCGCCGGCCCCACAGCTCAAACGTTAGGCTAATAAATTACGAAACATCATAAAGGAGAATAAAATAGTGGCAAAAATTACACCCCATCCATATGTGCCAAGCTCTGGCCCTTTAGTTCAAACCTTTAATCAGTTTCGTAAAGCTATGCCCGCGAACGTTGATTCAGGAACTTTAAAGAAACTATCGCTCGCACCAAATAATGAACCAATGGTTCTATCTGTATTAAGATTCCTTGGTCTAATTGATAATGACGGCAAAAAAACACCTGAAGCAACGAAACTCTTTACAAAGCATGGTGATGATGCATTTGGTAAAGCTCTTGAAGCTATAGTAAAGAAAGCATATTCAGACCTATTCGAACATTATGGGGATGATACCTGGAAATCAGATAGAGATACTTTAATAGCCTTTTTCCGCGCAACTGACGAAACAAGCGCCATTACTGGTAAGCGGCAAGCTGTCGCTTTTGAAACACTATCAGCGTTATCAGGACATGGTGAGGTATCAGAACCTAAATCAACTGGCAAGCGCACAACAAAGGCCGCTGCCAAAAAGAAAGTTGATAAGAAAAAATCAAGTTCTAAAAAAGAAAAAGAATCAAAGAGCGAGGTCATTACTGAATTTTCTAGTGACTCATCAAATATTGGTTTGACTGTCAGGATTGAAATCAATCTTCCAGCTCAGGGAGATCAAGAAACATACGATCGTATATTTAAGAGCATAAAAAAGAACTTGTTAAATGGCTAAGTCACTCCTCAAGTCTTTTGAAAGCGTTGTTAGAAAATCTCATCTTTACTCTGATGAGGAAATACGCCTTGATTCTACCTCGCACCCTTTTGACGAACGGAACATTCACTCAAAATTACCTGCAATTGTTAGAAATCTATTCGATGATGGCTATTTTGCTCAAGCTACATTTGAAGCGTTTAAGTTTTTAGATAAGCAAATAGCTAAATTATCAAAATGCAGAAAAAGCGGCTTTAAGCTAATGATGGACGCATTCTCGGAAGACGCCCCTTTAATACAGTTAACGCCACTATTAAGTGAGTCAGAAAAAGATGAACAAAAAGGCTACAGGTTTATCTTTGCAGGCACAGTAATGGCAATAAGGAATCCTAGAGGACATGAGCACTCGTTGTCGGATAGTCTTGAGGAGTGTCTAGATCATTTAAGCTTGGCGTCTTTGTTAATGAGAAGAATTGAACAGGCCGGTTTTGAAATTAAAGCCTAACAATGCGCTCGTTCGGACGCAAACTACGCTGCGCTTCGTTTGCGCCGCACAGCCACAACGTTAGGAGTAGTAAGTGGAATTTAAAGCAACTGATATTGGTTCTGAAGATAATGGTGAACTAATCAGTTTTGGATTTTACAGCTACGAAATTACCTACGGGCTAGGCTTCTCAAGATTTCATTCAGAAGCACGAATAGAATTGATGGTGGCAGACCAATCTGTATACGACCTGGAAAAAGCAAAGATCATTTTCCAAAATGATACATTTGAAATGACACTTCCTCCAGGCACTATCAAAGAAATAGATGGAGATGACTATTACAAAATTACATACGACCTTATCGACGGCGCAAATTATAAAACTTATCTAAATCATTTAAAAGCAATACTGAGCGTCAATAATCATGTTTCATTGTCACGCTCCTAACAATCACATCAAATTCGCTCCCTGCGGTCGCCGGACCTCGCTGTCGCTCGGCCGTTTATGTGGGCGTTATGGTTTATTAGGATAATAATCATGAGTAAAGAAAAAACTGGTGTGGTTTTCAATGAAAATGATTATGCCGGCATGCCATCTAGAATCATTATAATAATTTTAGATTTAATTATGGTATCTATAGTGTTCGTAGCAGGCTATTCACTAGATTCATATTTATACGAATCTTACTATACAAACTCATTCGCAAATTCATTGTTTATATCACTCTTTATATCTTATCTATATTTAACTGTAATAAAGGCATCAAAAATAGGCACACTCGGTCAATTGGTTACGAATACTAAAATAATACATATAAACGGCAAAAAACCTAATATATTCACTATGACATATCGACTCATCTTCTGGGTTCTTGGTCCAATTAATTTCGTATTAGATTATGCATGGTTAACTCTAAATAAAGAAAGACGAACAATAAGAGACAGTATTTGTAACACAATTATTGTAAAGAAAGATGCCACACCAATTTCAAGAAGCTCAAAAATAAGAGGTGTCAGAGCTATGGTTTTTGGGTTCCACTTTTTATATGAAACAGCTAAACCATAACAAGCGCAGCCACGCGGACAAAATGCTCGCAAGCTCGCATTTTTCCGGTGCTGCAGGTCGTTAACTGGAAAAAGAAACATGCGATATCACCTATTACTGTTTTTATTTTTAATAGACATTTCTGGTGGAGTCAATGCGGGTGAACTTGTGGATTCTCTTTATGGAATACCATTAGGGAAACACTTAGATTCTTTAGTAGGGGAAAAACATAAGCAGAAGGGTGTCGTTAGAATCAAAGGTATAAAACACCAGATGTATATGTTAGATAGCAGCATTTATAAACTAGCCCCTCCATTTGACCGCTTGCTGGTACAAGTGGAAATGGAAACGCTGAAAATAAAAGGTGTTGTGGCTACGGCTGAAATTACTGATGTGGAATGTAAAATACGATCAACTGAACTTAAAAAGAAAGTAGAAGATAAGAATGGAATTAGTTTCAAGGAGTTTGAACATCAAGGTGATATTTTCTACTTACATGAAGGAGAAGGAGTATTTATGTCTATTGGTTGCCAAAATAAACACAATTCAGTATTGCAGTATCAAATTGGAACATCCAGTTAACAAGCAGCTCAAATTGACTCCGGCGCTATCGCGCCTCCGCAATTTAGCTGGGCGTTAGGCACAGGAATGAGTTGCTACGTGGAATGTAGTTGTGAGTGTGGCAAAGAAGGCGAAGAATTTGACAAAATAATTCTGTCAGAAACACACTTTGACGTGACCGCAGCTCAGCTAGCTCATAGTAATATGGGATGGTTTTGTGGGGTTGATGACTTGCGTGAAAATCACTGGCCAATTTCCAAAGATGATGGAGTCTATTTGCTCTGGGAGAAGAATGATTATTGCCCAGTTCACGGGCTCTTCCATTCGAAGGCGCTGTATGTGGGTAAGGGGCGAGTGAAGTCGAGAATTTATGATCACGCCAAAAATAAAAGATTTACTGAGGAAGATGTTGTTTATTTTACTTTCTTAGATATACCAAATAGAAAGGCTAAATACATCGAACAACTACTTCTAGATTTATATGATTTCCCGTTGAATCACGCTGAAAATAAAGGGAGAGGTACTTTGTGTGCATACATATCTCAAGCAGAAGCCGACTTCGGTTCATGAAAGTGCCTAACAAAGCAAACCAGTTCGCGGCTGTCGCCGCCGGACTCGCTATCGCTCGCCGCTGTTTGCGGCGTTAGGCATATAAAAAATGGATAGCGTAGAGCGAATCATCGATATTCTGGCATGGCCATTTACCATAATAGTTGTGGTAATGATGCTTCGTTCACCTCTTTCTGAGTTGGTGCCTACACTCAAGAAACTGAAGTATAAGGATCTTGAGCTGGAATTTGAAAAAGAAGCAAACAAAATTCTTGCTGAAGCAGAACGTGATTTACCAGAACCACCAAAGCCGGAACCTATAGAGCATAAAGATACAGGCATAAGATTTAGTTTACGACGCTTAGAACCAACAGATGAAATAATGAAGTCATGGCGTAATCTTGAATTGAAGCTAAGAGAAATGTCAGGTGATGAAATTTCCAAGCGTAGTACAGGGCAAATGATTCGGGAACTAACCAAAACAGGAGCAATCCCGGTTGAAACATCCAGGCTAATATTGGAACTATCATCACTAAGAAACAAAGTCGCTCACACGGACGAGGAGGCCATTTCTTATAAAGTATCCTCATCATTTAGGGAGTCGGTAACCCGTGTGTTGTCCGCATTGGAGACTTCAAATGCCTAACCATGGGCTGCACCCGACGCTCCAGTCGCTACGCTCCTTCCGCTCGGGTGAGCCCGGTCGTTAGCACAAAATAATTCCAGGACTCCGAGTCGATGAAAAGCGAATTTGATGATTTCAAGGCGATAATAGCCAGATTGAAAACGTATAAGTCAATTTTGACTTATGCAACGAATTCAATTTCGCTCTCCTTTTTGTCTGATGAAGAGGAGAAATTATATTTCTTTCACATAGATCCACCTTGGAGAATTGTCTTCAATGGTGAGTTAATACAAACATCATTCAATTATCCTTACCATGATGACTACTCTGATGATGAAAGAGAAAAGGAAGATCGTGACTTTCGTAAGTGGTGTTCATTGACAGAATTTATGAGGTACGAAAAAGTAGATTCTGTATGTATAAATGAGCACTATGATTTGACTGTAACTTGGAAAAATGGTGCCTTTTTGGACGTGTTTCAGAATGACACTGAAGACCCTTCATACTATTTCTACGATAAAGTAAGAAATGAGGTCTATGATTTAGGGTACAGAAAATGCGTACGAAGCCCATTAAAAAGAAAATAGTCGTGAGCCAGTGCGAAAAGGGGACGCATCTATTTTTTGTTGAGATGGAAGACGATTAATAGGCGAAAAATAAATGCGACCCCTTTTCTTCGTTTCCGGTGAGCTAGGCGTTATGTGTCAGGGAAGCATCGTTTATGAAAATAATTGAGGCTACATTGCTGCTAGCTTGGTTCACATGGTTTGGGTTCTATTGGAAACTAGCATGGACAAAAGGAGAGCCAAGCGGTCCGAGCTATCTCAAGATGTTCTTTCCAATACTTCTCTTCTTCGGCAATAATTGGCCAGCCGGTACAGAGATTACACGCTTTAAGCTACAAGTAGGGCTCTTTATTATCGTGGTCGCTACAGCAGGTGCGCAATATGTTAGTTTGGTGCAAAGCACATAACAATCGCAATCACACGGACAAAATGCTCGCACCACTACAGCCCCATATGTGGGCGTTATGCATTTGGATGAAAAATGATCTCAGAATCTGATTGGAAGAAATTTAAGAAAATAAAAGAAGCGGCTTTAGAACGTTTCTGCGGAAATATATTGGAAGATGTTTCAGAAGGATTGGCGAGTAGAGACAACCCAACAAATCATGGAAAGTATCTCTACTTATACAAGTTAATTGAGAACTACGACAAGCAAATTGCTTTACTATTCAATGATCACCGCCGCTCAAAGGCCACAATACAACTTATAATGCTACGGCAAGAAGGTCTAGTTAATGAAGTGGATATACAGGGACTATCCAATGAACTCAAAGAACACACAAATCCGAAGTATCATGCATAACAATCGGGTCAAGATCGTTCACTATCGCTCACTGGGACGCTCTGAGCCTCCCCAAGACGTTATGCATTAACGAAAAGGGGACGCATCTATTTTTTGATGAGATGGAAGACGATTAATAGGCGAAAAATAAATGCGTCCCCTTTTCCTGTCCTTATAGGCGAAAAATAAATGCGTCCCCTTTTCCTCTGTTATGTTTTAATAGCATTAATTTTAATACCTGCTGCTATATTTACTGCAGAATTAATGTACTGTCGTAACGCTATAAACAATGCAAAGGATGCTAGCTCTTTTCTCGAAAAAAGAAACGGAACAATGTTTATTGCAGGAACACAAAATACATTTAATGGTTTTGCGTATTCAACTGTTTGTGGTGGTGAATGTGGCTTTCTCGGTTGCCCTTCTATACATTGGTATGGTGAATACAAAAATGGAATAAGAGATGGTAAATGGTTAATACCTAATTCAGAAGACAATAATGACTCATTCTTTTTATCTCCGTTTGGCGAGTATAAGAAGGTTAATTACATTAATGGCAACAAATCACATAATAAGTAAATCAAGTTGCAGCCTACGGCTGCTGGGACGGCTGGCTTCGCCAGTCACCCGTTTTTAAAACGTTATGTGTAAATAGAGAAGTGAAATGTTATTAGAAAACATACAAAGCCACCTAATTTCAAAATCAATTTTCTACTCAAATGATTCAATTGCAGATTTACCGACTGTCATAGGTTATGAAAAACTGTTCAAATGGCGTTGGTTTGCAACACAACTAAACACATTCATTGTGGCCGTAGATCTTGGTAATACGCTCGTAACAATTGATTTGATGGAAAAAATCTTAGATAAATCATTTATCTATGCATCGCAAAACTATAAAGGCTGGCCGAGGGGGCTACAATCAGGTATTGGAGTAATCTCTATACTTATATCAAGTAAACTCGACCCAAATGTTATTGAGTATTGTCAGAATCTCAAAAGTGGAAAAAAATGGGCGGGGTTCAGTATTCCTGTAGCAGTAAACTCATCATCAAATGAAGTTCATTCTTTTATCAAGAACCCAGTTTGGGGGAAAATATATTTCCCATATTTTAAAAATCTTATACATGAAATTATATAACAAGCAGATTAAAAACCGCTCTACTACGTTGCGCTGGACGTCGCTGACGCTCCGTGAACTAGCGCCACTTTAATGGACAGTAAATTACTGATCTATTGAAGAGGTGGGTAAGGTTCAATGCGTCTCCCTTTAACGGTCATGATAGACAAAACCGTTTAACCATACTCTGCAAGATCCCAATCATCGGCTGAATGCGTTCCAGGCTTAGATACTCGTCTGGCTGATGGGCCTGATCTATATCTCCTGGACCAAGTATTATTGTCTCCATCCCCAGCTCCTGTAGATATGGCCCTTCAGTTGCGTAGGATGCAGATATGGATTTTTCTCCTGTTAGCTCTTCAGCTACACGGACGATGGCAGCATCTTCCGGTGTCTCCATGGCGGGTATGCCGGCAAAGCCCGACTCCATCTCTAGCTTGAGTTGGCTGCCTTGCAGCAGATCAACTAGGCGAGTGGAGAGTTCTCCTCGTAGTTCGTCTAGATCCATTCCCGGTAACGGGCGCAGATCAATCTGTAGTTCACATTTGGCGCAGATACGGTTGGGGCTGTCGCCTCCATGGATACGTCCCAGATTCAGGGTGGGGACCTCAACCTTAAACAGGGGGTTGCGGTGTTTCTGCTGTAGCTCGTCCCTCCATTTGAGTATTTCACCTATCACCCGGTGCATCCCCTCCAGGGCGCTGACGCCAAAGCTGGGGTCACTGGAGTGTCCTGACCTGCCCAGCAGGCGAATGGTCTCCATGGCGATGCCTTTATGCATGCGTATGGGTTTCAGTCCGGTGGGCTCGCCGATGAGGGCGTGGCGTCCTAGCCTGCGCTCTCCATCCAGCAGGGCCTTGGCACCACTCATGGTGCTCTCCTCGTCAGCGGTGGCCAGTATGGTCAGTGGCTGGGTTAGTCCGTTTAGGTCAAGGTCGCGTACTGCTTCAATTGCCAGGGCAAAGAAGCCTTTCATGTCTGATACACCTAGACCATAGAGGCGACCGTCCCGCTGAGTAAGTTTGAACGGGTCCTGGCTCCAGCGTCCCTCATCATAGGGGACGGTGTCGGTGTGGCCAGAGAGTACTAGTCCATTACTGCCGGTTCCGGCCGTGGCAATTAGGTTGTATTTGTCGGGGTTGCTCTGCAGCTTAACCATCTCAATCTTAAAGCCAAGTGGCTGCAGCCAGTCGGCCAGGAGCTGGATAACCCCCTGGTTAGATTGGTCCCACTCTGGATTGATGCTGCTCACCGAGGGGCAGGCGATCAGCTGCTCAATCATCTCTATACAGCTAGGTGCTTTCATAGTCTGGCTCAACTGGTTGGATACTGCATAATAAACACGCTCCCGCGTTGCGTTGCAAGGTGATATGCTCTGTTTGAGCAATTTGAGTACAGTTTGTGAATTACCGTAATTTAGTTTATTGAGGTCATATGTCCGGTTTAGAAAGATTGTTTAAAAATAACCATGAGTGGGCCAGTGGAATTAAGGAGAGAGATTCTAGTTTCTTTAAAAAGCTTTCGGAACAGCAGTCACCTGACTATCTCTGGATAGGGTGTTCCGACAGCCGGGTTCCGGCAAACGAGATTGTTGGGATGTTGCCCGGCGAGATATTTGTGCATAGAAATGTGGGTAATCTGGTTATTCACACCGATCTTAACTGCCTTTCTGTGGTGCAGTACGCCATTGATGTATTGAAGGTGAAGCACATACTGGTGTGCGGACATTACGGATGCGGCGGGGTCACTGCAGCGGTGCGTGGTGCACGCCATGGCCTGGTGGATAATTGGCTGCAACATATTAAGGATATCTACAATCGGAATGAAGAGAAGTTTGCGCTGTGTCAGGACGAAGAGGAGAGGGTGGATGTGCTCTGTGAGATCAACGTGATTGAGCAGGTGTTGAATTTATGCCATACAACTGTGGTGCAGGACGCATGGAAAAGTGGCCAGAAGTTCGCGTTGCATGGGGTGATTTATAGTGTCCATGATGGAATATTAAGAGACCTTGGGGTTAGTTTTGATTCAGCCAAAGACGTGCCGCTTCCAATGCATAGTCAAGATCTGACCAACAGGCTCAAATAAATTTATTTTTTGGTTCTGCTGTAACTGATCTATATAAAGTTGGATAATCCAATAAGGATTTGTTTTTAGAGTGATCCCGGACAGGTGCTGTCCGGCTGAGTTTAGATTTGTTTGGAGAAGAAAATGCCACAATACCGTTCACGCACTACTACTCATGGCCGCAACATGGCAGGTGCTCGCGCCCTGTGGCGTGCCACCGGCATGAAAGAAGATGATTTTGATAAGCCGATAATTGCAGTGGTTAACTCTTTTACCCAGTTTGTACCTGGCCATGTGCATCTTAAAGACCTGGGACAGATGGTGGCGCGTGAGATTGAGGCCGCGGGCGGCGTGGCCAAGGAGTTCAACACCATTGCCATTGATGACGGCATCGCCATGGGCCATGGCGGTATGCTCTACTCCTTGCCGTCACGGGACATCATAGCTGATTCGGTTGAGTACATGGTCAACGCCCACTGTGCCGATGCCATGGTCTGTATCTCTAACTGCGATAAGATTACCCCCGGGATGTTGATGGCATCACTGCGGTTGAATATCCCTACGGTGTTTGTTTCCGGTGGACCTATGGAATCGGGTAAGACGGTGATCGGTGGTGAGGAGGTGCATCTGGATCTGGTGGATGCCATGGTCTCTGCTGCAGACCTGGAGGAGACGGATGAGAATGTGGCTCAGATTGAGCGCTCTGCCTGCCCCACCTGTGGTTCTTGTTCTGGCATGTTCACTGCAAACTCCATGAACTGTCTCACCGAGGCCCTGGGACTGAGTCTGCCTGGCAATGGTTCCTTGTTGGCAACCCACGCCTATCGCAAGGATCTGTTTTTAGAGGCTGGTCGCCGGATAGTGGATCTGGCCCGGCGTTATTATGAGCAGGATGATGAGTCAGCGCTGCCGCGTGGTATAGCCACCTTCGAGGCTTTCGAGAACGCCATGAGTCTGGATATTGCCATGGGCGGTTCCACCAACACGGTGCTGCATCTGCTGGCAGCCGCCCACGAGGCAGGGGTGGAGTTCACTATGGAAGATATAGACCGCCTCTCGCGCAAGGTGCCAAATCTGTGCAAGGTTGCACCTTCGACCCAGAAGTACCATCTGGAGGATGTGCATAGAGCCGGAGGTGTGGTCGGGATCCTGGGCCAACTGGAGCAGGCGGGTCTGTTGAATGGGGATGTCCCTACAGTACATAGCCCAACCATTGGCGCAGCCATTGAAAAATGGGACGTTGCCAGAAGCGATGATAAAGAGGCGCAGGAGCGCTATCTTGCCGGACCTGGCGGCCAGTTCTCCATAGAGGCCTTTAGTCAGGAGAAGAGGTGGCCGGATCTGGACCTGGATCGAGAAAATGGCTGCATTCGATCAAAAAAACACGCCTATAGTCAGGACGGTGGTCTGGCGGTGCTGTACGGTAATCTGGCCGAGGCCGGATGCATCGTAAAGACGGCAGGTGTTGATGACTCTATTCTCAAGTTCAGTGGGCCAGCCCGTATCTTTGAGAGCCAGGAGGCGGCAGTGGAGGGTATTCTGCAGGACAACATCAAGTCAGGCGATATTGTGCTCATCCGCTACGAAGGACCTAAGGGTGGACCGGGGATGCAGGAGATGCTCTATCCCACCAGTTATCTTAAGTCGAAGGGGTTGGGCAAGAGTTGTGCTCTAATCACAGATGGTCGTTTCTCTGGCGGTACCTCTGGACTCTCCATTGGTCACTGTTCTCCCGAGGCGGCGGAGGGCGGCAATATTGGTCTGGTGCAGGAAGGGGATAGGATTGAAATAGACATCCCAGCCAGGACTATTAACCTGGCCGTCGGCGAGGATGAGTTGGCGAGACGCCGAACAGAGATGGAGGCGAAAGGTGGTGACGCATGGCAGCCGCTGGATAGAGATCGTCAGGTCTCCACGGCGCTGCAGGCCTATGCGGCATTGACCACCAGTGCTGCCCGCGGTGCGGTTAGGGATCTGTCTCAGCTCAAACAGTAGTAATGCGTAGTCCGGCCAGGGATGGCCGGACTGCTAACTACCAGGTCTGCTTTTGTGACGGCCCTTGGAGTCGCGGCAGAACCATGCCGAGAATTACCCCGATTAAGGCGACTCCTCCACCGATCAGAAACCAGTATTGGGAGCGTTCATTCTTGAACTCCTGGTACTCCTGTTTCAGGTTCTCCATCTCCCAGGTCTGGGCTGCCAACTTCTTCCTTAACTCCTTGCGCTCTTCTGACATGCGGGCGGTATTTTCTGACGCCTGTTTCATCTCCTGCAGTTCCGAGTCCAGCCCTTCCTTCGACTCCTTTAGCTTTTCATGTTCCGCAACCAGTGCCTGATACTTTTGCTGCAGCTCCTTGAAAGGCTTGCTGCTTCTCTGCATCTTCTGTTTCAGGACCTTGTAACGTTTCTCTACATCATCCAGTTTCGCCCTGGCGCTGGGTTGTTTCATCAGTTGATCGGTCAGGACAAACCCGACACGGTCCTTGCCATCGCGGATCATGGAGTAGCCGGTTTCGCTGTTACTGGAGATCAGGTCTACCTTTTCTCCTGCTGGAACCATACGCAGTATCTGCTCAGAGGCCCCTTCTCCAGCCCGCATTGTGATGTGGGTTTTGTCGGTAATATAGCGTGGTTCAGCCTGGAGAACGCCCATGGCGCACAGCAGCAGTAATGGAAATATTCTCTTCATTTTATGTTTCTGGTTATTTAATGGTGTGTGGGATGTGGGGTATTTTTTCAAAACCGGATGAGTATGTCCAAACTGTTTTGCATAGATACATAGATCCGGCCATTTTCCACGGAAATATCAGATAGATATCAATTTTTATCCTAGTTATGCACATATTAATTCTGCTTGCCAAGTTGTTAGGGTTTTTTGTGCACCACAATCGATCAGAATTGCCTGTAAAATAGATAACCACATGATTAATAAAGCAATTATGTAATTGTGCAATTTTTTTACAATTTAACTGCAAGGCCATAGCGGTGCGGGTTATGATCCTGCATCGTCTGGTTTCTTCACAGAGTTATCCACAGGATTTGTGGATAAGGTAATAATCCTTTATGCAACAGAGTGATAGCTGATTTGGTAGATGTTTTGCTTAAAAAAAACGGCTTAAGATTATCAAGAAAAGCGGTTGGTTATACTATGACTATTTTCACCGATCTCTATTTTCTGCATTTATAGCCATATTCCGCTATAATCGCTCGCCTTTTGCCAGGGTCTGTGCACACTGTGCTGACATTTATCGAAGGAAACCAAAGCTAGTGATTAGTAAACTCCGCAATATAGCCATCATTGCCCATGTTGATCATGGTAAGACCACTTTAGTGGATCAGTTGTTGCAGCAGTCTGGGACATTGGGCGAGCGCTGCGGTGAGATCGAGCGGGTAATGGATTCCAATGATCTGGAGAAGGAGCGTGGGATTACCATCCTCTCCAAGAACACAGCCATCCACTGGAATGACTACCATATTAATATCGTAGATACCCCGGGACACGCCGATTTCGGCGGTGAGGTGGAGCGGGTCCTCTCTATGGTGGACTCTGTCCTGCTGTTGGTGGACGCGGTAGATGGGCCGATGCCCCAGACACGCTTTGTTACCCAGAAGGCGTTCAAGCATGGATTACGCCCTATTGTGGTGGTGAACAAGATCGATCGAGATGGAGCTAGGCCGGACTGGGTAGTGGATCAGACCTTTGAGCTGTTTGATCAGCTGGGTGCCAGTGATGAGCAGCTGGATTTTCCGGTGGTCTATGCGTCTGCCATCAACGGCTTTGCCGGGATGGAGTCAGATGTTGCGTCAGGGGATATGACACCGTTATTTGAGGCCATAGTAGCAAACTGCCCGGCCCCGGATGTAGATGTAGATGGCCCGTTTCAGATGCAGGTTTCTACCCTGGCGTATAACAGCTACGTAGGGGCCATTGCTGTCGGTAGGATCACGCGCGGTACCGTGCGCAAGAATATGCAGGTAACCCTGGTAAAGCCAAATGGCAGCGAGCGTAAGGAGAAGATTGGGCAGGTCCTGGGATTTCTTGGACTTGACCGGGTAGAGGTTGAATCTGCCAGCGCTGGAGATATTGTAGCCCTCTCCGGTATAGCCGCTCCCAACGTCTCCGATACTCTGTGTGATCCAGAGCATATAGAAAATATGCCACGCCTCACAGTGGATGAGCCCACGGTGAGCATGACCTTTCAGGTCAATACATCACCCTTTGCTGGTAAGTCTGGTAAGTATCTGACATCACGTCAGCTCAAGGATAGGCTGGAACGGGAGTTGATTCACAATGTTGCCTTAAGGGTGGAAGAGGGCACCGATCCGGAAAAATTCCGTGTCTCCGGGCGTGGAGAGTTACACCTCTCTATCCTGTTGGAGAACATGCGGCGTGAGGGATTTGAGCTGGCTGTCTCCAGGCCTGAGGTGATCTTCCGTGAGGTAGAGGGAGAGGTGTGCGAACCATATGAGCAGCTTACCGTGGATGTGGAGGAGTCACATCAGGGCGGGATAATGGAGGCCCTGGGCGGGCGCAGAGGTGAACTGAAGGATATGGCGCCGGATGGCAAGGGCAGGGTGCGTCTGGATTATATTATTCCATCACGTGGTCTGATCGGTTTTCAGACCGAGTTCATGACCCTGACCTCTGGTTCCGGTCTTATCTATCATGTGTTTGATCACTATGGGCCGACGCAGAAGGGTGGTATTGCCCCGCGCAAAAATGGGGTGTTGATCTCAAATTCCACCGGTAAGGCTCTGGGATATTCGCTGTTTAATCTCCAGGAGAGAGGGCGGCTGTTTAGTAAGCCAGGTGATCAGGTGTATGAGGGGCAGATCGTCGGTATACACTCCCGGGATAATGACCTTACGGTGAACCCGACCAAGGCGAAACAGCTGACTAATATTCGTGCCTCAGGTAGTGATGAAAATATTATGTTGACCCCACCGGTCAAATTCTCTCTGGAGCAGGCCTTGGAGTTTATCGAAGAAGATGAGTTGGTGGAGATAACCCCAACAGATATCCGCATTCGTAAGCGCTACCTGAAGGAGCACGAGCGCAAGAGGGCCTCAAGGGAAAAAACCACATCGTAGGAAAAGATCCGGGTCTAGAAAAGGTTAACCCCGATAGCACTCAATGCTATCGGGGCCCAGAAAAGATTAACCCCGACAGCACTTAATGCTATCGGGGCTATCCCCAGAAAAGGTTAACCCCGAGACCGTCCTGGTCATCGGGGTTATGTCGCCTAGCTTGGTTGGCAATTTTGTCCTGTCCGTAAGACTCTTCCTTGATGTTGTTATTTTTGATCCCTTATTGGCGACAGGTATAGATTGCCACAATTCTTAATCTGTACCTGTACTCTATCTCTCTATTATTTGTAGGATATTTCCTACAATGTTCCTGGTGACCAAAGGTTATTACCTAGGTACACTCTATAGTGTATGGCTGGTACATATCCTGAAATCAAGCCTTATGCCACTCATCAATTGAGGGTAGATGCCCTTCACTCTCTCTATATAGAAGAGTCGGGTGAGCCTGAGGGCATACCTGTCCTGTTTTTACATGGAGGACCGGGCGCTGGCTGCGAGCCAAATCATCGTCGTTTTTTCGATCCAAATAGGTACCGGATAATCTTGTTCGACCAGAGAGGATGCGGGCGTTCCACGCCCCATGCTGAACTGGAGGGGAACAACACTGCCAATCTCATCTCCGATATAGAGTCAATTCGTGAGCTGCTGGGAGTTAACGGTTGGTTGGTGTTCGGTGGTTCCTGGGGTTCCACATTGGCCTTGGCCTACGCGGAGAGTCACCCCAATTGCGTATTAGGCCTGGTATTGCGCGGGGTCTTCTTGTGTAGAGATAGGGAGATTGAGTGGTTCTATCAACAGGGAGTAGATCGCATTTTTCCCGATTATTGGCAGGACTTTCTCTCAGTAATCTCTGAGGCTGAGCGGGGGGATATGGTGGATGCCTACTACAGGCGACTTACCGGCAATGATGAGATTGCCCGCATGGCTGCAGCAAAGGCCTGGTCGCTGTGGGAGGCTAGGACCGCAACTCTGTTACCCAATAAGGAACTGCTGAAACATTTCAGCTCTCCCCATGTAGCCCTGAGTTTGGCCTCTATTGAGAGCCACTATTTTGTTAATAAGGCATTTCTGGAGCCTAACCAGTTATTGGAAAATGCTCACAAGCTGTCAGATATCCCGGGCATTATTGTGCAAGGGCGATATGATCTCATATGTCCTATGGAATCTGCTTGGGAGTTGCAACAGGCCTGGCCCAATAGTGACCTGAGGATAGTGAATGATGCCGGTCACGCCGCTACCGAGGCGGGAATAACCAAGGCATTAGTAGAGGCGACTGACTATTTTGCCGGGTTGATAGCATGATTGGCCTACTCCAGCGTACCTCCCAGGCCCAGGTGGTGGTGGATGACGAGGTGGTGGGGAAGATTGGCCCAGGTCTGCTGGTCTTGGTGGGGGTTGAGCGGGGAGATGATCAGGCTAAGGCGGACCGTCTGCTGGAACGGCTGTTAAATTATCGGGTGTTTCCCGATGAGGAGGGGCGCATGAACCTCAGCCTTCAGGATACTGATGGGGGCTTGTTGTTGGTGCCCCAATTCACTCTCGCCGCTGACACTAAAAAAGGCAACCGTCCCGGGTTTTCCAATGCCGCAAAGCCGGATGATGGCCAGTATCTATTCAATTACCTATATGCCCAGGCTCGGGAACGGCATCCTCAAGTGGAAAAAGGCATATTCGGCGCCGACATGCAGGTCTCTCTAACAAATGAAGGTCCAGTAACATTCTGGCTTCAGTGTTAAACAAAAAATAACCCACTTATTAACTAGGTTACACTCCCTCAGGAAGTAAAGTTTTTACTGTTCCTGCCGCCAAATGTCCATAACAGTGCGATTTTGGCCCACTATTAGGTTGTTTTATAAAACAGAAACTACCAAGGACATAAAAATGCTAACAAAAGCAGTGTCTTATCTGCGTAACATGAATCTTGCGCGAAAAGTTGTCGTGTTTATCGCGCTTATACTGATTGCCTTCGCTTTTATAGTTCAACAATACCAGTCTAGCCTCTCAAAGATGGACAGACTGTATCGAGAGAATGAGAGGATTAACCAAATAGAGAGCCTTATCCAGAAGGCAGGGGCTGATATTACCGCGAGTCGGCTACCGGAAAAGGATTTTTTGTTGGTGGGCGATATGAAAAGTGTACAGGACCATGAAAGATTGCTGCGTTCCGCCTATGGCCATCTGGACATGCTAGAGCCTATGCTGATGCGAGAGCAAAAAGAGCTGATAAATACCATGAAAGAGACCCTGGACGGCTATATAAAAAATTTCTCCATACTTGTGTCTCTAAAGATAAGGCTTGGAACCAGTAATACCAGAGGTCTGTATGGAAAAATACGCAAAACAGTCGCCACTGTAGAGAAAGAGGTCGATAGCAGTGGTGACCTGGCACTGGCATATCAGGTTGGGGTTATGCGTGGGTATGAGAGGGATTTTCTCATGTTCAAGGAGGAGGGATTCTTCAAGAGTATGGAGGAAGAGAAGGTTAAATTAGAGAAGCAGCTGAAGGAATCAGGTCTGTCTGAAGGGCAGAAAAAGAAGATTGTTGAAAAGCTGCAGAAATATCACCACAGTTTCGTCAAGATCCACGAATACACCAGCAAGATAGCGACCATGGTAGAGAGCTTCAGGAAGGCAGCCAGCGCCGTAGAGCCTGTTCTTGCCGGGTTACAGGCCCATGGCGAGCAGATGCTGGTGGAGAACGACAAGATCCTGGTGCAGACACGAGATGCGGTACAGCATCGTTTTATCATTACCATTATTTTGGTTGCTCTTGTGGTAAGTATTGTACTCTTGTTTGCTGCGCGCGGGATTGTAAACGGAGTGCGCCAAGCGGTTGAGATAGGATCAAATGTGGCCGAGGGTGATCTCTCTAATATTATTGTACCTAAGGCCGACGATGAGATTGGCATCCTGTTGGCAACCCTTGATCGTATGCAGATGCAGCTTAAGCAGAGTATTGAGCGGGACCGTAAAATCACCGAGGAGGCGCTACGTATTCAGAAGGCCCTGGATAACACCTCAACCAGCGTGCTGGTGTTGGACAAGAGCTATTCCATTATCTATCAGAACAAGAGCGCCCTAAATCTGTTCGCTCAGGCAGAAGAAGAGATTAAGAAAGAGATATCGGAATTTTCTGCTGCAGCCATACAGGGAGGAACCATTGATAATCTGCAATGCAGCTCAACATTTTCTCGTGAAATGCTGGATGATTTGGAGGGGACCCACAAGACCAGGATAACCATGGGGGGATACACCTTCGATGTAGCCACTAACCCGGTCCATAACAGCGAATATGAGCGCCTTGGTACTACTATGGAATGGACCGATGTAACCGATCAAGTGCTGGTGGAAGAGGAGATAGATAGCGTTGTCTCTGCTGTATCGCGGGGTGATTTTGAACACCTCATTAGCATGAGCAACAAGGCAGGTTTTTTTCACTCTCTCGCTAAGGGTATAAATCAGTTAACCAATACGGTGTCTGATAGCATCTCAGAAATGGAAGAGGTTCTGGCGAGTCTGGCCGATGGGCATCTTTCACATCGTGTAGGTGGAGGCAAGCAGGGCGCATTTGGGCGTTTGGCCGGTAGCACCAACATCACCATCTCCAGGTTGGATGAGATCGTTACCGATATTCGGGCGGCTGCAGGCATCATTGCAACCATGGCCAGCGAGATATCCAATGGAAATGAGGATATGTCGCGTCGCACCGAGGCCCAGGCCTCTAGTCTGGAAGAGACCGCATCCACCATGGAAGAGTTTACCAGTTCGGTAAAACAGAATGCTGATAGCGCTCAGCAGGCCAATAAACTATCGGAAAACGCCAAGGAGCTGGCAGAGAGAGGTGGGGTGGTAGTGGATCAGGCCATAGTGGCCATGCAGGAGATTATCGATTCCAGCGAGAAAATCTCCGATATCATTGGCGTTATAAACGACATAGCATTCCAGACCAATCTGCTGGCCCTGAATGCCTCTGTTGAGGCGGCCCGGGCTGGGGAGCAGGGGCGTGGGTTTGCTGTGGTGGCGACGGAGGTACGTAACCTTGCTGGCCGCAGTGCTCAGGCTGCAAAAGAGATTAAGGAGCTGATTCAAAATAGCAGCGAAAAGGTGGAGTATGGCACCGACCTCGTGAACCAGTCCGGGGATAATCTTAAGGGAATAGTTCTGGCATCCCAGAGGGTGAACGATATAGTTGCAGAGATTGCCGTTGCCAGCAGGGAGCAGTCGGTTGGAGTTGAGCAGGTGAACCGGGCTATAACGGATATGGATGGCGTCACCCAGCAGAATGCGGCCCTGGCTGAAGAGACATCGGCTGTGAGCCACTCCCTGACCGAGCAGGCATACAAGCTGGAGGAGGCGGTGGGATTTTTTAACAAGGACAAGAAGAAAAAAGAGGACGACGATAGTCCTAATCTTAAGGCGGTCTAGCACATATTTTTACCCTGGGCGGCTTAAGATACCTGCAATTATCAACGGTTTGGCATAAAATGCTCCTTTTGGCCGAATAGCTTGGCCCTTGTAGCCTGGTGGAGCATAAGAATGCAACGAAGCGCAGAGATTGAGCGCAATACCCTGGAGACCAAGATCAAAGTGAGTATTGATCTGGATGGTAGGGGTGAGTCCTCACTTACAACCGGCATTCCATTTCTGGAACACATGCTGGATCAGGTAGCCCGTCACGGCATGATGGATATCACCATCCAGGCCGAGGGTGATCTGCACATTGATGGACACCACACCGCTGAGGATATCGGCATCAGCCTGGGTCAGGCCATGGCGCAGGCGGTGGGCGACAAAAAGGGCATTCGTAGATACGGTCATGCCTACGTCCCTCTGGATGAGGCTCTGTCCCGAGTGGTGGTGGATTTCTCCGGTCGTCCCGGTCTTGAGTTTGAGGTGGATTTTCCACGCGCCAAGGTTGGTGAGTTTGATACCGAGCTGTTCTTCGAATTCTTCCAGGGTTTTATTAACCACGCTGGGGTGACTCTGCACGTGGACTGTCTGCGTGGGCGCAATGCACACCACATAGCCGAGACCCTGTTTAAGGCTTTTGGTCGTGCCCTGCGTATGGCGTTGGAGGTGGATCCGCGCATGGCCGGAATTACCCCTTCCACCAAAGGTTCTCTCTAATTAAAGTCGGATAGTTAACTGATGGCGAAATCAATAGTAGTCATAGACTATGGCATGGGTAACCTGCGTTCTGTCTCCAAGGCCATTGAGCATGTGGCAGATGCGGATGACCAGGTACATGTAACTGATGATCCTGAGCTGATCAAGTCAGCAGATAGGGTGGTGTTTCCTGGTCAGGGCGCAGCTCGAGACTGCATGGCGGCCATTTCCGAGCACCATCTGAATAAGGCGGTTTTAGATGCAGCCCAGAACAAACCATTTCTGGGGATATGCATGGGCCTTCAGGTGTTGATGGAGTTTAGCGAAGAGAACGATGGAACGGAGCTGTTGGGGCTCTTTTCAGGCAAGGTGCGCCATTTCCCGGAAGGGGTGGACGAGCATGGCCAGCGTATGAAGATCCCGCACATGGGTTGGAACCGGGTGCGTCAGCTGCATTCCCATCCGCTGTGGGATGGTATAGATCAGGATAGCCGCTTCTACTTTGTGCACAGTTACTATGTTGATCCGGCTGAGAACGATTTGACCGCAGGCACCACAGACTACAGCGCCACCTTTGCTAGCGTGATCGCCCGGGACAATCTGTTCGCCACCCAATTTCATCCAGAGAAGAGTGCGGACGCCGGTCTGCGCCTGCTGCAAAATTTTATCAACTGGGATATTTGAGGCTTATAACGTGTTATTGATACCTGCCATTGATCTAAAGGATGGGCGCTGTGTAAGACTGCGCCAGGGCCGCATGGATGACGAAACCATTTTCTCCGATGATCCAGTGGATGTAGCCAAGCGCTGGGTAGATGCTGGTGGTCGCCGTCTGCATCTGGTGGATCTGAATGGCGCATTTGCCGGCGAGCCGGTAAATGGCGGCGTAATTCAGGAGATATGTAAGGCCTATCCAGATCTGCCGATCCAGGTTGGTGGAGGCATTCGGGATGAGAAGACCATTGAGGCCTACCTCAAGGCCGGGGTGGATTTTGCCATCATCGGCACCCAGGCGGTGAATGAGCCTGAGTTTGTAAAACGTGCCTGCAAGGAGTTCCCTGGCCATATTATTGTGGGGTTGGACGCTAAAGACGGCATGGTGGCAATCGACGGCTGGGCTACTATTACGGAACATAATGTGACCGATCTTGCCAAAAGATTCGAAGACGATGGGGTATCAGCTATTGTATATACCGATATCGGGAGGGACGGCATGTTGAACGGGCCCAACGTAGAGGCCACTGCTGCCCTGGCCAACGCTATCAGCATACCGGTGGTGGCGTCCGGTGGTATCACCGATATCGGTGACATCCAGGCCTTGTGTAAGGCGGAGACCGATAACATCATGGGGGCCATAACTGGGCGAGCTATCTATGAGGGTACTCTGGATTTCGCCGAAGGACAGAAACTTGCGGATGAATTGGTTGTATAATTTTTATCCGCAAATGAACGCAAATTAACGCTAATACTATTTGCTCAGTATGCTGAATGCAGATAGCACTATGTAATGAGAGCTTCTCAACTGCATAATGCTTCAAGCAACATCCACCTTTGCGTTTATTAGCGTTCATTTGCGGACTTAATATTATCTAACTGGCCAACGCTATCAGCATACCGGTGGTGGCGTCAGGGGGTATTACCGATATCGGTGACATCCAGGCCCTGTGTAAGGCGGAGACCGATAACATCATGGGGGCCATAACTGGGCGTGCTATCTATGAGGGTACTCTGGATTTCGCCGAGGGACAGAAACTTGCGGATGAATTGGTTGTATAATTTTTATCCGCAAATGAACGCAAAATAACCGCGAATTTTCGCGAATGTTTTTTGTTGTTAGATCTGTATATTACGAGATATGCATATGTTGAGTTTTATTTGCGTTTATTTGCGTTTATTCGCGGACTGAAATAGAAAGAGTTAAATATGCTAGCGAAACGAATCATACCCTGTCTTGATGTTGACGCCGGTCGGGTGGTCAAGGGAGTGAAGTTTGTCGATATCCGCGATGCCGGTGATCCGGTAGAGGTGGCGCGCCGCTACAATGAAGAGGGAGCAGATGAGATCACCTTCCTGGATATTACCGCAAGCTCAGACGACAGGGATACCATAGTCCATGTGGTGGAGCAGGTGGCCAGCGAGGTGTTTATCCCCCTGACAGTTGGTGGTGGAATCCGCACCTGTGATGATATCAGGCGCATGCTGAACGCAGGCGCAGACAAGGTCGGTATTAACACTGCGGCGGTATTCAACCCAGAGTTTGTTAAAGAGGCCACTACCCGCTTTGGCTCCCAATGTATCGTGGTGGCCATAGATGCCAAGAAGGTGAGTGGCGAAGGTGAGCCCCTGAGATGGGAGATCTTCACCCACGGTGGACGTAAGCCCACAGGGCTGGACGCCATCGAATGGGCGCGTAAGATGGTGGAGTATGGGGCAGGTGAGATACTGCTTACCAGCATGGATCGCGACGGCACCAAGATCGGATTCGATCTAGATCTTACCCGAGCTATTAGTGACGCAGTGCCCATACCGGTTATCGCCTCGGGTGGTGTAGGTAATCTACAGCATCTGGTTGATGGAGTGGATCAAGGCGGGGCTGATGCGGTGCTAGCGGCAAGTATTTTTCATTTTGCAGAGTACTCTGTTGGAGAGGCCAAGCAGTATATGGCTGAACGTGGGATTGAGGTAAGGCTGTAACAATAACTCTATGCATCGATTGCTGACACTATCTATATTAATTTTTCTGCTACTGCTTGTGGCAGTGGCAGATGTGGCTGCAGTTAGTGATCAGGAAGCGAAGATGCGTGAGGTCATCAACGTTCTTGAAACTTTTACCCAAGAACCGAAAGAGTCCATACCGCAAGAGGTGCTGAGCAAGGCCAAGGCTATCGCCATAATCCCCTCTGTGGTCAAAGTTGGGCTGGTTGTGGGCGGTCGCTATGGTAAAGGTGTAGTGAGTATCCGCAAGAGTAAAGGTGGTTGGAGCAATCCTATGTTTATGTCTCTGTCAGGCGGTAGCATAGGTTGGCAGGTAGGGGCTGAATCAGCGGATGTTATGCTGGTTTTTATGAGTCCAAAGAGCGTTGAGAATATAGTTAAAGGCAAGTTTACCCTGGGGGCGGATGTTTCTGTAGCGGTAGGCCCGATCGGAGGATCGTTAACTTCTGGCGATAGCCAAATGGGGCCGGAGATCTATACCTACTCCCGTAGTCGGGGATTGTTTGCGGGTATTGCCCTGGATGGGGCCAGATTGAAGATTGAGCATAAGGATAATGTGCGCTATTACAAAATCAAGGAGCTCCAGCCGGCTCAGGTTATTGCCGGGGGTGGGGTTGTAGCCCCTGCATCCAGCAAGAAACTACATAATTTGTTAAACGGGTATATAGAGTAGCCGATATGAACGAAGTACTGTCTCAACTCACAGGTGTTCTGGAGCAGCGCAAGGCGGCTGATCCGGACTCCTCCTATGTCTCCGGCCTATATCACAAAGGTTTGGATGCGATTCTGAAGAAGATCGGTGAAGAGGCCACAGAGACGGTGATGGCAGCGAAAGATGGGGACAGGGAGAAGATAGTCTACGAGGTGGCCGATCTCTGGTTCCACACCCTGGTGTTGCTGGCCAACGAGGGATTGAGCGCAGATAATGTGTTGCAGGAGCTAGATAGGCGTTTCGGGCTCTCTGGACTGGAAGAGAAGAGCCGGCGCAGTCCCGATTAGTTATTTATTTTGAATTTCAGCACTCTGACGCTGTCCAACTAAATCCTGCGTCATGGTCAAATTTCGGTTATTATCGTTCAAAATATTGATAATAGGTGGCCCGAGAGGGCTTGTAGATTGTAGGTCCAGATGCCTGGAATATCTCTGGACCATGTTCAAAGAGCGGAGATGAATATGGGTTTTGGTGGAATAGGTGTATGGCAGTTATTGATTGTTCTGGTAATCGTATTGTTGCTGTTTGGCACCAAGCGGTTAAAGAATATCGGTTCTGATCTGGGTAATGCGGTCAAGGGTTTTAAAGGGGCTATGACCGATAGTGAGAAAGAGGGCGAAAAGGAGAAGCTGGTAGAGGATGACTCGGAGAGCGTTATCGAGGGAGAGGTAACAGAGAAACAGGTCTCCGGTGCCCCAGAAGGTAAAGACAAATCTTAAGCCCGCAATAGCGGGTATACTGTTTAAATCGGGTTTATTGCCACATCATGTTTGATATCGGTTTCCTGGAATTAATGATCGTCTGTCTGGTTGCCCTGCTAGTGGTAGGTCCTGAGCGCCTGCCCAAACTGGCCTACACTGCAGGCAAATGGCTGGGTAAGGGGCGCGCCATGGTTGGTTCCATCAAGGCGGAGATCGACCGCGAGATGAAGGCGGATGAACTGAAGCGCATCTTAGATGAGCAGAAGAAACTGGTAAATCCCCTGGAAGAGGTTATTGAAGAGACCGAAGAGGCCTTGAGTCAGTCACCTGAAGAAACACCAAAATAATGGTCTCCTCATAGCATGACAGAAGATATAGATCAGAAAAATGACAAGCTGAAAGAGTTGCCATTTATCACCCATCTGGTGGAGCTGCGGGACCGCCTGATTCGGATAGTGATCGTAGTTCTGCTTATCTTTTTTGGTCTGTTTCCCTTCGCCAATGATATCTATGTCATGGTGGCAGATCCCTTGATGGTGCATCTGCCGGAAGGGACCAGTATGATTGCCACCGAGGTGGCGTCACCCTTCTTAACCCCTTTCAAGCTGTGCCTGGTGTTGGCGATATTCGTCTCCATGCCGTACTCCCTGTTTCAGCTCTGGTCCTTCATCGCCCCTGGTCTGTACAAGCATGAGAAGAGGATGGTCGTGCCTCTGGTGATTTCCAGCACCATTCTTTTTTATGCGGGTATGGTCTTCGCTTACTATGTGGTTTTTCCGCTGATCTTTGGTTTTCTCACGTCTACGGCCCCCGAGGGGATAGCCGTAGCTACAGATATTGGCAAGTATCTTGATTTTGTATTGACCCTGTTCTTCGCCTTTGGCCTGGCATTCGAGGTGCCAATCGCCACCATCATCCTGGTCTCAATGGGGGTTACTACGCCGGATAGCCTGGTGGAGAAACGGCCCTACATTGTGGTGGGGGCCTTTGTTTTTGGCATGTTATTGACCCCGCCAGATGTTATCTCGCAAACTCTGCTTGCCCTGCCTATGCTGATTCTGTTTGAGCTAGGGGTATTCTTTTCCAGGATTATGGTGAAGAAAGGTGAGGGCGATGATGGTTGTGAGGGTTGTGACGATGAGTCGCTTGCGGTTGAAGATGCTGGAGAGTTTGAGGCCGAGACAGATGATGCCGGAGATGATGTGCTCTCCCTGGAAGGAGAGGGGATTTTTGATAAAAGCAGGTTCTCTGAGATCAGTGAGGAAGAGCTGGACGAAGAGTTTGGTAACACGGAAACAGATACTGACAGTAACAAAAAAGAGTCATAGTGATCTGATCGGTACAATCTTATTCAGGCTGATTCAACCAGCCATTAGCGATAACGCATCCTGGTACCGTGGAGTAGAGATAGATTAATCTCCTCGGCACTCAGTTCCTTGGGGAAGAGGGTACCAGAGATCTTAGCCCCGCCTATGCTGACTCCCTCCAGCCTGGATTCAGAGAAATCCACACCTCGCAGGTCTGCTTGACGCATATATCCGTTAGTAAAATCCAGGCCCTTTGCATCCAACCCTCTAAGGTCAAGGCCGCGCAGATCTGCGTTTGTTAGATCGCACTCCTGTCTTTCAGCCCTAAACTGGTTAAACCTTGCAACATCGCCGCTTCGCAGCAGTTGGTACATTTCGTCTTGTTTGATTTCTGGAGTATTCATTCGATCTTTTCCAGTGTGATTGCGTTGTTTTACTGGCCGTCCCAATCTGAGTATAGCTAAAGTTTAACAGGATGTTTTCTCTCTGGTTGGCGTAACTCTTTGATCTTAAATGGCACTGCGGTGATGCTGGGAGTAGCAGGCTATGGTAGGATTGATTGCAGCCAAGGCAATAATTCGAGTCTTAAATTGATTGAGAAAGAGCGCAATCTACAAGAGATAGTTGAAGCACAGTTTGTGTTGGACTTGGATGGGGTTATTACAGCAGTTAATTCTGCAGCTTGCCGCTTGCTTGATGAAGAGGCCGATACCCTGATAGGAATGAAGATAGGTGATGTCTTTGAAGAGGACGATGAAAAACAGGCCGAAGCATTTCTTGGTACCTGGTTGGAAGCGTTAATAATTGCCGGGGCACTGGAGCAGATCGAGGCCAGTTTTATAGCGAAGGATGGGCAGCGTGTCCCAATTCTCTTTTCCCGCACTGCGTTACAGGATGATCATAATGAGGTTTGCGGTATTATATGTGTAGCTAAGGATGTGACTGGCCATATAAGTGATGATCAAAACAGTGTGGTTGATAATAATTAGAGATACGGAGATTTAAGATTATGCAAGACAATGAAGTCCCAGCAATTCCTGGGGAAGATGTAACTCTTACTGCCAACGTGCTTAAGGCAATGGCGCATCCATTACGTTGGAAGATTTTATGTTCTCTCGGAAATAATGAGCTTTCTGTGGGAGAGATTGTTGAGCGGGTAGGTACATCTCAGAGCAATATTTCTCAGCACCTGGAACAGTTGCGTAACAAGAATATTGTTGTTTCCAGAAGAGATGCCAATAGGATTTTCTATAGCGTGCGTAACGAAGAAGTGAGGAAATTGATTAGGCAAATGCGCGAGGTACTATGTCGCGCAAATCTTGAAGAGCATTATGGGTAATTCTGGCATTTGTTAGATTCCCGCCTGCCCAATGCTTTTTGATGCTTCCCTAATATAGACTACGTATGCCTGAACTCTCCACAATGCTGTTGCTGTTTCTGGCTGGAATCCTGGCAGGAATATGTAATGCTATAGCTGGTGGTGGTACCTTTTTTACCTTTCCTGTGTTTCTAAGTGCCGGAATCCCCCCGGTGGTTGCCAATGCCTCCAATGCAGTTGCTGTCTGGCCGGGACATGCACTAGCCGCTGTCGGATACAGGAAGGAGCTGCGTGAGTTCCGGTATGGGATGAAGGGTTCAATTACCATCGCTATGGTTGGGGGGGCAGTTGGTGCAATACTGCTTGTGTATATTGGCAACAAGGCATTTTCCATGCTTATCCCTTTCCTGGTCCTATTTGCAACCCTGTTGTTTATGTATGGCAAGGCGGTAAATAGTTGGATTGACGAGCGTACCTCAACCATTTCAATTGAGTCTCCAGGTTTGCTGTCAAGAGTGGCTGAGTTCACCATAGCCGTCTACGGCGGCTTCTTCGGTGCTGGTTTGGGCATAATGTTAATGGGTGGCCTGCTGATGTTGGGTCTACATGATATTCATGCCAATAATGCCATGAAGAACCTCTTGGGCGCACTGGTTACGGCTGTATCTGTATTGATTTTAAGCTTATCTGGCTTGGTCTCATGGCCCCATACGGTCTTTGCGTTTATGGGAGCAGTTATTGGTGGATTTATGGGTGTGCCACTTGCCAGACTATTGCCAGACATTTGGTTAAAACGCTTAGTAACATCGATAGGTATATTTCTGAGTATTTACTATTTTATTAAATACTACGCATAATATGGTTTGGTGCATTTATTGCTGGGGAGCTTGGTATGAAGGATATTGAATGGGATGATTCGCTCCTTATTGGGAACGACCTGATCGATTTACAGCATAAAAGACTAATTGGATTGATTGGAGCTATACCAGAAGAGAGCTCCCCTGGAGATGAGCTGGCGTTGGATGAGGCTATCGTATATGCGGAAACCCATTTTGCCGATGAAGAGGAGCTTCTGGAACAGGTCGAATATCCAGCAGCGTCTGAACATGCGAAGATGCATGAGAAAATGACAGCTATACTAGAGTCGTATAAGAGAGATTATGATGATGGGAAAACCGATCTTTCCTCTTTTAAACAGTTTATGTACCGCTGGATAAAAGAGCACATCATGCATGAAGATAAAAAGATCGGTGTCTACCTGGATTCTTCTGGTTAGAAAATAGTTTTTGGTGGCATCTATGGCAAAAGCGATTTTTACAATCTCAGATGGCAGCAAAGTAACCACTGTTACCGAAGATGAAGAGATTAAGCGGCCAGATGATTTTTCAATCAAGAAGTTCGTCCATGAGCTGAAACTTGATTTAAAACATAATCGTTTAAGTCTTCCAACCATGCCAACAATCGCCGTAGAGGCATTGATGGTAATAAATGATATCAATAGCTCTGCTGCCGACCTGGTCAAGGTCATCTCCAAGGACACCTCCCTCACCGCCAGACTTATCAGATACGCAAATAGCCCTTTCTATGGCATGGCATATCCCATCTCTTCTATCAAACCAGCCATAACATGCATCGGCTTTAAGCAGGTTAAGCATGCAATCTATGCTGTTTGTATGAAAGATGTTTTTAGAACCTCCGTGCCAGATATTCAAAAGCGTATGGAAAATCTCTGGGCGCACTCTGTAAAGGTAGGCTCAAAGGCTGCGGAGCTAGCGCGATCACGTCCTGAGTTTGACCCTGAGGTGGCGCTGGTTGCTGGTCTGGTTCATGATATCGGTAAAATCCCGTTGTTGATCAAGCTGTGTAATTATGAAGCCCTGGCTGGGTATGATGAGTTTCTGGACCATCTGTTACATAAACTGCACACCGGTATGGGAAAGGCTATCCTGAAGCTTTGGGAGTTTGATCCTTCCCTAATTGCAGTGGCAGCGGAACATGAGGATATTCAGCGCCAACTGGAAGATCCAACTCCTGATTATGCGGATCTGATTCAGGTGGCAAACATCCTATCCTATGATGGGACCGACCATCCCCTGGCGCGTTTAGATAAAACAAAAGTAGGTGCATTCGAGCGCTTGAAAATAACGGCAGAGGAGGGCGCCGAGGCCGGGGGCGACAGCTTTGGGAATGCGGTTTCCTAAGCAGCTTAGAGCGTCAGAATAGGCTTGAACTTTTTTCTTCCTGAACTAGACTTCGGGTGCAGTGGATCGTTATGTGCTCCAATTTTTTATGATTTGCATGCGCTCTCGGCCCAGTTGTAATCAGTAAAACCACCAATAAACCCTGATTAAAGCTGAGTTCAAATCTTGAATTTGAGGTAATAAGTCTATGCTTAGGGAAAGAGCTTTGCTATGAAGATAACTGATCTTCGTCCCGGCGATATACTGATATTTTCTGGAGGATCTGAAAATCCAGTCTCAGACTCAATAACCTATCTAACAAAATCACCAGTAAACCATGCAGCCATGGTATATACCAACCCATCTGAAATCATCGAAGAGACCCCACCTGCGGTACATGTTAACAGTGTTAAAGCTCGGATTAATGGTGGGAAAATCTCAGTAATGCGCCACCATCCTATGGAGAAGTCCTATGCGCCGGTGCTTGATGTTGCCAGAAACTACCTTAACTATAACCATCCCTATTCAAATGGAAGCATCTACACCCTAGGATTGTTGCTTCTCTATAGAAGATTTATACCTGGCGCAAACACTCAAAAAGTAATGGTAAAGATCTTTAAGAAGATAGCATCTGATCTGTTGGATTATGTTGATAGATTTATCTACCCAGGCAAATCTCCAATGTGTTGTTCCCAATTTATATATAGATGTTATGAAACAGCTGGCGATGAATATCATCTTGATATAGCACAAAGGTGTGGTTATGAAGGTGAGGGTGAATTTTTCAATGGCAAAAGTGTGCTGCGTCAGGTAATCCACAAAGTAAAAAATGATACTAGTGATGGGTTTCGTAGGTATATCTTAGATTATTCAGAACGAGATCTGGGGGTGGAGATAACCCAAAGCGATGATGAGCTCGCTAAAGATCTTTATGTCGCATTGCAAGCTGATCATGATCATCAAGAGAAAGAGTTGAATCATGAGCTGGTCGTAGCGATACATGAATTCAGTCAAGCTGTTTACTATGCCATGACCGGTATTAGTATAAATTATAATGAACTGGAGAACGCAAATAAGTATTGCATGGTAACCTCTGGCCTTAGTCTTCTATGTCTAGAAGAGTATGACTTTGTAACCCCCAGTGATCTATTGAATAACTGCACCAACCTCAGGCTGGTGGGAGAGATCTAAATTTAATCGCCATTCCCTATTGCCGAAATCCATAAGCATTTTATTCCTAAATAACCTCAGTAGTTACAAATTCCAGTAGCCCATTCTGTCTCTGTTGTTTGCAACACCCATGGTAGTGTGATTATATCGTAGAGCCATATGTTTATTGGAAAGCTAACTCATGGATAGAAATTAGTTTCCTGATGATTCTATGCCCAATGCAGAAGAAAACGTAACTATAAGGAGAACAAAATGTTAGGTGGCAAAAAAACAGATTATTCAGGTGTAGCTGGAACCAAAGGTAGTTTGAGCGAGGCGGAGTATACTCTTGGAGAGGGAAGTGATTTCGAGGGCAGACTTAAATTTGAGGGAACAGCAAGAATTGATGGCAAGTTTAAAGGCGAGATCTATTCCCCCGGCACTCTAGTTATCGGCGAGAAGGCTGAGATTGAGGCTGAGATTGAAGTAGGCTCATGCGTAATCATCGGCAAATATGAGGGGAATATAACCGCGAGCACTAAGCTAGAGATGCGCACCCCGGCAATAGTAAAAGGGAATATATCGTCTCCAATGCTGGTAATACAGGAAGGGGTCACTTTTGATGGTAATTGTCAGACTTCAGGGGGCGGCGCACAGGAATCAAGTAAAAGTGGCAGGACACCAAAAAGCGTACCTAAGAAATCGGCATCAGCGCCTGAGCAGCCAGAGCTTATTAACTAGTAGCTAATTCAACTGTGGTGGGTTGATTCACCTAATGGATCTAGCCATTTTTATCCCCCACATAAGCGAACACCGCCCTGATACGATCAGTGCGGTGCTGGTTCCCTTCTTTGCCTCCATGCTGCCCTTCACTGGGCTATCTTGGGTCCGTCTGCCTCGGTCGCCTTCAATGGCTTTCTGTACTATGAATAGTAGTATCAATAGCGGAGGTTGAGTATCAGATAGGTCCGTTATTCTTGTAGGAAAAATCCTATTTTATTGGGCAAGAGGTTAAAGGAGTACTCTAACCGCTTGTTTGGTAAGGATATTAATCCTGGTGTTGTTTTATAATTATCTGGCGCAATGCGCGTTGGTTATTACGCCCTTGAATTCGGCGTTTAATATAATGCTTCAGATCGACACAGAGCTGATGGCGTGTGGGCTTGAAAACGGCCTCAATATGGTGGATTCTATAGCGAGATTGAACCGGTCTGGATAGAAAGGATTGGGGCAATATCAGGGGTATGTTAAACCGGCGACTACTGGTATCTTTAGTCTGCTGATGGCGCAAAGCGCTGCATCTGCTGAAAGTAAATTCATATCTCATTCATTAACCACCGGCAAACGGATTTTCCGGGGAAACTTCTCATGCAACTTGCCCAACAGATTCTCACCAAAACCTTTGGTTATGCCGATTTTCGGCACCACCAGGCTGAAATTATTTCATCAATAATTGCCGGTCAGGACGCCTTGGTATTGATGCCAACCGGCGGAGGTAAATCTCTCTGTTATCAGATACCAGCACTGGTTCGCAGCGGGGTTGGTATCGTTATCTCCCCGCTTATTGCGTTGATGCAGGATCAGGTGGATGCCCTGAGTCAGCTGGGTATCCGGGCTGCCTATCTCAACTCGACCCAGGATCGGGCCACGCAGGGGCTGGTGGAGCAAGCCTTAAGCAGTGGCGAGTTAGATCTACTCTATGTGGCCCCTGAGCGCCTGTTGACCGAAAATACCCTGCGTCTGCTGGAGAGCACGCCAATTGCCCTGTTTGCCATTGATGAGGCCCACTGCGTCTCCCAGTGGGGGCATGATTGCCGCAAAGAGTACCAGCAGTTAACGGTGCTGCATACCCGCTTCCCCCAAGTACCGCGTATTGCGTTGACCGCCACGGCGGATGGTCGAACCCGACGTGAGATTATTGAGCAACTGGCTCTGCATCAAGCGCAACTGTTTATCAATAGTTTTGATCGCTCCAATATCCGCTATGCCATTACCGAGGGGCAAAATAGTAAGGAGCAGCTATGGCGTTTCTTACAGCAAGAGCATCCGGGGGATGCGGGAATCATCTACTGTTTATCGCGCAAGCGGGTGGAAGAGATAGCGGCTTGGTTGTGTGATCAGGGCCGCAGCGCATTGCCCTATCATGCAGGTTTAGATGCTGCGACTCGGCAACTGCACCAGCAGCGTTTTCTACGTGAAGATGGGCTTATCATTGTAGCCACAATCGCCTTTGGTATGGGTATTGATAAACCCGATGTGCGTTTTGTGGCCCACCTGAATTTGCCTAAAAGTATTGAAGCATATTACCAAGAGACGGGCAGGGCCGGACGTGATGGTGAGCCTGCCAACGCATGGATGGCGTTTGGTCTGCAAGATGTCATTACCCTGCGGCAATTTACCCAGGATTCAGATGCCAATGAGCAGTTCAAACGCATCGCCCATCATAAATTGGAAGCGATGCTGGGATTGTGTGATCTTACAGGGTGTCGGCGCCAAGTGCTTCTTGGCTACTTCGATGAGGAGTTGTCCGAACCCTGCGGAAACTGCGACAACTGTCTAACGCCGCCAGAGACCTGGGATGCTACCGAGTCTGCCCGCAAAGCCCTCTCCTGTGTCTACCGCACCGAACAGCGTTTTGGAGTGAACTATCTGATTGATGTTTTGCTCGGCAAAAGCAGTGAGCGTATTCAGCGTTTTGGCCACGATCAAGTGACTACCTTTGGCATTGGAACAGAGCTTAATGCCACCGAGTGGCGCGCGCTTTTTCGCCAGCTTATCTTTCGTGGATATCTGGATACCGATTTGGAAGGCCATGGTGGATTACGCCTGACAGAAAAAAGCCGCCCTCTGCTCAAGGGTGAGACCCAACTGGAGCTGCGCAAACAGAAGAAGAGTTCAAAAAAGACAAAGGAACGCAAGAAGAAACTGGAAAATATCCAGCAGTGGAATGAACCGCTGTTTGAATCCCTGCGCGAGTTGCGGCTATCCATAGCGCAAGAGCAGGGCGTGCCACCATACATTATTTTTCACGACAGCACCCTGATGGAGATGTGCAGCAAAAGGCCAACCTCAAGAAGAGAGATGCAATATATCAGTGGAGTGGGGGAGCGCAAACTAGAACTCTACGGTCAGCAGTTTCTGGCCTGTATCGCCGAGCATGCATTGCCGGAGCTATTGGATAACAACCTCAGCGAGACGATAAATGAAACCCTCCATCTCTATGCTGCGGGTAAAGATGCTGAATCAATCGCACAACAGAGAGGTTTAAAATTGGCTACGGTGTACGGCCATTTTTCAGAAGCGATTGAGTCTGGTCTGCTGGACGTCCGTGCCGCACTGCCCCTGAGTGATGCTCAGTATAACGAAATTGTCTCGGCTATTGAGTTGCTCGCCGTATGTGAAGAGGGGGCCCTAAAGCCTTTGTATGAAGCCTTTGAGGGTGAATACGATTACGCTATCCTGAAGTGTGTGGTTGTTGCCAACTGTGCCTGAGTTCACTGGGGGATCTTATTTCAACTGCTTTGCCCCCTGTTATATTTTTTCATTCCCCACATAAGCGAACACCGCCCTGATACTATCAGTGCGGTGCTTGTTCCCTTCCTTGCCTCCATGCTGCCCTTCACTGGGCTATCTTGGGTCCGTCTGCCTCGGTCGCCTTCAATGGCTTTCTGTACTATGAATAGTAGTATCAATAGCGGAGGTTGAGTATCAGATAGATCCGTTATTCTTGTAGGAAAAATCCTATTGTATTGGGCAAGAGGGTGGAGAAGTAGCCTAACCCTTTGTTTTAACTGGCGTATTGTAGGTTGATGGTTGTTTTTGAATCCTGGGTGTTTCGTTGCGGTTCCTAGGTATTTTTAATCTATGCTGTTGATCCATGGTGGTTTTGTTATGTCTGAAGGCAATGATGAGCAAGAGTTTGTTTCGTATCTGGTTGATATGATGCAACTAATGGGGCCCGTATCTTCCAAAAGAATGTTTGGTGGTCACGGAATATTCCTGGAAGGGCTGATGTTTGCTCTTGTTGCAGATGGTACGCTCTATTTTAAGGTAGACAAAGAAAACGAAAATGATTTTATTGAAAATGGCCTGGAGGCATTCACCTACGGCAAAAAAGGGAAACTAGTGAAGATGTCCTACTGCCAAGCTCCGGAAGAAGCGCTTGAGGATAGCGAGGTTATGAATGAGTGGGGGAATAGGGCTTATGGTGCTGCTTTGAGGGTTGCTTCGAAGAGAAAGTGAAATCGAACGCGATTGGTTAAAGGGGTAGAGTATACTGTCCCAGGGTTGTTAGTGTAGGGTGGGTTAGTGGATAAAATGGGACGCATTTATTTTTGCATGTTAGTTTGGCGCAAGCGCCTTCTCTGGGCACTGAAGGTGCTAAGGGCACGCAGCGGTACTTGGCAGGATAAAAAATGGCTAAGAAGTAATAATAAATGCGTCCCCTTTACTCTGCCACTATTGTGATGAGTTAGGAGGTAAAATGAGGTATTCGGAAGTAACAACAAGAATCGTACAGCTTTTGATGATTGTTTCTGTTGTGTTAATGCTATGGAGCCAAACTGCATTAAGCCGGGAAACAAAGCTTGTTACTGTTGAGGTAGAGAAAACGCAATTTGAAATAGATATACCGGCTAACTGGAGTAAAGGGGCGTTTTCCGGAGAGTCGGTACTGTTGTGTCGCTCTCCCGGTGGTGCACTTTATCCTAACCTTAATATAGTGATGCAGGATCGAAAAAATCTATCCCTTGAGCAGGCGCATAAAAATTGGCTTAACCTACTCAATAGTCCACAAACATTTAGTGAAAAGGCCGTCACCATTAATGGAACTCCAGCCCACTTTTCAGCAATTACCTGGAACAGTCCTCTGGGTGGCCTGAAAGCTGTAACTCTCTTTGTGGAGCAAAATAACAAACATATAAAAATAACCTATGTTGACCGGGCGGATAACACAACAACCGAAGATATAGAGTTATACATGAAATCCATCAACACACTGCGCCAAAAACGCCCTGGTGGAACGGAGTAGAGTAATTGAGTTCTGGGGGCACAATACATAATTCTTCTTCAATTGAGTATTATGTCCCCTGAATTACTCAAAAAAGAAATTCCATGGTATAGAAAAATTATTCCCGCTAACAAAAAACACAAGGAGGACATCAGCTAGTACTGGCACCCATTAATAACAGCGTAAGGACCGCTTAGGGTCGGATGCAGATGAATAGTCACTATTGGCACTAAGCGGACCTTGGTTCAAGGTTTTATTGGGGGATGTTAGTCTGATAACCTTGATGGAAAGAATGTATAAGAATAAGGCAGGATGCAGTTTTTACACGAAAAATAAATGCGTCCCCTTTATCTAGGCAGGATGCAGTTTTTACACGAAAAATAAATGCGTCCCCTTTATCTGCGTTTACACGAAAAATAAATGCGTCCCCTTTATCTGCGCCCTTTATCTGTTACAACTATAAGGGAACCACAAAAAAATGAGGGTCGTAAGGCGGATTAGCGAAGCATAATCTGCCGAATGTTTTATCCCAAGATTGAGGTAGCTATACAAACAATTATCAAGGAATGGGAGCGCATTTATTTTTGCTGGTTAATACGGAGCAAAGGTCCGCTTCGGACACTTCTCTGGCTAAAGAAATTTGTCATTAATTCAGGAAAAAGGTGGGCGTTTATTTATTAAGGCACAATAGGAAACGTATCTGCTGATAAATGGAGTAATCTCAATGGAATCTAGAGCTCGTTTTGTTAGTCTGATTATTGTTGTGGTGTTTGTGTTTCCTGCTTCTGTGTTAGGGAAAGAAGATGTTTTCGGTATTTGTATCGGAAGTCTTGACGGAGGAGATGTACGAACAATCTATACTGATCCGTATCGACAGGCTACGCATATTCGTGTATCCCCTGATGGTAAATGGATAATGTTCTCTCGTTACAACGACAAGGATCCGAAAGAGGGGCTGGCAATGGAGAACATGGGCGGGAAGAATCATTATCAAAATACTGAACTTGTTTTGATGAAATCTGATGGTTCAGGACTCAGAACAGTAGTTTCTCCAAAAAAAGGGATTATTGCTGTTAATAGCAATTGGACTGATGATGGGAAAGGGTTTGTTTTTCTTTCAAATGACAACAAAAAAAGAGCTCCTGAAATAAAACGCGCATATCTAAATTCAGAAATGGAAGTAACCCATTTTTCCACGATAAAGCTACCCAGATATCTTGTGCCTGTAGATCCACACCTCCACAAGGGACGTTTGGTGTTTCCTGCGGTAGATTTGAGAAATATGGTTAGAGGGCTATGGATAGCGAATGAAGATGGTTCAGGTGCGCATAAACTGACAACGCCGAGAGATCCTCGCACAGGCAACATAGTAAAACATCCACAAAGTGGCGATAACGATCCAAGATTTTCACCTGACGGTACGCAGGTTGCCTTCATGCGGCTGGTGAATGGGAGAGGATTATGGAGTATTTACACAGTTGATGTGGTTACTGGAAAAGAAAAAAGTCTTACCAGGAAATATCTTTCCCCAGCTCAACTCGATGCCGTACCGGAGTGGTCTGGTGATGGCAATAAGCTAATTTTCTGGACTGTTGATTTAAACAAGGTTCAATTCAGCATCACAACAATAAGGCCGGATGGCTCGCAGAGAAAAACTGTGTTCAGCCGGCCCTATCAATTCCAACAAAGCCCAGCGTTTTTTCCGAAAACCGGTTCTGGGCCAGATGCCAAAATTGCATTCAGTTTTCGAAAGGTACCTAAATGGAAGATAAAATTTATGAGAGCTCTGCAGTGAAAATAGCAACAAAGGATAGACCCCAATTAATGGTTTGTTCTGGGTCGTTAGTAGTCTAAGAAGAAGCCTGACACCTGAGTCCAGGGGGGCAGAAGAGTAGTAACGATGGATTCCTACGTTCATCTGAGTTCCACTCAGCTGTCGAACCTTGCTTGTTTGATGTCGAAGGTTCTCGTTGTGCCAATCGGAAACTAAAAAACCCGAACACAAGGTCCGGGTTTTTATATATGTTGGTGGGCCCTGAAGGACTCGAACCTTCGACCAAGGGATTATGAGTCCCCTGCTCTAACCAACTGAGCTAAGGGCCCGGTGTAGTGTTAACGCAGATTAAACCATCCATGGTGTTTAGTTCCGGCCCGGCCGTCCATGGCCGGTCGTTCGTTCCGCTGCGTTTGTCCACTGGACAAACGGTCGGTCCTCACCCAACTGAGCTAAGGGCCCTAAGTTGTTTCGCGGTGTGTATTAATAAACCATCCTTGGTGTTTGTTCAAGCCCTACTTGGCGTTGTTTTTATTAATCGTTATCTATAAAGCTGTAGAGCTTTTCAGAACGCGATGGATGACGCAGTTTGCGCAGCGCCTTGGCTTCAATCTGCCTGATACGCTCGCGGGTTACGTCGAACTGTTTGCCCACCTCTTCCAGGGTGTGGTCGGTATTCATATCGATACCGAAACGCATCCTAAGTACCTTGGCCTCACGTGAGGTCAGTCCTTCCAGCATAACCCTGGTTGATTCGCGCAGACCTTCGCCGGTGGCGGAGTCTGATGGTGACTCTACACCTGCATCTTCGATAAAGTCTCCCAGATGGGAATCTTCGTCGTCTCCGATCGGTGTCTCCATGGAGATCGGCTCTTTGGCGATCTTGAGTACCTTACGTACCTTGTCTTCAGGCATCTCCATGCGCTCGGCTAGCTCTTCTGGAGTAGCTTCGCGTCCCATCTCCTGAACCATCTGGCGGGAGATCCGATTCAGTTTATTGATGGTCTCGATCATATGCACCGGGATACGAATGGTACGGGCCTGGTCCGCAATGGAGCGGGTGATGGCCTGACGGATCCACCAGGTTGCATAGGTTGAGAACTTGTAACCACGACGGTATTCGAATTTGTCTACCGCCTTCATTAGGCCGATGTTGCCTTCCTGAATCAGGTCCAGGAACTGTAGCCCTCTGTTGGTATATTTTTTTGCAATAGAGATAACCAGACGCAGGTTCGCCTCAACCATCTCTTTCTTGGCGCGCCTTGCCTTGGCTTCGCCAATGGACATTTTGCGGTTTATCTCTTTAATGTCGAGAATTGAGAGTCCGCTGCGTTTTTCCAGGTCTAGCAGTTTTTTCTGGGCGCGCAGAACCTCTTCTGTCACGTCATTCAGCGCCTCAGAATATGGCTTGCCTTGGTCTATCTGATCCTGGATCCAGTTCAGGTCTGTTTCTCGCTCAGGGAATGAGGTGATGAATGTTTTGCGGGGCATACGCGCATGCTTGACGCACAAATCCATGACGGCGCGTTCCTGGCTGCGAATCATGGCAATGGTGTTGCGCAGATTGTCCACAAGAAGGTTGAATACCGCTGGCACAAATCTGAACTCGAGAAATGTCTCGGTAACCTTTTCGGTTGCCTTGATAGTGTTTACATGGTTGCTGCCATTTTTCTCTATGCTCGCGAGCAGGGCCTTGAAGCGCTTGCTTAGTTCTTTACGTTTGGCTTCTGCCTCTTCAGGATCTGGACCGGTATCTTCTTCCTCTTCCTCTTCCTCTCCCTCTGTTTTTTCTAGATCATCGCTATCTTCATTCAGACTGGCTGGTGTTATAGGCTTGGCGATTTCATCTGGCTCATTCGGGTCAATGAAGCCGTTGATGATGTCGGTTAACCGCATCTCTTCGCTTTTGACCTTGTCGAACATATCTAGGAGAGATGCGATGGTGTCCGGGTAGGCGCTGATGGCAGCCAGAACGTGATTAAGTCCCTCTTCAATACGCTTGGCGATCTTCAGTTCGCCTTCGCGGGTGAGGAGTTCAACGGTACCCATCTCGCGCATATACATACGCACAGGGTCAGTGGTGCGGCCAAATTCACTATCTACGTTCGCCAGGGCAGCCGCGGCTGCTTCGGCGGCGTCTTCATCGGTGGAGTTGGCGCTGTCTGAGATTGCTGTGTCGTCCGCATCCGGGGCGGTTTCATGCACAGAGATTCCCATATCATTGATCATTCGAATGATATCTTCTATCTGCTCCGGCTCGACAATGCTGTCAGGTAAATGGTCATTTACTTCAGCGTATGTCAGAAACCCCTGCTCTTTGCCTTTGGCGATCAGTTGTTTCAGTTGGGATTGCTGTTGTTCTTGGTTCATTTCCTACCTTGAATGCAGTAACATGGTTTCACGGACACAAGCCGGTAAGTATAGCAATTTAACTACCATATTTCTAGGGAATTGCGGTCGACTACCTATGTTTTGGGCGCCCTTTTTTCGGTGTTCTCCGTCAATAGCCGGTTAAGTCTGTTTTTTTCTTGGCTCTCAAGACCCGTTGTTTTCTCTTTTTCCAGCAGTCTACCCAACTCGTCGTCGCGCATCTGCCGTTCAATTGCTACAAGTGTATCCCTGAATTCCGCCTCTATTCCCTGTTCTGGTATGAATAGCTCCACTGTGGATAGCTTGGACAGGTGTTGGTGCTCATCGGTTCCTCTCCAGCGTTCAATAACTTGGGCTGTCCTAAGATTAGGATGGTTCTGAACTAATTCAAGTAGTTTGCGCAAAAGATTTGTGCCGGCTGAGTCCATTTTTTGCCAATTGTCAGGGAGGTCATCCAAGGATCCCAGTTGGGGGTGTTGCAGCAGTATGGTGATGGCGCGCCGTACCATGGGCATTGGCCTATGGTTGCGCGAGGGTGGGGTGGGTGGCCTTTTGGGCCTGGAGTGCTCTTTTTCATCCATCATGTAAGAGGTGTCCAGCCCCACTATTTCGTTTAGCTCCTGCTGCAGAATGCCGCGAAAAACCCCTTTGGGTATGCTGGATATCAGGGGTTTTGCCAGCTCTGCTAGCCTGGCCCTGCCACCAGGTTCTGTGGTGTCGATCTCATTTGAGAGTCGGTCAAACATGAATTGCGACAGGGGTGTGGCATTCTCAATGCGTTGGCTGAAGGCCTCTGATCCCTCTTTTCGGATCAGGGTGTCAGGGTCTTCGCCTTCCGGCAGGAAAAGGAATTTAGCCTCACGGCCATCTCGCATCAGGGGCAGGGCGGTTTTTAACGCCTTCCATCCGGCCTCGGAACCGGCCCGATCACCGTCGAAACAGAAGATCACCTTATGGGTGACGCGGAACAGCTGTTCCATATGTTCGCTGGTTGTGGCTGTGCCCAATGTGGCCACGGCGAAGCGGATACCGAACTGGGCTAGGGCCACCACGTCCATATAGCCTTCTACCACCAGCAGTTGTTCAATCTTACGTAGGGCTTTGTTAGCCTCGTATAGACCGTAGAGCTCGCGCCCTTTGTGGAACACATGGGTTTCTGGGGAGTTGAGGTACTTGGGAGAGTCGTCCTTACTCAAGACGCGTCCACCAAACGCGATCACCCGTCCCCGTCGGTCGCGGATGGGGAACATGATGCGATTGCGAAAGCGGTCGTAGCATTTGCCCTCTGGCTCGGAGATCATGCCGGTTACCCGGAGTCGACCAAGTTCCTCTTCGCTTGAGCCGAGCTGTTTTATCAGGTTATCCCATCCGGGAGGGGCAAAACCCACACCAAACTCTGCCGCGATTTCGCCGCTCACTCCCCTGCCTTTCAGGTAGTCTACGGCCTGTTGGGCCTGGGGATGTTTGCGCAGTTGTTGGCTGTAATAGTTTGCGGCCTGTTCCAGTGTCGCATATAGGGGGCGCAGGTCAGGGCCAGATGATTGGCCACCTTCTCGTGGTACCTCCAGCCCCTGTTGTTGTGCAAGCTCCTCAATTGCGTCAACAAACCCCATGTTGTCGTACTCCATGAGAAAGCCGATGGCAGTGCCGTGGGCGCCACAGCCGAAGCAGTGGTAGAACTGTTTTTCCCGACTTACGGTGAAAGAGGGGGTCTTTTCGTCGTGGAAGGGGCAGCAGGCCTGGTAGTCGCGTCCGGCCTTTTTCAGCTGGATACGGCCGTTTATCAGGTCGACTATATCGACCCGGTCTATTAGTTCATCGATGAAATGTGCTGGAATTTTGCCTGCCATGTCGTAAGACTAAAACATCGCAAGCCAGAAGGGTATATCTGGAAAGGAATCAGCTCCCAAGTAGCTGTTTTATCTTGGCGCTGACTGCACCCATGTCGGCGCGCCCCTGTAGTTGGGGTTTGAGCTGTCCCATAACTTTGCCCATGTCCCGCATGGATTCAGCACCAGTATCGGCCATTGCCTGCTTGATGAGATCTGAAATCTCCTCTTCGCTCAGGGCCTCCGGGAGATACTCCTGCAGCACCTCTATCTCAAATTTTTCCTGATTGGCCAGTTCATCCCGTCCGGCCTTTTCGTACTGTTCGATGGAGTCGCGGCGTTGCTTTACCATTTTGTCCAGAACGACCAGGATCTGCTCATCGTCCAGTTCAATCCGTTCATCCACCTCGCGCTGCTTGATAGCGGCCAAAAGCAGGCGGATAACGCCAAGCTTGGGCTTGTCGCCGCCCTTCATGGCGCTCTTCATGTCATCCTGGATGCGTTGTTTGAGCATGGTGTGGATTCGTTAGGCCAACGGTGATCTGAAGCGGTTTAGTACAGGCGTTCGAACTTACGGCTTTCGCGTTGTACCTTTTTGATGTTGCGCTTTACCGCTGCTGCGGCCTTACGCTTACGCTCGGATGTTGGCTTTTCATAGAATTCGCGACGACGAACTTCAGCCAGGACTCCGGCCTTCTCACAGGAGCGCTTGAAACGACGCATTGCGACTTCAAAAGGTTCGTTCTCTTTCACACGTACTTGGGGCATGTTTATCCTCAAAAAATAATCAAAAACGTTAAATAAAAAGCTAAAGAGCGGGGATTCTACTGCCTGTAGGTCCTGAATGCAAAAAACTTTTAGCAACATATGAGTGCCATGGAAGGCGGGAATGCAGGTTTTGCCGGAGCAATAATCCACCTCTCTCTCGCTTACTTAACCCGTCAACAATGATTGCCGGGGTAATAGCAGCATATGTTGTGAAAAATAGTCGAAAATTGGGGCATAAAGAGGATAAGCGGTGTAAGTTGAGATAATATTGCCGCGATCTGTTTGGAGCTGTCTGGCCAACCTGTGTTGCGGCGGCCGTTCAATGGCAGTAAATATGCAGTAAATTCATTATGTTAGCTGTTCTGTAGGGGTGAGTTTTGCGGGTTTTAGGTATTGAGACATCATGTGACGAGACCGGTGTCGCTATCTACGATAGTGACCGGGGCCTGCTGGCCCATAGCCTCTACAGTCAGATAGAGATACATGAGGGTTTTGGCGGTGTGGTGCCGGAGCTGGCCTCAAGAGACCATGTGCGCAAGACCCTGCCCTTGATAGAAGAGACCCTGGCCCAGACTGGTGCTGGTATGGAGCAGCTGGATGGTGTGGCCTACACCGCAGGCCCGGGTCTGGTGGGCGCTTTGCTGGTGGGTGCATCCATTGGACGCAGTCTGGCCTGGACTCTGGGGGTGCCCGCTATCGGGGTGCATCACATGGAGGGTCATATGCTGGCCCCGATGCTGGATGATGAAAAGCCCGGTTTTCCCTTTATCGCCCTGCTGGTTTCAGGTGGACACACCCAGTTGGTTGAGGTGCAGGGGGTTGGCCACTATCGGCTGCTGGGTGAATCCATAGACGATGCCGCAGGTGAGGCCTTTGACAAGACTGCCAAGTTGCTGGGTCTGCCCTATCCGGGAGGGCCGGAACTTGCGCGGCTAGCAGAGCAGGGCGATCCAAAACGTTTCCGTTTTCCCCGCCCCATGACTGATCGTCCCGGTCTGGATTTCAGCTTCAGTGGTCTAAAGACCTTTGCCCTGAATACCATGCAGCAGGAACTAGGAGCTGAACAGAGGCTGGACCAAGGTGCGGCGCAGCAGACCAGGGCAGATATCGCCCGGGCCTTTGAGGATGCGGTAGTAGATACCATGGTTATCAAATGTCGCCGCGCGGTACGTGAGTGCAACAGCAAGACCCTGGTGCTGGCTGGAGGCGTGAGTGCCAATAACCATCTGCGCGAACGTATGCGACAGGCCATGGAGAAAGAGGGGGTGGAGCTGTTCTATCCGCGCCCAGAGTTTTGTACCGACAACGGCGCCATGATCGCCTACGCAGGTTGGCAACGTCTGAAGGCAGGTCAGACCGAGGCGCTTAGCTTTGGCGCCAGACCGCGCTGGCCGCTGGAAGAGCTCTCTTCTTTGGGCTGAGCCAAGCCCTTTTCCAGACACTCTGCTACCTGCCCATCCTCATAGTAATTCTGTTTGATGCCTAACCTGTGGTAGCCACGGCCTTGATACAATCCCAGTGCCTGCGCATTATCTATGCGAACCTCAAGACGCATGGCCGTACAACCTCTGGATTGCGCCTCGGTCTCGGCAACATCCAGTAATCTTCCGGCTATACACCGTCCACGGTAGGAGTTCAACACCGCGATGGAATAGATGCGCGCTAGCGTACTTCTCCTGCGAAAGAGGGTTACGGCATAGCCAATCACTGCATGGTTTTGGATCGCGACGAAGAAGGAACAGTGACCACGTATCAACAGGTGGCGCAGAGAGCGGCGGTTTAGCAGGTCACCCTCAAAACAGCTACGCTCAATCCGCTCGACCTCAATCATGTCCTTGATCTGAGCAACACGGATAGTAACGTTGTCTTGGTGCATCTCTGTGGGTGCTCTGGCCGTCAGGCAAGTTGGCGTTGTTTCTCCATACGACGGAGAAACTCATCCAGGATGATTCGATACAGATCATCCCCAAGATAGTCTGTTTCAATACCGGTATCTATATTGGGGTTGTCGTTTATCTCAATAACCACGCAACGGTCACCCACTTGCTTCAGGTCTACCCCATAGAGTCCATTGCCAATTAGATTTGCACTGCGGATGGCGGTCTTTAATACTTGTTTGGGTACCTGATGTACTCCCAGCGCGTTAAAATTGCCACTACGGTTGCGCCCCTCGACTGCATGGTTATAGATCTGCCAGTGTCCACGTGCCATGAAGTATTGGCAGGCAAATATAGCGCGGCCATTCAGAACCCCGATGCGCCAATCAAATTCGGTGCTGATGAACTCCTGGGCTAAGAGAATGGCTGACTCTTTAAACATAGTGTTGAGGGTTATATCCAACTCCTTCTTGTTGTGTGCCTTAACTACGCCGCGGGAGAATGAGCCGTCGGGGATTTTGAGAACAATCGGCAAACCCAATTCATCGATTATGCTTTTTTTGTCAATTTGTTCGCCACGTAGCAACAATTTGGTAACTGGGGTTGGGATGGTGTGCTTCTCCAGCAGCTCGGCGAGAAATACCTTATTGGTACAGCGTAGGATGGAGTCAGGGTCGTCGATCACAACCATCCCTTCGCTCTGCGCGCGTTTGGCGAAATGGTAGGTATGATGGTTTATCGCAGTAGTTTCTCGGATAAACAGTGCATCGTACTCCAGCAGGCGAACGTAGTCCTCAGCCGTGATCAGGTCGATATCTATACCCATCTCCCGCCCAATGCGTTGGAAATTTCGCAAGGCCCGTTGATCGCTGGGTGGATACTGTTCCTGTGGGTTATTTAGGATCGCCAGTTCAAACCGATAGTTTTTGCGGGCCTTTGGTTTACGCCAGATCTTGCGGCTAAAGTGGTCGATTGATTTGGCAAATTGTGTCTGCTCGGCATCGGTCAGCTCTTCCAGAATACCGGCATTGAGGCTGGTGATCATCCACTGTTGTTGCCACTGGAGTGTTACCCTCAGGATCGGACAGGGATAGAGTTCGAATAGTTTTCTGGCAACACTCTTCAGTTGGTCTGAGTCTGTTTGCCCGAAGAAGATGGATAGCTCAATGGACTTATTTTTTGGCGACTCGGTCTTGACCAGATAGCGATCAATGCTTTCGTTCAACGTTCGTCCGTAAAGTCGGTAATAGTGATGATTTTGTAGGTCCTGCAAGGTGCCGGTAGATGGTATCACCCTGTGACCTCGGGCCTCTGCCAGTAGCGAGCAGTAGTGGCCATCTCCCAGATATTCAAAGTTTCCACACAAATTGATAATCTGGGTGCCTTTCACGCCTTGTGGACCGCCATCCCGCAGATAATCACTGACTGTAATCAGGTTATTGCTGGGGTAATAGGGCGCCCATGCCTCATACTTTTCAACAATGATATAGAGCTTGTTCAAGGCTATTAACCGGGTTGGCTTATGCGCTTAGCCAGGCAGCAAGACTCACCATGAGTCAGTCCGGCATCTATACACCCAGCAAGGCGTAAAATCCAACAATTTTTGGTGGTGGCAGGCTATTTATTAAGCCCAGGTAAGTCCATTTACCAAGATCGAATTTGAAGGGTGACTATCTGTTTAGGAGTTGACAGCCAGACTACACTTGGTCGTCAGGATCAGAGCTGTTCTTAATTGTCTCTTCCGACCCCTCCAGCAGGTTTTTGATATTAGATCTATGACGCCAGAACAGCAGGGAGCTCATGATTATCTGCATGCCTACTAGCTCGGGGGCTGGCCAGAAAAACCATACCACCAGGGGCGCCAGGGCCATGGAGACCAGGGCCGAGAGGGAGGATATCTTCACCACCTTGGCCATGAATAGCCAGATCAGGGCGATCACACCACCTATCTGCCACCCCAAGCCAAACTGACACCCCAGGGCCGTCGCTACACCTTTGCCGCCCTGAAAGCGGAAAAAAATCGGGTAGAGATGACCGAGAAACGCCGCCATGGCAACGGCAGCGAGGGTCAGGGGTGCAACCCCTATGAGATTGGCCGCCAATACCGGTAGCAGCCCCTTTAGCGTATCCCCCAATAGGGTGATTGCTGCCGCCTTTTTGCCCCCGATGCGCAGGACATTGGTGGCTCCTGGGTTGTTAGAGCCGAGGGTGCGAGGGTCTGGCAGCCCCATGATCTTACACACGATTATGGCGCTGGATAGTGATCCGAGCAGGTAGGAGGCGAGGATTAGGATATAGTCAGTCATGGTTGTTTAATTGTTATGGTCGCTCAGGGTGGTCCTAATTTGACTCTGCCCCCTCGGGATAGTCAAGGTGGTTTGTTATTTGCCTCGTCTGCTTTACCATAGTTGTCCACCTTGAACGGAAATAAATCATAGGCCTATGGATATAGTATTTTTAAAAGATTTACGAATTGAAACGGTAATCGGTGTTTACGATTGGGAGCGTGAACTGAAGCAGACCGTGGTTCTGGATGTTGAGATGAGCGCAGATATCGCCAGGGCGGCAGCCAGCGATCACATTGACGATGCCTTGGATTACAAGGCCGTGGCCAAGCGTCTTATTGAGTTTGTAGAACAGTCAGAGTTTCAACTGGTTGAGACCCTGGCCGAGGGCTGTGCCCAGATTGTGCGGGAGGAGTTTGGCGTCGCCTGGGTACGGCTCACCTTGAATAAAATCGGTGCGGTAAGTAATGCACGCGATGTAGGTGTGATAATCGAACGTGGTGAGAAACCCTGATATGCAACAACGGGTCTGGTTAAGTATCGGCAGCAATGTTGACCGTGAAGCAAACATTACCGGGTGCATAAATGCACTGCGTGCTGAGTTTGGAGAGTTGATCATCTCTCAGGTGTATGAGAATGCCTCTTTTGGATTTGAGGGCAGCCCCTTCTATAACTTGGTGGTAGGTTTCGATAGCGATCGCACTGTGGATGATCTCACTCAGACCTTTCGCAAGATTGAGGCCGATCACGGCCGCGTCCGCGGTGGTCCCAAGTTTGCCGCCAGGAGTCTGGATATAGATCTGTTGACCTATGGAGATAAGATCATCAAGAAAGGGAGTCTCGAGCTGCCGCGTCCTGAGATTCTGGAGTATGCGTTTGTGTTGGGGCCGTTGGCGGAGGTTGCCGGGGATGAGCGGCATCCAGTGATCGACAAGAGCTATTCCGAGCTATGGGGTGAGTTTGATCAGATCAAGCATCGATTGAGTCGGGTAGAGTTGCCGGGGATTATCTGAATTACCACAGTTTATAAAATGGTGATGCCTGTAATAACAGGCATCACCACCGCAAAGCTAGGCAATACTAGCAACTATGCCGATAAAATCACTTTCAGATTTCAACGGTTCACCACTTAAATCCCCAACCATTTGAACAACTTTGAAACCAGCATCATTCAGCTCTTCCTCAATACTTTCAGGTGTAAAATATTGGAGCCAGTTGAATATCCGCCATGTTTGATTAGGCTCGACAATCAGGTAACTATCGAGGGAAAGACACTCTTTCAGATATAAGAATGATTTCTGAATTCCGACATAATTACCTGCTGCCCAGAAACCGCCCATCAATCTGTTCTCGATAATGGTCAGTTCTTCTTTGTTGGCAAAAGAACCCATACCGGCGACATCGAAAACTATATGTCCGCCAGGATTCAGCATGTTCCGCATTCGGACCAGCAGCTGATGTCTTTGGTCTGGCGATAGTGTACAGAGGTCGGTGTAGATCAGTGTTATTACATCAAAACCTGTAGGCAGATTATCTGCCAGGTAGTCTGCATTGATGTAGTTGATTTGATCATTCGCCTGAGCCATGGCGTATTCCAGTGAGTGGGATGAAAAGTCAACTCCTGTTACTTTTGCCCCCGCATTACTGAAACGTTGCGTGTAAAGCCCTGGTCCACAGCCAAGATCACACACTCTTTTGTTTGATAGATCCAGCTGGGTATCAATCCAGTTGACAACGCGATCTATTGACTCAATTCGTCTTGAGGCAAGGTCGGTTTCCTGGTCAAGATGGAAATGCAGCATCTGTTCTGCAAGATGGGGGCGTGTCCATAGTTCTCTTGTGGTGTAACAAGAGAATGGTTTGGGGCACTGTGAAATGTCATATAACAAATCATACATAATAATAATCCTTCAAAGCTGTTTAGCTTCTAAAATTTCAAGTAAATTTGGATTGATCGGAGGCACGAAGATAGGCAGTTCTATTGATTTTTTAATAGAACGGTTTGGGGGTGGTGCAACCGAATTTATGTAGATGTTATTTCATAACGCGGCGACTATAGCAGTTGGGTATAACGACCGCAATAGTAATTGGGTACAGATCACAGCTTCTCATTTAGTTGAATAACCTATGATTATTGCTGAATAGTCCGCCCCCCATCCACGTTGATGATCTGGCCGGTTATGTGGCCAGCATCTCGCGCCAGGAATAGCAGGGTGCTGGCGATATCTGCTGGTTGGCCGCTGGTCTTCAGGGCTGTCCTTGCCAGGATCTCTTGCTTGATCTCTTCTTCCATCTCAACCTCGGGCCAGAGTATGACCCCAGGCGCTATGCCGTTTACCCGCACCTCCGGCCCCAGTTCACGAGCCAGAGACTTAACCAGCATGGCGTTACCGGCTTTGGCTATGGAGTAGATGCTATGCCCCGCCAAGGGTCGTTCAGAGTGGATATCTACCAGGTTTACGATGCTGCCTCTGTGTTGCCTTAGCATCTCTGCCGCTGCCCGGGCTAGAAAAAAAGGCGCCTTCAGATTGCTGGCCATAAGCTCATCCCACTGCTCTTCGGTAGATTCATCTACCGGTGTTGGGTAGAAACTGGAGGCGTTGTTTACCAGTAGATCAAGGCGTCCGCGCCATTCATGAATCTGTTTTATCATGGCGGGGAGGGCGGGCATATCCGCAAGATCGGCCTGAAGCAGCAGAGCAGAGTCAGGGCGACGCTGCTCCAACTCCTGTTTTAGCGCCAGGGCTGCAGTATCAGAGCTGCGGTAGTGGATTGCTGTGTCCATGCCGGCGGCATGCAGGGTGCGAGCTATCTCTGCACCTATGCGATGTGCCGCACCTGTGACCAGCGCCACCTTTCCAGATATGGAGTTTGAATTTTCTGTCACAGAAGTTCTCCATGATTGATACACTAGACAGCATAACCGAGTTAACCCAATTCAGAAACCTATGACTGAACAACTGAGTCTGCCGCAGCCGACTGACGAAGAGCAAATCCACAGCGAACTCCTGTGCAGCCATATCCGGCAGGATATGGATCTGGCTGGAGGTAGGCTTAGCTTTGACCGTTTTATGGAGCTATGTCTCTATGCTCCCGGACTGGGCTACTATGTTGCCGGCGCACGTAAGTTTGGCGAGGAGGGGGATTTTGTAACCGCCCCGGAAATATCCTCTCTGTTTGGGCGCTGTCTGGCACGACAGTGTGCTCAGGTATTTGCCGAGATAGGTATTGGTGAGCTGTTTGAGTTTGGCGCTGGCACTGGTGCCATGGCTGCGGATATCCTGGTGGAGTTGGAGAAGTTGAACTCTCTGCCCGAACGTTATCTGATACTGGAGCTGAGTCCGGAACTGAAATCACGCCAGCGAGATACGTTGCATCAGCGGGTTCCAGAGCTTGTTCATAAGGTGCAGTGGATAGATCGGCTACCTGCCCCTGGATTCAAAGGTGTGGTGCTGGCCAACGAGGTGCTGGATGCCATGCCGGTGCAGCGTTTTAGAATCGAATCTGGGGAGGTTTTGGAACAGTTTGTCCGCTGGGAGGATGAGCGGTTCAGCCCCTTCTGGGATAGACCAGCAACCGATGGATTGGCTAAGTCGGTAGAGGGTCTGGGGTTGGAATTGGGGGACGGGTTTGAGTCAGAGTTGAATCTGCGCGCCTCTCTTTGGGTACAGGCGCTGGGCGATCTGGTTGCTGCTGGAGCAGTTATTTTGATCGACTATGGTTATCCCAAGGCCGAGTATTATCACCCCCAAAGGAGCGAAGGGACTCTAATGTGCCACTACAGGCACCGGGCACACCCTGATCCTTTGCTGTTGCCAGGGTTGCAGGATATCACCGCCCATGTGGACTTTTCCGCTGTGGCTGATGCTGGTTTCAAAACGGGGTTCGAAATCGGTGGCTTCACCACTCAGGCATTTTTTCTCTTGGGCTGTGGCCTGGATAGTATGCTTGCCGAGTCTGATCCTAATGATGTAGATATGCATATGCAGTTGGCGCAGCAGGTCAGACGTCTCACCCTCCCTACTGAGATGGGTGAGCGGTTTAAAGTGCTGGCTCTGACCAGAAAGCTGGAGCAACCACTGATCGGTTTTGGCATGAGAGATCAATGTGAGCGGCTTTAGATATCAAGCAATATTGATAATAACCTTTACCGCCTTGTTGGCCGGTTGTACCTTGCCAACACATAGCGGCTCCAAGTTCAGTAACCGCCAATTCCAGATTCAGGATCTGGCGAAGAGTGATGTTGACCTGGTCTTGGAGATGCAGCTGAACTACTCCATGGAATATCTGAAAGAGCTGATGGTTAAACTCTATAAGCGAAATCCCAAAGAGTTGCGCAAGGGTGGTTGGGTGAGCCGTGAACGCGCGCTTAAGGAGGTGTTTGGTATTGGGCGATCCAGAGAGTTTCCAATGTTGCAAGGTAAACGCTCTGTTGATGCCATGCGCCTAGCCTTTGATGATAACTACTATGGTGATCGGGTATTGGCGCTTATGGAGGGTCTGCGTGGGATGCTGCTGGACTCCTATAACGGTAAGCGGGAGTTCTTTCTGTTAGATGAGCTGGACCCACAAAAACTCTATAACGCCGCCAGGAATATCGAGATCGCGGCCTGGAAGCTGAATCATGATAGGGATTCACAGGGGCAGCTGTTCCTGATCGGTAACGAGACTGGTGGGGCGGTGCAGAATCTCAGCTTTGAGCGCCTGTTGGGCAAGATGATAGCGGTTCAGGATAGCACCGCACGTTTTGTGTCCCAGTCAACAAACAGAAGGATCAAAAACGTGATTCAATCTATCGCCTCTGCGGTATTTATCCCGATTTAAATCCTTGTATCGCCTGGGCTATGGCTTGCTGACGAGCGCGTTCCAGCTTTGCCGCAATCTCCTTTCCATCCTGCATCCCTTCGGTCAGGCTTGCCGCATCCACCCCCAAGGCCGCCTCCCTTGCAGCGCGAAAAAGATCGGCCTGTGGATATTTATCTTGCTCTCGCCCAGGCCGTCCCAACAGGTCGGCATGACAGGCCACAAGAAAACGTTCAAATCGATCCGGCTGGCGCAAGGCGTCGATGTTCTTAAGTAGTTTAAGAAGGGTCCGGGGGCGCAGTTCAAAGGCGCGGTGGCAGTCGAGATGATAGCGCGCTACATGCCGGGCCAATCGGTTCCATTCGCTGGGGACCCCCAGCCTCTTGCCTACGGTATCTACCAGCTTAACACCGCGCTGCTCATGGCCGATATGTCTTGGCCATTCTGTTTCGGGCGTAGCGCCTTTGCCCAGGTCGTGCATGATAGCGGCATAACGCACCTGGGGGTGATCGCTAATGCGTGCGGCCTGCTCTAGGGTTAGCAGGGAGTGGACGCCAGAATCTATCTCCGGGTGGTATTTCTCTGGTTGCGGCACCCCGAATAGCCGATCCAGCTCTGGGATGACCGCCCTGAGTGCACCGCAGTCGCGCAGTTCCCGGAAGAATATATCTGGACGCTGTTCCATCAGGGCCTTATGCAGCTCCCCGTAACAGCGTTCGGGAACCAGCCGGTCTAACTCGCCAGCCTGGGACATCTCTTGCACTAGTTGTCTGGTTTCTGCAGCTACCCTAAATCCAAGGGGGTGAAAACGGGAGGCAAAACGGGCCAGGCGCAACACCCGGATGGGGTCTTCCCTAAATGCCGGGGTGTGGCGCAGGATATGATTTTTTAGATCATGCTGGCCGTTGCAGGGGTCGGTTAGCTCTCCATTCTCATCCATGGCCATGGCGTTAATGGTGAGATCGCGACGCGCTAAATCCTGTTCCAGGGTGATTGGGCCGTCACCTGGGTTGCTGCGATCCGCCCTGGGCAGGGCGTATTCCTCTTTGGTTTTGGGGTGCAGGAATACTGGGAAGTCGCGGCCGACCTGTTTGAATCCTTCCTTAATTAGTTGTTCAGGGGTGGTGTCGGTTACCAGCCAGTCGTGATCCTTGATCTCAAACCCCAGCAGCCGGTCTCGCACCACACCTCCCACCAGATATCGTTTCATAAACTGCATTGTCTGTTAGATTGGTAGATAATTCCAAATATGTTTCTCTCTGTCGCCCTAAGAAAACTGTCTTTAGTGCTGTTGTTATCAATGTTATTCATTGGCGGATGTAGCACTGTTGGCTACTACTACCAATCCGTTCATGGCCACTTCAGCCTGATGGGAGATAGTCGTCCCATTGATGAAGTCATGCAGGAAAAAGAGGTTGATGCTGGCCTTAAGAAGAGATTGGAGCTGGTGCTGGAGGCGCGCCAGTTTGCCAGTGCCGAACTAGAGCTTCCGAAAAACCACAGCTATCAATCTTATGCGGCACTGGATAGAGAGGCGGTGGTTTGGAGCGTGGTGGCGACGCCAGAGTTTTCTGTAGAGCCTAAACAGTGGTGTTTTCCGGTGGTGGGGTGTGCCAGCTATCGGGGTTATTTCAATAAAGGGCAGGCCGAGGGTTATGCTGGTGATCTGAGCAAGGAGGGGATGGATGTGACGGTCGTGTCCAACCCCGCCTACTCCACTCTTGGCTGGTTTGATGACCCATTGCCCAGCACTGTTATCCACTGGCCTGAGCCCTATCTGGTTGGATTGATATTTCATGAGCTGGCCCATCAGCAACTCTATATCGCTGGAGACAGCGCCTTTAATGAAGCCTTCGCCATGACTGTTGAACAGGTTGGGGTGGAGCGCTGGTTCAGGTCGCGCAAGGATATGCAGGGTCTGAAACAGTGGAGGCAGCGTAAGCAGAGGAGAGAGGAGTTCGTCCGGCTGTTACTGGACACGAGGATGCGTTTACAACAGCTTTACGCAACCCCAATCTCCGCAACTGATATGCGTGTTCACAAGAGAGCAGAGCTTGATAGATTAAAGGGAGAGTATCTCCTGCTTACAGAGCGCTGGAATGGTTATGACGGATTTGATCATTGGTTTGAGACAGATCTGAATAACGCCCGTTTGGCCTCGGTTGCTACCTACGATAGATTTGTACCCTCCTTTCTTAAACTGTTGGATGAGTCCCAAGGGGATTTAAAAAAATTCTACACGGTTTGTAAGAGAGTTGGTGCGTTGTCGCCAGACCAACGAACTGCAAAATTAGAGTCTTTGTTAAAGTAACATTTATGTAAGTCGTCTCAGCTGTAGATACCGGGATCTTTCAGAGCCTGGTCCAAGATAGTAGGGGACAATTGCATCTATGTCTGTTGGTTCTATGCCGAGTTTACTAAGCCCATTATCTCCGCTGCATACGCTATCTATCTGCAAGGAGAGATAGTTATCGTAGGAAAAAGGTTTTCCCGGAAAGTGTTCCAGCACAAGCCCCTGGATGCGGGCGAGTATGTCCGGCAGCCCTATTACCGGTCTTTTCAGGCCGGTGTGTTTGGCGGTATATCTGACTAGTTCACGCAGGGTGAAGATGCGCGGTCCGCACAGATCGTAGTGCTTGTTCCAGGTCTTCTTATTGTTCAGCGACTCAGCGAATGCCATGGCTACATCACCCACGTAGACCGGGGCGAAACGCGAGTTGGGACAGGCCAGGGGGAAAGGCCCGGGTAAAAGTTTAAGCAGGCCGGCGAAGCGGTTAAAGAAGCTGTCGTCACGGCCAAAGATTACCGAAGGCCCGAAGCTGGTCACATTAACTCTATGTCGCCCGCCTGAGTTAGTCAGGACTACTCTTTGTGCCTCGCCCTTGGTGCGAAGATAGGTGCTGAGCCTTCCGCTGGCGGTAGCGTTGAGGGCGCTCATGTGCAACAGGCGGGTTACCTGTGCGCTCTTGCATGCCTCAACAACCAGCCTGGGTAGATCGATATGTATGCGCTGGAATCCGCCCCTTTTGTTTTCGTTCAGTATGCCGATGAGATTGATCACTGCATCACAATCACTGAATAGGGATGCAAGTTGCCCTGGGTCGAATATGTTGGCCTTGACCAGTTCTACCTGACCATTTAATCGCATGGCCTTATGTGGCTCGATGTAGCGGGTGGGGATTCTGCATTCAATCCCTTTGTGGGTTAAGGTTGTAGTTAGATGCCGGCCAACGAAACCGGTACCTCCTAGAATGCATACTCTGTTATTCTTCATTGAACGCTACTCTCCCTATTGCCAAACTTCTTGGTTGTATTCGGAATATATATATAAATTATCGAGATGTCTCAATATTTATCTGAACTGACTCTTATTTGGCCACTGTTGCAGGAGATATTCATCTTCCTGGTTTTGGGCACTGTGGCTGGACTTACCGCGGGACTATTTGGTGTGGGTGGTGGGCTGGTTATTGTGCCCACCCTGCTGTTGGTATTCACTAGTCGGGGGGTCGATCAGTCGATAGTAATGCATCTTGCGGTTGGTACATCCCTGGCTACGATCATCGTGACCTCCCTATCATCCATGTACGCCCATAATAAACACAAGGCGATACAGTGGGGGCTGTTTCTCATGCTCACCCCGGGTATTGTGATAGGCGCATGGCTGGGTGCTGCCACGGCGGATCTGCTCTCATCTGTCTGGCTACAGAGGGTGTTTGCCCTATTTGCCATGCTGGTTGCTTTGCATCTGGTTTTGGATATGGATTTTGGTAAGCATAACGATCTTCCGGGAAGAGTAGGCATGACCCTGGCCGGAACGGTTATAGGGATGATCTCTTCTATTGTCGGAATCGGAGGTGGCTCTATGACGGTTCCCTATTTACACTGGAATGGAGTGGGTATACGCAATGCGGTTGCCACTTCCAGCGCCTGCGGACTGCCGATTGCACTGGCAGGTACCATTGGTTTTATTGTTGCAGGGTGGGACGAGGGGGCTTTGCCAGATGGTAGTAGTGGTTATGTTTATTGGAGCGCGATGCCTTGGATTGTGATTGCAACTTTTATCTTTGCCCCGGTTGGAGCCAGCCTTGCCCACAGTTTGCCTACCAAGATATTGAGACGATTGTTTGCGATGTTAATGTTAGTTGTAGGCGTTAAACTTATGTTGAGTTAAGGGTATTTGTTTAAGTAATGGATAACTGTTTATTCTTAAGTGATTAAATATTTCCAAACAAATACTTGCCACTGTAAGGAAATAATGATTAGCATAGCCTTGTGATCGATAACAAAGGGGGTTCAGGCTATGTCTGAAGGAAGTGTCAGAAGTAAAGAGAGACGCACCAGCACTAGCGATATGGTGGATAAACTATTGGTTGAGAGGCAGGAGATGTTGTCACTGTTCTGTCAGCTGGCTGGGTTGGAGCCATATACTTCCGCTGACCGTGATGAGCGTACGCTGCGTAAGTTCTGCCAGGTATTGATGGATTATATGGCTTTTGGTCACTTTGAGATATATGAACGCATTGCTCATGGTGATGAGAAGAGGTCTGATGTCATCAAGGTTGCGGAAGAGGTGTATGACAGGGTAGTTGAGGCAACGGAATATGCGGTCGCCTTTAATGACAAATATGAGTCATCCAAGAAATATGATTCAGATCAGTTAGAGAAAGACCTGTCTGTATTGGGAGAAGAGCTGGCCATTCGCGTTGAAATGGAGGATAGGTTGGTTGCAGCAATGGTTTCCTGATCAATTGGTATAGAATATAGGTATATTAGAAGAAGATAACTATTAAATGTTAGAGAGTCTGAGAAAACGCCTTAATTTGCAGCATGATATTGATGACCTGTTTTCATCACTGTCAGCCGCGACTCCTCTCAGGTTCTCCTTTGATCGATTTCCCAAGGGTATAGATAACACCAGCATAGACGTATACCTATGCCCTCAATTTACCAGTTCCGCCAGGATTCTGGTGCGCCGCATGTTGTTGCACGATATCGGGGAGAATAGTTGGGGTGAGCCTCATCCACCTCCAGCTGTAAGGGACTTAGATAGTTTCGAGAAGGCATATACCGGAGTGATGGAGGCCGGAGTCAGTAAAGCCAGGAAGGAGTCAGCTCCGGAACATATACAACTTTTGCATTTCGCTATACTCAAATATCTGCTGGTATCTGTTAGCGAAGAGTTGCTGCAGCACAGAGATCGGCTACAGAATGCCAGGACTGTAGATGGAGATCACTCTGGCGGCAATGCTGTGCATCTACACGATAAGCTGGTAACGCTGTCGCAACAAGAGACAGCCTTGAGGTACCGGATTACCCGGAAGTTATTTAGGCACGTCTATAAGCTGGAATCCACCACTTTACGTAAATTGCGTAAGTCAGTATTGGGTAGATCATGGCCCATACCAAAACCTGTTCTGTTTAACCCATTGCTGCAACTTCCAAGTTTGTGGGTGGAAGAACAGTTTATGCATCACTACCCGCTTGCATTGATGAGAAAGCAAGACCCTAGTTGTTTTAGTAGGGTCAATGCTGTTTTTTTAGGGATATTTGATTGTTTTTTGCCCGCTTGGTGTCATGCACCACATTTTTCGGAATCAGCAGATGATGTTTCTGTGCTTGGTCGGGATTCAGCAGGTGTGCGTTTGCGCCATGACAGAGGGATGTTGTCAGGGTTTCTAGAGACTGAGATGCTGCTGTCTGGAGCGCTTTCGGAAGATGAGTATGCAGGTGGACTTTGTTCCTGGCTGGATGATCCTTACAACATGGAGAGGATACTCTCTTTCCAGGGGGCTAGTAAGCATCAAAGAAAACAGCGTACAGGCAATGCGTCCGAGATTGGCACCCCTACTCAGTGGAACGCCCTGTCAGAATATGTTGTGTCTGAAGCGCTGCGACGCTTTAAACAGGCTGGATTCATTAATAAGATATTTGCTTCCCATGAGGCTCCAAAGGTATATAAAGAGTTGCACGGAAGGGTGCCTTTGGGGGTTATATGTCAGTATCTGGAGGGAGATATCCCGCGGCGCAAACTGCTGCATAAGCTTTCAGGAATAAAGGGGGTTACTCAGCCGGATATTGCCAAAAAGGTGTTGGATATTGCAGCCGGGCGTATTAAAAATTTGTCAAAGGCACGCAGAAGGTACCGTATCAAGTGTTTTTTGCGCGACTTTGTCGTTCTGCGCCGCGATTTAAAACTGGCTTATCAATGCCATCGTGCGATGAACGGGATTAAAATCCTATTGCGAGATGAGACCATAGAGCTATCAAGAAGTAATGGCAGCCTACAGGAGTTCGTGCGTAATTCTCAGTCTGAAGCAAAAACAAGTCAGATTAGAAATCATGTGATTATTAAGGCAGATGTTCGCGGTTCTACAGCTATAACCTCTGAACTGCTGGAGCAACAGCTGAATCCCGCCACCCACTTTAGTCTTAATTTCTTTCAGCCAATAAACAATCTCTTAGCTAATTTTGGGGCAACCAAGGTTTTTGTTGAGGGCGATGCAATAATTCTGAGTATTACGGAATACGAGGATGCACCATATCAATGGTTATGTGTAAGTCATGCCTGTGGCCTAGCTAGGAAAATACTGCAGGTGGTGGATGCGAAAAATGCACAAAACAAAAAACATGGCCTGCCTGAGTTGGAGCTTGGGCTAGGCATCTCCTTCAATGATGGATCGCCTGCGTTTCTTTATGACGGTGATAAAAAGATCATGATTTCGCAGGCCATTAACAGGGCTGACCGTCTCTCTTCCTGTGCTGCGGTGTTGCGGAGAACTGCCTTGGGGGATGAGGTTAAGAGAGGGGTGGAGGTGGTGGTGCCTGTGGATAAGGGTGTAGCAACCAAGGCGCGAAGCGATGAACTCTTAAGCTATAACGTAAACGGTATTGAGTTAGATATGCCTGCCTTCTTTAAGCTAAAAACAGAGTTGGCCCTGCTGCGGCTTGGAGGGAATGTTCCAGGTTATAGTGAGCGAAGTGTATTTTATGCTGGTCGTTATCCGGACCGTACTGGAAAAATGCATTGGCTTATAGTACGCGAGGCCCCTGTTCGTATATGGTTAGGAAACACTATTAATACAGAAGAGGAGTGGGGTCGCAGATTTTACGAAGTGATTACCGACAGTAATGTCATCACTCAGCTAAAGGATAGGATCATTGGCGACAAGGCTAGTGAAGTGGATAAATCTGCAGTTCACGATTATCCAGAAGGTGATCCAGACAGCACTCGCTATATACACTAGTATCTGTTTTATTGCGCCGACATAAGCTTTTGTAAAGCTGAGCTTATCTGTTTTGTGGCCGTTTTTTTGAAATTGCGTTGTACCGGAGGCATGCTGTCACTGATACGCCCCGGTTTTGCTCCAAGGAGCTGTTTGTATATTACTGTATAGGCCAGGACTCGTTCGAGATAGCCTCTGGTCTCATCGAATGGGAGCGTGGCTACCCATAGATCAGCTGGAATGGCCTTTTTTGGGAGCCAGCTCCGTACTCTGCTGGGGCCGGCGTTGTAGGCCGCTGTTGCCAATACCCTGTTTTGTCCCAATTCGTCTAACACTGCCCTCAAATAGGCCGACCCAAGACGGATGTTTATGTCAGGCTGAAGAATCTTGCTTTGACTGGGAGAGCCCATCTTGAGTCTTCTGGCTGTGCTGCGTGCGGTGCGGGGCATTAGTTGCATTAGGCCTAAGGCTCCGGCAGGAGATTGGGCGTCCTGGATAAAGGTGCTCTCTTGGCGTATAACTGCAAAAACCCATGCGCTATCCAGTCCCTTTTCCCGTGCAGATTGCTCCACTCGTTTACGATGGGCGATGGGGAAGCGCAGGCCTAGGTCCTCCCACAATCTCCCCTGAGCCAGTGCTAAAATAGAGCGGTCATGCAGTCCCCATTTACCACCAAGTATGGCCGCGCCTTTTAGCTGCTCTCGCTTCATTCCTTCTGTTGCGGCGCGCCACTCCCTACGGCTAGAGGTTAAACGGTTGAGTAGAAACATCTCTCTGGAACGCACCAGCCCAAGATTGTTCTCAAGATGTTTCATGGTGGCAGAGCTTACCTTCAGTGGTTTGTAGTTTAGGTTGTAATCCACCTTTAATAGATCAGCAGCAAGGAAGGCGTAAAAACTGCGTTCCTTGGCGAGCAGTTTCAGGCGATCTTTTGATTCACTACTCTTGCCGATTTTGTCTAAGGCCCTGGCACTCCAGTAGCGCCATTCATCTTCTGATTTAAGTTGCTTAGGAAGTTGTTGAGCCCATTTATTTAACATCTCCCATTTCTGTTCTTTGAGGGCATAGCGTAAACGTTTTTCATGTAACAGGGTGTCACTTGCTTGGGGTTGGATCTGATCCAGAAACTCCAGGGTACCTTTATGCTTGCTGTGCAGCATACGCATAGCGATTGCGTGTTCCCCATGCTTCAGAAGATCGGATGGGAAATCTTTCTGTTTTTGTAGTCGCTTCCAGACCTTGAGGGCAGAGTTGATGTTCCTGCGCGCTAGTCGTTTTAAACCGTGGGCTAGGATGGCCTGTTGCAGTTTTACTGGCCCTCTGAGCTTTATCTTTTTTGTCACTCTCTCCGGGTTGTTGTGGATATGCATCCATTGGTCAAACCACCCCTTCTGCTTGGGCGGCAGGTAGCGCCTAAGATAGCGTGCGCGGGTTGTTTCACCCTCATGCATGGTTAGTATAATTCTTTCCCAGGCCAGCTCAGGAGTGAGTTTTTTTGCTTTATGCCAGGATTTGAATACAGGGGTGCAGTCATCTGGACGAGAGCCGCCATGTAACCATATGGGCTTTGCCAGCTTATATGCCTTCTCTTCCTGCTTGTTGTTTATTAGGGCGCGCAGATAGTTGCATTGTCGTTCGATGCTGTTCTGAGGAGTGTAAAGTTCTAGATAACTGTTCCACTTCCTCTTTTTCGCTAGATGGTTAAGCCATGAGCTACGCAGGAGGTGCGATATGGGAACATCTTTGTATTTTTTGAGGAATTCCTTTACCCGAGGCAACTTTTCACTAGAAAAACCATAGCGCAGCTCAGTGTACTCAAGGTATGGATATAGGGGGTACTTCTCCAGGCCTTTTCTGAGGGCCTGATACTCGGTTATCTTGCCCTGCTTAAGTGCCTTCTCTGCAGCGATAAACTCGTCACGTTCTTTTTTGTATATGGCAGCAACATCCATGGCCACTACCTGAAAAGATAGTAGTAATGCCAATATAAACATAATGTTACGTAAGGCGTTGATGGTTTGGTTCTCCACTGTATAAAAGGGCTGATTAGCAGCAGGACGTAAGAATAGCATAGTATGATTAGTCCCTAATGCTCTATTATATCCCGGAGTGGCATTTTATCAGGGGCTCTTGGGCCTTGTTGTTTTATTGGAGAGTGTAATGGTTGAATTAGATGAGCAGATGGCAATGGAGTTAGGTAGTGGAATATCTGCCTTTGAGGCTAAATATTTTGGAGATGCCTCAAAGTTGCTCTCCCCACTGGCCGATGCTGGGCACCCGGAAGCACAGTATAGGATGGCTGTGATGGCTCAGAATGGACTTGGCATGGTGAAGAATGAAAATATGGCTTTAAGATATATGACAGAGGCAGCAGAGTCAGGTCATGCCCTGGCGCAGCACGGTCTTGGGTTTATGTATATGGAAGGTGAATGCGTGGAGGCAGATGCCTCCAAGGCCCTAGAGTGGTTTAGCAAGGCGGCAGACCAGGGTATGATCGGATCACTTACCACCATGGCCAGGATGTATAAAGAAGGGCTGGGGGTGGAGCAAGATATGGATGAGGCCCAGCGCCTCTATCGCGAGGCCGGGTTTGATGAGTTTTAAGGATTGATTGCTAGCTTCCGCTTCTGCGCCGGTTAACCGCATCCGCCAATACCCGGAGTAGTGGTTCGCTATCTTCCCAACTAATGCAGGCATCGGTCACGCTTTGACCATGGGTTAGTTCCAGGTCCGGCCTGATATCCTGACTTCCTGCCACCAGATTACTTTCGATCATAACGCCTATTATGCGTTTGTCGCCGCGTGCGATTTGGCCGGCTACATCATGGGCGATGCTGATCTGTTTCTCATGGCGCTTGCGGCTGTTTGCGTGGCTGAAGTCGATCATAACTTGAGCTCTATGACCCGATGCCTCCATCTCTTCTGCGGCGATATTGATACTCTCGGTGTCATAGTTCGGTCTAGTGCCACCACGCAGAATGACATGACAATCATTGTTGCCACTGGTGGCAAAGATGGCGGAACGTCCCTGTTTGACTACGGAAAGAAAGTGGTGTGGCTGTGATGCGGAACGGATGGCGTCCAGCGCTACTTTCAGACTGCCGTTGGTGGCGTTTTTAAATCCCACTGGACATGATAGACCTGAAGCCAGCTCTCTGTGTACCTGACTCTCGGTGGTTCTGGCGCCGATGGCGCCCCAGCTTATTAGGTCTGCTACATACTGGGGGCTGATGGGGTCAAGATACTCTGTTCCTGCGGGGAGACCCATGTGGTTAATATCTAGCAGCAGTTGCCGAGCCTGATGCAATCCCTTGTTGATATGGAAGGTGCCGTTTAAATCTGGATCGTTGATAAGTCCCTTCCAGCCAACAGTGGTGCGTGGCTTCTCAAAATAGACTCGCATTACGATTAGCAGATCCTGCTTTAGCTCGTCATGCAGAGGTTTAAGTTTGGATGCATACTCCAGTGCTGCGTCCGGATCGTGTACCGAGCAGGGGCCTATGACTACCAGTAAACGGTCATCCTCTTCGTGCAGGATCTGGTGTATGGCTTGGCGCGCATTATATACGGTCTCTGCAGCTTGATCCGTTATTGGAAATTCTGTTAGCAGCTGCTCCGGCGGGATAAGCTCTTTTATCTCACGGATGCGAAGGTCATCTGTCTGGTAAGTCATTGCTTTCACTAAAAATTGGTAACAGCTTGGATTATAAAACAAATTCCATCTGGATGTTTATCTGAATTTCTTGATGGAAACACAGTCCAACTGGCTTTTGTTGCATGATTTAGAGGTTTATTCGTCGTAGCGGTCGCAGTTAAGGTAGAATTGACCAGATATCCCTAGATGAAGTATTAGAGAAGTATATAGGATGAGTGAAGAGAAATATCCACTGCTGAGCATTGTAGATAGTCCCTCCGGACTGAAGTTGTTAGACCTGTCTCAATTGAATCAGCTGTCTGACGAGCTTAGGTCGTTTCTGATTGAGTCTGTTGCCGAGACCGGTGGGCATCTGGCGGCAGGGCTAGGGGTGGTGGAACTAACCATCGCTCTGCATTATGTGTTTGATACCCCATGGGACAGGCTGGTCTGGGATGTGGGGCATCAGGCCTATCCACATAAGATCCTAACCGGAAGGCGCGACCAGATGAAAACCCTGCGAAAGCAGGGTGGGCTGTCTGGATTTCCTCGCCGTGAAGAGAGTGAGTTTGATGCCTTTGGCGTGGGTCATGCCAGCACCTCTATCAGCGCCGCCGTGGGAATGGCGGTGGCATCCAAGCATAAGGGAGAGCAGCGCCAGATCATCTCCGTGATAGGTGACGGATCTATAAGTGGCGGTATGGCGTTCGAGGCTATGAATCAGGCAGGGGCAATGGATATCGATCTGCTGGTTATCCTGAATGACAACGATATGTCCATATCTCCACCAGTTGGCGCATTTCGCAACCATCTGGCCAAGGCCCTTTCCAGTAAGTTATATACCAGGTTCAGAGAGGGTGGAAAGTCGGCCCTTAGTAATATGCCGCATGTGAGTGAGTTTGTGGGGCGCTGGGAAGAGCATATGAAAGGTATGGTGATGCCTGGCACCCTGTTCGAAGAGCTGGGGTTCAATTATATCGGCCCGATTGATGGGCATGATATGGATACCATGATCTCCACTCTGGAGAACATGAAGGAGATTCCGGGACCACGTTTTTTGCATATTGTTACTCAGAAGGGTCGTGGCTTCACGCCAGCTGAGAGTGATCCATGCTTCTACCATGGTGTACCCCCATATGACCCAGAAACAGGAGAGATACCTAAAAAGGTTTCGGGCCCTACCTACACCCAGGTGTTTGGGGACTGGATTTGTGATGTGGCATCTGAAGACCCCAGGCTTATTGCCATTACCCCAGCCATGCGAGAAGGCTCTGGGCTGGTTCGTTTTGCGGAGGAGTATCCTGAGCGCTATTATGACGTAGGGATTGCCGAGCCCCATGCTCTTACTTTTGCGGCCGGATTGTCCTGCGAAGGGTTGAAGCCGGTGGTGGCTATCTATTCCACATTTCTCCAACGCGCATTTGATCAGCTGGCGCACGATATCTCGCTGCAGAATTTGGATGTTACCCTGGCAGTGGATCGGGCTGGTCTGGTTGGGGAAGACGGTCCCACTCATGCTGGAAGTTTTGACCTGAGTTATGTGCGCACCTTGCCGAATATGTTGGTGATGGCTCCATCTGATGAGAACGAGTGTCGGCAGATGTTACAGACCGCCTATGAGTATGCTGGTCCCGCCATGGTGCGCTATCCCAGGGGGGTTGGTCCTGGCGTCGCTCCGTCAGATGAACGCGCCTCACTTCCCATTGGAAAGGCGGAAATGGTTCGGGATGGGAAGAAGATCGCTTTTCTTGCCTTCGGTAGTATGCTTGCTCCAGCCTTACAGGCAGCTGATAGCTTGAATGCCACTGTAGTGAACATGCGTTTTGTAAAACCCCTGGATGAGAATCTGATAATAGAACTGTCAGAAAAACATGATATCTTGGTGACCTTGGAAGAGAATGTTATTCAGGGTGGTGCCGGATCTGCGGTCAACGAGTGTTTGGCCAAACACAATATTAGCGTTGATCTGTTGAATCTTGGCTTGCCTGACCATTACATAGAACAGGCCTCATCGGCGCAACAGTTGAGGATATGTCGTTTGGATGCGGCTGGAATAGTCGACTCAATAAACGAGCACCTAGGCGATGCGAAAGTAACCAACTCTCTGTCTGGTTGATTGTTAAATAAGCTGTTTTATTTTGTGAGAAAAATAAAAACTCAGGATTGGAGTTCCCATGAAAAAATTAGCCATTCTGTTTTCAATTCTAGTTGCTGCGCTATTTGTCGCGCCCGGATTGATCGGGTTTAAGGTACAGAGTAAATACCAGGATGTTATTAGCGTTATGCAGCAGAATGGGCTGGAAGTGGTCAGTGACGACTACCGGCGTGGCTGGTTTGGGGCTCGTGCCGAAACTAAATTCAAGTTGAAGATGCCGTCCGGTGTAACAGGCAAGGCCGTAGAGTTTGTTATGTTGAACGACATTGTTCATGGTCCTTTATCGCCAGATGGAGGATTGGCTCTGGCTGCAATGGGGACATCCTTCAAGGTAGATGACAAGGTGCTTTTTCCCGGGGAGGAGAACAGTGTCCTTCGCACCAGTATTGGACTGGGTGGTAATGGGGAAACTCAGATCATTATCCCCGCCTTGAAACTTGCTGGTAAACCAGGAAGGCCTGAGATTCAGTTTAGTGGGGCCGAGGGTAGTATCTCGTTCGACACAGGCCTGAGCCAATTCGACATGGATATTGTAATGCCTGGATTGTGGGTCGCAGGGGATAAGGGCGAAAGTCTCAAGTTTACTGAGGTTATCCTCCAGGGTGATTCAAAGGCTGGGCTGTTTAGCCTGCTTTTGGGGAGTGGGAAATTCAAGATCAAACAGATTGATTTTAATAACCCAAAGAAAAATATTGCGGTAAAAATTGATGCTATCAATATCTCTAGTGATACCAGCGAGAGTGATGGGAAATTGGCCATTGCTGCCGACTATGCTGTTGAGTCCGTCTCAGTCAATGATGTTGTCTATGGCCCCGCACAGTTCCAAATAGATTTTGCCAATATCTCGGCTGAGGTTGTAGCTAAACTGCAAAAAGAGATACGTAAGATGCGTGCCCTGAAGTTAACCAAAGAGCAGGAGAGTATGGCTATGATAAACCTGCTGTTAGGGGCTGGGCCTGATCTGTTGCAAGCAAATCCCGGCGTTAACATCAAGCGTCTGTTTGTTAAAACCCCTGATGGAGATATTGATGGGAGTCTTGCCGTTACAGCCAATGGTCTGCAGTGGGGGGAAATAGGTAATCTGCAGGCTGTATTGCAAAAACTGGAAGCGGAAGCAGCTATTAGTCTGCCAGAGAAGCTTTTCAGGGCAGTAATGGAGATGCAGGCAAAGGTTGCCATGATGCGGCGGATCGAGCAGCGTCAAAAGCTGGGCCATGAGATAACCACGCCGTCAGAAGAAGAGCTGGATAACATGGGGAAAGAGATGTCAGAGCAACAGCTTCAGTTCTTACTTCAACAGGAGATAGTGAAGCGTGAAGGCACAAATATCTCCAGCCAGGCCAAGCTGGGCAGTGGGTTGCTTAGTGTGAATGGTAAGACTATTCCCTTACGCTAATAAAACAAAAAGGGGATGCACCCCCTTTTTCACCACTCCCCTCTCCCTGGGAGGAGAGGGTTAGGGTGAGGGGGAAGTGCTCGCTATTAGCGGTATAAGTAGTCACAAATAGATACATCCCCTTTTCCACCATTCCCCTCTCCCGGGGGGAGAGGGTTAGGGTGAGGGGGAAGTGCTCGCTATTAGCGGTATAAGTAGTCACAAATAGATGCATCCCCTTTTTCACCATTCCCCTCTCCCTGGGGGGAGAGGGTTAGGGTGAGGGGGAAGTGCTCGCTATTAGCAGTGCCGATAAAAATTTCGCGGCTTGTCCATCTAATTATTGGGCGTAGAAGTTTTTATATTTGGATATTTAATTTAACCCTGTTTTAACCTAACTCTCCCACCCATGATCTCGGGCTTGGTTCTTCCTTCTAACACCTCAATCAGCACATCCCCCACCAACGCCTTACGCCATCCGTGTAGTAGTTCTGAGTCTCGGGTGCCGGTTACAAGAGACTCCAGATCCTTGCGACTGGCCAGGGCGCTGGGGGTTATCTCTTCCTGTTCCGAGATCAGCCGCAGACAACATTGCAATAGATCGGTCATTGCCTCCTGGTTGGGGGTGAGGGCAGCTGTCTTTTTCTTCGCTTGAGGCCATTTCTCTTTCGGCAGCTCTCTGGCCTCGGCGATCAGTTTGAGCAGGAGTTCGCCGTTGCGTTTTATGCTTCCGGGTTCCAGTCCTCGTATTCGCTCCAGCTCTTTTGTGTCCTTGGGTGGGCGTTTTGCCAGGTCAATCAATACCTCATCTTTCAAGATCCAACGCCTGGGGCGATTGGATTGTTCCGCCTGTTGTTCGCGCCATGCAGCTATCTTTTGCAGTATCGCAAGCTGTACACCTTTCAGATGCTGGTTGCCTTTAATGCGTTGCCACATAGTATCTGGGGAGATGGCATATGTGGCTGGATCAGCCAGCTCATCAAAGTCCTCCTGCAGCCAGGTATGGCGGCCCAGGGAGTTAAGCCTTTGATTGATGTCCAGGTAGATCTCTCCCAGGTAGATTACATCATCCAGGGCGTAGCGAAGTTGTTCTTTGCTTAGGGGGCGGCGTGACCAGTCAGTGCGTGAGTGGCCCTTTTCCAGCGCACGCCCAGTAATCTTTTGTACCAGATTGCCATAACCTATCTGGGTCCCAAGTCCCAAAATTGTTGCAGCCAGCTGGGTGTCGAATAGCGGCTGGGGTAGTTTGCCCCAAAGTAGGTGGAATATCTCCAGGTCCTGACGGCCAGCGTGGAATATCTTTACAGTAGAGCTGTCGTAGATGATCTCTACCAGTTCGCTTAGGTCTTCAATAGCTAGAGGATCAACACTTGCGGCAACTATGCCGTTGCTTATCTGGAGCAGACAGAAGTTTGGGTAGTAGGTCTTCTCCCGGACAAATTCAGTATCCAGGGCCAGCCACTCGCTATCTTTAAGTTGGATGCATAGTTCGTGTAGTTGCGCACTGGTTTCAATGTGTAGTTCCAACATAAAGTTTTTATAATCCTTGGTAGATGATGTCGCAAAGGATAACATTGGGGGTGATTTATTGTTTAATACAATTTTTTACTGGACTGGGTTGTGAAGCTGCTACTTAAACTATTTTTCGATATCTGTAGGTTGCAGGCCAAACCGCAGGATGTTCCTGCATCCAGTGCATTGATGTTACTTACGGTTTTGGCAGTGGTTGCCAGCGGGGTTCCTGCTATTGTGGGTTCGGTGGGTGGTTTGGCGCCAGCCATTATGATATGCCTGCTTGATGTGGCCCTGACTCTGATCCTATTGAAGATTTTTCTGGCCATAATGAATCTATCATCCAGGATCATGCAGACGGCCACGGCCATGTTTGGCGCTGGAACTATTATCAATATGTTCTCTCTGCCGGTAGTTTGGTTGCTGAATGTCACTTCCGAGAACTCACTCCATCAGCTTCTGGGGGCCTTGCTATATTTTGCGCTGTTGATTTGGGGGCTGGTGGTCATAGGCCATATTTTGCGCCACAGTTTTAATCTACACCTGAGTAGCGGGGTATTGATCGCAATGGGTTATTTTATGCTGATCAATACCCTGGTTCAGAGATTCCTGTCTACAGGATAACCACCTATGCATATTCATATACTAGGAATCTGTGGAACCTTTATGGGGGGGCTGGCCCTACTGGCCCGATCCCTCGGTCATGAGGTGAGCGGCTCCGATGCCGGTGTCTACCCCCCAATGAGTACCCAGCTGGAGGAGGCCGGTATCAAACTAATGGAGGGGTATGAGCCTGCCCATCTGCAACCGGAACCGGATTGCGTGGTGGTGGGCAATGCCATGTCCCGGGGTAATCCGGCGGTGGAGTATATGCTGGAACAGGGTATGCGTTACACCTCTGGTCCCCAGTGGTTGGCGGAGCATGTGCTGCATGGCCGCTGGGTATTGGCGGTTGCTGGGACCCACGGCAAGACCAGCACAGCCAGCCTTCTGGCCTGGATCCTGGAAGATGCGGGCATGGATCCTGGATTTCTCATCGGCGGCGTTCCTCAGAATTTTGGCATATCGGCCCGCCTGGGAGGCACCCCATTCTTTGTGGTGGAGGCGGATGAGTACGACACCGCCTTCTTCGATAAGCGCTCTAAGTTTGTCCATTATCATCCCCGCACCCTCATCCTGAATAATCTTGAGTTTGATCACGCCGACATATTTGATGATCTGGCCATGATCCAGCGCCAGTTCCACCATCTGGTGCGCACGGTGCCTGGCAACGGTCTGATCATTGCACCTGCCGAAGATCGGGCCATCGGCCAGGTGTTAGAGATGGGCTGTTGGACCCCGGTGGAGCAGTTCTCCGCCCAAGGCGATGCCCAGTGGCATGGTGTTGACTCCAGTCCCGAAAACAGCGAGTTTGATCTCTACAACGGCCAGGAGAGAGTGGGTAGGGTGGATTGGGGGCTGAATGGCCTGCACAACCTGAACAACGCCCTGGCCGCAGTGGCCGCGGCCCGGCACGCTGGGGTTCCGCCAGCCGTGGCGATAGATGGCTTGAGTAGATATAAAAATGTAAAACGCCGCATGGAGCTGCGGGGCGAGGTTGGGGGTGTTGCCGTCTACGATGACTTTGCCCACCATCCAACCGCTATCGCAACCACCCTGAATGGCCTGCGGGCCAAGGTTGGCGCAGAGCGCATCATTGCCGTGCTGGAGCCACGCTCCAACACCATGCGCATGGGGGTGCATGCAGATCAGCTGGCCGCGTCACTCCAGGTTGCGGACCAGGTGCTGGTGTATGCCCCCAGTGAGCTGGAGTGGGATGCGGCAACGGTGTTTGGTGGTATGGAGAACAGGGTGCGTATATTTGAATCGGTTGACGCCATTGTTGCTACTCTTGGGGTTGAGACCAGGGGCGGGGACCAGGTATTGATTATGAGTAACGGTGGTTTTGGTGGTATTCACCAGCGGCTGCTGGATAGCCTCAAGAATCGACATGGGGTAGGGTGAAAACTATGCTTGATCCAAATCGACCAATCGCCCTTGCCATCACCGGTGCCTCCGGTAGCGCCTACGGATTGCGTCTGCTTGAGGTCCTGATCCAGAACGGGCGGCAGGTCTACCTGATGATCTCCCAGGCGGGTGAGGTGGTGATCCCCATGGAGACAGGTCTGGAACTGCCGACTGAGACCGCCCAGGCCGAGGCCATGCTGGCCGAGCGCTATAACGCCGCGGAAGGGCAGTTGCGTATGTTCGGGCGCGAGGAGTGGACCGCCCCGGTGGCCAGTGGCTCCAACCCACCGGCCACCATGGTGGTGTGTCCATGTACCGCTGGCACCCTCTCCGCTATCGCCTGCGGCGCCAGCAACAACCTAATAGAACGTGCTGCTGATGTAATGCTGAAAGAGCAGCGCAAGCTGATCCTGGTAGTGCGGGAGACCCCGCTATCGGCTATACACCTGGAGAACATGCTCAAGCTTGCGCGCCTGGGTGTGGTGACCATGCCGGCTAGTCCTGGTTTCTATAATCGTCCTAAGACTCTGGACCAGATTGTGGATTTTATGGTGGCACGGGTGCTGGATCATCTCGGGATAGAGCATGATCTGGTTAAACCCTGGGGGTAATTATTTCGGCGCAATGCCAGTTGGTTATTGTGCCCTAGGGTCCTTAATAATCAGGGGTCGGAGTCAAGTCGTCCAATAAAGCTGGTTTGGAACTGCATTGGTGGTTGGCGTGAATCTGCCTACAGAGATGTAAGGCGAGGAGTGATGGCAGGACGAGGTAGCCTTTGCAGCTTGCTTATTGTCTCCCTGCGGTCTTGTAACAAGCCCTAATCACCACTCCACAACAGTAAAATTGCCTGGCCTGCTTCAGGTTGTTTCTGTGGCAGGCCTGCGCTCTCCCTAAGCAATATGTTAAACGGTCGGTTAAAGGCTTCATGGGTATCTGGAAAGGTGAATATCCCGGCCACCTCTTGTTTGTGTTGTTCCGTAATATTGCCTAACCATAGGGGCTTGGTGCCAGGCTGTATCTGGATAAATGCTGGCCAGAGACGCAGTACCAGACGTCTGTTATCCGGCTGTACCTTGATCAGGGCCAGGGCCTCATGTTGGCCGTCGTGGACCTGTGGCAACAGGGGCAGCTCCTGTATAGGTTGATCCGGGGAGAGAAATTTCAGGATATTACCCCAGCCCAGAGCCGGTGCTCTGCCCCAGCCTTTTTGTTTGAAGCTGGCTTCGAACTGCTCGAGTTCTCCGGCATATTGGATGTCCAGGGGGTGGTTGCGTCGGTCACTAATATCCTTGCGTACCCTGGGAAGTTGACCCCAGTACTGGCTTTTCCAATCGGTTGCGTTGATGACTATTGTCTGTGGAGTGGGCATATATTTTGCCAGGTCATGAGTGTGCATTCTCCAGCTCTGAAATCCGCTAGCGCCAGCGATAATGAGAATTGAGATCAGACCTAGTCCCAGCCAGTGCGCCTCAGCTTTAGTATGTCGGTAGTAGGCGATTCCAAGTATGGTCACCCAGCAGATTCCCAGGGTGATGCTCCCCACAACATCTGAAAGCCAATGTACCCCCAGGTAGAGCCGGCTTATGGCTACCAGAAGGATCATCATTCCAGCCAGGCTATAGGGCAGCCAACGCCAACTTTCGCGCATGCAGCGGGCGATGATCACCGCCAGGAAACCGTAGATAACCATGGCCCGCAGGGTGTGGCCGCTGGGGAAGGAGTAGGGGCCGAGTCCCGGAATCTGGTTTGGAGGGCGAGGGATCTGCAAACCATGTTTTAGTGCGACCGAGGCCAGCAAACCAAAGGCAACGGCAGCCAACCAGTACATCAGTGATCGCCAATGTCTTTGCATGGCCAGGAAGATGGTAACCACAATGATCAGAACTGAAACCACCATCTTATCCGCCAGGCGGGAGCAGAACAGCATCAGGTGATCGGCCCATGGAGTATGCAGGCTCTTCAGGCCGTTTAGTACAGTCAGGTCAATGCCAGCCAGAGCGGTGCCGCCCACCACAGCGCCCATCAGCAGCGCCGAGAGGCCGGCTGCGAAGATCAGGATGGTGGCCATGATGGCCAGCCCTCTTGCCTCCGGGTGCTTTGGATCGGCCAGGGCCTCTGCGATGCTGGTGAATGCAGGATGCAGACGGGACCAGTTAAGGATGGTTTGTATCCATGAGCTGGCATGGGGCTGGCAACGGCGAAAGGTGATGCGCACCATCCAGACTACCAGCCATATCAGGATTGCCAGCAACACAATCAGGATGACCAGTCGAAACGCCACCTGGGATGCCAGCTCCAGAGATGCACCGAACACCATGCCGGGCGCAAGATAGGCCGGGGCCCAGACAAAGGATGAGAGGACGCTGGCCAGGATAAAGCGCCAGGGGCGCATGGCCATGGTTCCGGCAATCAGGGGCACTACCGCACGCACCGGGCCGAAGAAGCGGCCGAAGGCCACGCTCTTACCGCCATATTTGGCAAAGAATGCCTGCCCCTGCTCCAGGCTCTCACGATAGCGGGTGAAGGGCCAGATGTTGGTGATACGGTCACGGTAATGGAATCCAAGGAGAAAGCTGCTTACATCTCCCACAACTGCGCCGGCAACCGCCCAGGCGAAGGCGGGCCAGAACTCTATGGCTCCGGCGGAGATGAGGGCGCCGATACCAAACATGATGGCCACGCCAGGGACAATAAGCCCCACAATGGCCAGAGATTCGGTCATGGCCACCAAGAAAATGGTTATCCCGGACCATAGGGGGTGCATCTCGACCCAATGCAGAAGTTGCTGGAATATCTCGGTCACTGTCTGATTTTACCAATCCTGAATGCGAGGCCTTCTACCTAACTAAGGGCAATTGTTCCATGAAATGGAGTTTTGGGCTAATCGCCTGGGTGGTATTTATTTGCGATAGATAGACGATCTGAATTTCCTAGTGCTGCGGTTGGTAGATTTGCTAGATATGAACTGAAACATCCATACCTGGCGTATGGACAAAACTTTGTAGAATTTCTGAGGTTAGGCTTGCTTTAAGAGCAACAGCCGGCTTTTTTATTAGCGCTCTGATTGTTTAGTATTTCGTAGAGCTTGTCTTTTAACACCACACGTTTCTTCTTTAGCTCCTCGGCATAGAAGTCGGAGACTGGCTCAATATTCTGCTCTATCTCCAGGATCTCCTTATCTAAGGCGTCGTACTCCTTGTACATGGCATCGAATATCGGGTTCACGTCACGCAGGCATTCGATCAGTTCTGCGTGCTCTGGAAACTCATGTGGAAGGTCGTGTCTTTCGCCAAACATATGATACTCCTCATTACATCTGTTAATAACACTGGATAGGAAGCGCGTTTTGTGTTTTTCTATCACTGTTTTACATTAAAAAAAAGACCCGTGACAGATTTATTTCAGCCAGACTGAGATTTTTCTGACTGAAATCATCTCTGGGCCTGTTTCAACGCTAAAGAAGGAAACAATCATGCCTCGATATACCTCGGAAGATATACGCAATATAGCACTGGTAGGGCAGAGTGGCAGTGGTAAGACCTCTCTGGTTGAGGCTCTCCTGGTGCAGTCCGGCACAATAAAAACCGCCGGTAGTGTGGAAAAGGGTACTACAGTAAGTGACTTTGATCCCCTCGAGAAAGAGTATCAGCACTCTCTAACATCATCTGTGGTTGGGATTGATCACGACAATATCCATGTAAATGTGGTCGATACGCCGGGGTTACCGGATTTTCTCGGGCAGTCCATCGCCGCTTTACCCGCGGTAGAGACCGTGGCTGTTGTAATCAATGCTGCTGCCGGAATAGAGATGGTGAGTCGGCGCATGTTGCAGAAGGCCGAAAATCGCAAGCTTTGTCGTATGATCATTATCAACAATATCGATGCAGATGGCGTTAATCTTCCAGCACTGGTCGAGAGCATACGCGAAGAGTTTGGCAGTGAGTGCCTGCCGATCAATCTACCCACAGATGGTGGCAAGCAGGTGGTGGACTGCTTCTTTAACCCGGATGGTGAGTCGGACTTCTCTTCAGTAGCGGAGGCCCATACCCGGATCATTGATCAGGTAGTGGAGGTGGATGAGGAGTTGATGGAGCTATATCTGGAGCAGGGCGATGAGCTCAATCCAGAGCAGCTGCATGACCCATTCGAGAAGGCCCTGCGGGAAGGCCATCTGGTGCCTATATGTTTTACCTCTGCTGCAACTGGCGCCGGTATATCCTGTTTGTTGCATGTGTTTGAGCACCTGATGCCCAATCCACTGGAAGGCAATCCCCGTCCATTTATGATGGGCGAGGGGGATAAAGAGACCCCATTTGCGGTGGTGCCGGACCCGTCCAAACATGTAGTGGCCCATGTATTCAAGGTGGCGGCGGACCCATTTGTGGGAAAACTGGGGGTATTTCGCATCCACCAGGGTACTATAACCAAGGACAGCCAGCTCTACATCGGAGATGGGCGCAAGCCGTTCAAGGTAGGACATATCCTCAAGCTCCAGGGTAAGGAGCAGAAAGAGATGTCTAAGGGCATACCTGGTGATATCTGCGCCTTGGCCAAGGTTGAAGAGATCTATCTGGATGCGGTGCTACACGATTCCCACGAAGAGGACTATCTCCATCTCAAGCCACTGACGTTTCCGGTCCCGGTGTTTGGCCTGGCTATTCACGCCAAGACCAGAGGGGACGAGCAGCGTCTGGGTAATGCCTTGCATAGGGTCGTGGAGGAGGATGCCTGTCTGGAGATCGAACACAATGTCGCCAATAATGAGACCATCCTGCGCGGCCTGGGTGAACTGCATCTGCGTCTTACCCTGGAGAAGATGAAGGATCGCTTCAATGTTGAGGTGGATACTCAGCCGCCCAAGATTACCTACAAGGAGACCATCAGTGCCCCGGCTGAGGGACATCATCGACACAAGAAACAGACCGGCGGCGCCGGACAGTTTGGCGAGGTCTACCTACGCATCGCCCCCATGGAGAGGGGGGCTGGTTTCCAATTTGTGGATGAGGTAAAGGGTGGCGTTATCCCGTCTGGACTCATTCCGGCGGTGGAGAAGGGTGTTCTGCAAGCGATCAATGAGGGAGTAGTCGCCGGCTATGCCATGCAGGATGTGAAGGTTACTGTGTACGACGGCAAATACCACTCGGTTGATTCCAAAGAGGTGGCATTTGTGGCCGCGGGCAAAAAGGCATTCCAGGACGCCGTCTCCAAGGCTAAGCCGGTACTGTTGGAACCCGTGGTGATGTTGGACCTGGTGGTTCCAGATGAGACCATGGGCGCTGTAACCGGCGATCTTTCCGGTAAAAGGGGCCAGCTTCTGGGAACCGATGCCATGAGTGGCGGCATGCTCAATATCAAGGCCAAGGTGCCTCAATCTGAGATCGGACAGTATGCCAATGAGCTGAATTCGATTACTGGCGGCAGGGGTTCATACACCCTGGAGTTCAGCCACTATCAGCAGGTGCCCCATGAGATACAGCAGGCGTTGGCGGCTGAGTATAAACCGGCTGAGGTTGAGGATTAAAATCAGGGCCTAGGTATAAGGGCCTAGGGCCGAGGTAGTAGAAAAAACTGTCATCCCCGCGTAGGCGGGGATCCAGTTGAAAAAGCCTAGCCGCAAATAACGCCAATAGACGCAAACTATATAAGTCCGTCACCCAGCGATCAAATCGCGGGGTGACGAGTTTATTTAACACCTCGGCCCTCTTCCCTTGGCCCTAGGACCTGCTCTTAGGCTATCTCCTTAAACGCTTCTCCCGCAGCAGCGATGGTATTTTCAATATCCTCATCGCTATGTGCTGCAGATACAAACCCAGCTTCAAATGCAGAGGGCGCCAGGTACACACCGCGGACCATCATGGCGTGGAAAAAGGCCTTGAACATATTCTGATTACAGGCAGTGGACTGCGCAAAGTTGGTTACTCGTTCGGCATCGGTGAAGAAGATGCCGAACATCCCTCCCACCTGATTGGCTGTCAGCGCAACCCCAGTCTTTCTGGCCTGGTCCAGTAGCCCCTCTACCAGAGTCTCCGTCTTCTTGGTTAGCTCTTTGAAGAAGTCTGGTTTTGATATCAGCTCCAGGGTCTTGAGGCCCGCACTCATGGCAACCGGATTGCCCGAAAGTGTTCCTGCCTGATAGACCGGACCCAGAGGGGCGATGTGCTCCATGATCTCCCGTCTGCCACCAAAAGCTCCCACCGGCATACCACCACCGATCACCTTGCCCAGGGTGGTGAGATCAGGCTTGATGTTATATAGCCCCTGAACACCGCCCAGGGCTACACGGAAGCCGGTCATCACCTCATCAAAGATCAGCACTACCCCATGTTCATCACAGGCGGCACGCAGGCCCTCCAGGAATCCCGGCAGTGGCGGTATGCAGTTCATGTTGCCGGCAACCGGCTCCACAATAATGCAGGCCACCTGTTCTCCCATTCTAGACAGGCAATTCTTGACCTGATCCAGATCGTTGAAATCCAGGGTGATGGTGTGTTCAGCCAGGGACGCAGGTACACCGGGAGAGCTTGGTTCACCCAGGGTGAGGGCGCCGGAGCCGGCCTTTACCAGCAGGGAGTCGGAGTGGCCGTGGTAACACCCTTCGAATTTAATAATCTTGTCGCGGCCGGTGTAGCCTCGGGCCAGGCGGATGGCGCTCATGGTGGCCTCGGTGCCGGAGCTTACCATGCGCACCATCTCCATGGACGGCACCAGCTTGCACACCAGATCAGCCATGGCTGTCTCCGCCTCAGTGGGGGCACCAAAGCTTAGGCCCTTGCCGATCACCGCTTGCACCGCCTTTATCACATCTGGATGGGCGTGCCCCAGGATCATGGGTCCCCAGGAGCCGACATAGTCTATATAACGTGTTCCGTCTGGATCAAAGATATAGGCCCCGACGGCGTGGTCAATGAAGACCGGGTCTCCACCCACACCTTTAAAGGCCCGAACCGGGGAGTTGACCCCTCCAGGGATATGTTTTTGTGCCTTACTGAATAGATCCTTGGAACCGGTCATGAGTGTAAATCCTCGTTCTGTACAAATAGTTTATGGAATTGTTCTGCCGCTGCGCGAATATCTTGCTGTCCGAACACTCCCTGAATGACTGCCAACATGTCCGCACCTGCAGCTATTAGTGGGTCGCCATTTTCCGGTGTTATGCCGCCTATGGCAACTATGGGTATATGCAGTACTTTTTTTGCCTGGGCCAACAGTGCAATCTCGGCCCGAACTGCTTGGGGTTTGGTGCTGGATGGGAAGAAGCGGCCGAAGGCTACATAGTCTGCCCCTGCCTCCTGGGCAGAAATAGCCAGCTGCAACTGGTTGTAGCAGGAGACGCCTATTATGGCCGCATCGCCCAGCCGTGTCCTCGCGTATTGAATATCATGGTCATCCTGGCCCAGATGTACCCCATCGGCACCAATGGTTTCGGCCAGATCTACATCGTCGTTGATGATAAAACAGGCCGAATATTTGTGGCATAGCTCCAACAGACCTCTGGCCTCGGCTGTGCGCTTTTGAGTATTAGAAGATTTATCCCGGTACTGGATGATGCGGGCGCCACCTTTTAGGGCGAGTTCAACCTGGTGCCCAAGCTGCCTTTGGCTGCTATCAGTGATGGCGTAGAGGCCAGTTAAGCGTTTCTTCAACATACGTATGGCTATATGGGAAGTCTGCCAGGCAGGGCCTGGCCATTGCCAAAGTGATTGGCACGATTCAAGGTTTGCCAGGTGTACTCCTGGGCCTCGGTCACCGCCTGGAGCATGGGTTGGCCCAGGGCGATCCTGGCCGCTATGGCAGAAGCAAGGGTGCAGCCAGAGCCGTGATAGCTGTGTGGTAGTCTGGGCCACTCCAGGGAGTGGACGTCTTTGATTGATCCGAGGTATAGGGTGTTGATCACCTTGGTGCCCTCTTCATGGGCGCCAGTGATGAGAGCGTTGTTACAACCCATGGTGAGCATCTGCTCGGCCGCTTCACCCAGATCCTTTTTACCACTTATGCGGCGGGCCTCCACTGAATTTGGTGTGACTAGGTCTACATGGGGCAGCAGCTCGGAGCGAATTGATTCCAGCAATGCCTCTCCTGCCAGTTCTGCGCCCCCCCCTGCGGCCAGAACCGGGTCCAGTACCACTGGGATTTTTTGATATTCAGAAACAAGTGACGCAATCTCCCTACATATCCCAATATCTCCCATCAGGCCGATCTTTATGACTGCTACCGGCAGATCATTCAGGACCGCTTCGGCCTGCTGACGAAATAGTTTTTGTTCCGTTGGGAGCAGCTGGTACACATTATGGGTGTCCTGGACGGTGAGAGAGGTAATTGCGCTGGCGGCGTGACATCCTGCAGCTGCTATGGCCTCAATATCCGCGTGTAGTCCAGCCCCTCCGGTTGGGTCGTGGCCGGAAAAACAGAGCACTATAGGGGTGGTTGAATCGCTCATATTTTGATAAACATCAGAAATAAAGTCATGACCAGAAGTAGACGATTAAAGCGCCAATTCTCAACCCCAGATCATACATTTTATTGTTGGGCATAACATCATGATTATTATGGTGTTATCTGCTTCGCCTTGATATCTATGACAATTAATAGAGTTTTTATTGATTTTGGTCGGTGAAATGGGCTGGGTTCAAAGGCGCAAAAAGAGTAAAATCGCTCGCACTGGAGGTAGGTTTTTTGTCTACAATTGGGTTGTGTGGCTAAATTTTAAGATGCATAAGATTATGAAAACAGATAACAATGAAATGGTTGAAATGGCAACAGCATTTTGCCGTTTAATCGAGAATATTGATGAGTTGGACTCCTCATGGTTGCATCAATTGGCCTGCTTGTTGCCGCGGTTACACGCCGCTGTAAGGGCGCTTAATAGTAACAATACTGCGTCCTGTTGCTTGGTATATCCTGATCTGGATGAGAGGTTTGAGATCTATTCGCGCCTGCATGACAGGCTGGGTACCAACGACAGCTACTGGATGGAGTTCGATGTGGCCCTTGATGGTCAATCCATGACCGGAAGCCTTGCAGATGATCTGACTGATATCTATTGCGATCTAAAGTCAGGCCTTAGTATTCTTGATGAAGAGCCGGGGTTGGCTGTAGATAATTGGAGAAGCAGCTTCAAGATCCATTGGGGGCAACATTTGGTGGATGCCTCGCGTCATCTGTACGAACTGGATACGCGTAACCATCTCTTTTCCTGATAAAGTTTACTCGGATATGTGATTCCGAGCGGCGTGTTTTTTCTTATTATTCAATAAGATGTGTTCTGCGCCACTCAAGAATACCTCTCTGTTTGTCTCTTGGTTCTGGCGGGAAACTTGATTTATGGTCTAAAAGACCATGATAATGAATATGGTTTTTATGCTATGCAACCGGTTATGTAAGTGCCGTTTTGCCTAATTTTATTGGAGTAGTAACACTATGTCTGAAACATCGGCCATCTGCTTGTCAGAGAAAGATATAAGCCTAACAGCACCGGCCCAGGCCAAGATGGCTGAGCTTGTCCAGCAGGTCCAAGAGGAGATTAAAGGTATTCGCGTATATGCGACCCCTGGCGGTTGCAGCGGCATCAGCTTTGGTATGACCTTTACCGATCAGGTCAATGATAACGATGCCCTACTTGAGTGTGAGGGGTTTGACGTTATTGTGGATATGGCGACCCTGCCTCATATCCGTGGTGTTGAGATTGATTTCTCAGATCAGGGAGGCGCTCCCAGCTTCGTATTTAACAACCTGAAACCTATTTCACCGGAAGGTGGTGGCGGTTGTAGTGGTTGTTCTTCATCTTCATCATCATCACAGCAGGGTGGTGGTTGTTCCTGATAGATGGAGCCAGCGTTTATAAAAACCCGCCGACCTAGTCGAGCGGGTTTTTTTATTGCCCAGTGAAATTTTGACTTATTTCATTTCGTTTTGCCTGCTAATATTAGCTAGCTAGTGGTTTTATAAAGAAAAAGGGAGAAGTTCTAGGGTGGATCTCGTATTTACCTGCACAATGGGTAGTGGAGATCACATTGAGCTAGTATATCCCTGATAACTGTTTTACCAGAATAGCTTATTGGTCGGGGTCCTATGGGATTTTTTAGAAGCACAAAACGGACTTATCTATTGGCGTCAGCGCTCTTTATTGCTGGGCCACTCTCTGCTGCATCCGTTCTGGAAAAAGTAAACGATAGCGCACTGTTCCAACTGCAACCGTATAAGAAAGCGATGTTGGCGACTTATGAAGATGGCACATTCACCAGGGCATCTTTAGTTAACTTAAATTCCAATATCAATACTTGGTACATTCTGAGTCTAACCAATAAACGAAATCGAGAGACAACCTACAATATCCTTGCTGTCGACCGAAATATTAAACTGAGCCTCGACCCTCGCTCTCCTGAACTGTTAATAGGGCATCCAAACAACACCTATAGATGTGATATCGAAAGTGAGATAACAAGACAATATATAAAGAGGAAGAGAGAAAAGTTCAGCTACCTTCCTGCCTGTAATAATCTGTTGTTTGTTGTGATTAAGCAGGATGGTTTTCGCTCAATGGTTGAAAGGGGGGCCGAGGTTCTGCGATGGCTTGGTGGTGATGCGGGCGAAGGTATCATAACAGGGGTAAAAAGCACCCTGTTTAAAGATAAATATCTGATGAAGAGCGAAACCGGTGTGCAGGCAAAGACTTTTCAGGCAATGGATGGTGGTGTTGCCTTACCCAGGGCGGCAGTTGGCGAAAGGTACCAGTACACAACTATTCCTGCACATAGCATGGGGTTGAAAACAAAAACCTCCGAAGGGAGGTTGTTGGCAGGACAGTGGTATCCACTCCAAAACTTTCCAGATGTTTATGCCAGCTTGATCATGCCCGGCATGGTGTCACGGGATATCCGCTCATCCCATAGGGACAGGGTAAACGGCCTGGATGGTGTGGAGAACAACGCGCTGGTCTATCTGATGGCCATAAATCTGGGGAAATACACTCTGGGCTGGGGACATGGAACCGATCATCCTGGTGTTGGTTGGTCCTCCAGGGCCAGGCATGTCAAAAGAGATAATCCATATGGGCCAGACGGTTTCAACAACATCGACCCCCTTCTTACACTGGGTCATGTCCCTCCTATGTATTGGTCAAAAACTATAGGCACCTTCTCTGGCGGATTCCAGAAGCGGCATGCGGCCTTTCGTGCCGGTGAACTGGCTAAGACAGGTAAAGGCCATCACTATGGATTTATGCAAGACGGAGTGATGCTGGTGTCACCCAGTGAAAATCTAGCAACGGTCATCATCTATTGGGATGGAAGCGTTGATCTTAAGCTATGGACGGCCGAGGATAATCAAAAGCTATATTTGATTAAACATATTCGCCAGAACGGGGTCCCTCTGATCCATCGGGATGAGAGCGGAAAGGGTATCCCTGGTAAGTTGGTAAGGCATTGGGGTGCAGGTAATTGGTCAGGAACCGCAGAGAAGCAACTTAGAGCGCCAAGGGGTGGTGCCTGTCTCATTGAAACAGCTGAAGACAATTATCTGGTATATGCCTATTTCTCAGGTGCTACTCCAAGCGGAATGGCCCGGGTTTTTCAGGCCTATGGTTGTAGTTTCGCCATGCATTTGGATATGAACAGTCCTGGTCAGGCCTACGCAAGTCTGTTTGCCCCCAAGGAGGAGAATGGGGGGCTATTAGATATAGAGCTACTCATGACCGACATGTATGCCTATATGGGCGGTAATAAAAAATCCCCAAGATATTTCATCAAGCCTGATTACAAGGATTTTTTCTATATCATGAAGAGAGAGTAACCGGACGGATCATAATTCAATACCAAGGGAGTCGAAATGAGAGCTTGCTGCCAGTTTATTTCCATATTGATTTTATCTTGTTGTGTAAGCAGCGCCTTCTGTGCCGAGAGCCAGGAGTTCGCAGAGAAGGTGATTCGAGAACATGGGTTGACGGGACCCCAGGCCGATAAAATGCGCAGGCTTCTAACTAAGGGTCACGGTTTGACCCGAAATATCGGAACAGAGGATGAGGCAGCATGGCGTGGACCAAACAATTCATTTCATCCGGTCACCCGCGAGCAGTGTCGAACAAAGGTATTAGAGGCTGGCATCATTAAAGCCAATAAGGAGTATGAGAAGATTTGCGGTGCCAAATGGATGGCCCCCATCCCTGACGTTGATGGTAAGGCAACCGTTTGCATCGATCAGTTTGAATTTCCAGACATCCCCTGTGAATACCCCGTGGTATGGGTGCCATCCAAAACAGCGCACAATATCTGTCAGAGTATGGGCAAGCGGCTATGTAACGCCCACGAGTGGGAGGGTGGCTGTGCTGGAAGGATTGATCCCATTTCGACCTATCGATTTGATATCGCCAACGAGCTGGCCAGAAGAAAGGCCGTGAACGCTAATCGGGAAAAGGTGTGGGCCTTTCAATTTCAGCCGGAATTGGCGGATAGAACAGATTCAAGTGTAATCTGTGGGGTCTATAGCGCAGATGACCAGGACCTGTTGCCCCAGGCCAGGGCCAATATAAAGGCCGGATCCATAGCCGGCCTATCTAAGGGGTGCTCTCCTGCTAGGTCCGCTTATCGCACTTGCGGCACCAATACCTGGCCCGCAGGTTATAAATACCAATGTAGAAGCCGCCAGGGTGTCTACGATATGCACGGCAATGTGGCCGAGGTAGTGAATCTGCCCTCTCACAAAGGCAATATTGCCAAGGGTGGCGTAACGGGGTTCACTGAGAGAAAGGGCTCATTTTTTGTTGACCGTTCCTCGATCAAGCGCAGGGGCATACTCAAATACCCAGATGATTGCCGGGTGCGGCAGCCATACGAGCATAAAAAAGAGATAAAACGGGATACCGCACACTCGTTTTATCAGGAAGGATTCCGCTGCTGCAAGGATATTCTTTGATATCAATGAGTTATTGCATAAACCTCTAAGCCGTAGTATTATATTCCACTCTTACTGGTATGGTTGTTGCTTCTTCCATTGATATCATTCCTGTCAAACACAGAGGGTGGACAAGATGTATCAAGCTAGAGAGTATAGTCCTATGTCAAACTTTCGTTTCATCTCCCTGTTTGCGCTGATCCTGCTTGCGTTGACTGCATGTACCAAGAGTGTCGGTCCCAAAGTAGATAAGTATGCAGTGCCATACAAGGTCGAGAAATCCAAGGCTATTGCCAAGGCTGAACGGAAGAAATCTTCCGCCAAGATTGCCGCGTCTGCCAAGAGAGCTAAGAGTGATGAGCTTTCCAACTCAATTCAGTCAACCAAGCCAGTTAAGACGATAAAGGTCGCCAAGACCAGGGTGGCTCCGACCCCATGTAACATGGCGGATCCTGGATATGGCATCTACTATCCCTGGGTTAAGAATCTTGAGATTGGCCGGATGCTCATGCCCAAGAGAGGCGCGCTTACCGCGGACAATGGTTTTGACGTAATAATCCATTTTCATGGAGGCAACGCTGTTCGCAAGATGATTGCCGATACCGCACGAGGCATTTTTGTAGTGGGCATTGATCTGGGTGCAGGTTCGGGGGCATATGGAAGGCCGTTTTCAGACCCTGAGCTATTCCGCAATCTTCTGAACGATATTGAAGAGAGTGTGGCCGAGTATACCAACAGACCATCAGCCCATATTCGTAAATTGGGGCTTACCGGTTGGAGCGCTGGTTACGGTGCTATCCGGGCTATTCTGCGGCAACGGGCTGGCAATAGGGTTGATGCCGTAGTTCTGCTTGATGGTCTCCACTCCAATTATGATGAAAAAAATCCTTTAGGACTGCGGGCGAGTCAACTTAGTCCCTTCGTTAGTTTTGCCAAGCGTGCAGCCAATGGTGGTAAATTTATGTTTGTCAGCCATTCCAGCATTATTCCACCAGGGTACGCCTCTACCACAGAGACCGCTCACTACCTGACAAATAAGCTGGGCGTCAAGGTTCACAGCTCATCGGCAAAGGACAGCCCGCTGTTGTCTCGCTATGAACAGGCTAAGAGTGGAGGCTTTCTAATGCGGGGTTATCACGGTGAAGGTAAGGACGATCACTGTGCTCAGATAGCCCTGATTACCGATGCGGTGATTGCTATGGAGCAGAAGTGGCAGACTCCGAAGGCAGAAGGTGAACGCTATTCCAGACCCAAGCCTACAGTGGCTAGTAGGTCGACTCCAAAGCCATCTGTTGCAGTAGTTGATCAATCTAGGCAGCGCCGGGAACAGTTGAAGAGTGCAGCTTTAGATCGAAGCTAAGATCCCAGGTATGAATCTGGAATTTATCCGATTCGGCCTGGTTGGTGTAGTCAACACTGTCGTCGATTTTGTTCTCTTTGTTTTACTCTATCGGGTGGCCGATATTGATCCGTTGTTGGCCAACGGCATCGCCTTTCTATTTGCCGTCACCAATAGTTACCTGATGAATCATCGCTGGACTTTCCGCAGGTCTGGCGGCTCTATTTCGTTGGTTGCCTACCTGCGCTTTGTCGCATTAAATACCGGCGGTCTGTTGATTGGAACCACGGCTATTCTGTTGTTGAAGGGAGTTATGCCGTTAGAGTTTGCCAAGCTGATAGCCGCAGGCCTCACCTTGATTTGGAATTACACTTGTTCCAAACTGTTTGTTTTTAATGCGGGAAATACATGACCAAGAAGCTCTCTCTGCTGGTTCCGGTATATAACGAGGCCGATGTCATCGATAGCTTTTTTGCGCGAGTGCAACCAATTCTGGAAGGGCTGGCGCTGGAGTGGGAGGTGGTCTGCGTCAACGATGGCAGCAAGGATGGCACCCTGGAACTGCTGTGGCAGTGGCATGAACGGGATGCCCGCATCAAGGTGATCAGCCTCTCGCGCAACTTTGGCAAAGAGCGGGCATTGATTGCCGGCCTGGATCTTACTAGTGGTGATGCGGTAATTCCTATGGATGTCGATCTGCAAGACCCGCCGGAGTTGATTCCCCGTATGGTTGAGTTGTGGGAGCAGGGCTTTGATATAGTAAATGCCGTTCGCTCTTCGCGTAAAGGGGACTCAGTAGTCAAGAGAACTACGGCCGGGCTGTTCTACCGCATCTTTAACTCCATATCTAACTTTGATTTTCCCAGCAATGCGGGAGATTTCCGCCTGTTATCACGACGGGTTTGTGATGTGCTGTGTTCAATGCGTGAAACCCATCGTTTTTTGAAGGGGCTCTCCGCCTGGGTGGGGTTGCCCACAACAACTATATATTTTGAGCGTGAGCCACGCAGTGGCGGGACCACCAAGTGGAACTATTGGCGTCTGTGGAACTATGCTCTGGAAGGGATCGTCTCCTTTAGTACGGTACCTCTGAAGATGGCCTCCTATCTAGGGCTGATGACCGCAAGTGTGAGTTTATTCTATGCTGGGTTTCTGGTGGTCAGGACCATGATATTTGGCGATCCGGTACATGGCTATCCCTCCCTGATGGCTGCCCTGCTTTTTATTGGTGGGATACAGCTTATCTTTATCGGGGTCATAGGCGAATATATCGCCCGTATTCATGACGAGGTGAAGGGACGGCCCATTTATGTGGTTGATTCCGTGCGTGGGTTTAAGGATCTGGATGTGCAAAGGGCAGCAAGCATCTCTTCATGCGCAAGAACGCCCAACGGGATTCTTGGCGCCAGAACCAGAGATCAGAATATCTCTGTTCCAGGTCAGGAATAATAGAGCAGGTTTGTTAGAACGGTTTCAGGCTGGCCAGCAGTACTATGGCAACCAGCACTAGCACTGGACCTTCGTTGAACCAGCGGTACCATTTGTGACCATGTTGGTTGCGGTCGGCCGCAAAATCCCGCATCAGTTTTCCACAATAGAATTGATAGACCACCAGCAGCGCTACCAGAACGAGTTTGATATGTAACCAGAGATTTTTGCTAAATGCCTCCCAGGCATAGTCGTAGAGCATCCAGAATCCAAAAAACAGGGTGAGTATCATCCAGGGCAGAGTGAAGTAATAGAGTTTACGCTCCATAATCTTGAAGCGCTCATTCCCTGCTTCATCTTCTGTCATAGCATGGTAGACAAACAGCCTGGGGAGATAGAATAATCCCGCAAACCAGGTCACCATAAAGATCAAATGCCAGGCCTTGAGCCACATCTTCTGTTTTCCTTCTTACTCTTGTATTGACTCGTCAGCCCTTTGTGCTCTCGTTAGCGTCGTGGTAGAGCGACTGTAATATCTCTTCGCGTGTACTGCTTGAACCCTTGTCCTGGGTGGAATCTGTTTCTGACTTGCCGCGGAAGAACTCTCCTATGGCTCTAAAAACACGCTTTAGTGCGCGCCAGATCTTAGGCAGCAGCCATATTATCAGTAGAATGAAGCAGACCAGAGCCAGTATGAACAGCCATGGATACTGTAGTGAGGCCCAGAGTCCGCCAACTACCACCAGGTCCTCAGCTATGGAAGCAGTCCAGTTACTGAATGGCTCCGGCGAGGTGTTGATAAGCACTCGGCTTCCGGTTTTGGTTAGGTGGCTGGTCGCAGATAGGCCTCCACCAATAATCAGGCCCACTAGCTCTGCAGCCGGCCCCATCTCCAGACCTTGGGCCATACCGGCTGCTAGCAGGGCGCCAGCCGGGATGCGGATGAATGTATGCAGGGCATCCCACCCAGTATCCACGCCGGGTACCTTGTCTGCAAAGAACTCAACACAGTACATAAAACCAGCCGCCATCATTACCGCTGGGTTGGTCAGAATCTGTAGATCCGGCGGCAGGTCAACACTGCCGGTGGTCCCCAGGTAGCCGAGAACCAGAATTGCAGCATACAGATTGATGCCTGCGGCCCATGCTACGCCCAAGGTTAGGGAAATGGCTTGGATTGTTTCCATGGGTTTTGATCCTTTGGGCTATTGGTTTTCTCTATTGTACATCAATGGACAGCTGGAAATGTCCCTGGTTTCACTGTTGTCTAACAAGATGTGGCTTGGTTATGCCTATTTCAACCGTCTAAAAATTGTTGATCTACAGTTATTTGACTTGGCTGAATGGTGGGAATATATTCGTTCGGAAAGCATAACTGTGGGTATTTGCCCTAAAAAATGGGTGAAAAATGGCAGGGAGAGAACACCGTTTTAATTAAAGGCGGCTTGTTGGGCCGTTTTTTTATGTGCAGGATGTGCAAGAGCAGCGAATTTGCGGGATCAAAGCATGATCAAGGTTGGAATAGTAGGTGGTACAGGTTACACCGGAGTTGAGTTGCTGCGGATTTTGGCAACTCATCCGGAGGTGGAGCTGTGCGTGATCACTTCCCGTTCAGAGGCTGGGACCGCAGTGGCAGATCTTTTCCCCAACCTGCGGGGAATGGTTGATCTGGAGTTTAGTGAGCCGGACCTGTCCAGGCTACAGGGGTGTGATCTGGTATTCTTTGCTACTCCCAACGGCACCGCCATGCAGATGGTGCCTGAGCTATTGAGTAACAATATTAGTGTCATTGATCTGGCCGCAGACTTTCGTCTGAAAGATTCCGCACAGTGGGATCAGTGGTACGGCATGCCCCATACCTGTCCCGATTTGTTGTCAGAGGCGGTGTATGGACTGCCGGAGATAAACCGGGAGGCAATTAAAAATGCGCGGCTGGTGGCTAATCCTGGCTGCTACCCCACTGCGGTTACACTAGGATTTCTGCCGCTTTTGGATAGAGGTCTTCTGGAGATTGATGGTTTGATAGCTGATACCAAGTCCGGTGTCAGTGGTGCTGGACGCAAGGCCAATGTGGGAACCCTTATGGGAGAGTGTGATGAGAGCTTTAAGGCCTACGCTGTTCCGGGCCATAGACACCTTCCGGAGATATCCCAGACCTTATCAGATATAGCAGGAAAGGGCGTGGGTCTGACCTTTGTGCCGCACCTGGTGCCCATGATCCGCGGCATCCACGCCACGCTCTATGGCCAGATGGTTGGCCAGGTAGATCTGCAAAAGATTTTTGCAGAGTTCTATGCTGATGAGCCATTCGTGGATGTGTTGCCGGCGGGCAGTCATCCGGAGACCCGCAGTGTTCGTGGTAGTAATATGTGCAGGATAGCGGTCCACCGTCCACAAAACAGTGATACGGTGGTGGTGCTGTCGGTAATTGATAATCTGGTGAAAGGAGCTGCCGGACAGGCGGTCCAGAACATGAACCTCATGTTTGGGCTGGACGAAAGACTCGGTCTGGAAATCGTAGCACTGCTTCCATGAGGTTGATTACGCGGTTGTAATCTGCCGAGCCCATCCCAATCTGTTGAGTGAAGATGATGTTAGATGCCATGTTTGGTAGAAGCCGGATGCCAAGGATCCATCATGAGTCGATGGTCCCGAAGGGCTATCTGGTTATTGCTGTAATCCTTGTGGTTATTTTGCTTGGTCTGTTAGTGAAGACTTGGTTTTTTCCGGCTGTTGATGAAAAAGATCCATTCGTGTCACAAATCAGGGAATTGGAGCAGACGAGAGATCGCCAGGAGAGGCTGATTGGTGTATTAAGAAAGAAGAATAAAGGGCTGCAGGAGAGTTATACCAAGATGGGGCATCTGAGAGAGATAGACCTAGAGACTCTATCCAAGGTCCAGGATCAACTGAAGGCGGATCAGAATGAGCGCCTAAAGATGGAGGAGGAGTTGGTTTTCCTGAGGGGCATGGTCTCCTCTAAACTGGGAAAAGGAGTTTTACATCTACAAAGATTGCGTCTGCAACCGGGTAAGGGTGAGAATAGCTTTTCGTACTCTTTTACCATAAGCAAGGTATCAAAGAACCCTGAGTACCTTGAGGGGTCTGTATACATAACGCTTGCAGGTGAACAGGGTGGAAAAAAGCGTACTTTGCCCCTTAAGCAGGTGAGTGGAGATGAGCAGGGTAAGATCAGGATGCGGTTTAAGCATTTTCAGAATATAGAAGGGGAATTTCTGCTTCCGAGTAGTTTTAAGCCATCTGGTGTTACAATAGAGGTTAAACCGGAAGGTGATAAATTCAAGCCTATTAAGAAGCGTTTTAAATGGGTGGTCTCAAGCTAAAGGTGTGTCGATTCAGACTAATGAGGAATAATTATGGTATTTGGTAAATCAAAGGCAACGAAGATTGCAACCGTGATCGGCGATGGAACGGAGATCGCAGGTAACATTATTTTTTCCGGTGGGTTACATGTAGACGGCCGGATAAAAGGTAATGTACAGGCAGAGCCGGATAGTACCTCGGCCCTAACCTTAAGTGAGAAAGGCGTTATTGACGGCGACATCCATGTTCCAAACGTAATTATCAACGGCGAGATAAATGGTGATGTGTACGGCGGTCATAGAGTTGAATTGGCCCCCAAGGCACGGGTCACCGGAACCGTCTACTATAATCTGTTGGAGATGGCCATGGGGGCGTCTGTGAACGGCCAGTTGATTCATGCCGATGAACCCCAGCGCAGAATTGGTTATGACGGTGTAGAGAGTGCTAAGGCACAGAAGCCTGAAGCTGCGGTTAAGGAGGACATAAGCAAAAAAACAACAACAATAAAAGGTCAGGCCACCATGACAGATCTTTGAATGTGTGGTTGTTTTTTGTTAGATAGCTCGGCCTTTTGGGTTGAGTGAGGAGTAGATGTAATGAGCGAGAATGAGACAGATAGCCCTTTGGTTTTTACCTCTGCGGCAGCTACCAAGGTGGCATCTCTTATTGAGGAAGAGGGTAATCCTTCACTTAATCTGAGGATATATGTACAGGGTGGAGGCTGTTCCGGCTTTCAGTATGGCTTTACCTTTGATGAAAATCAGACAGAGGGAGATGTAAGGGTAGAGACTGACGGCGTTGGGTTGTTAATAGACCCACTGAGCATGCAATATCTAAATGGCGCGGAGATCGACTTTGTAGAGGATCTGACGGGTGCGCAATTCGTGATACGTAACCCTAATGCCCAGACCACCTGTGGTTGTGGGTCATCCTTTTCAGCCTAGCTGATCAAATAAACTGAGTTTTAAGGGGTCTAGTGTTAAGAGACACTGACCCCTTAGACCTTGCCCAGGTGCTTTATGCTGGATAGATGCCGCCTAGGATGCGCGGTCCTGAAGCCCCGGTAACATCTGGAATATTACCCGGCAAACCCAGGAGTGTCTGTCTGGCTAGCCAAGCAAAGGCCGTAGCCTCAACGCTATCCGGGTCGATGCCATGGTCAGCGGAGCTATCAATTTGGATGTTACCCAGCTCCTTTCTCAGTCTAGTCATCAGCTCCAGGTTATGCACGCCCCCCCCGCAGGCTATCACTCGACCACATCCCGCAGCCTCTCTAAGGATGGATTGAACAGTGGTGGTGGCGCTGAAATCTATCAGGGTGGCCTGTACGTCCTGCGGGTCTATCTGGGGTAGTTTGGCCAGGATAGAGTCGAGCCAGGTCAGGTTAAAGTGTTCAGGGCCAGTGCTTTTGGGAGGGGGGAGTTGCAGATAATCATCTTGTAGCATCTCCCTCAGCAGCGACTGCTCTACACTGCCGGTGGCGGCCCAGGTGCCGGACTCATCATATTGCACATCAAGATGGCGTCTTGCCCAGGCATCCAGCAGGGTGTTGCCGGGCCCGGTGTCGAAACCGGAAACAGAATCATTGGAATCCGCCGGGAGTAGGGTGATATTGGCTATGCCGCCCAGGTTGAGAATTACCCTGGTCTCATTAATCGTACGAAACAGGGCATCATGGAAGGCGCAGACCAATGGCGCACCCTGGCCGCCGGCTGCCATGTCCCTGCGTCTGAAATCTGCTACCGTGGTGATGTTGGTTAGTTCCGCAATTCTGTTGGGATCACCAATCTGTAGGGTAAAGGGCAGGATAGCCCCCGGCCTGTGGCGAATAGTCTGTCCGTGGCTGCCAATGGCGCTGATCTGCTGTGGCTCAGTATTGCTCTTTTGCAGCAGGTCTAGGGCGCATTGAGCGAACTCCTCTGCCACCCTCGCATCCAGGATGCCAAGCCGCTCTATCTCATTCTCCCCAGGTTGGGCCAGGGCCCTGAGTTGCTGTTGCAGCCCTTGGGGCCAGGGGTGGTTGTGGCTGGCTATATGGGTATGGCCCTGGGGATGGAACTCCACCAGAGATGCATCAACCCCATCCATGCTGGTGCCAGACATAATTCCGATGTATAGGCCATTTTCCATAATCCGGGTCCCGGTTATTCCTCTGCAGTCGTTACTAGCAATGCCTCGTTAAGCTGGTCTAAAGCCTCTCCCTGCTGTTTACTGACCCGCATAAAATCCTCTCTGTATCTCTTTTCAATAGGTTTTGATGAGGGTAGTTTTACCGTCAATGGGTTTTTATGCCTACCGTTTATACGGAATTCATAATGAAGATGAGGTCCGGTAGCAAGCCCTGTTTTACCTACATATCCAATTATCTCACCCTGACGCACCTTGGTGCCATTCTTTACCGAGCCGCGAAAGCGTGACATATGTGCATATAGAGTAGAGTATTCGCTGCCGTGTTTGATAATGACAGTATTGCCGTATCCACTCTTCTTTCCGCGGAATATGACTTTGCCGTCACCGGCGGCCTTGATGGGGGTTCCGGTTGCGGCCGCGTAATCCACTCCACGGTGAGGGCGTTTTTTACCCAGCACTGGGTGATAGCGCTCTTTTGCAAAGCGGGAGGAGATGCGTCTGAAGTCTACCGGAGCGCGCAGAAAGGCCTTGCGCATACTTCGACCGTCTGGAGAGTAATAATCATAATCTCCGTCATCCTTTTCGTAGCGAATGGCGCGGTATATCCTGCCCTGATTGGAAAATTCCGCTGCTATTATCCGCCCGTTACCGTATCTGTTGCCTTCTACAAAATCTTCTATAAAGTCTTCTTCATAGACAACAGAGAAGCTATCCCCTTTTCGAATCTCCAGGGCAAAGTCTATATCCCAGCCGAAGATTGTAGCCAGGTCCATAATCAGGCCGTCAGATAGTCCTGCTTTCTGGGCGCTGAGGTAAAATGAGCTGACTATAGTGCCTGAGCGATAGCCCCTGCGCTGTTTCAGCTCCTTGGTTTCAGCTCTGCTCTCAAAGCCCCCTTCACTGGTGGTGAAATGCAGGGTCTCTACTGGGTTAGGCTGATAGACAAGTTCCTGTAGACGGTCCTCGTGGTCCAGTCTAATGCGTAGGGATTCCCCTGGTTTTATGGTGGTGAGTTGATCCGCATGTTCGCTACTGTGGGTTAACTGATGCAGTTCCTGTGGTGTGAGTCCTAGACGTTCAAAGATCAATGCCAGGGAGTCGCCGCTGGCAACTGTTTCCTCCAGCCATCTACCTGGTTCAGGTTTTGGTTGATCTAACAACTCTTTCTCTACTAATAGGACATCAGCCTCTATAAGTTGGCTAGAGAGATCAACTTCGTTCCGCTCTTGCGTGATCGTCTCCCCAGATTGAGGGGCTACAGGCACAATTTTTGACTCGAAATCCATTGCTTGCAACCGCTGTTGATTGGCTTCCTGCATCTCTGTGATATCTTGGGTAGGTGTATTTTCAATAGCTATAGGGGTGTCTGGTGTTGGTGTGTAATCCACAAAAGCCAGGGCGGCATATATGGCGAACGCGCAGATAACCGCTACCGGTAGAGCGGCGAGGGCCAGTCTCTGGCGACGTCGTTTATGGCTTGGCATTAAGACTCGGTTTGGGCGTAATCTAGGCGTTTTTATCATGCGGTAGTGTTATGTCTGACCTTCTAACCAAACATTATGTCGCAAATGTACGGTTTTTCACAGAATATTCTCCTATGGTCAAGGATGGGCGATAGTGGTCTTTGACTCCAGATGGGAGAAAATTATCCCAGAAATCTTATTTTTCATCAGGTCCAGGAATTTTTAGGCAAACTGGCGAAGTCTGAAAAGGCAAAATATATCTGTAACAATATGCGTGGAATCTGTGCGTTATCTAAATGTGCTTTTTCAATTTAGCCTGTCCGTCCGGTGTAAAATGCGGGTTTATGTGGAATAAGGTTACTTTTTAGTGCGCCATCTAGTACATTGTGCGCCCTGATATTGTGATAATAATTAAGGTTTGAGAGAACGGTTATGGCATCTGTCAAAGAGTCTATGGAAATCATTCAGCGTGGCGCTGATGAGATCCTGTTAGAAGAGGGGCTGGTCAAAAAGTTGGAGCGTGGAGAGCCTCTGCGCATCAAGGCTGGTTTTGATCCCACTGCGCCGGATCTGCATTTGGGCCATACCGTCCTGATTAATAAGCTACGGCAGTTTCAGGACTTGGGGCATGAGGTTATGTTCCTCATCGGTGATTTTACCGCAATGATTGGTGATCCCACTGGCAAAAGCACTACCCGCCCGCCCCTCACTAGGGAAGAGGTATTGGAGAACGCCAAGACCTACGAACATCAGGTATTCAAGATACTGGATGCAGAAAAGACCACGGTTTTCTTCAATTCGTCCTGGATGGGAGAGATGAGCGCTGCGGATATGATCCAGTTAGCGGCAAAACATACCGTGGCCCGTATGCTGGAGCGGGATGATTTCAATAAGCGCTACAAGGGCGGCCAGTCCATCTCAGTGCATGAGTTCCTCTATCCTCTGGTGCAGGGTTATGACTCGGTGGCTATGAAGGCTGATGTGGAACTGGGCGGGACCGACCAGAAATTCAACCTATTAGTTGGACGTCAGTTGCAGGAGGTCTACGGACAGGAACCCCAGGTGTGCCTCACTATGCCGATCCTGGAAGGATTGGATGGGGTGCAGAAGATGTCCAAGTCCCTTAATAACTACATAGGTATTACCGACTCACCGGATGATATGTTCGGTAAGCTGATGTCTATCTCCGATGATCTGATGTGGCGCTACTTCGAGCTGCTCAGTTTTCGCTCCATGTCGGAGATCGGGCAATTCCAAAAGCAGGTGGAGGAGGGCGCCAATCCGCGGGATATCAAGTTCCTGCTGGCCGAAGAGCTGATTACTCGATTTCATGATGGTGATAGCGCCACCAGGGCGCGGGAGAGCTTCATCGCCCGTTTCCAGAAAGGGGCCATGCCAGATGAGATGCCAGAGTACACTTTGGAAGCTGGGCCGGATGGCATGCCCATCGCCAATCTCCTGAAGGAGGCGGAGCTGGTTAATAGCACCTCAGACGCCTTGCGCATGATCAAGCAGGGGGCAGTAAAAATTGACGGGGAGCGGGTGGATGATCGTGGTTTGATCTGCATGCCTGGGACTACCCATATATATCAGGTAGGTAAACGTCGTTTCGCTCGAGTAACCCTGGTTTAGTGCCGGGAAACGCAAAGAACAGTCGCGGTTTTACACTCATTGTAAAAAAACTTTCAAATAACTATTGCAAGGATCATGCGTCTGCGTATAATGCGCCTTCTGCTGCTGAGGAGTACTTGAAAAACAGTGGTTTCAGCAGTAGATGTTACAGCCGTTTTGTATAGCAAAACGGGGTCAAAGAAAATCCTTGACCAGTAACGCGAGGCACGTATAATGCGCGCCTCACACCGGGTAGCAGAATATCGCTCTCCGGTGCCGAAAATAGCAAATTAGCTATTGACGGTATAAGACAACAGTTGTTACAATTGTTGGTCTTGGTTCGGCGAAAGTCGAACCCGCTCTTTAACAATATGATTAGGTAATTTGTGTGGGTGCTCCGTCGGTTCCCGGCTTCGGCCAAGAGATATCGATGAAGCATCTATCAATTCCAACGATAGTAATTCATCGAGCCAAGATTTGGTCTCATCTTATAGAGACTGTTCAAACTTAAACTGAAGAGTTTGATCCTGGCTCAGATTGAACGCTGGCGGTATGCTTAACACATGCAAGTCGAACGGTAACAGAGGAGAGCTTGCTCTCTTGCTGACGAGTGGCGGACGGGTGAGTAACGCGTAGGAATCTGCCTAGTAGTGGGGGACAACTCGGAGAAATCCGAGCTAATACCGCATACGCCCTACGGGGGAAAGATGGCCTCTTCTTGAAAGCTATCACTATTAGATGAG
>JBNKJS010000004.1:0-155241 GCA_050291365.1 Sedimenticolaceae bacterium | reverse complement strand
ACCCTGACCGGAGGAGATGGTAATGACTACCTGAACGGTGGAGCAGACAACGACACCTTGGTAGCAGGCGAAGGTGACGACAAGCTATATGGCGAGGCCGGTGACGACACCCTGGACGGAGGCGCTGGTAACGACTACCTGGATGGTGGCGAAGGGGATGACACCCTGTACGGCGAGGCTGGTAATGACTATCTGAAGGGCCGAGCTGGCAATGACACCCTAGACGGCGGTGCTGGCGATGATGCTATGTACGGCCACGAAGGTGTGGACAGGTTGACCGGAGGAGATGGTAAAGACTACCTCAACGGCGGAGCAGGCAACGATACCTTGATAGCAGGCGAAGGTGACGACAAGCTATATGGTGAGTCAGGCGAGGACATCCTGGTGGGTGGCAGTGGTAATGACTACCTGGATGGTGGTGACGACAATGACTCACTGCTCGGTGGAGACGGCAACGATTACATGAAGGGACGCGGCGGTGATGACACCCTGGATGGTGGTGCTGGCGATGACACCATGTACGGCTACGAGGGAGATGACATACTGATCGCTGGAGAGGGTAACGACTATCTGGTTGGTTCTGACGGTGATGACATTCTGGCTGGTAATGCCGGGGATGATGTGATCTACGGTTACAACGACGATGACACCCTTGTAGACGGAGATGGAGCGGACAGGCTCTATGGTGGGTCTGGTGACGATGTCCTGGTCGCTCTGGCCGATGGCGACAACGACTACTTGAAGGGTGAAGGCGGAGCTGACCGCTACGTGTTCCAAGCAGAAGGAGAGGGTATAGGCGACGATCTGGTAGTCGGATTCTCCAGCAGCGACGGCGACACCCTGGTGATCGGTGGACCTGATGTCTCTTACGATCTACTCCAGATAGACGGCTACAAGAGCTTGGTCTCTCTCTACGATGGGGAAGGTGGCTCCCTTGGCAGCATTGAGGTCCACGGTGAATTCAGTATGGATAATATCACCCTAGTTGAGGGTGAGGAGTATGCCGGTATACTGCAGAACGTTCCGGAACAACTTATCTAACCAAGGTAAACAGGGGCCTATCAAGGCCCCTGTTTTTGCAAATAATAAATATGGAACTGTTGTTATGACCTCATCCACAGATCACTCCACCACTGAGTTGAAAGACGCTCTTATTTCCGAGCGCAGGAGTTTTGTTCAAGTTGGTGTATTCAGCCTATTCATCAACCTGATTCTGTTGGTGCCACCACTCTACATGCTGCAGGTATACGACCGGGTACTGGCCAGCCGCAGCCATGAAACTCTATTTTTGCTCACAATGGTACTGGTCTGGATGTTTGTTACTCTCGGTTTGCTGGAGTATGTTCGCTCTCGCATGCTGGTAAGACTGGGATCTAGAATCGACCACCAGCTGCACGGTCGCATCTATCGAGCGGTAATGCGCGGGGCATTGCGCAACCCGGCGGAGGCCTCGGACCGGCCCCTATCCGATCTATCCAGAGTGCGACAGTTTGTGGCGGGCAACGCCACTTTTGCCTTTTTCGATTCGCCCTGGATTCCGGTCTATATCGTAGTACTGTTTCTTTTTGATCCTTGGTTCGGCTGGTTCGCGCTCTTCGCTGCGGCCGTTCTGAGCGTACTGGCTCTGGTCAATGAGTTCTCTACCAGACAGCCACAGAACAGCGCTAGCGACGCGCAGCTCCATGCCGGCAACATCATCAGCGCGCAGATGCGCAACGCCGAGGTGCTCCATGCCATGGGCATGCACAACGCGCTACAGAAGCGTTGGCTTGACCGGCATCTGACATCGTTGCGCGCTATGTCTAATGCCGCCGATCGTGCCGGGATATGGATGAACCTGAGTAAGACCCTGCGACAACTGTTTCAGTCTCTCATGCTCGGTCTTGGCGCTTGGTTGGCGATTGAGAATCAGATCACCGCAGGTATGGTTATTGCCGGTTCCATCCTCATGGGACGTGCCCTTGCCCCCATCGATCAGCTGATCGGCGCTTGGAAGGGCTTTATCGGTGCGCGCCACGCCTACCATCATCTCAACCAAACACTGGAACAAACACCAGAATCGGAAAAGCGTCTCAGTCTGCCAGCTCCCAAAGGTGAGATCAGGGTCGAGAACGCTGTCCTGATTCCGCCAGGTGGAGAGAGCACTGTCCTTAAAGGAGTCTCTATCTATCTTAGGCCGGGAGAGATGCTGGCCATTGTCGGCAATAGTGCGGCAGGAAAATCCAGTCTGATTCGCGCCATACTCGGCCTGTGGCCACTGAGTGCTGGGAAGGTGCAGTTGGATGGAGCAGATATCGGGCAATGGAATCCTGATGAGTTGGGAAGTTCTATCGGCTACCTGCCACAGGACGTGGAGCTATTCGACGGCACGGTTGCCGAGAATATCGCCCGTTTCACTGAAGCGGATGACTCGAAGATAGTAAAGGCGGCCCGTACTGCCGGTGTAGATGAGTTGATTCGCGCCCTGCCGGAAGGTTACAACACCCGCATAGGTGCAGGCGGCGTCGCCCTCTCCGGAGGCCAGAGGCAGCGCATCGCACTGGCGCGTGCCCTGTTTGGCAAGCCACCCATCGTTATTTTGGACGAACCCAACGCAAATTTGGACGCACAAGGCGAGCTTGCCTTGGCAATGGCGTGCAACTATCTGAAAGAGCGTGGCGTCACCCTGATTCTGGTCAGTCACCGCCGTCGCATACTTGGCATGGCGGACAAGATTCTTTCCCTGGAAGAGGGGCGTCTGCATCTGTTTGGACCACGGGATGCAGTGATGGAGCGTCTCTACCATCCGACCCCGGTCGATTCAGGAAAACCCGCTGCCAAGCAAGAGAAGCAGGCCACGAGACCGGTTTCACTGGCCTCTGTTGCGGCTAACCAGAGGGCGTAAAAGATGAGGGATAGCGCTAGATTATATATTGACGACCCAACTCTGGATGACAGCTCCTACCGTAAACTGGGATGGAGCATACTGGCCATTACATTTATTTTTCTGCTAGGCTGGGCTGGGATCGCGCCACTTGAGAGTGCTGTGGTGGCGAATGGCCGTATCCTTGTCGCATCCCTAAATAAGAGCGTCCAACACCTGGACGGTGGGCTGGTGGCGCATATTGCGGTGGAGGATGGTGATATCGTTAGCGAGGGACAACTGTTGTTGAGCATGGATAGAAAACCCCTTGATATCCAACTGGGCAAGGTCACCAGCCAGTTAATAGAAACCGAGGCCAACCTGGAGCGCCTCATTGCCGAACGTGATAGCAAAAAACAACTGGTTTTTCCCGCCAAATTGATCGACCAGGCAAAAATGGCGCGGCAACCAGCCATCCTTGCCACCCAGCAACAACTGTTCGACTCCCGACGCCAGGCCCTGGTGTCGGAACAGGCGGTGCTGCGTCAACGCCTAGTGAAGACCAAAGGTGAGATCGCCAGTAATAAACAGATGATCAAGACCCTGCGTCGCCGCCTCAGCCTTTTGGACCAGGATCTTGAAGGCCTGAACAAACTTGCCGCGAAGAAAATGGTCTCAGATTCTAAGCTGCGTGAAGTACAACGTGATCGTACTGAAATCTCGGGCGATCTGATTTCGCACCAGTCCGACATCACCCGGCTTGAGACCTCGTTGCTGGAGATAAAGTCCCAGATCACTCTGCTGGAGAGGGATTTTCAAAAAGAGGTTATCACCAGCCAGCGGGAGCTGGAGGAGAGGCGTATGGAGTTGCAATCACAGCAAAGCGCCCTGAAGGAGAAGCTGTCGCGTATCGATATCCGCGCGCCAGTGAGTGGCAAGATAAAGGGATTCAATGTTGTGACAACCGGTGCAGTGATCAACGCCGGTGCGCCTATTATGGAGATTGTTCCGCGTGAATCCTCTTTCACCATCCACGCCCGAATCTCGCCGATGGATATTGACGCGCTCTATCCCGGGCTGAAGGCTGAGGTGCGTCTCCCGGTTTTTGACAGCGCCCGGAACTTCCCCAGTCTTTACTCCGTGCTGAAGGATGTTTCTAGTGATGTCTATGTGGAAGAAAGGTCAGACGATGCCTACTACAAGGCCACACTAACCATCGATGATGAAACCATGACTACCCTGAGCAATGAGAATCTGCAACTGGTATCTGGTATGCCGGTGGAGGTTGTGATCAAGACAGGGGAACGTACTCTGTTTGACTACCTGGTCAAACCCTTGCGGGATATGGTGGTCCGGGCGTTTAATGAGGCTTGATTTCTCGTATACTGGCAAACAGGGTCTCGCATGCCTGGGTGAAATTTCCCAACAGCTCTTCCGACGGTAACTCATCGTTGCTAAGGGACGCTTCCAGTTCAGCAGCAACCTTCTGCAGATCATAGGCGCCGATATTCCCGGCAACACCTTTTACAGTGTGAACAGATCTTCTGGCATCCTCAAACTTATCACTCTCTAACATCTCTTTCAGTTCAGCGGCACAGTTGCTGTGATTTGAATCGAAATCACCAAGAAGCTTAAGGTAAAAATCCGGATTGCCACCCACCTGTTTCACCCCGCGATTAAGATCAATGCCCGGAGGGTTTTCCTCTGGCGGTGTCCAGCTGGTTTTATCCTTTATAGCCGCATCTGGTGATGTCGGTTTTTTCAGTTGTTCACTGAGGATACGGTAGAGCTCGTCTGGATCTACCGGCTTTGCGATGTGGCCGTTCATTCCGGCCTGCACAGATTTGTCTGCATCTCCCACCAGCGCGTTAGCGGTCATGGCGAATATTAGTAAATCATCCATGCCGGGCAATTTCCTGATCTGCATTGTGGCCTCATAACCATCCATGACCGGCATTTGAATATCCATTAACACTAGATCGGGCCGTTGATGTTCTACATAGTGTAATGCTAGCTCGCCGTCGTTTACTGTGTCTACATCAAGCCCCATCTGTTCCAGCAGTTCCTTGGCGACCTGCTGATTTATCTCGTTATCTTCCACCAATAGAACCTTGCCCTGTAGTTGCTGTTGTATGGGTGGTTGCTGTTTCGATGAGGTTAAAGCAGGCTCTTCTGAGATCCTTGAATCATAGGCTCGAATAATGGTGTCAAATAGTTGAGAAGGGGTTAAGGGTTTGATAAGAAGTCCATCCAGATTGGTTTCTCTTATATCATGCTCTAACACCTCTCGGCCGTAGGCTGTCATCAAAATAATGATTGGACGCTCATCCCCAAACCTTTTATTTATCTGTCCGGATACCTCAAAACCATCCATATCTGGTAAACGCCAGTCCAGCAAGACAAGATCAAAATCTGAATTTTGATCGTCCAAACAGGCCAAAGCATCGTTGCCGGATCCTACAGTGGTAACTTGAAAGGACATGGACGTGAGCATGTCTTCCAGGACATCCTGCGCCATATGATTGTCATCAACCAGAAGAACTTTGAGATTACGTAACTCTGGATGCGGTACAGGTAGAGTTGTTTTTGTCTCTGTAAATATTAAGGGCAACTCAAAATGAAACATACTGCCTTTGCCAGGTGTGCTCTCTGCCCCGATTGAGCCGCCCATAAGTGTACATAACTTTTGACAAATAGAGAGTCCAAGACCTGTTCCTCCATACTCTCTTGTAGTGGAGCCATCCGCCTGTATAAATGGGTCAAACAGGCAGTTGATTTTATCTGGACTGATGCCAATTCCAGTGTCTTCCACCTCAAACCGAAGCCAAACTTCTTTTTCATCTTTCTCTTGGAGAATTGCCCGTACTACGATGCTGCCAACTTCGGTGAATTTCACGGCATTGGAAACAAGGTTGGTCAGTATCTGGCTTATGCGGTATGGATCGCCTTTGAGCATGGGGGGTATGCTGGAGTCGAAGTCGTATAGCAACTCGATGGGGCTGTCACCTATGCGGGTGCTTGCCATGATGGATAGGTTCTCGAAGACCTCATCAAAGCGGAAGGGTATTGACTCAATATTGAGTCTGCCGGCCTCTATCTTGGAGAAATCCAGGATGTCATCGATAATGCTCAGCAGCGACTGGGCGGAGATCTGTATTTTATGTATATAATCACTCTGCTTGGGCAGAAGTTGAGTTTTTGTTAGCAGGTGTCCAAGGCCGATAATGGCATTCATTGGTGTGCGAATCTCGTGACTCATATTAGCCAGGAATTCGCTCTTAAAATGATTGGCTAGCTGTAGCGCTTGGGTGGCCTTATAACGTTCGGTAATATCCTGAGTTATGCCGACTATATATTTAGGTCGTCCAAATTCATCCCATTCCATGGTATGGCCTTTGCTGTATAACCAGCGATCTTGGCCACGAACACGGTATTCGAAGGAGATATCTCCATCGCTGCTCTGTAGAAACCGCTTTACCTCTGCGCGCATTCCAGGTAGATCATCCTTATCAACATACCTATATACATCCTCAAGAGTGATGTTCTTCATGGTATTTGGAATACCATGATGCCTGTAGAAGGTCTCATCCTGTGATAGTTCCAATAAGCCTTCGGTATTTATTTTTGCCTCCCATGCGCCGAGCTGGGCGCTTTTCAGAGTAAGCTCCAGGCGTTCTCTTACTTTCTGGATCGCCTGTCTGCTACGCCTAATCTGCATGGTCCAGATTGACCCTATAATGAAGATTAAGAGGGCCACACCTATAATTTGCAATACCAGGGTGTAATCGACATGTTTCTCGTATTTTACGGTGGACCAGCGCCGGAATATGTCGTTTTTTAACTCGTCGTCCAGGGAGTCGATCGCCTTGTTGAGGATGCCTACCAACTCAGGCCAATCCTTCCTGACGCCTATACCGTATTTTCTACTGTAGTTTGTTGGGGCTGCTACCTGTAGATTAGTTAGGCCCTCCTGTCCGATCAAATAACCTCCAACTGCCAGGGAACCGACAAATGCGTCTGCTTCTCCTACAGAGACGGCGCGCAACGCCTCCTTTACGGTTTGATAATATTTCAATTCCAGAAGCGGGTGATCACTGCGCAACTTTTTAGTAATGGAGTAGCCCTTTACCGCGGCTACTTTTGTCCCTACTAGATCCTCCACCCCCCTCAACTGGGTGCTTCCACGTCTATTGAAAATGACACTAGGGAAATCAAGGTGGGGTTTGGTGTAATTAAGATAGGTTTCACGCTCTGGAGTGCGCGATATCATGGGGGCGACATCCAGGGTCTTGTTTTTCAATTTCGTCAGTACTTCTGACCAGGTTATTTTCTCAGGCTTTACCCAGTTGATGCCAAGCTGCTCAGCAAATATCGCCATATAATCAGCAGAAAGACCTTTATATTCACCATCAGTATCGATGAATTCCACTGGCGCCCAGCTGGTATCCACTCCTAGCCGAATACTCCTGTGTTCATTCAGCCACTTCAACTCGTTCGCAGTTAACATTAAATTTCTTTGTTGCGCGCCTTTGGTTTCATGTGCAGTAACCCATAGATTGAGAATATACTTGTGTTCCTCTTTGCTGACATCATCCAATGCGCGTTGCAGAATATCGCGCAAAATTGACCAGTCCTTGCGTACCCCAAGTGTCAACGCTGATGCCGGCTTGGTTAGTCTGCCGTGTACCCGCAGGTTATTGATGAAATGTTTATCCATCAGATATAGAGCAACAACTCGGTTGCCGGCGTAGGCATCCGCATCTCCTCTGGAGACCGCATCCAATGCTGAAACTGTATTGGGATATAGTTTCAGCTGTACCTCAGGATAGTTTTTTTTGAAATAGATCACATTGCCAAAACCCTGTTCCAGTGCGAGGGTTTTGCCTTGCAGCGAAACTTCTGTTTCCAGAAAGACACTATCCTTGCTGGCAACAATGACGTGGGGAACCTTGAGATAAGGGGTGGTGAAATGGAAGTATGGTTCACGCTCAGGTTTTGGTGTGATGTCCATTATCACATCCAGGCGTTTTTCTGCCACGTCATTGTATATACGTTCCCATTCTCCTGGGACAGGTTGTAACACACCTCCCAGACGTCGATTGAGGGCGTTGAGATAGTCGATTCCTATACCAGTAGAGACACCATTTTCATCTACAAAATTAAAGGGTGGCCATCCATCCATTACAGCAATCTGAAAGGGTTTGTGCTTATTCAGCCAATCCCTCTCTTCAGTTGATAACTGTTTTAAGAATCTCTTTGCCTCAATTTCCTGTTTGGCAGTCCTATCTGGAGGGTCGATTATTGCACTGCGCTCAGCAGCTGGAATATCGTCAAGCGCTTTTTGCAGAATATCCCGTAAAATGGGCCAGTCCTTGCGTATTCCAATAGCGTTTATAGAAGATGATTCTGTTATCTTTCCAGCAGGTGAGATGTCGGTAATAGATTCATTCTCTATGATATGCATAGCTACGGCACGGTTCCCTACATAGGCATCCACCTCGCCATTGGAGAGAGCTTCAAGAGCTTTGCTGGTGCTGTCATATGTATTGATCGTTATCTGCGGATACTTTTCCTGCAGCAGCTTAACTAGGAAAAACTCACGCTCTACTGCAACTATTTTCCCTGCAAGTTCCTGTAGAGAACCTGTATATGGTTCATATTTGCGAGTAAAAATGAGATGAGGGATTTCAATGTAGGGGCGGGTAAAATGAAAAAACTCCTCTCGATCAGAGTGAGGAGTAATATCCATTAAGGCATCAAGCCGCTTCTCCTTAGCTGCTATAAAAACATCTTTCCATAACCCAGGAATTATCACTAATCGGTCGCCAAGGCGTTTGTTAAGTGCTTGGATGAATCTAACACCTATTCCCTGTGGTTTGCCCCAATCATCCACATAGTCCATCGGTGGCCATGAGTTCATGATGCCAATTTGAATCTTTGAATGTTGCTCTAGCCAGCTTAGCTCTTCTTCTGTAAGGCCGATGTTGTTTGGAGTGGCGGCAACAGCAGCAACTGAGCAATAAAAACAGAGAATACTAAGCAGAATTAGGAATAGCTGTCTTATTGTGGTGTTGTTGTTTCGAGGCATATCCAATATCTAATCCAACTCAAAGGTATATCGCAAATAGAGACGCAAATCACCTAGATTTTCCGCCCCTGCGCCGCTCTCATCGACCCAGGCATAGCGTCCACGTAAACTCAGCCCTGGAACCACTTTATTCAAACTATAGTTTAGGTCAAAGTTGTATTCAGTTCTGTCAGGGGACTGATAGGTTCCACTGTCTGGCGTGTCATGTCTGGCCATAGAAACACCCATCTTTAGCGTTGGAGAGGACGGGGGAGTATATTTTACGCCCAACAGCCATGCCTCCTCTTTAGCCCTGTCGGCCACCATCACCTGATTAGATATGGTAGTGGCATGACCCCATTTTCGCAGGATAGAGTGTTCTCCATTTTGGGAATAGGCGGCATGAATGTCGAAGTTTCCCAGCGTTATGTTACCAGCAATGCCGGCATGCCAGCTGTCCTGATCGCCCGCCAACTTGTCACCAATTGAGTTGCGATTAAGATAGCGAACGTTGATATACCAGTTGTCAGCGACTGGTTTGTAATCCATGCGCAGATATATATCATCCCATAAGTCATGGGCGCGATAGCCCCAGAACTGAACACCGAGTTCTCCATATTTTTCTAGGCCAAAACAGCTTACCCCTTTATTACCACCGAAACCGGCAGTCTTAGACATAGATCTAGCTTTGGTATCGGTTTTGTATTTCATCCTTACAACATGACAGAAATGAATGTCTATATCTTCATTCGGGCTCCACTTCATTGCTGCGGCATCAAAGGATTGTGGGGTCATGCGGACATCGTGCAGATTCAGCCAGGGGGTATTCATTTCCTGTCTGCCCAGTTTGAGATCCAATGAGTCATAGCTAAGCTCAATAAAGGCCTCGCCCATTGCAGTGTAATTTTCGTGGTTACCGGATGGGTCCATGGCCAGGAGATTGTATACATCCTTGTTATTGTCATTAAGACTAGCGCCCTGGGATGTATAGATAGATAAGCCGGCTGTCATGTTGGGGTGGGGGTGAAAACGGCTGCGTAAGATTCCACCGAAGGCAAAAGACTCCTGATCTGTGGTTCCATCCTTGAAGTCGCGCTGAAAAAAATAGCTGCGCAGATCTCCGGATATTTCAACCCCATTGTTTTCACCTGCATGGAGCTGGGGAGAGCATGTCAATAAAAGATACAGAAGGAGGATCTTGGTGATATTATGGCCACAAAATTGCATAATCCACTTTCCATATTGCATTAATTACTTGATTCTAAATCATACTAGTTCAAAAGCTGATTGTTTGTCAGGATATTACACGAACTGAAATGATCGGATTCTGTGAGACCTGTAACAGTATTAGACTATAGTTTGAATGAACCTAATTTTCATGGTTAGGTCATATCGACAGGTTGATTTTAACTCAGACCAACCCAATATATCTGGAATTGTAATAAAGTATGTATCATATGGCTTGGTAACATGACTGTATGATGGAATATCAACAAAATGGAGACGATTATATTATGAAGAAGATTTCTGTAGTTACCGCCGTGGTTCTTGCATTGTGTGCAGGCGCCGCTGTTGCGGACAAGGAGCGGGATCCTAAAGAGCAAGCTGTGAAGGCCCGTAAGGCAGCGTTTACTCTAATGGCTGCCAATGTCGGCCCCATGGGTGCTATGGCCAAGGGAAAGAAGCCTTTTAATCAGGAAGAGTTCGCCAAGCGCGCAGCTAATTTGGAAGTGCTATCCAATATGCCTTGGGAGTTCTTCATCCCCGAGTCTAACGTAGGTAAATCAGAGTCCAAACCAGAAGTATGGACAAAACCAGAAGAGTTCAAAAAGATTGCTGAAAAATTTCAACAGGAAGTAGCCAAGCTGGTACAGAGCAGCAAAGGTGGTGACCAGAAAGCCATGTTTGAGCAGTTTGGAACAACTGCTAAGAGCTGCAAATCTTGCCATAAAAAGTTCAAGGAAGATCACTAACAATTACTTGATCAACGGCCGCATGGAGACATGCGGCCTTTTTGTTTTGATTGGATGTAGTTTGGGATAATCTCTATGTCACATCAGGTTCAGAATCCTCCTGTTCACCATGATAGTTCAAGGGTGTTTGTTTGGGATATTTCAGTACGTCTGTTCCACTGGACCCTGGTGGCGTTGATGGTGGCCCTGTTTGTTACTGCCGAACTGCTGGATGGGGCCATAGAACTCCATGCGACCCTGGGCCTTGCTGCTACTGCCCTGGTGCTATTTCGGGTTATGTGGGGGATTGTGGGTAGCAGCTATGCGCGTTTCTCCCAGTTTGTGCGTGGTCCCAGTGTCGTGCTGGCTTACGCGCGTTCTCTGTTGTCACATCCGCATAAGTTTGTCATCGGCCATAACCCTCTAGGTGGATGGATGGTTTTGCTGCTGCTGGCCGTAGTATTTCTCCAGTCGATGCTGGGGCTATTTGCCAATGACGACGTTCTATTCGAAGGGCCACTTGCCTATCTTGTTTCAAAGGATACTAGCGATTATATAACAGGGCTGCATTATGATCTGTTCAATATTCTGCTGGTTCTTGTTGGTCTGCATGTTGCCGCAGTTATATGGCACAAGCTATTCAAAGGAGAGGATCTGCTGTCTGCAATGTTTACCGGCTACAAAGATCTGCCTCCAGGCGTAAAGGCCGAGAATGCGCGAGGTGGAGGCGTTTTGTTTGCCTTAACACTGTTTGCTATCAGCGTAGCTGTAGTGTATTGGTTGACAGTGTGATTATTAATAATTGCCATACAAAATGGCATGTTTATTTTCTAAAACGAGAAATGTATTTTGTGCCTGGATTGTCGTTTAATTTTTGAGATATGATAATAAATACACGGTAAAAAGTAAGTGTTGGTGTAACACTATAACCAGTAATAACAATAACTAGCTGGAAGTCTCTTTTTTCCGCGCCATATAACATGGTGAAACCTTTACGCTTCTTTTTTTTAGAAGCGAGAAATTTAACCAAACCTTGGAGTATAGAGATGCCTTCAATAAACAAAAAAGTTGCGTTGGATAAACTGCGTGGGGCCAAAGGTGCGCACATCAAATGGCGCTCATATGCCCAGGCACTTGTTGCCGGGGTATCCGTTAGTGACGATAAGATTCCAGTAGAGCACACGAGCTGCGCTTTTGGTCAATGGTACCATGGTGAAGGCAAGGCAAAACTTGGTCACCTTACATCGTACGAATCAATATATACCCCCCATGAGATGTTGCATGAAATCTATAAAAGGATTTTTGAGTTACTGCATGCAAAAGATAGTGCTGGCGTATTTAAGAAACTATTTTCCTCAAAGGAGGATAGGCAAAACGAACGACTGGTTCTCGCTAGGGGTTACATGGAGGAGTTGGTTGGTGTTTCAGAATCTCTGCTGCAAGCGCTGGATATCCTGGAGCAAGAGATTCGAGAGCTCCCAGACGACTGAAGCAATATTTCAAACAGGAAATGATCAACTAGATTGGTTAGATATTGATGATATTTAGCTATATGGCTGGCTGGGCTAGGTCGCAGAAGTTTATAGGTGAACAAATTCCCTAACAGTGATAACCTCTAGGTCGAGAAATTTACCGTTGAATGAGAGGTTACGGGTAGGCTATGAATTCTGAACAAGAAGAACCAAAGCAAGATGATTTAGTGGAAAAAATAATATATGCGTTTTTCGTTGCTCTACTCGCTTATTTCTGCACAAATCAATTGGTCGGCGCCGTATTTCCTCCAGGTAGATTCGCCGGGTTCCTGTTTATTATCTCAATGCCCTTGGTTGTTATCCTAAGTGCTCTATCTTTTGTCTTTTATAAGTACTTTAAAGCTCAGAAAAATTTAGTATTGCGTTACTCCATACTAATAGCCAATTCACTGGCCGCTTCGATCTTAGGGGTGTTAATAACCTATCCCTTTGTGGCGAGATAGATGTCATAAGAACTACGCCGGTTTCGGACTTTTTCGGGCCGGCTATCCTATTATCTATAATGATCCAAGTGTACTGCGCTATTTACTACCAGTTTGTGTTCAAAATAGACGGTAAATTCCTCATACACCCAACGCGTAATCGGAGGATTACCTACCGGAGGCAGTTTTTCGCTGGGCTGGCCAAACTTGGCAAGTACCATCTTCATTGTTTGTCCGTTGGTGGGGCGCAGTAACCCTGATGGATTATTCGGTGGGGCCTCTGAGATGGCATCAATCAGCAGTGTATCAGCGCTAACTGAAAATACCGTAATGGCAAGGCAGGATGCCAGGATCAGTTTCAAAAATGGACCTATGAATCTACGGTTCATTTAATTACTCCTTTATTGAAAATGTCTCAGCCAAATAATATAGATACCAACACTATAAGTCATCCGCCAGCACTCATCCAGAGGGGAGAGCTAAATAGTCTCAAATGCTGAATCTTAGAGTCAATTTTTGCTGGAATATGGTTTAATGCGCACTATGTTTAGACCACTCGAACTCTATATTGGATTGCGCTATACCCGAGCCAAACGGCGTAACCATTTCATATCCTTTATTTCAGTCAGCTCCATGCTGGGCATCATGCTAGGCGTGATGGCGTTGATTACAGTCATGTCAGTGATGAATGGGTTCCACAAGGAGGTGCGTGAGCGCATTTTGGGAATGGCCTCACATGCCACCATTAGGGCAGTGGACGGACCTCTGGAAGATTGGCGGCAGGTAATAGAGCAATCAAAGGGGCATAGCAGAGTGGTGGGGCAGGCGCCATTTGTCGAGACACAGGCCATGCTGACAAGCGGGGAAAATGTCAGCGGTGCCATTTTGCGAGGTGTTTTGACTGAGCACGAAACTAAGGTTTCCGATGTGGATGAGCATATGCGCGCGGGGAATCTATCCAAGCTGGAGGCAGGCAAGTTTAGTATCATCCTGGGACGTGAACTTGCCTCAATTCTCAATGTGGTGGTGGGGGACGAGGTGACTGTTGTCACTCCCAAGGTTAGTCAAACCATAGCTGGGGCGTTGCCGCGCCTTAAGAACTTCAGTGTAGTCGGTATCTTTGAGGTTGGCATGGGTGAGTATGACCGAGGTGTTGCAATTGTCCATATGCAGGATGCAGCAAAACTATTGCGTATGGGGGATGGGGTAACCGGTGTGCGCCTTAAACTGGATGATCTTTACAAGGCTCCAGAGGTCACACACGAGCTTGCATACCAGCTACCAGGAATGTATCGGGTTACAGACTGGACCATGCACCACAGTAACTTCTTTCGCGCCCTACGCACGGAAAAACGCATGATGGGACTAATCCTGTTTTTGATCGTAGCAGTTGCCGCATTCAATATAGTATCTACCCTGGTCATGGTGGTTACCGATAAACAGAGCGATATCGCCATACTGCGTACCCTGGGAGCCTCTCCCAGAAGCATCATGGGGATATTTGTGGTGCAGGGAGCAACCATAGGGTTCGCGGGTACCGTCGCAGGTATCATCGGTGGCATCTTGCTCTCACTAAATATTGAGGCGCTGGTCAAGAGCATTGAGCAGGTATTTAATGTGGACTTCCTTGACCCAAATATCTACTACATAAGTGAACTGCCCTCTGATATGCATCTCAGTGACGTGACCATGGTTAGCATCACTGCATTTCTGATAACCCTGCTTGCTACTATCTATCCAGCCTGGCGGGCATCCAGAGTACAACCTGCCGAGGCTCTGCGCTATGAATGATAGAGCAGTATTGGAGTGCAGGGGTTTGGTGCGTACCTTTGATGATGGTGCCTCCAGAGTAGAGGTGCTGAGAGGGGTGGATTTGGATATCAATGCCGGTGAGAGGATAGCCATCGTTGGATGCTCTGGCTCCGGTAAAAGTACTCTGCTGCACTGTCTTGGTGGTCTAGATTTGCCAAACAGTGGAGAGATTCTGATGTCTGGTAAAAATCTAGCCAAGTTGGATGATGCTGAGCGGGGACAACTGCGCAACAGTGAAATGGGGTTCATCTATCAGTTCCATCATCTCCTTCCTGAGTTCTCGGCACTGGAGAATACTGCCATGCCACTGTTGCTAGGAGGGGTGGATGTGGCAACGGCAAGAGCGCGCTCAAGCCAGATGCTGGAAAAGGTGGGGTTGAAGCATAGACTTGCTCACAAGCCAAGTGAGTTGTCGGGCGGTGAGCGCCAGCGTGCTGCGATCGCTCGGGCACTGATAAACAATCCCAGATGTGTATTTGCTGATGAGCCTACAGGAAATCTGGATCGACATACCGCAGAGCAGGTTTACGAAATAATGTTGGAGCTAAACCGGGAACAGGGCACAAGTTTTGTGGTAGTCACCCATGATCTGGACATAGCCAAGAGGATGGACCGGGTACTGCATCTGGATGACGGTTTTCTAACTGCTTAATTCTCTTTGCTGTAGCGCTCTTTGCGTTTGCGTATGTGGGATATGATGTGCCAGCGCCAAAGGCCACGGATAAGTACATAGCCAAGAATGGATGCGATAACTCCACATAGCAGGCTTCCCAGTAGCAGGGGCTGCCAGATGCCAGCCAGGTATTCAGCCATCCACTCCATAGAGAGTTCGAACTCAAGATCCTGCGGAGGCTCATTCAGTATCCAGGCCCCAACCAGGTAGGTGGAGTAAAACATGGGTGGAATGGTTATGGGGTTGGTTATCCAGACCAGGGCAACGGAGATTGGCAGATTTACCCTGGCGAGAATTGCGGTAGCGGCGGCGGCCACCATCTGGAAGGGCATGGGCACAAAGGCCCAGAACAGCCCCACAGCAAAGGCGCCGGAAACCGAGCGGCGATTCATATGCCAGAGGTTAGAATCGTGAAGCAGGTCGCCAAACATGCGTAGATGCTTGTGATTCCTTATGGTTTCATGGTCTGGCGTAAAGCGCCTAATAATACGTTTTGGCATTCAAGTTCCAAAAGTGATTCCAACCAGCAGATTTTCTTGTTGTTATCTGTCTGTATTCAAGCATGTAACAGCTGTTTTGACTACAAAATAATGCAGTAATGTTGCAGCATAAAAGCAAATTAACACAGTAAAGGGATAGATGTGGTTACAGGGACGTTACATTTTCTAGCCGGGGTCTTGTTTTTGCAGTGGCAGACGGAATTGCCTCCACTATGGTTGGCTGCTGCCATCCCAATTCTGCTTGTGTCTTTCTATTATTTACGGAGATCGCGTCCACTTTTGGCCCTGATGCTGGGTTTTCTGTGGGCATTACTCCATGCCCATACCATCATGGATAATGGGATTGCGAATGAGTTGCAAGGCAAGGATCTTTATGTGGAGGGGGTGGTGGTTTCACTTCCAGATCAGATAGAGAGGCGCACCAGGTTTGAGTTTCAGGTAGAACGCATGGAACTGGACGGGGCTGAACAGTCGTCGCCTGGGCGGATAAGAGTAAGCTGGTACAAGTTCGCCCCAAAGATAAAGGCTGGCCAGAGATGGGGGCTGATGTTGCGCCTTAAGCGCCCACGTGGATTTTTCAATCCCGGAGGGTTTGATTACGAGGGCTGGCTGTTCCAGCATGGAATCAGGGCCGGCGGCTATGTGCGGAAAAGTGAACGTAACCAGTTGCTGGGAGAGTCAGATGGCCTGTTCTCCATTCAGCAGTGGCGCCAGCATATTAGGGATAGCATCAACTCCCTCTCCAGCGAACCAAAGGGCGCAGCCCTGTTGAATGGGCTGGTGGTTGGGGATAGAAGCGGGATCAGGCAACCAGAGTGGCAGGTATTCGCCAAAACAGGTACCAGCCATCTGATTGCAATATCTGGTCTGCATATTGGCATAGTTTACGGACTGCTGTTTTTCATTATGCGCCGGCTCTGGGGTCTATCCCACAGTTTGCTGCTGCTGATTCCAGCTCAACATGCAGCGGCGATTGCCGGCTTGATAGCGGCTATGGTCTATGCCGCCATGGCCGGTTTTGCCATACCCACCCAGCGTGCCTTAATAATGCTACTGGTGTTTGTCTTAGGATATTTGCTGAGACGTCTGCCCAAGCCATCCAGGGCCCTTGCCTTGGCCCTGCTGTTGGTGGTGATCTGGGATCCGCTGGCTGTACTCTCTGCCGGGTTCTGGCTCTCCTTTACGGCTGTGGCCGTGATCTTCTTTGGGATCTCCGGACGCATCGGTCAGATTGGTTGGCTGCAGCAGTGGGGTAGGGTGCAGTGGGCGGTTGCCATGGGTCTGGCACCGGTGTTGCTGGCCATGAGTTTTCAGGTATCGCTGTTGGCGCCACTGGTTAACCTGATTGTTGTACCTCTGTTCAGCTTCATTATTGTCCCCTTAGCCCTGCTGACGGTTTTGCTGGTGTATCTGTTTCAGCCTCTGGGTGCCCAGATGGTGGCGCTAATGAATTGGATGCTGGCAAGTGGTCTGGATGGACTAGGCTACATCAGCACTATTCCCTTTATGGTATGGACCACTCCAGAGCTGCCATATTGGGTGTGGCCATCTGCCCTCATTGGTGTGGTGCTGTTGCTGTCACCGCGGGGAGTACCAGCACGTTGGTTGGGTATTGTTTTCCTTGTTCCTGTAGTGCTTATACGTCCGGCACAGCCCGAGTATGGTGCAGTTAATTTCGTGGTATTGGATGTGGGGCAGGGGCTTGCGCTTGTGGTCAGGACCCATCGTCATACTCTGCTCTACGATCTGGGTCCAAGGTTTTCAGATGAATTCAATACTGGCTCTGCGGTGGTGTTGCCATATCTACAAAGTTATGGGATCGACTATGTCGATCTGTTGATACTGAGTAATGGGGATATGGACCACATTGGTGGCCTGACGGGTGTTCTCGGTCAGGTGGAGATTGCTTCGATCCTAAGCGGAGAACCTGGGCGCCTGGATGTGGTTTCCGGTTTATGCAGAGCCGGTTATTCCTGGGAGTGGGATGGGGTCAATTTCCAAATACTGCATCCAGAACCAACTTCCCCCTGGGCAGGCAATAATTCCTCATGTGTCCTCAAAATAGAGGCGGCAGGCCGCAGCCTAATGATTCCGGGCGATATTGGGAAAAAGGTTGAGAGGCGGTTGGTTGAAAAACGAAGGGATAGGTTAAAGTCTGATATGGTGATAATCCCACACCACGGTAGTAAATCCTCATCATCCATAGGCTTTATTCAGGCGGTTTCTCCCGTATACGCCTTTGTCTCGACTGGATACCTTAATCGCTACGGCTTTCCAAATGCTGAGGTGGTAGCACGCTGGAGCTCCGCCGGGGCAAAGGTTCTCAATACCGCAGAACTGGGTGCAATTGAGCTAGAGATAGCCGCAAATGGTTCTATTTCAGCGCCTATCAGACACCGACTGCAACGGCTTCGCTATTGGCATCACCCTTTTCAATCGATTAAATAGGGTCGTTTTATCAGATGTGATGGAAATCCTGATTGAATCCTTTTGGAATGGTGGTTGAATGCAGTATGATATGAAAAAAATTAATGCCCTGAAGTATCGAGGCGTCTATTAGCTTAAAGGATATCGAGGATGTATGAACTGGTAATTGCTGGCGGTTGGCTGATGCTGCCGATTATTCTCTGTTCGGTGGTGGCCATGGCCATAATTATCGAGCGTTTGTGGTCTCTGAGACAGTCACGGGTGGTGCCGGATAACCTGGTGGCACAGGTCTGGAAACTGCACTGCGACGGAGGCATGGCTTCTGAGCATATAAGCGCACTTAAAGCTGGTTCACCTCTTGGCTGTATTCTGGCTGCGGGTATTATCAACCGCGAACATAGTCGGGAGATCATGAAGGAGGCGATAGAAGAGGTAGGTCATCAGGTAGTGCATGACCTGGAACGCTATCTAAATACACTTGGTACAATTGCATCCATCTCGCCCCTGCTGGGTCTGCTGGGAACAGTTATCGGTATGATCAAGGTATTCTCCGCCATAACACTTGTTGGCGTGGGAGATCCTGCGGTACTAGCCGGAGGTATATCCGAGGCCCTGATTACCACTGCAGCCGGACTGTCTGTTGCCATCCCAGCCCTGATGTTTCACCGCTACTTTACAGGCAGGGTAGAACAACTTGTTGTGATGATGGAAGAAGAGGCGTTGAAGATGGTTGAGGTTATGCAGGGCAAAAGGGAATCGGAGTAAGCTGAATGAATTTTCGTTCCAATCGAAAAGAGTTGCCCGATCTAAACCTGACACCACTTATCGATGTGGTGTTCCTGTTGTTGATCTTCTTCATGGTTTCAACCACCTTTGATAAAGAGTCACGCATCAAGATTGAGTTACCACAGGCCGCAACCCAGGATGAGCGTGATAAGAAGGATACTGTTCTCGACATCACCATCGACGCCACTGGTCGCTTCTACGTTAATCAAAACGAGGTGATTAACACTGAACTAGATACCCTGATGCGAGCTGTGGGCAAGGCGGTAAAAGATCGGCGTGATCTCCCGGTTATCATATCTGCTGACGCAAATACTCCTCACCATGCGGTAATAAAGGCTATGGATGCAGCCAGTCAGTTAGGGTTGGTAAATATGACATTTACGGCAAGGCAGCCAGTAGATAAAAAGTGAAACGAATTGATTCCTTTTGGTGGGACCGTAATGGGCTTGCACTGATCCTGCTGCCTTTTTCCTGGCTGTTTTGCCTGCTGGTAATGATGCGCCGTCTTGCCTACCGTCTAAAGATCTTTAAAACCCATCGTTTATCAGTTCCGGTTATTGTGGTGGGAAATATAACTGTGGGCGGTACCGGTAAAACTCCCATGGTCATCTGGTTGGCACAATACCTCAAAAAGATGGGCCTAAGGCCTGGTATTGTTTCAAGAGGTTATGGTGGTAGCGCAAAATATTGGCCGCAACAGGTTCTGCCAGGAAGTGATCCGACAGCGGTGGGAGATGAGCCGGTTCTTATTGCCAGAAGAACAGATTGTCCAGTTAGTGTGGGTCCGGATCGCGCCGTAGCTGCTCTGGCCCTGCAGCGCTATGTCGACTGTGATGTGATAATTTCAGATGACGGTTTGCAGCACTACGCCCTGGGGCGTGATATCGAAATTGCTGTGGTAGATGGAGAGAGAGGTTTTGGGAATGGGTTCTGCCTGCCTGCAGGACCATTACGCGAAAGAGTCGGCAGGTTGGGCAAAGTGGATATGGTTGTATCCAACGGCACCACTGGTCCGGGTCGATATATCATGCAGCTGGGAAATATTGAGGTGGTGAACTTGCTTGATCCTTCCCAAACCAGAAAGCTGGATGATTTTAGAGAGGAAGATAGAGTCTATGCCATGGCCGGCATTGGCAACCCGGAACGTTTCTTTAAACAGCTGGAAAATGCTGGCATCTCTATAGAGAGGGTAGGTTTTCCCGATCATTACAAATATACCAAGGCAGACCTGGAGATTGCTGGAGATGCCACAGTATTAATGACAGAAAAAGACGCAGTAAAGTGCAGACGCTTCGCCAAGCCGCAGCACTGGTATGTACGAGTGGATGCGCAGCTACATGATGCGTTTGCTATTCGGCTAAGTAAGCTTATTAAGGATCTGATTGATGGATAAGAAACTTCTGGATATTCTCGCCTGCCCCATATGTAAGGGGAAGTTGGTCTACCTGAAAGATGCGCAAGAGTTGATATGCAAGGCGGATAGACTGGCATATCCCATACGGGATGATATTCCGGTAATGCTGGTTGACGAGGCCCGCACCCTTGAGGCCGATGAAGAAGTGCCGGATGCCTGATTACCGATATTCTCATCGGGGCTAATATGGACTTCAAGATAGTCATACCAGCGCGCTATGCATCCACTAGACTACCAGGGAAACCGCTGCTGGATATAGGCGGCAAGCCCATGATACAGCGGGTGTATGAGAGTGCCTGTGAATCCAATGCCTCTGCTGTGGTAATTGCCACCGATGACCAGCGTATCCTAGATGCTGCTAAGGGCTTTGGAGCTCAGGTATGCATGACCGCTGAGACCCATCGCAGCGGAACGGACCGTATCACCGAGGTGGTTCGATCTATGGGTTGGCCGGATGATGCCATTGTGGTCAATATTCAAGGCGATGAACCAACCATGCCGGCAGCTCTGGCGTATCAGGTGGCGCAGGATATGGAAAATCACCAACGGGCTGACATGACCACTCTATCAACTCCAATAGAGGAGCGGGAGCAGCTATTCGATCCCAATGTGGTAAAGGTAGTAACAGATGCAGAAGGTTATGCCCTCTACTTTAGCCGTGCCCCCATTCCCTGGCATAGAGATGAATTTGTCCATCAGGATAGACCTCTGCCCCAAGATACTACATTTTTCAGACATATCGGTGTCTACGCATACCGCGCCGGTTATCTGGATAAATACATAAACCTACCTCCATCCGTATTGGAGCAGACCGAGTCACTGGAACAGTTGCGAGTGTTATCCCACGGCGGCTGTATCCATGTTAGTGAGGCGCAGCAAGAGCCGGGGCACGGTATAGATACGGCGGATGATTTGGAAAGGGTCAGAAGGTTGTTTGAAATATAAATTATAGACTCGTGCCTTTTTACTAGATAATTCACATGCGAGCCCATTACCTACAACACGTCCCTTTTGAAGGTCTTGGTAGTATAGAGGCATGGCTTAAATCATCTGGGTATTCAATAACCAGATCAAAACTCTATGAATCGGTAAGCTTTCCTGATCTTGCTCAGATTGATCTTGTAATAATCATGGGTGGACCCATGAGTATCAATGATGAAGATGAGTATCCCTGGCTTGTCTCAGAAAAAGAGTTTATTCGTAATGCTATCAACCTGGGAAAACCGATGTTAGGGATTTGCCTGGGAGCGCAGCTTATAGCATGTGCCATGGGTGCTAGGGTTTTCAAGAATGCCGATACAGAGATCGGTTGGTTTCCAGTGCAGGGAGTTTCTCATGATAAAGATACTCTGTTTAGCTTTCCTCCCTCCACGCAGGTATTCCACTGGCATGGCGAGACCTTTGACCTGCCTCCAGATGCAGCTCTTCTGGCTAGTAGTGATGGCTGTGAAAATCAGGCATTTCAATTGGGTACTTCGGTGATTGGTTTACAGTTTCACCTTGAGACTACTCCAGAGTCGGCAAGAGAGTTGGTCAATAACTGTCGTGATGAGCTAATGCCTGATAGATATGTGCAGTCTGAACAGGAGATACTTTCGGTAGACACAAATCGTTATGGATTAATTAATCAATTGATGAATAGTATTCTAGAGTTTATTACCAGGTAGGTGACATAAGAAAAGGCAGTCACATACGTGACTGCCTTAGTAATGTTAACTAGATTATCCAGATTAGAGTGCAGCTCCTGCTCTCCCCATCACTGCAAAGTGTCTGATGAATGGGGCTGCCATGCGCGGATCATTCAGCATGGATTCGTAGTCACCTATCCTGAATTTCACCTTGCCTGAGGTAAAGGCCAGTCCAAGAGTTAAAATGCCTGGCGGTTCTAAGATCCACTTTTGCCACTGTTCTTCGCTGCAGCGGATGTCCCAGTTGAGAGGCTGACCAATGTATGCCTCTGCGGCAGTAGCGACGCCATTTTCAACCGTAATTACCACATGAGGTGCATCTTCATTCTCAATGCCGTAGCCAATATTGCTCCCGAATCCTACCTCTTGAAGAGAGTTAACCAGCTCATTGTCAGCGTTCCACAGAGCTATGAAGTTATTCATCCACTGGTCAGAAAATAATTTAGCCATACTCCTCTCCTCGTGATAATCAGGATCATGCTGTTTTGCAATTATTAACCTCTTAACCCAGCCATGAGGGATACCCATCTATCTTAAGCTGAAAGCTAAACAGGGAATTGAAACCTGTCAAACAAAGTCGATAAATTAACTTTATGAGTTTAATAACCAAGCAAAATATGTGGTTAAGTTAGCTTCGATGACTGCTCTAAAACAGGATAAGGAACAGTGTGATAGCTGTTCCTGGGGAGAAAAAAATATTACACTATAATAAAACCGTGGTTTATTATAGATTTTAATACTAACTAAAAAAACAGCCTATCCGGCGAGGAAGGAAATCATTAGGTCTATTTTTTTGGATGATCACTCTATCCCCAAATTGGTTATGAAATTATCAATTTAATTGGCGTTATCTCTTTATATAAGATTATTGGTGGTTTTTTTGGTGAGAAGGTGACGATTCTGGTGCGGGGCGGGTAGCAGAAGTGACTGGTGAGAAACATATGCAAGACTTTATGTTTTTGCACATATTCGATGAATCTTTTGGCTCCGTACAACTCTTTCTTGGAGAACACATATTCTAACTCATTGATTATTGCCCTGATTTCAGAGATGTCAACTATGGGTATTTCATCTCTGTGTTTAAGTAGCTCTCTATAAAGTGGTTTTGTTTTGTCGCTGGAAAGCACGAATCCCATCTGAGACTCACCCTCAACCCAGTTAATGGTTAGATTCTCGTCATATCTGATATCGTGCTCACCAAATGCAAGGCACCACCCGTGGTAATAGGATGAATATCGTGCAATTGTCATCTGCATTTTACCCATAGGTATCATGTTTATGCTGGTTGGTAGAACTTGATGAGTGTATGTTTATAGACTAGCAATTACCTTCAGAAAAAGGAAAACAAGATATTGATAATAGATTGTTGGTAGTGATTGTTGAGAAATGAAAAAGGGCCTGCAAATATGCAGGCCCTTTTTGTATTGGTACTCCCTAGGGGACTCGAACCCCTGTTACCGGCGTGAGAGGCCAGCGTCCTAGGCCACTAGACGAAGGGAGCATAATGACACGCGGAGGTGTATTATACCCATGCTAGAATTAGTCTCAAGGCGAAGCGTGGCTATTTTATTTTAGATATGGCAGCTTTTAACATAGTTTGCCGGAAAGTAGTGATAAGAATTTAGACAGGTTAGGGATAGTACCATCGTAACTCCAACAATAATTGCCCGTTCAGAGCATAATATCTCCCGTGAGAATATAAGCGAAAATGCGCTTAAGGTATTGTATCGGCTCAAAAAGTCAGGTTATCAGGCATATCTTGTTGGCGGCGGGGTGCGGGATCTGTTGCTTGGGCGTGAACCCAGTGATTTTGATATAGCCACAGACGCCCATCCAGAAGATGTAAAGAAGGTCTTTCGCAATTGCCGTTTGATCGGACGCCGGTTTCGTCTGGCCCACGTCCATTTTGGGCGAGAGGTGATAGAGGTCGCCACTTTTAGGGCAGGGCAGGACGCATCAAATGATGGAGACCAGGAGACTGAAAACGGGATGTTGTTGCGGGACAATGTTTACGGATCAATCGAAGAGGATGCCCTGCGCCGCGACTTTACGGTAAATGCCCTCTATTACAATATCGAAGACTTTTCCGTAGTTGATTACACCAATGGCATGCAGGATCTTGAGTCCTGTATGCTGCGTCTGCTGGGTGATCCGGAACAGCGGTATCGTGAGGATCCGGTAAGGATGTTGCGGGCAGTTAGATTTGCCTCCAAGCTTGGATTTGGAATCAACCCGGCCTGTGAGGAGCCGATTTTTAGACTGGGTGGTCTGCTGGAAGATATACCTCCAGCCAGACTGTTTGAAGAGGTGCTGAAGCTGTTCCTTTATGGTACGGCCCTGCAGGCCTTTGAGAAGTTGCGCCATTATGATCTGTTCCGCGAACTATTCCCCGCTACTGATGAGTGCCTGACACACGAAGATAACATGTTCCCGATTACCTTCGTTGCGAATGGACTGAAAAATACCGATACCAGAGTGCGCGAGGAGAAACCGGTTGCCCCGGCATTTCTATTCGCAGTACTGTTGTGGGAGCCGGTGCGAAGATTGGCTGATACGATTATGTCTACCGGTGAGAGCACATACCCGGCTATGCAGGAGGCTGCGTCGGAGATCTTGTCAGAGCAGATTCAGTTTGTCTCCATACCAAAACGTTTTAGTCTGCAGATGCGTGATATTTGGTGTTTGCAGCATAGATTTGAACAGAGACAGGGCAAGCGACCTCATCGGCTTCTGTCTCATCCCCGTTTTCGGGCCGCATACGATTTTATGCTGTTGCGGGCTGAGTCAGGGGAGGCTGACCCAGAGTTGGCCAAGTGGTGGACCGAATTTCAGGAGCTCAACCAGGAAGAGCGCAATATTCTGGTAAAGACCAAAAGACCCAGACGTCGCCGCAGGAGAAAGTCCCCAGCCAGTCAAGATTCAGGTAATATCTGATGATTGCTGAGAGCGGAAACAGCATATGTTCCAGGACGGAAAATAGTGCTATGGTTGCCGCTTATATCGGCTTTGGCAGCAATCTAGATAACCCGGCGGATCAGGTGAGTAGGGCTATTGCAGAGTTGGCAGAATTGCCTGAAACTGATTTTGACAGTCACTCAAGTCTCTACCAGAGTAGACCTATGGGTGGTCTGGATCAGCCAGACTATGTGAATGCGGTAGCTAGGGTTAATACCATGCTTAGTCCCGAAAAGTTGCTGACCGAGTTGCAGGCGGTAGAGACGGCCCATGGTCGTGTTCGAGATGAACACTGGGGGGCGCGAACCCTAGACCTGGATTTGTTACTATATGGCTCAACAATAATTGATACGCCGGATTTGAAGGTGCCACATCCAGGCATGCATGAGCGGGCATTTGTGTTATATCCGTTATATGAGATTGCTCCGGATCTGGAGATACCAGGCCGTGGTGCGATATCCGATTTGATGAAAGACTATTCTGCGGATTTGCTGAAAAGAATATGAGTAACAGAGAGTTAACGCCTCCTGGCTATGTTGTAGTTGAGGGACCGATTGGGGTTGGCAAGACCAGTCTGGTTAATCGTCTGGCGGAAAGCTTTGGTTGTGGAACATTGATGGAGAAGCCAGAAGAGAACCCCTTTCTTGAGCGTTTTTACATGGATGGGCAAAAATCGGCCTTTCCCACCCAACTTTTCTTTCTGTTTCAGCGCAGTCAACAGCTACAGGAGCTAAGGAATCGGGACCTGTTTCACGCAGCCATGGTGGCAGATTTCATGCTGGAGAAGGATCGGATCTTTGCCCGCCTCAATCTGGATAAGGATGAGTTCGAGCTGTATGAGAAGGTGTACGAAAAACTGAATCCCGAGGCGCCGGTGCCTGATCTTGTGGTTTATCTGCAAGCGCCGGCCGAGGTGTTACAGAGACGAGTGCGTGGCCGCTCCAGGTCAAGTGAGATGGGGCTGGGTCTCGACTATCTGCAAAGACTTGGAGATGCCTATGCAGAGTTCTTCCATCACTATGATGATTCACCACTTTTGATCATAAACGCGGCCGAGATCAACCCTGTAGAGCGGGAAGAGGATTACCAGATGTTACTGGAGCAGATCTGCAGTGTTCGCAGCGGCAAGCACTATTTCAATCCAGGCCCGCTACTGCTTTAATTATCCAGTATGAAATAAGAACAGGGCGCAGACTCAAATGGAGGCTGAAGGGCCACAATGCCAGATATCACTATCAATACATTGAACGAGATGAAACGGCAGGGCGAAAAGATCGCCGTGCTGACAAGCTATGACGCCAGCTTTACCAGGCTGATAGAGGCAGCAGGGGTGGAGGTGATGCTGGTGGGAGATTCCCTCGGCATGGTGATACAGGGGCAGGAGAGTACCCTGCCGGTATCTGTGGCTGACGTTGTCTACCACAGCAAAAATGTCTCACGGGCACGCACCAGCGCCTTTCTTATCGCTGATATGCCGTTCATGAGTTACAGTTCTACCGCCCAGGCCCTGGAGAGTGCTGGCAGGTTGATGAAAGATGGCGGCGCACACATGGTCAAGCTGGAGGGCGGCACCACCCAGCTTGAGACGGTAAAGGAGCTTACCAGAAACGGTATTCCAGTCTGCGCTCATCTTGGACTGACGCCACAGTCGGTGCATCAACTGGGCGGGTACCGGGTACAGGGTAAAGATTATGATTCAGCACGCATCATGCAGGAAGAGGCCCTGGCCCTACAGCAGGCAGGTGCTCAGATGCTGGTGTTGGAGTGCATCCCCAGGGGCCTGGGCGCGGATATTACCCAGGCACTGGATATTCCGGTAATTGGCATAGGTGCAGGAGCAGACACCGACGGGCAGGTGCTGGTCTTATACGATATGCTGGGTATTAGTACAGACTATCTCCCCAAGTTCAGCCGCAACTTTTTGCAACAGGCCGACACGGTTAAGGGCGCGCTGGAGGCATATGTAAAGGCGGTCAAGGATGGCTCTTACCCTACCGTGGACGAGAGCTACGGATGATAACTCTAAATACCATTGCTGATCTGCGCGAGCAGGTCAGAGAGTGGCGCATGGCCGGGGAGCGCATCGCCCTGGTTCCAACTATGGGTAATCTGCATGCAGGACATCTGACCCTGGTGCGCCAGGCCCGAGAGATGGCAGATAGGGTGGTGGTCACTATATTTGTCAATCCATTGCAGTTTGGTGCAGGAGAAGACTTCGAAAGTTATCCCAGGACTATGCAGCAGGACTCCAGCGCCCTGGTGGAGACAGGGGCTGATCTGCTGTTTGCACCCTCTGTGGAGGAGGTCTACTCCGGTCCCCAGCGACTTCAAACTAAAGTAGAGGTGCCAGGCATCTCGGATATCCTATGCGGGGCCTCTCGACCTGGACACTTCGTGGGTGTGGCCACAGTGGTTTGTAAGCTATTCAATATGGTTCAGCCAGATATTGCCCTGTTTGGCCAGAAGGATTATCAGCAGCTGATGGTGATTCGCCGTATGGTGGATGATCTCTGCATTCCAGTAGAGATAATAGGTGTTCCCACCGTAAGGGAGGAGGATGGCTTGGCCATGAGTTCCCGCAATGGATATCTGACTGCTCAGGAGAGAAAACAGGCCCCAGAGCTGTTTCGGATCATGCAGGCTACGGCAGATGCGATAGAGCCAGGGAAGAGAGATTACGCTAAACTTGAGCAAGAGGCTAAGCAAGCTCTTGAAAAAGCAGGATTTAGCCCAGACTATTACTTTATACGCAGGGCAGATGATCTTTTGGAACCAACTGCTGCTGACCAGAGTCTAGTTATTGTGGCGGCAGCATATTTAGGTAAGGCACGTCTAATCGACAATCTCCCTGTTTTTGCTGCCAAATGTTAGATCTGGTTTGATGATTGGCTGCGGATAGAGCATAATTACGCGCCTGATTTACTGGGATTTATTTAGGAGCTTTTAGCAGATGCAGTTAACCGTTCTCAAATGCAAGTTGCACCGCGCTTGCGTTACCCATGCAGAACTGGATTATGAGGGATCTTGTGCTATTGATACGGACCTGATGGAACTGGCTGGAATTTTACCGTACGAGCAGATTCAGATTTACAATATTGCAAATGGTGAACGCTTTACCACCTATGCCATAGAGGCGGAGGCCGGCTCTAGAATTATCTCGGTAAATGGGGCAGCGGCACACAAAGCCACCCCAGGTGACAGGGTAATCATATGCGCCTATGCCGGTATGGACCAGGAGGCGGCAGCTAGCTACAAGCCAAGCCTGGTATACCTGAACGAGCATAACGTGGTGACACACACCGGAGACGCAATCGCAACCCAGGTGGCCTGATCCGCAAGGAAGGAATTAAAAACGGCGCTGTTGGGCGCCGTTTTTTTGTGCAATTTTTGCCGTATGCTGCGTGAAGGGGTCAGGGTAAATCGCGGTTTTTCTAAATAACAGGGAATATCTCTAGCCTGTTGCATAACCGAAGATTCCATAAAGCGGTGTCTGCCTTAGTGCAACATACTGGCTAGGCCGCGGCTATCGGATTCTTCGCGGGAGCATCCATCGCTTTAGCGTATATCTCCAGGTAGTGAGCGGCGCTGGAGCCCCAGCTGAAGTCCTGCTTCATCCCGTGAATAGCAAGTTTTTCCCACCACATACCAGGGCGGCGGTAATACTCTATGGCTCGGTTCACTGCAACAAATAGGGAGTCGGCGTCAGGTTTATCAGTAGCAAAACCGGTGGCTGTGTCATTAAGCATGGATGAGGGGTCCAGGTTCCTTACTGTATCTGCCAGTCCGCCGGTACGGTTTACGATGGGAACAGTGCCATAACGTAGACTGAACAACTGATTTAGACCGCATGGCTCGAAACGGGAAGGCATCAGAAAACAGTCACACCCCGCCTCGATGCGATGTGCAAGATGTTCGTCATAACCAATGTTGACCACGCATCTGTCGGGGAACTTTTGTGCAGCAGTCTCCAAGGCCTGTTCCAGATGTTCTTCACCGCTACCAAGAACGACTAGTTGAATATCCCTCTTCTGCATCATTTTGGGCAGGATATCGATGATCATATCGATCCCTTTCTGCTCAACAATGCGTCCGATATTTCCAAACAGCATGGCTTCCTGGTTTTCCTCCAGACCTAGTTCCTTTTGCAGACTTAGCTTATTCGCCTGTTTTTTCTCAAAGCTGTTAAAGTCGTAGTTGTGATCAATATGAATATCGGTGGCCGGGTTCCAGATCTGATAATCAATACCGTTGAGGACTCCAATCAATCTGTCGGCGCGATGTTCCAGCAGATCCTCTAGACCATAGCCGAACTCCTCTGTGCGTATCTCTTTAGCGTAGGTATGACTTACTGTGGTCAGCCAGTCAGCAAACACAAGTCCGCCTTTAATAAATGAGAAGTTGTCATGAAACTCCAAGCCATCCGGTGTCCAAAACTGTTCTGGCAACATTAGTTGGTCGAAGGTTGATGAATCGTACATTCCTTGATAGGAGAGATTGTGGATGGTGAATATGGTGGCTGGACGATCCCACTCCTGGGCCAGTAGGGCCGGAATCAAGCCGGTCTGCCAGTCATTGCAGTGCACCACATCAGGACACCAACCCAGTCCAGCCTGATCCATGGCAACTCTGACCACGGTGCGGCAGAATAGGGCAAAGCGTTGGGCGTTGTCGGTCCATGGCCGTCCAGACGCCTCTGTGTATGGATTACCAGGGCGGCTGAACATTCCTGGGGCATCCACAAGATAGACATGTAACTTTCCCTCTACCCTCTGTTCCAGGATACGCACAGGTTCAGATACGCCGCTGATTTTGAATGTGGCGACTGTTTCCAGCGGAATCGCCCGTTCCACCGCCTGTGGATATGCGGGTAGTATTAGACGCACATCCAGGCCTAATTCGCTCAGGGCCTTGGGCAGGCTCCCTGCCACATCGGCCAGACCACCTGTTTTTATCAGTGGTTGGGCCTCGCTGGCGGCAAACAGTATCTTTTGGGGTGAATTCCCGCTGGTGTATGTAGAACTACCTGTCATATTCTTGCTGTAGTAGTGGTTTATTATGCGCAATGGATATACTTTAACGCGTGAATTGAATAAAGTGCAAAAAATAATTCAAACCTGTGAATAGCAAATTACCAGATATGAAATCAGTTACCGGTTTAACAGAGTGGAAGGCCCTGGAACAGCACTGGGGAGATATCCAGCAGATTCACATGCGGGAGCTGTTTGCCCTGGATCCGGGACGGTTTAAACGGTTTTCAGTCGCTGATTGTGGAATATTGCTGGATTACTCTAAAAACCGTCTAACAGGCACCACCAGGGATCTGTTGCTGCAACTGGCCAAGGCGGTGGATGTTCCAGGTTGGGCTGAACGTATGTTTACCGGTGAGGCCATTAACAGCACCGAAGGGCGCTCGGTACTGCATACGGCCTTGCGCAATCGCTCCAACAGCCCGATTATGGCCAACGGCAAGGATGTAATGCCTGAGGTGAACTCCGTCCTGGAGCAGATGGAGAGTTTCTCGAACCAGATTCGCGCTGGAGAATGGAAGGGATACACGGGCCAGCGTATCACTGATGTGGTAAATATTGGGATCGGTGGCTCTAATCTAGGCCCGTTGATGGTCTGTGAGGCCCTGGGCAAGTACCAGTCTCCAGATCTGAGGGTCCATTTTGTTTCCAACGTAGATGCCACCCATCTGGTTGAGACCTTGAAACCTCTCAATCCTGAGACCACCCTGTTTATTGTGGCCTCTAAGACCTTCACCACCCAGGAGACCCTTACCAATGCCCATGCTGCACGCAAATGGTGTTTGGATGGAGTGAGAGACGAAAAGGCTATCGCCCGCCATTTTGTCGCAGTTTCCACCAACGCAGAGGCAGTGTCCGCATTCGGTATAGATACAGCCAACATGTTTGTGTTCTGGGACTGGGTCGGTGGCCGTTACTCCCTCTGGTCCGCCATTGGGTTGCCTATTGCCGTGGCAGTTGGCATGGATAGATTTTATCAGCTGCTAGATGGTGCCCATGCTATGGATGAGCACTTTCGCACCGCTGAGCTGGAGCGGAACATGCCTGTTATCCTGGCCTTGCTTGGGGTTTGGTATGGTAACTTCGCCGGGGCAGCTACCCATGCAGTACTTCCCTACGATCAGTACCTGCGTCTGCTCCCGGACTATCTGCAGCAGGCGGATATGGAGAGCAATGGCAAGCGGGTGACCCGGGAGGGTCAACTGGTGGATTACACTACTGGTCCGGTACTCTGGGGTATGGCGGGTACAGATGGTCAACATGCATTTTATCAGTTGATACATCAAGGTACCCAGATGATACCTGCAGATTTCATAGCCCCGGTACAGAGTCATAATGAACTGGGCGATCAACATGAAAAGCTGTTGGCGAACTGTCTGGCCCAGACCGAGGCCTTGATGAAAGGCAAGAACGAGCAGGAGGCGAGGGCGGAGCTTGAGTTATCTGGTCTAAGCCAGGAGCGAGTAGAGGAGCTACTGCCCCATAAGCAGTTTCCTGGTAATAGCCCTACCAATACTATTTTGATCGACAAGTTGACTCCACAGCGTCTGGGTTCGCTGATTGCGCTGTATGAACATAAGATCTTTGTTCAGGGGGTGATCTGGAATCTAAACTCCTTTGATCAGTGGGGGGTGGAGCTGGGCAAGCAGCTTGCGGGGGTCATCCTTCCGGAGCTGCAAGGCGAGCCTTCCACTGCAGAGCACGATAGCTCAACTGCATCCCTTATCGACTATTGCAACAAGATGCGGTGTTAGACCTCAGTAAAGCTACTCTGTAGGTTGCAGAATCAAGGCCCCCAGAGGCGGCAAGGTTAAAGTCATGGAGTGGGGATGTCCCATCCATGGGGTTGGTTCCGTGCTGATCTCAGCCAGGTTCCCAAGATTACCACCACCGTAATATTCAGAGTCTGAATTGAACAGTTCCCGATATCTTCCGGCCACAGGTACCCCAATACGGTAGTTATCTCTGGGTACAGGGGTGTAGTTCAGGATTACCACTACAAATACACCATTTTGATCTTTGCGCAGATAACTGAGAACAGACTGAGCGGCATCATGACAGTCAACCCATTCGAAACCGCTGCCTTCAAAGTCCAGAGCGTGTAATGCAGGTATTTCTTTGTACAGACGGTTTAGTTCGCTGATAAGGGTCTGAATGCCATGATGTTGTGGTCGATCTACCAGATACCAATCCAGTTCCGATTCTTCATCCCATTCACGGCCATGGGCGAACTCATTGCCCATGAACAGCAGTTTTTTGCCGGGATAGGTAAACATGTAGCTGAACAGTAGACGTACTGATGCGAACCGTTGCCAATCATCTCCCGGCATCTTATCCAACAGGGAGCCTTTACCGTGTACCACCTCATCGTGGGAGAATGGGAGGATAAAGTTCTCTGTATAGCAGTAGAGCATACCAAAGGTGAGCATGTCGTGGTGATAGTGGCGGTGGATAGGGTCTTTCTCCATGTAGGACAGGGTGTCGTGCATCCATCCCATGTTCCATTTCATGCTAAAGCCAAGGCCTCCAAGCCAGGTAGGACCAGAGACCTGGGGCCAGGAGGTAGACTCTTCCGCCAGTATTACTGTTCCTGGGAACTCATCATGGGTAACGGTGTTTAGTTGTTGCAGAAACCTGACTGCCTCCAGATTTTCCCGGCCACCATATTCGTTCGGCAGCCAATCTCCATCCTCCCTGGAGTAGTCGAGATAGAGCATTGAGGCTACTGCATCCACCCTAAGCCCATCCAGATGGAACTCCTCCAGCCAATAGATGGCGCTGGCCAGCAGGAAGTTTTTAACCTCAGCGCGTCCATAGTTGAAGATATATGTACCCCAGTCCCTATGCTCACCCTTGCGTGGGTCTTCGTGTTCGTACAGGGCTGAGCCGTCGAAATGCCCCAGACCGTGCTGGTCCTTGGGAAAGTGTGCCGGCACCCAGTCCAGGATCACTCCTATGCCGTTTTGGTGCATCTGGTCGACAAAGTAGCGGAAGTCATCCGGTGTGCCGAAACGGCTGGTCGGTGCGAAATAACCGGTAGTCTGGTAGCCCCAGGAGGCGTCGAATGGATGTTCGGTGATTGGTAGCAGCTCGATATGGGTAAAGCCAGTTTGCAGAATATATGGGATTAGGCGATGAGCCATTTCCCGATAGTTCATAAAACTGTTGTTGTCTCCCCGTCTCCAAGAACCCAGGTGAATCTCATAGATGGAGATAGGGATATGTTGCCAGTTATCCTGTTTACGTCTAGTGAGCCAATCTTCGTCATTCCATTCGTGGGTACTTTCTGGCGCCACGACAGAGGCTGTATCTGGGCGGAACTGGAATTGATTGCCGTAAGGATCGCTCTTTAGGAGTACCTGTCCCTTTTGGCTCAGGATCTCGTATTTGTAATTACAGCCAGCCTCAAGGCCAGGGATGAACAGCTCCCATACACCAGTCTCACCCCTCGATCGCATAGGATTAATGCGGCCGTCCCAGCGGTTGAAGTCGCCTACAACGCTTACTCGCGCAGCGTTTGGCGCCCATACCGCAAATAGGATTCCAGCGTGACCATCTGCAGTGTGGGAGTGGGCCCCGAGAAAGCGGTAGGCGTGCCAGTGGTTGCCCTCACTGAAGAGGTGTAGGTCGAAATGTTCTAGTTGTGGCCCAAAGCAGTACGGGTCATAGCGTGAGATAAGTTCCCCGGAATCGGCTATCCATGAGATTTGATAATGTACCGGCAGAGAATCTGGGTCTCCTTTCCATTCAAAGAAATCAGAGCCTGGAATACGCTCCATAGGCTGGGCTATCTCTACAATCTCGACCTTATCAGCATGGGGAAGAAATGCACGGACCAGAGCCTGTTTGCCTTTAATATGTCGCCCTAATACCTCAAAAGGGTCGTGATGGCGCGCCTGTAGTATTTGTTGTAAGGGCGTTTTGAGTTCTTTTGATGCTATTTTCTTTTTGCTTTTCATTACGTCTCTATTATACCTGCTATGCTCATATTTCCTGATCGACTAGTTATGATCATTCGTGTTGAATTTAATGCTTTCTTTCAGCGGATTATAGGGTTATTTTAGACAGTGTGAACAGTCGATGAGAGGGAATTATCCTTTGAATGATTAATAGATTCGAAATCTACTCCATATGGGTGCGTGATAGTATATGCTAAGTAGGGATGTAAATCGTCGATTAATGAATATGAAGTAGCGGGAGGGCGCTGAGAATGAATATGGAGCAGGATCCAAGGTTTGTTAGTAAAATAACAAAAAACACCTTGGCGCTGATTCTCGCAGGTGGTCGCGGTTCGCGCTTACAGGATTTAACCAAGTGGCGCACAAAACCTGCTGTACCATTCGGGGGGAAGTTTCGAATTATCGATTTCCCACTCTCTAACTGTATAAACTCCGGTATTCGCCGTATAGGCATCCTAACCCAGTACAAGGCCCACTCACTGATTTTGCATATCCAGAGAGGATGGGGTTTTTTACGGGGGGAGTTTGGAGAGTATGTTGAGCTGATACCGGCTCAGCAGAGGATCAATGAAAACAGCTGGTATACGGGTACGGCAGATGCTGTGCATCAGAACATTGATATCTTTCGTAGCCACAATCCTGATTACGTACTTATTCTTGCGGGCGACCACATCTACCGCATGGATTACGGTGCCATGATTGCCCATCATGTTGCCACTGGCGCAGATATCACCGTGGGTTGTATCGATGTGGATCTGGATACGGCTAAATCCTTTGGCGTTATGAGAGTGGATGATGACTCCAGGGTGATAGAGTTCGAGGAGAAGCCGAAAAATCCAAAGCCTATACCAGGGCGCGAAGATACCGCCCTGGCCTCCATGGGTATCTATGTATTCAATAAGGCGTTTCTGTTCGAACAGTTGATTAAAGACGCCGATATGCCATCCTCAACCCATGATTTTGGCAAGGATATTATTCCTTCAGTGATAGACAAGTATCGAGTGATGGCCTATTCCTTTCGGGATCCAAAAAGTGGCAGACAGGGATATTGGCGCGATGTAGGTACAATAGATGCCTTTTGGGCCACTAACCTGGAACTGATCGGGGTGACGCCGGAGCTTAATTTGTATGATCGAACCTGGCCTATCTGGACCTACCAAGAACAGCTGCCTCCGGCCAAATTCATCTTCGATGATGATGACCGGCGTGGCATGGCGGTAGATTCCATGGTTTCCGGAGGATGTATCATTTCAGGTTCACTAGTTCGTAACTCACTGCTCTTTTCCAATGTAAGGGTAAATTCATACTGCACAGTGGAAAACTCTGTGATACTACCTGAGGTGGATATCGGGAGAAACTGCCGTATTAGGAATGCTGTAATCGATAAGCGTTGCCGGATTCCTGACAATACTGTTATCGGAGAGGACCCGGCGGCCGATGCCCAGCGGTTCACCGTCTCCCCCAATGGTGTGATCCTGGTAACTCCAGAAATGATGGGGCAGGTTACCAACTATGTCAGATAGTACAAAACGCCTTAAGGTGGTTCTCTGCTGGCATATGCACCAGCCGGACTATAGAGGTCCTGACCACAGCAGTTTCAAACTACCATGGGTCTATCTGCACGGTATCAAAGATTATGTGGATATGGTGTCCCATCTGGAAAACAATCCAAAGGCGCGGGCCGTGGTCAACTTTGCCCCGGTACTGCTTGAGCAGTTAGGTGACTACGTAGAACAGATTCAAGACTGGCTGGTTCGGGGACGGCAGATCAAGGACCCATTATTGGCTGCTCTGGCAGGCCCAGGGTTACCGCTTGATACCGAATCCCGCTGTGAGCTGATGAAGGCTTGCTTGCGGGCCAATGAAAAGCACATGCGCGGCCGTTTTCGTACCTTTCGTCGTCTGACCGATTTTGTTGGTTTGGTGCAAGAGCATAGCGAGTCGGCAGAATATCTGAACGATCAATTCATTGTAGATCTCTTGGTATGGTATCACCTGGCTTGGATGGGCGAGTATCCCAGGATCAACGACCTGAGGATAAAATCCTTAGAGAAAAAGCGTAAGGGTTACACTGCTGAAGATAGATATAGGCTAGTGGAGAGTATTGGAGATTTGCTCGCAACTGTGGTTGAGCGCTACAAGAAATTGGCGCAAGACGGCCGGATAGAGTTATCGGTTACCCCTTATGCCCATCCGATTATCCCGCTGTTGCTAGATATAGATTCGGCGCGGGAGGCGCTTCCAGATACCAAGTTGCCGCAGAGTACAATATATCCAGGTGGTGAAGAGCGTTCCAGATGGCATATCCGTCGGGGAATAGAATCGTTTGAGAGATATTTTGGACTTAAACCCAAAGGTTGCTGGCCAGCTGAAGGGTCAGTTTGTGAAGATAGCCTGCGCATACTGGAAGAAGAGGGTTTTAGCTGGGTTGCCAGCGGCCAACAGGTTTTACATAACAGTCTGGACCGGAGCTGTGCCGGCGAGCCCTGGCCAGAGCAGTGGGCGCACAGACCCTACCAGGTAAAAGAGGGAAAGATCAGCAGTTTTTTCCGCAATGACAATCTATCTGATCTGATCGGCTTTACCTATGCCGATTGGCATGCGGAAGATGCAGTAAGCAACCTTATTGTTAATCTGGAATCTATCGCACAACATTCTGAAGATCCTTCTGATATTGTGGTTTCAATAATCATGGATGGAGAGAATGCCTGGGAGCACTACCCCAGAAATGGCGGTTACTTCCTGGATAGTCTCTATAAGCGATTGTCTGAGCATCCTGGCCTGGAGTTGACAACATTTTCCGATATTGTTGAACAAGATCTGCCAACATATAAGTTGAAGACCTTGGTGGCTGGAAGTTGGGTGTATGGGACATTCTCTACATGGATAGGTGAGAAGGATAAAAATCGCGCCTGGGATATGCTGATCGAGGCCAAAAAGACCTTCGATAGGGTGATGGCTGAAGGTGGGTTGAGCGCGACTGCGGTTGAACAGGCAGAGTTACAGATGGCAACCTGTGAAGGATCAGACTGGTTCTGGTGGTTTGGTGATTACAATCCAGGCGAAACGGTCTCTGATTTTGAGCGTCTGTTTCGTAGTCAGTTAAGGTATCTGTATCAAATTCTTGGTGTAGATCCTCCTGAGTATCTTTCCCATGTATTTACCTTTGGCGGAGGGGATCCAGCCCTGGGTGGGGTAATGCGTAGTAATTAGTTGAAATTAAATGGTAATAATTCAAGTCCACTACTTTATGATTTAGTTGGACAAACTGTTGAGAAAAGGCCTGGATGAGTCAACCGGAATATAAGAGTTGCTTAAAGAAGCGCAGAGCGGGGGTTCTGCTGCATATAACCTCACTTCCTGGTCCTGGCAACAACGGCGACTTAGGGGATGAAGCGAGGCACTTCGTAGACTTCCTTGTAGACTCGGGTTTCAGTTATTGGCAGATTCTTCCCGTAGGCCCCACAAGATCAGACAATTCCCCGTACTCCACAAGCTCGGTGCATGCCGGAAATCCGTTGTTGATCAATCTGGACTATTTGGTTCAGAGGGGGTGGCTGGATGCATCGAAAATAGACAAGAATTCACTATCTGAAGAGGATAGGCTCTTGGCGTTGCGTAGTGCCTGGGTTAGTTTCAAGCAGCAAGAAGATGAACAGCAAAAGGTGCTATTGGATGAGTTTGTCCAGGAGCATGGTTACTGGTTGAACGACTATGCCTTGTTTCGCGCCATACGTAAGGATCAGGATTGTAGTGTTTGGTGGGTTTGGCCAGATGCCCTAAGGGATCGTGATGAACAGGCACTGGCAGAGATTCGTGCCAGACTCGGAGAGGAGATCGAGTACATTCATTTTGAGCAGTTCATATTCTTTCAGCAGTGGAAGGATATGAAGAGTTACGCCAATCAGCGTGGAGTAGAACTGTTTGGCGATATGCCAATCTTTGTGGCCCATGATAGCGCAGAAGTCTGGGCCAACCAGCAGGATTTCCTGTTAGACGAAGAGGGTATGCCTAGGGTGGTGGCTGGAGTACCACCTGATTACTTTTCAGAGACAGGACAGCGCTGGGGTAATCCGCTCTACGATTGGGATCAATTGCAGAAAAATGGGTTCTCTTTTTGGATACAGCGTCTTAAGACCCAGCTTGCTCTGTATGATCTGATACGTATAGATCACTTCCGTGGGTTTGAATCATATTGGGAAATAGCGGCTGATGATGATACCGCCATGCATGGTCGTTGGATATCTGCTCCAGGAGCAGATCTGTTTGAACGACTAAATGAAGAGTACCAAGGGTTGCCATTGGTTGCAGAAGATCTGGGCATTATTACACCTGAGGTTGAGGCGCTGCGGGATAAGTTTGCTCTCCCAGGAATGAAGGTGTTGCAGTTTGCTTTCTCTGGAGACCCTGAAAATCCACATTTGCCATTCAAATATTCATGTAACTCTGTAGTCTATGCAGGGACCCACGATAACGATACGACTATTGGTTGGTATGAAAGTCTGGATGACCGCACAAGGAGTTATGTAGATGAGTTTCTGGGGAACTCAAGTCTAGATATGCCGTGGCCGATGATATGGAACGTGCTCTCTTCATCCTCTGATTTGGCTATTATCCAGATGCAGGATCTATTGGAGTTGGGAGGAGAGCATCGTATGAATACTCCGGGGACTATGGAAGGCAACTGGGGATGGCGTTTCGATTGGAGTCAGGTGGAACCAGAGCTGTCTTCAAAACTGCGTCATAGGATTTCCATGTATGGTCGTCTGGCGCTATGAAAGCATCACCAGATGGTAATTTGGTAAAGTTAGGTATGGAAAATAAATCAGGAGCTTTTTAATATGAGCAGTAGGGTACGTAAGGCTGTCTTTCCCGTAGCCGGTTTGGGCACAAGATTTCTTCCAGCTACCAAGGCAAGCCCAAAAGAGATGTTGCCCATTGTAGATAAACCCCTTATTCAATACGCGGTAGAGGAGGCGGTAGCTGCCGGTATTGATGATATGGTATTCGTAACTGGCAGAAATAAGACCTCTATATCAAACCACTTCGATACAGCCTATGAGCTTGAGATGGAGTTAGAGCAACGTGGCAAGGAGAAGATGCTGGAGATGGTTCGCAATATCACTCCATCCCATGTTAGTTGCATTTTTATTCGTCAGGCTATGCCACTTGGACTTGGCCATGCTGTCCTTTGCGCCCATCCGGTTGTAGGAGATGAGCCGTTCGCCGTAGTTTTGGCCGATGATCTGATTGATGACCGGGAGCGAGGTGTCCTTAAACAGATGGTGGATATCTATGCAACCCATGAGAGAAGCATCATCGGCACTGAGCTGGTCCCGCCAGAAGAGACAAATAGCTACGGTGTGGTTGATCCTGAGGGAGATGGCAAGATAGTTAAGATGAAAGGAATTGTGGAGAAACCTGATCCCTCTGACGCGCCATCGAATCGGGCAGTGGTTGGGCGTTATATCCTGACACCTAGGATTTTTACACATCTTAAACAGATTGGGCGTGGCGCGGGCGGAGAAATTCAACTGACAGATGCAATCGCCCGTCTGATAGATGATGAAGATGTAATGGCCTATGAGTTTGAGGGAAAGAGATATGACTGTGGAAGCAAGTTAGGTTACCTTCAGGCTACGGTCGATTACGCCATCAACCACCATCATCTTGGTGAAGAGTTCAGTTCCTGGCTTAAGGGTAAATATGGCTAATAGATGTGAAGCTATCACCAGATGATGGCTTTTGCTTTGTGTCTAAATTACTCCTTTGTAATAATTTCACTATTGTTAGATATCGGGTCGAGGTGTATCTCTGTTTTGTTACTATTTGAAAAGCTTAGAATAACAAACTACTCTTCTTACTAGCGTGCTTTAGGAGACTATAAATAATGGCGAAATTCAGTGTAGTTAATACCATGACAGCAGCTATGGGATTAGCTATTAGCTGTGCAAGCCTTTTTAGTAACAGTCTAATCGCTAGCGACTTAGATCGGACCCTGTCCTTAACGCCTGATCTGGAAAATGGTTTTGATGTCTATGTGGTCTGTTCAGCATGTCATATGCCTGAGGGATGGGGAGTAGAAGAGGGAACATTCCCTCAGCTAGCGGGGCAACATCGATCCGTTTTGATTAAGCAGTTAGCTGATATCCGCGCCCAAAATCGTGATAACCCAACCATGTATCCTTTTTCCCTGCCTGAATCCATTGGTGATGAACAGGCGGTGGCAGATGTTGCTGCTTACATTGAACAGTTGAAGATGAATCCAGAAAACGGAAAAGGGGAATGGGATGAAGGTACCCCTGAGTATGAGAATGGCAAAAAGTTATTTAAAGCCAACTGTGTTAAATGTCACGGTGAAAACGGTCAGGGTGATGAAGAGAAATTATTTCCGAGGATTCAGGGACAACACTATAGCTACATGGTACGTCAGATAGAGTGGATCCTTAACGGTAAACGCCGTAATGTAAACCCTGATATGGTGAAGGTGATTAAGGGCTTTTCTAAAGAGGAGATTGCGCAAGTAATTAACTATGTATCGCGCATTCCAGTATCCAAGGAGTATCTGGCGCCATCTGCAGAATGGAAAAATCCTGATTTTGAATAATTACTGGATAAGATCACTAAGAGCTTGATGCTCTTCAATACTCTGGGTTGGTGCGGTTTTATCCAGTTTTATATCTAGCTTGGAGTGGCCTATGGGCCATTGACCCTTGAGTACATTGTCTGGGTTATCTCCGGTAAAGGCAATATAACTATATTTTCGGTAGTGCGGAATCTTTCTTGCGAGTCCTGGGAAGGCAGTGAGCGAGTGGCAGTGCAGCCAGCCCCTGGTTGTTGATCCACGATGCGTTAGCACGAAACTGTTTTCAGCAATATCAAGTTTTCTGTCATTGATTGCAAGGGTCTGCCCATTTAGAGAAACAGGCATGTTATCCATGCTGACCAAAAATTTTCCAGCTAGGAGGTTTTTTTGGCCAAAGATCCATACAGCCCTATCCTTGGGTATCTCGTGTATTTTGTTATCCCAGACTATTTTGGTCTTGCGCGAATCTTGTCTCCAACTATTTGCCAGGCGGCTATAAGCTTCTCTTGATTCTGTATCCGCCTGCGAGGGCAGAATAATAATGGGGCTGTCGGATGCAAATAGTTGTCCCACAGAGCTCGGTATTTCACTTGGGTCAAGTTGACGGAATAGGTCAAACAGGGGGTCAACGCTAACAGCTACTGGAGGTTCGCTCAGTTTGATGGTTCTAGTTGTTTCACGTCCGGAAAAGGTTATGGTTTTAATAACCGGTTCCGATTCATCTTCAGTCAGTATATAAACCGGGATATGGAGCAGGTATGGTTCATCCTTCTGGGTTTGACGCAGGGTAAAGCTGATGCGGTAGTCCCACCAGCCCTTCTTTTCGAATGACACTTTTGTGATTTCAAGTACAGGTGCGCCTGTACGGTTAGTCCATTGTTTGAACTCTGCAGACAGATCCTTTTTTGATACTTTTTCTAAAGCCGTTTGCATATCCTTATAGGAGGACAATTTGTGTAGATTATCTTTATAAAATAACCGCAGACCATCCAGGAATATCTTGTCTCCCAAGTATAGTCTTAGCATATGTAAAAACATCATGGTCTTGCCATAGCCTATGGCCTGGCTTGCATGTCCGTGATAGCCGCGAAAATCTCTGAGGGTGTATTCACCATTCTCAGCGACATAGTCTGCATAACGTTGCAGGGTATCTCGTCTATAGTTAGAACCCTGGCCGCGTTGCTCTTTGATTAGGTGGTCAGCTAGGTAAGATGTTATTCCCTCACTCCAGTTGCCCTTGCTGTAGTCAACAAATACTCCATTGCCCCACCAGTTATGCAGAATCTCATGGGGATAGGAGCTATGTAGAATAAATGGGAGCCGTATCACTCTGGGGCCAAGTAGAGTAAAGGATGGCATGCCGTAGCCACTTTCCCAGAAGTTTTCAACCAAGGCGAATTTGGTGTAGGGATATGGTCCCAACAGTTTGCTATAGAGCTGTAGATAATCCTCAGTTACTTTCAGATAGCGCCGCGCTAAGGTTTGATCCGGTTGGTGAAGATAGACCTGGGCCTCAGCTACCTCGCTGGGGCGTCTGTATATATGGTACTTTCCGGCGATTAGGTAGATATCATCCTGAGGTTTAGATTGATACCACTTGTTATCACTAAGACTAGTTCCCTGACTGATACTGCTCCATCCATCAGGTAGTGATGTGGAGAGGGTAAACACCACCGTGCTGTTATCAACCACTGGAAACCAGAAGCTGGATATGCTCAGAAAGACACCTTGTTTAGATATAATTCCGGCACCGGCCTCCTGTTCTTTGCTGTAATCATGGGGGCTATATGTTTTTCTATGTTGCAGCTTACCTGAGTACTGTATCTTTAGCTCTTTCTGCTCGTTCGGAAATCTGATCTTGTACTGTTTAACTGGAACGAATGAGTCAACCTTCTGGGCAGAGACCACCCTTGCGCCAGGAGTTTCTAATCGTAATTTAAGTTTTGCATGCAGGCTGAAAGAGATCTCATTCACTGGTTCAGGTAGGGTTAGATGATCCCTTGCTTCCAGATAACCCTGTTCAGGGTCTAGAGTGACATCCAGGGTATGGTGTATTGGGGTTTTAGCGGTGGCTATCTGGCAGAATAGAACTAATAAAAGAAAGCACCATCTAACCTGTGTAAACTGATCCATATTCAAACATATATCCTAGAAGAGTGTTCAATCATTGGTTGTATCTTATACTAGTTTGGAATGTACTTATTAATCAAATCCGGCAATATGATGTTATGAAACCTAGAAGCAGTTCTAAGTTTATTGCACTAATATTACTGGGTTGCTCCTGTATAGCCCATGCCCAGCCAGTTGATAAGATAATCCCACGCCAGGCCCTGAACTTGAGAGATAGTATGGAATTAGAGAGTGTTGTTTCAAAAGTCCTCTCCGTTCGAGTGGTATATCTGGGTGAGACCCATGATAGTTATGCTGATCACCTTACCCAGTTAGAGATTATTCGCCAGTTGCATGCAAAAAATCCAAACATCGCAATCGGCATGGAACAGTTCCAACAACCGTTTCAGAACGTATTAGATCGCTTTATCACTGGAGAGATTGATGAGAAAGATCTGATTCGACAAAGCGAATGGATGGATCGCTGGGGATTTGATTATCGGCTCTATCGTCCCATCCTCTCCTATGCTCGTGAGCAGGGCATACCTGTTATAGCGTTGAATATACCCAAGGAGATAGTTACTAAGGTATCTAAAGAAGGAATTGATGGTTTATCAGAAGATGAGAAGAGACAGATACCAGGCGAGATAGACTATTCAGACAAAGAGTACCAGGAGCGTCTGAGAGGGATTTACGACAAGCATCCACACAAGAACGAGAAAGGCTTTGAGCGATTCTTGCAGGTGCAGTTGTTGTGGGATGAGGGGATGGCAGCAAGAGCAGCCGAATATATACAGACAAATCCAACGCGACAGCTTGTGGTGCTGGCTGGTTCTGGGCACCTTATGTATGGCTCTGGCATACCACAACGGGTCAGTAGAAGGGTGCAAGGCGAAAGGGCGATAATCCTTCCATCTGGAGATTTCACGCTGGAACTGGATATAGCCGATTTCCTGGTGCAGGGGGCAGGGGAGAAACTGCCAGAACCTGGTGTTTTGGGTATATTTCTGGAGGATGGTGATGGAGGGGTAGAGGTAAAGGATCTGGTCCCGGAGGGTGCTGCAATAAAGGCGGGGGTAGAAAAGGACGATCTGATACTCAGGGTTAACGACAGGCAGGTAAAGGATGTGGTGGATCTAAAGCTGTTGTTGATGGATGAGTCGCCTGGAGACAAGGTAAAACTCGGGGTGTTAAGAAGGAGTTTAATTCAGAAGGATGAAGAGCTGGATCTGTCCTTCCAGTTGGGGAGATTGAACAAACCAGCACCCTTGAGGAAGTAAAGTTATAAAAACAACAAATTAATAGAATAAATCTGATTAATCACAAAAAATATAGCTCATATGAGTAATGCTGTAATCCTATAAGACCACCTACAATATCAGCTAATGTCATGGATTTTGTACCTTAAGGAATTAAATTACTTGTGAACGGCGTCTAAGGTTCTGAGCACGATTTGGGACCATAGATGTGTAACAGTTTACAAAACTCAAGATTTAGGTGGCAAAATGAATTCAACCGCAATGATTGCAAGTATAATCAAACGCCAGGTAGTGCTGATATCTCTGATGCTGATTTCCACAACTTGGTTGCAGGCTGCCACGTTGGACCTGTCTACGTCTAGCGTTTCCTCCGGCACAATCAATGGCGCGCAATTTTTCAACAAGTCTGTTGTCGGTTTTGGTAGTGGTGCTGCGGTAGATTTCCTCACCTTTAGTGACCGTGGATACAACACTGAAGGGACTACAGAGTTTGGAACAGGCAACAGGCATGACGCTATCAATAGATCAACGCTACAGTTGGTAGATATTGGTGGAACCCTCTACCGTGAATTCGCCTTTGATATGAACGAACCCGGGAATGGAAACTCTCTGTTATCTATAGATACGGTGGAAATTTACCTATCTAACGTAGGCAACCTGACCGGATACAGTTTTGCTGGAGCGGCAACACTGATATATGACCTAGATGCAGGAGAAGACTCTTGGATTAAACTAGACGCAACGTTGCTAGGGGGGCCGGGAAGCGGCTCATCTGATCTTCTCATGTACATCCCAGATAGTTTGTTTGCAGGTTCAATCTATGGAGATGATCCGTTTGTCTATCTCTACTCGGAGACCGGTGGCCAAGGTGGTGCCCTAGCAAATCATGCTGGTGATGAGGCCTGGGTCTATCTCTCTTCGACCACTACCACACCTGTGCCGCTGCCAATGGCGGTCTGGTTGTTTATAAGTGGTTTCATTGGACTTATAGGGCTTTCCACTAGAAAAGCGGTCTAATGCTAGAGAATTAATAGGGGAAATAAGTGGGACAGCAGCGGCTCAGACTTGATTGATCGTTATTCACTTCAGCGGCAGCTGTATATGAAATGTAGTACCTACATTGAGATCTGAGGTTACAGCTATCTGCCCTTGATGTTGCTCTGTAATAATGTAGTAGGGAAATGACAGTCGCTTGCTAGCGTCGTACTTTACTTCAGGTGAATCTTTCCTGAAGAACGGCTCGAACAAATACATTTGCTCTTCATTGCTCAGGCCCAGCCCGTTGTGATGAATTCTTATCCATAGATTGTCATAACAGACGATCATCTGAATCTTGATAGTTGGTGTGCGGTCGGGTTGCTCCATAAGTCTGAGGGAGTCACAGGCATGACGAAACAGGCTGAGAAAGACATGCTGTAATTCAGCAACATAGCAGGGAATAGTTGGCAGATCTTCTTGATAGTTTCTTTCGATATGTATGTCTTTGAATCGTAGTTGTGATGGAACAGATAATACCTCTCCAGCCATTTCTAGGGTTCGTTCCATAATGTCGACGATATTTGAAACTTCTTTCCTGTTGCTGCTGGCACGGGAGAAGTCTTGAAAATTATGGACAATGGACTCCAGATGCTCACTTTTTTCATAGGCATCATCCAACAAGCTTTCAAGGGTTTCAGGTCTATCGGTATTGCCGAGCTCAGTGAGGTTAATACTGCTATCGGCGAGTGACTGCTTGAAGATTCTTAGATCGGATAGAATTGACTGGAGTGGAGGATTGATATCGTGGGCCATGGAGGCGGCCAGCTCTCCTACAGATGACATCTTGTCGCTCTGAATCAGAGTGTTAACAGCGAGGATTTCTTTAGTTATATCATCGATCAGGATGACAACGCCGGGCTCATCCTGTTCACTAAGCGGATAGATGGTTATATCGTAGTAGTATTGACCAGGTTGACTGTATCTAATAGTGGTTGCTTCATTATTTGCAACGGCCTCGTCAATCTGTTCAGGCGATACTGTAATAGTCGGAAATACATCCCACAAATTTTTGCTCAGGCTGTGTTCAGCCATTATTCCAGTGATATGCTCCGCCCGCTTATTCCATTGGGTAATTACTCCTTCTTTGTCGAGGCCGATTAGCATTAGGGGCATGGACTTTAGAATGTCCTTGATATAGAACTCTGACGAGCGCAGTCGGGATGCGGTAGTCACATGCTGAGCGATCTCATGCTCAAGTAGTTGATTAGATTCTTTCAGTAAGCGATTGGATTCATCCAGCGTGGCTGTGCGTTCCTGCACCCGCAACTCCAAATCATCACGTATTGCCTGTAACTCATGATTGGCCTTGCGAGCCTTTCTCCAGGTAAAGAAAATAGTGATGACAGTTATAGTCAATAACAGGATCAGAATGCCGCCGGACCAGTTGGCTACATGCTGCCAGTTTGTGCTTCCATCCGGTTTTCTTAATCTAAAGGTGATAGCGGCATGTGCTGCTGGGTGTTGCACAAGCACAAAAATAAAAAACAGAAATCGATTGATCTTAGTAGCCATAAATTTTACTCAAATACTTGCTGTTATTTATGAGCAGTCATTGCCAGCTAAATAGTTTCCTGTTCTGCTATATCCCGCGCCTCAAAAAACTCAGGGTCCATCATCTCGATGAAACGCTTGGCCTGGGGGGAGAGGAATTTGCCGCGTCGCATTACTATTCCGTAACCACGATCAGGGAAGTAGTCATCCAGTGGAATGCGCACCAGTTTTTCATTACCGTTGAGACATACATCAGAGACTATGGATATTCCCAAACCCTGTTCCACATATTTCTTGATCACTTCCCAACCACCGGCTTCCAGATTTACTCGGTATTTCAGGTTGTGTTGATTAAATATCAGATCAACCATGCGCCAGGTACTCAAGTGGCGTGGCGGGAGAATCAGTCCATATGGGCTTATATCCTGTAGGGTCACGCTATCTTTTTTCGACAGGGGATGATCCAGTGGGGCGATAAGAACTGTTTTATAAGAGACCACTGGATGATAAAAGATATCATCAGCTACCTCAGACATGGAGCCAACAGCAAAGTCCACTTGGTCGGCCCTGATCATGCTCATGCCGTCACGACCGGTAACATTCTGCAGCTTGATTCTGATCTTGGGGTAGGTGTTGGAGAAGTTGCGCATGGCATCCGGCAGTACGTACAGGATGGTGGATTCGCCGGCTGCAATATTTAGCTCACCAGACTCCAGGGAACCACACTTGGCAATGAATGTTTCATGCAGACCGTCAATGCCCTGAATCAGTGGCTGCGCCAGTTTATACAGGGTTTTGCCCTCTGGGGTGAGGCGAATCTTGGGTCCACGGCGCTCAAACAGCATGGTCTCGAATTCGCGCTCCAGGGCCTGGATCTGCAGAGATACGGTGGGCTGGCTCAAAAAGAGTCGCTCCGCCGCCTCGCTTACACTCTCGGTCTGGGCGGCATTGCAGAATGCCCGCAGTTGTTTAAGACGATTCTGCTTGTAGTATGGTGGTGAAGGTGAAGATGCCATAATCAATCCAGCTAAACATTTGTAGACTTAATGGTATCCATTATAAGGATTAAAATGAAGCATTAAATCCTCCAATATTGGGTTTTCTTTTAAATTAGTACGGTTACCCTGCAGAGAAGAGGATGTTTTTGGGACAGACACCACTGAAAATGGGTGATGAATTAAATCCTGTCCCTCCTGTACAATTTCACTCCGTGAAGCAACAACAACTCCCTAACGACAGTGATATTGAACAGTGCATGCTATCCGACCGGCATCAGCTGCGTAGCACTCTGCGCAAACTGAAAAAGGTAAACAAGGCAAAAGGGGGGATTGAGAATGATCTAATTCGCCTGCTGGATCGAATAGAAGATTCTAAAAAGAGGGCGGATCTTAGATCAGATAGTTTACCAACCCCCAGCTTTCCACCGGAACTGCCCATATCTGAGCGCTGGGAAGAGATAGCTGCACTTATAGATGCAAATCAGGCGGTGATCATCTGTGGAGAGACCGGGTCAGGTAAATCCACTCAGCTACCAAAGATCTGTCTTGCCCTTAAGCGAGGTCGGTTTGGGCGTATAGGCCACACCCAGCCCAGGCGTATCGCAGCGCGCACCCTGGCCAATAGGATCTCCAGTGAGTTGGGCAGAGAGCCGGGAACCAGCGTTGGTTATAAGGTGCGCTTTCATGATCATGTCACCCCTGAGAGTCATATTAAATTGATGACTGATGGCATCTTGTTGGCCGAGATCCAGAGGGACCCCTATCTCAATGAATATGACACGCTTATCATAGATGAGGCCCATGAGCGCAGCCTCAATATAGATTTTCTGCTGGGGTATCTGAAACAGCTGCTACCGAAACGTCCTGATCTGAAGCTGATTATCACCTCCGCCACTATCGACCCGGAGCACTTCGCAAAACAGTTTAGTGGTGCGCCAATATTGAATGTGTCCGGTCGCACCTACCCGGTGGAGCTGCGCTATTGTCCGCCGGAAGAGGAGGGGAGCAGTGAGCGGGATGAGCCGATGCAGCAGGCAATTCTGGATGCGGTGGATGAGCTAAGCCGTATTGACCGGGGCGATATCCTGATCTTTCTCAGTGGTGAGCGGGAGATACGGGAGACTGCAGAGTCCCTGCGTAAACACAAGATGCATCTTACTGAGATCCTGCCACTCTATGCCAGGCTGGGGCCAGGGGAGCAGGGGAAGATTTTCAAGCCGGGAGGAGAGCGCCGCATCGTTTTGGCTACCAACGTGGCTGAGACCTCTCTTACTGTGCCAGGTATCAGATATGTAATAGACGCAGGCTACGCCCGGATCAGCCGCTACAGCCATCGCAGCAAGGTGCAACGCCTGCCGGTGGAGCGTATCTCTCAGGCCAGCGCCAATCAGCGTAAAGGGCGCTGTGGTCGGGTGGCGGAGGGTGTTTGTATCCGGCTCTATTCTGAGGAGGAGTTTGAGTCGCGGGCGGAGTTTACCGAGCCTGAGATTCAACGCACCAACCTGGCGTCGGTTATTCTACAGATGAAGATCCTGGGTTTTGGCGATATCGAATCCTTCCCATTTCTCGATCCCCCGGACAGACGCTTTATCAAGGATGGCTATCGTATCCTGGATGAGATCGGCGCCACGGACGGTGCGCGTAAGGTGACCAGGATCGGTCGTCAGATTGCTCGTCTGCCGGTAGATCCACGCATCGGCCGCATGTTGCTTACAGCGGCCCACACCCACTGTCTGAATGAACTACTGGTGATCGGCGCAGCCCTTAGTGTGCAAGACCCTAGGGATCGGCCAATGGATAAGCAGCAGGCGGCGGATGAGGCCCACCGGCAGTTTCGAGATGAAGAGTCTGATTTTCTGACCTATCTGAACCTGTGGCGCCATCTCCGGGAACAGCGCCACCATTTGAGTAAGCGCAAGTTCAGGCAGTATTGCCGGGATAACTTTATATCCTGGAACCGAACCCAGGAGTGGCGCGATATTCATCATCAGCTGCGGGGGCAGATGCATGAGATGGGCTACAAAGAGAACCAGGCCGAGGCCGGTTATGAAGAGATCCACAAGGCGCTGCTCACCGGGCTGCTCAGCAACATCGGTTTTAAGAAGAGCGGTAAGGAGCGGGAGTATCTAGGTGGGCGCAACAGCAGGTTTCTGATCTTTCCCGGCTCTGGCCTGTTTAAGAAACAACCCAAGTGGGTAATGGCGGCTGAACTGGTGGAGACCACAAAACTTTATGCCAGAACCCTGGCCAGCATCCGCCCAGAGTGGGTGGAGTCGGTGGCTGGTCATCTGGTTAAACGTAGTTATTCAGAGCCCCACTGGCAGAAAAAACGCGGGCAGGTCGGGGCCTATGAGCGAGTTACCCTGTTTGGGATTACCCTGGTTGCAAAACGTAAGGCGAACTATGGCCCCATCAACCCGGTGGAGGCGCGGGAGATCTTCATCCGCTTTGCCTTGGTTGAAGGTGACTTTCATACTCGGGCCAAGTTCTGGCGTCATAACCGAGAGCTGCTGGAGCATATCGAAAGCCTGGAACACAAATCCAGGAAACGTGACCTGTTGGTGGATGAGCAGACCATCTATGAGTACTACGACCAGCGTATTCCAGATGGTATCTTTACTGGGCCAGACTTTGAGCGCTGGCTGCGCCAAGAGGTCTCTAACAACCCAAAGGTTCTGCACATGCGGGAACAGGATCTGTGTAGACGTGACCAGTACTCCATATCAGATACCGATTATCCCGACACCCTTGATCTGCACGGCATGCAACTACCTTTGAGCTACCACTTCGAGCCAGGTCACTCCATGGATGGGGTGAGCCTCAAGGTGCCGCAAGCGGTACTAAATCAGGTTACAGAAGAGCGGTGTGAATGGTTGGTGCCGGGACTGTTGCGTGAGCGCATTATCGCCCTGATGCGCAGTCTGCCCAAACAGTTGCGTAAATCCTTTGTGCCGGTGCCTGAGTATGCAGATGCCTGCCTGAAGCGTATGCAGCCGTCCGACAAGCCTTTGATCCGTGAGTTGGGGGAACAGCTTAAGGCGATGACTGGTGTGCATGTGCCAGAAGATGCCTGGGATGAGGGCGCAATACCAGATCATCTGCGCATGGGTTTCAAGGTGGTTAACGACAAGGGTGTGGTTATTGAATCGGGACGGGATCTGACCCAGCTAAGAAAAAGACATGCTGGCGCGACATCGAGTGCATCACAGCCCCTGGTTGTAGAGGGTTTGGAAAGGGAAGGGATTAGCGACTGGGATTTTGGCGAACTGGAGGAGTCAGTTGAACTGGACTCTGGTGGCATCAAGTTAAAGGGATTTCCGGCCCTGGTAGATGAGGGTGACAGTGTCTCGCTTCGGGTGATGGACTCCAGGCCAAACGCCGACAGGGCTATGCGCTCCGGTCTGCGGCGCCTGTTTATGCTCAAACTAACCCAGGATATTCGTTATCTAAAGCGCAATCTTCCCGGGCTAGAGAAGATGAAGCTGCAGTATGCCAAGGCGGCCGCGGCACCCAAGGGTTATGATACGAAATCCGCACCCGATCTTCTGGCAGAGTTTATAGCGCTGATTGTGGATCTGACATTTATTGAAGATATGCCGGCTATTCATAATGCAGACGAATTCCAGGCCAGAATAGAACAATGCAAAGGGCGATTGATGGGTGTAGCAGAGGATGTGGTAAAGCAGACTGCTGAGATTCTAGAGCGCTATCAAGAGGTGAGAAAACAGTTGGCAAGCGCCAACAAGATAAACTGGATGGCGTCTGTCACCGATATAAACCAGCAGTTGGATCGCCTGGTGTTTCGTGGCTTTCTACAATTTACCCCCTACCGGCAGCTACAACACATTCCACGCTATCTAAAGGCGATCTCCCTTAGGCTGGAAAAGCTAAACCATGCCGCTGCCAGAGATCAACAACTGCTACGTGAGATGCAGAGCCAATACCAGAAGTGGCAGGAGTGGGACGAAAGGTGCCGCCACAATCACAAGGTGGATGAGCGCATCGATGAGCTGCGCTGGTCCTTTGAGGAGCTACGGGTGTCTCTGTTTGCGCAGGAGCTAAAGACCGACTATCCCATCTCCCTTAAGAGGCTGGAAAAGCGCTGGAAGGAGCTGGGGCTCTAGTCAGCAGGACTCTTTTTCTTTCTACTCTTTGGCTTACGTTTGGCAGGTTTTCTATCTTTCGGTTTTGCCTTGCCCTTATGTTTGGGTTTTTGAGCTGATTCAGTGCCGGAAACCCGCTCGCTTCCTTCCAGGGTGATGTTTAACTGACGACCGCATACCCACACCCGTTTAAGATGTTTAAAAATATCCTTTGGCATTCCGTCCGGCAGGTCTACTGTGCTGTAGTTATCATGTAGTCTGATGCGTCCGATGTACTGACTCTCCAGGCCGGCCTCGTTTGCAATGGCCCCCACGATGTTCTTCGGCTCTACTTCATGCTCTCTGCCAACCTCTATGCGGTAGCGCAACATGCCATCTTCTGGTTTCGAGTCTCTTGGCTCTCTTCTTTCACGTTTTGCATAGCTATCTGCGCTGGGTCTTTCTGATCGTTGTTGTCTGTTGTTCGGTTTTGTAGGCCGATCAGAACGCTCGACGCTCTCTTTGGACGACCTCTTTTTTTCTGTTATTTGCAGCGGACGATCTTGCTGGCTTAGGTATGCCAGTGCGGCCGCAATCTGGTTCATTTCGATATCATGTTTTCCCTGATAGTCAGCGATCAGCTCTTCGAAGAAGTTCAGGTCCTGGGAGGTTATGGCATCGGTTATGGTCTGTTGAAAGCGCTCCACCCGGCGGCCAGTGACCTCTTTGTGGCTGGGGAGCTGCATCTGGGTGATCTTTTGCCTGGTGGCCTTTTCGATGGCGTACAGCATGCGCTTTTCACGGGGAGAAACAAACAGGATTGCATCACCTTTGCGTCCGGCACGTCCGGTTCTGCCGATTCGGTGTACATAGGCCTCGGTGTCGTTTGGTATGTCATAGTTTATGACATGGCTGATGCGCTCCACATCCAGACCGCGTGCCGCCACGTCGGTCGCAACTATTATATCCAGCTTGCCAGATTTTAGCCGTTCCACAGTGGACTCTCGAGAGGCCTGATTCATGTCTCCATTCAGTGCTGCAGAAGAGTATCCACGCGCCTGTAGCTTTTCAGAAAGCTCCATAGTTGCTGTCTTGGTGCGAACGAAGATCAGGATTCCATCGAACTCTTCCACCTCCAGCATTCGGGTTAGGGCATCCAGCTTGTGCAGTCCTGTTACCTGCCAGTAGCGCTGGGTTATGGTGTCCACCGTGCTGGTCTTGGACTTAATCTGAATTTCGACAGGGTCTTTCAGATAACGCTGGGCAACACGCTTGATCTGGTTTGGCATGGTTGCCGAGAATAGCGCGGTCTGGCGCTGTTTCGGTGTGTGCTCCAGAATCCACTCAATATCTTCAATAAAACCCATATTCAACATTTCGTCCGCCTCATCCAAGACGATGCTGCTCAGACAGTCCAGCTTCAGGGTCTTGCGGCGAAGGTGATCCATTATCCTTCCGGGAGTACCAACAACCACATGGGCACCGCGACTCAGTTGGCGCAGTTGGATACCCATGGATTGTCCTCCATAAACCGGTAGCACATGGAAGCCGCGAATATGCCTAGAATATGTCTGCATGGCCTCGGCAACCTGGATGGCAAGCTCCCGGGTAGGGGTAAGTACCAAAATCTGCGGTTCTGCCCTTGATACGTCAAGACGACTCAACAGAGGTAAAGCGAATGCTGCAGTTTTGCCTGTTCCTGTCTGGGCCTGTCCCAGAATGTCTTTTCCCGAGAGCAGAGGAGGAATACTCTGTTCCTGAATTGGAGACGGAGCCTCATAGCCGATCTCTTCCACAGATTTGAGGACGGCGTCAGATAGCCCTAACTGGGCAAATGAAGTGTTGGTTTTGCTGGACATTGGACTGCCTGTAAAGGTGGTAACTTGGCTATATTACGCCGGAACTGCTGGGCGGATATAAGTAAGAAGGTGCGAGATTTTACATCATCCGCCTGATATTACCTAATAATAGTTTAATATAATCGTTTGGTTCATCAGATGTATGAATAATCGGCAATAATACTCGACCTGTTTTAACTTAATAGGTCAGATGATATTATGACAGGTGTTGTTAAATACCACTTAGTAATAACAAAAACACAGTAATACATGGATTTACCATGGAGTTGGATCAGGGTTGAAGGATTAAAAATGAAAATAAAAGATCATATGGATATAACCGATTATGCTGTCGACCTTTACTGGATGTTTTCACCAACAGAGTTGGCAGAAGAGTTCAAGAGAAACGCTGGTAAAATCAGGGATGGTGCGAGCTTAATTAAAAGCGGAAATTTTCAGCAAGGAGCTCGTACGCTACATTTTTTTAATCATAAAAATAGATTCAAGCCAAAAAAAATAAAGCTGTTTGGATCTATGCCAGTCTATACCGTATATCCAACATCAGAGCATAGTCTAAGGAGCTATGTTAGAGAGTTGAGACAGGATATATCTCAAGGATTTTCAAATAATTCATATATCTTGATAGGCAAAATATTGCATCTTATTCAAGATATGAGCTCTCCAGCAAATGTTATACCTGTTTATCACCGTTCAAATAGGAGTGATAGTTTTGAAACTGGACTGAATTCCAGGGTGGGTTCGTACCTAAGTAATTTTAATTTCAATCAGGAACGTTTCAATATGGTATCTGAATGCAGTGTAGGTGTAGACTGTATTGAAAGTGTGTATCAAAATGCTGCATTGAGAACACTTGAGCGAATCAATAGTTCAAATTCAGAATTTAATGTTGTAATAAATGGTGAACCCAGGAAGGTTGGTTGGGACCTGTTTTGGAAGAGTGATGAGCATGCAGCTTCATCTTTCTACAGGGATAGGATAAGCAGAAAAAAAGGTTTTGGATATTATGGTCCATTGGGGAAGCACTTTGGACAAGAGCAGGTGAAAGTATCCAAAAACAATTATGTGGTAAATAAAGAGATTTACGATGATCTATGCAGCTTCATATTAAAGAAATCGATTGAAGATAGTCTCAGGGTGTTAATTTGTATTGATAACCAAATAAAATCAGCCTGACTTCAATGTAAACGGACAGTTCTCGTATGGAGTTAATCCTACCTGATTAGATTGGGTTACTCAGAAACTGGTTGTTAGATCATATTCTTAAATATGATATGCAGATGAAACCCTACTTTGATAAATGCCCTAAAGAGTTTGTTTGATTCTTAGGTAGATAGCCCCTCAGGCTGCCAGAAATAAAGCCCACAATTTGCGAAAGAAGCATTTGGTAAGCCTTGTGTTTGCTTTCAGGACAAGCCACTTATATATTAGACGTCAGACATATAAGCACTATAGAGGTAGCAAAGTTTATGAAAGCATGGGAATCGTTAGACGACATTTTGGATTTTGCCATTGATCAGGAGCAGGCAGCTGCAGATTTTTACACTAAGCTATCATCAAGCGCAAAGCATAGCTCCATGGGAGAAATCTTAGAGGGTTTTGCCGAAGAAGAACTCAGGCATAAGAAAAAACTGATCGCCATAAAAGAGCAGGGAGCAACAAAACTTGTTAGCCGTCAAACAGCACCTGATCTAAAAATGGCTGATTACATAGTTGATGTTGAACCTTCAGATGATATGAGCTACGAAGATGCCTTGGTTGTGGCTATGAAGATGGAAAAGAAGGCATTTCAGCTATACACCGATATGGCTGCAATGGCCGAGGACGATACCATCAGACAGTCGCTGCTTGCCCTAGCTAATGAAGAAGCTAAGCATAAGCTGCATTTTGAGATTAAGTATGACGACTCCATTAAAGAAAACTAATCCCAATTTCCAGTATCAATCAGGAACAGGATCTCCTTCAATCTCTTTATAGTTATCGCTGGAAAATCGAGGTGTACAAAGAGCTAAGAAGATTAAATCCTCTGCCCCGATATTGGTAATGCGTTGGGGACACATAGGTGGAATAATCACGACGTCCCCTGGATTTACTTCCTGTGCTTGGATATCTCCAATCTCAACACTGCCTTTACCCTGGATGATATAGTAGCGCTCTGCACTGTTTGTTAAGTAATGCCAGCGAGTAGTCACACCAGGTTTCACTCTTGCTTGAGCGATTGATAATTCCGGATCCTCGTGGCTGTTAGACAATTCAATGATGAAGCATCTCTCTGGCGTAAAGAACTCGCTATTAGGGTCTTGTCGTAATATGGCTTCTTTCATCTGCCCCTCCAGTTTCGGAACTCAGTTAGAGTTGAAATCCCTCACAAAAATTGAACTTTTTATTGGTCTATATGGTCCTTTGTGATACTTTTTGTGGCGCTGTCGTTAAGCGATACGAGCCCTAAAAGGGTTTTATGTGAATCAATTCGGTACAGGGTAAGTTTTACAGCATTTTCAAGGAGATCAAAATGACCATGTTTAAAAAACTCAGCATTCTGCTTTGTGTTTCACTTTTCCTTATTAGTCAATCTGTTCTAGCCAGTGAACATGAGGGTGAAGCTGCTGAAAAAGCAGCAGAGTCTTCTAAGGAGATGACATCAGAAGCCACTGCTGCCGGCAATATGGCTGATGAGAAAAAAGAAGAGATGAAAGATGGAGAAATGGAAGAGGAAAAGATGAAGGCTGGTGAAGAGAAGATGGACTCTCCAGCAAAATAGTCAAATTGTTATGGATAGTTAGATGTAGTCAAGATTGGCTGGAGATAGCCGGGTCTAAAACAGACCTGGCTATTTTTTTGTCATTTTTACCCAAAAACTCATGTTTTTCCGTTGCATGCGCCTCCTGGCACGGGTAGAATGCGCTGTTTTCCGGCACGGGGTTAAATCTGTGCCAACTCCTTGCTTCACCGCATGAATGCGGGAGGCTTAATCCGAAAGGGGCAATTATGAGACATTATGAGATTATATTTCTGGTTCATCCGGACCAGAGTGAACAGGTCCCAGGCATGATTGAGCGCTATCGCTCAATCATAGAGTCCAAGGGTGGTCATATCCACCGTCTGGAAGACTGGGGTCGTCGCCAACTTGCTTATCCCATCCAAAAGCTGCCTAAGGCCCACTATGTACTCATGAATATTGAGTGCAATGGCGAGGCCTTGAATGAACTGGAAAACGCTTTCCGTTTCAATGATGCTGTGTTGCGAGATATGACCATTAAACGCAAGGGTCCGATCACTGATCCTTCTCCCTTGGCCAAGTCACCGGACGATAGAGAAGAGAAGCCAGCAGCCAAGCCAGCAGAAGAAACCCCTGCTGCTGACGAGACGGAGCTAGAGGCTGAATAAGATCGCCTTCCACCCCCTAGATACATATTAGGGTATTAGCTTTCGATGACCGTAAGAATCGGTCGAAATCAGATTATTTGGAGAGATTGAGTATGTCACGTTATTTTCGCCGCAGAAGATACTGCCGTTTTACCGCTGAGAAGATTACAGATATTGATTATAAGGATCTTAATCTGCTAAAGGCTTATATCAGTGAGAATGGCAGCATAGTGCCAAGCCGTATCACTGGCACCAAGGCCAAGTATCAGCGTCAACTTTCTACGGCTATCAAGCGCGCACGTTATGTTGCGCTGTTGCCGTACACTGATAAGCATCAGTAAAAGTTTTTTCTACGCTTGGGTATAACCCCCTTGCGTCAGAGATCCGGATAGGATTATGCGTTTACTGGCATCCTTTGTGATGCAGGGGAGATCGCAGGCGGTAATGGCGATTAGCATTATTGCGCTGTTATCTGTGTTATTTCCCCCGTTAGCCATAATAAGTTCTGCTGGGGTTGCCCTAGTAACACTGAGAGTGGGGTTGCGGGACGGTTTATTGGTTGCACTATTGAGTGCAATTGCCTGTTCCTTGCTAGCTATGCTGGTACAGGTGAATGTAATACCGGTGGTTGGCGCCACGCTGTTGTTATGGTTGCCAGTCTGGATCTTAGCCCTAATGCTGAGATCAAGTAGGTCACTGGCATACACAACTATCTTAGCGCTTCTGTTTGGAGTGTTACTGATAGTTATTCACTACCTACAATATAGTGATCCGGCAACTCAATGGAGCAAAGTACTGGGGCCGATGATAGAGAGCCTCGGTCAGGCCCAGGGCCTGGAAGCAGGGCAGAGGAAACTTCTGCTGGAGGTACTGTCTCATTGGATGACAGGCATGATGGCGGCAGGTTTTTTCCTGCAACTGATAGCGTCACTGCTATTGGGGCGTTGGTGGCAATCGCTGTTGTTTAATCCCGGTGGATTTAGAGATGAATTCCACCAGTTGAGGTTACCACGGCCACTGGCCCTGTTGGCCGTTGCCGTGATTGCGCTGCTGTCGACGGATGTGACTGTTGGCAGACCTATGCTGGATTATCTGGCAATGTTGCTGATAATGGCATATCTGCTGCAGGGGTTGGCTCTGGCCCATGGACTTAGGGCGCAGCTTAATGCCAGCTATGGTTGGTTGTTTGGGATGTATATCCTGCTGATCATTGGCATGCATTACATGTTGATTTTGTTGGCAACCATTGGAGTATTGGATGCCATGTTGGATTTCAGGACTCGTTTCGGAAAGGGTGAAGGTCCGGGCGAGACAAGTTAAATATATTACACCTTTCAGAGGTAGCTACGATGGAAGTAATTCTGTTACAAAAGATCGAAAATCTTGGGGCTCTTGGCGACAAGGTTCATGTTAAGTCAGGGTATGGAAGAAACTACTTGGTGCCAACCGGTCGAGCCGTGTTCGCAACCAAGGAAAACCTTGAGACCTTCGAAGCGCGTCGCGCAGAGTTGGAGAAAGCAGCTGCAGAGGCGCTAGCTGCCGCAGAAGAGCGCAAGGCTAAGATCGAAGCACTTAGTATCAGCATCAGCCGTAAGGCCGGTGATGAGGGCAAGCTTTTCGGTTCTGTTGGCACAGCGGATATCGCTGAGGCCGCTACGGAGGCCGGCGTGGCGATTGAGAAGCGTGAAGTGCGCTTGCCAGAAGGCCCGTTCCACATTATCGGTGAGTTTGAGGTGGTAATTCACCTGCATACCGATGTGGATGCCATGCTCAAGCTGGTTGTTGTTCCTGAAGAGTAGGGAATAGCACGGGAACCCCTTGATCATTCAGGGGTTTTCTATTCCAGATAAGGCCGGACTGGGGTCCATTTGCCCCGGCCCGGCTTTTTGTTGCCTAAAAAAATGACGCAAGCAAATTATTTTGCGAACAGAGTTATGGTATGCAGCAATTTCTAGGTTTATGATATGGCTTCTGATCTGGGCAGATGAACAGATACAGGGGCAGGCAACAAAAGTAGCTCTACTATCGCTCCGATATTAATAAATCGAGTCATTTGGTAGTTTATTCCACCTGGAAAACGCGGGTTAAAATAACCATAGATGCAAGAGTATTCATTTCCACCAGCTATGATGTCAGGCGAATCTGTCGCTGACGCACTGCGTGTTCCTCCTCACTCAATTCAGGGTGAGCAGTCTGTCCTGGGCGGTCTCATGTTAGAGAATAGCTCTTGGGATCAGATTGCCGACCGGGTGGTGGATATCGACTTCTACCGTCGTGAGCATCAGCTTATCTTCCGCGCGATCCATCAACTGGCTGAGCAGAGCAAACCCTTTGATGTGATAACCCTATCCGAAGAGTTAGAGAAGGTTGCTGCTCTGGAGGATGTGGGAGGACTGGCCTACCTTGGTACCTTGGCTAAAGATACCCCTAGTGCAGCCAATATTAGAGCCTATGCGGATATAGTGCGTGAATACTCGGTTATGCGCCAGCTGATTAAGGTTGGCACCGAGATTGCGGATAGTGGGTTTCAGCCAGATGGTAAGGACAGCACCGCTTTGCTGGATGTGGCTGAGCAGAAGGTATTCGAGATATCTGAGCAGATGTCTCGTGGAGGCGGTGGTTTTGCCTCTATCAAGAATTTGTTGACCAAGGCGGTGGATCGAATCGAAACCCTGTTTCAACAGGACGAACCCATCACTGGCCTTAGTTCCGGTTTCTCTGATTTCGACGAAATGACCTCTGGTTTGCAGCCGGCTGATCTGATCATAGTTGCAGGTCGTCCCTCCATGGGTAAGACCACCTTTGCTATGAATATGGCAGAGAATGTTGCCATAAACAAAAAGGTACCAGTGGCGGTATTCAGTATGGAGATGCCTGGAGACTCACTGGCCATGCGCATGATGTCCTCCCTAGGCCGCATAGATCAACACCGGGTACGTACAGGAAAGCTGGAAGATGATGAGTGGCCGCGTCTCACATCTGCGGTTAGTATCCTGGCGGATGCACCCCTGTTTATAGATGATACTGCAGCCCTTACCCCTACCGAGATCAGGGCCAAGGCGCGTCGTTTGAAAAGAGAGCATGGTGATCTGGGGATGATAGTCATCGACTATCTGCAACTGATGCAGGCGCCTTCAGCTGGGGAGAATCGGGCCACAGAGATCTCCTTTATCTCACGCTCACTCAAGGCCCTGGCCAAGGAGTTGAATGTGCCGGTGGTGGCCCTGTCCCAGCTTAACCGTAATTTGGAACAACGCCCCAACAAACGCCCGGTGATGTCAGACTTGAGGGAGTCTGGCAGTATCGAGCAGGACGCTGATGTGGTGGTCTTTATCTACCGCGATGAGGTCTATAACGAAGATAGCCCGGATAAGGGCAGTGCTGAGATTATTATCGGCAAGCAGAGAAATGGCCCCATCGGCAAGGTTCGGCTCACCTTCCTTGGTCAATACACCAAATTTGAAAACTACGCCACCGATATATATGGCGCAGAGGATTACTGATGGGTCTTGGTCCTCAGGCCTTTATCGATCTTTCCGCACTTGAGCACAATCTGCAACGGGTACGCGCATCAGCCCCAAACAGCCGCGTGATGGCTATGCTGAAGGCCAACGCCTACGGTCACGGCATGCTGACAGTGGCAAATACCCTGAAGGACGCAGACAGTTTTGCAGTTGCCAGGGTGGGGGAGGGAATACAGCTGCGCCAAGCCGGTATCACATCGCCCATAGTGATTCTTGAAGGTTTTTTTAGTAAGGAAGAGTTATCGCAGGCAGTAGCAAATAATCTGCGTCTGGTGATTCATGAGCCTGGGCAGCTGGCTACACTACAACAGAACTCTCTCTCTGCTGCCGTAACCTGCTGGCTCAAGGTTGATACCGGTATGCATCGTTTGGGCTTTCCCGTGGCAGAGGCCATGGAGGCCTATAACGCCCTGTGCGCATGCGAGTCGGTGGCGGATGGAGTGGGGATCATGACCCATCTCTCCAATGCGGATGATCCGCAGAACCCAGAGACAGATCATCAGATCAGGTTGACCAAGCCATTGATCGAACAGACCGGAGCCATTGGCAGTATTGCCAATTCCGGCGGCATCCTGAACTGGCCGGATTCACATCTGGATTGGGTACGACCTGGAATCATGCTCTATGGCTCCTCTCCTTTTAACGGCAGAACTGGTGTGGATGATGGCCTGCGCCCGGTAATGACCCTGCAGAGCACCCTGATTGCAAAACATAACTTTTGTAAGGGCGATGGTGTTGGTTATGGCAAGAGCTGGATCTGCCCGGAAGATATGCCGGTAGGGGTGGTAGCAATCGGCTATGGTGACGGCTATCCCAGGCACGCCCCATCAGGTACACCGATATTGCTGAACGGAGAGATAGTACCCCTGATAGGACGGGTATCCATGGATATGATCACCGTAGACCTGAGTAGCCAGCCAGATGCAAAAATCGGCGATCCTGCCGTTCTTTGGGGCGATGGGCTGGCCGCCGAGATAGTGGCCCAACACGCTGGAACCATCTCCTATGAACTATTTTGTCAGGTCACCGGCAGGGTCGAGTTTGTGCAGGGCCGGGGACAGTGAGCGTTAAAGAGAAGACAGCTTACAGTTGCAAAGAGTGTGGAGGGATGTTTCCCAAATGGTCTGGACAGTGTCCTGATTGCGGCGCCTGGAACAGTCTGAGCGAGACTGCCGCCAGAACCAGTGGGGGCAGGAATAGCCGTTTCTCAGGTTATGCTGGAGATGTCCCAGCCTCTCAGGTATTCGCCCTGTCAGAGGTAGAGCCATCCCAGAACAGAGGTATCTCCACCGGCATCACGGAACTTGACCGAGTGCTGGGCGGTGGGCTGGTCTCTGGTTCGGTGGTGCTGATCGGGGGTGATCCTGGAATCGGCAAATCGACCCTTCTTATTCAGGCTATGACTAAATTTCAGGGGAATGTCTCAACCCTCTATATCAGCGGTGAAGAGTCTCCAGAACAGATCAGTATGCGCGCCCACCGCCTTGGTTTGCCCTGTGATGGCCTTAAGCTTTTCACCGAGACCTGCGTTGAGACTATCCTGAAGCAGGCATCCATTGAGCGCCCCACTGTGATGGTGATCGACTCTATCCAGACCGTTTATACCGAGCAGTTACAGTCGGCTCCGGGGTCAGTGGCACAGGTACGGGAGTCTACGGCCCAATTGGTGCGCTTTGCCAAACAGATGGGTACAGCTATTTTTCTGGTTGGACATGTAACCAAAGAGGGCACCTTGGCCGGTCCCAGGGTATTGGAGCATATGGTGGATACCGTGCTCTATTTTGAGGGAGAGCATGGGAGTCAGTTCCGCCTGATTCGCACCATCAAAAACCGCTTTGGCGCAGTGAATGAGCTTGGCGTATTCGCTATGACCGACAAAGGCCTGCGCGAGGTAACCAACCCCTCAGCTATATTTCTGTCTAAACATCAGAAGGAGGTGCCTGGCAGCGCTATCCTGGTTACCCGCGAGGGCAGTCGACCTTTGCTGGTGGAGGTGCAGTCCCTGGTGGATGAGAGTCAACTGGGCAATCCCAGGCGGGTTACCCTGGGAATGGAGCAGAATCGTCTGAGTATGCTCCTTGCGGTGCTGCATCGGCATGGCGGCATAGCTATGTTCGATCAGGATGTCTATATCAACGTGGTTGGGGGGGTGCGTATTACCGAAACTGCCGCTGATTTGCCGGTGTTACTAGCGGTGTTATCTAGCTTCCGTGATCGCCCTCTACCCCATGATCTGGCTATTTTTGGCGAGGTTGGTCTGGCCGGTGAGATTAGGCCTGTTCCCAGTGGCCAGGAGAGGCTGCAAGAGGCGGCAAAGCACGGTTTTAAACGGGTAATACTCCCTAGGGCTAATGCTCCTAAGAAAAGTATGGATGGAGTTGAGATTATTGCTGTTGATCGTCTTTCAGATGCGCTGGATGCAATATGATTCCTGAATAGTTGTCTATTATTGAATCAAGGTTTGATAATGGGAGACTATAGATGTTTGAACCAATCACCATTCCATTTGGCGTAGTAATGTTGTTTAACGTCATCAAGTTGAAGCAGGGAGTTAGCTCTGAAGATGTGGAGCTCGCTCTGGGCGAGATGTGTAATGTCGTGAAGAATACCTATGGGGATGAAGAGGGTGGCTTTATCGGCGGTCAGGTCTTCGAATATACGGGGTTTGTTTCTGAGCAGGGTTCATTTGATCCCGACAAAAAGAGTGATGACCACCTGGTCATTATGACCTACTGGAGATCGTTTGAGCAGCATGAGAAGTCCCACGCGGACACCGTTTTTAAAGAGAGGTTCAGCGCCCTGTCTGAGTACTGTTCAGATACATATGAGATGGGCTATAAGATGTTATGGCAAGGTACGCCAGATTAAGTAACCGCTTCGCATCTCAAGACGCACAGGCAGCGCCTAGGCCGCCAGGGACTTAGTCAGATGTTATCTGCCCCTAGCCTAGTACAGCCAGTTCGCGCTCCAGCAGATCTGGATCTCCCAGGTTTAGCTCCAACAGACGACGCAGATTGGTGATGCTCTCCATATCTATATGTCTGCAGTGCAACCCAACCTTATCATCATCAATATGAGCGACCTCGGCCTGCATATGGATAGAGAACTCTTCCTCCTGATCAAGATTTATTGAGATAGAAACATTTTCACCGGTAGCAGTAGACCAGTGTTTGGGTCTTTCCAGTAGGGCGCCATTGAGTGAGATGTCGATCAACCTTGCTGACATAGTTACGGAGTCTATTTCAATCCTGGTATCAGCATCGAACAGTACGCGCTGGAATTTACGTCTATTTTCGCTGTTTTCGCTGACCATAATGTTTCCTCTTTATATATCTTGAAACCGGCCGCCCGGCACATAATAGATTATAAACCATAAATCCGCTGGTTAATTAGAGAGCGCTACTATCGGGTTTTGTGGTTTGTTAAAGAGTTGTATCGGCAGGAGAAGAGTTTCCTTGATGGAATTTCATCTGGATGCCATCTATCTCAATGATGGCGCCATCGGAAAGCTGAATAGTGGCATCGCCGGTAGGTTTGCCGTTCACTAATGGATAGGCCTTTCCATCCAGGGGGGTCAGAAAATATCCCTCATCGCCTCGATTGGCTACTATGGCACAAGCATTACCCGATAGTCCTAAGCGTGTCATAGAGCGGTTGAGGGCTATAATTCTCCCAATATGCTCGCCATTGGTTATCTGAACAAAACCGGCTGGCAGCGCATCGAGATCACGGACGATTTTGTCGAAGGCTGCTTCCCCTGAAATATGAGTTGGGTTTGAGGTTGTATTCGTGTCTTCAGATCTATTATTCATTTATTATCAAAAGCTGGCAGAAGCTATATTCGAGAATCGCATCAACTGATCGCTAGTATAACTTTTTTCATTTTTTGCATTCAATATAATGAGAGTTTTTGTGAACTGGGTTATTTGCGCTGATCTGGCCAAATCTTGAGCATCTTCACTGCATTATCGTGGGTTTGTAATATCTCAATTGGATAACCCTCAAGTAGCAGTGATGTTCCAGGCTGTGGTATGGCCTCCATATACTCAATGATCAGACCATTAATCGTTCTGGGTCCATCTTCCGGAAGATCCCAGTTGAATACCTTTACCAGCTCCCGTATTTCCGCGCTACCAGCCACCAGAAAACTGCCGTCATCCTGTGGTTGAACATCTGGAACATTGTCAGAGGGGTCGGTGGTAAACTCACCCACGATCTCTTCGAGCAGGTCAGCTAGGGTAACTAGCCCCAATAGATCTCCATACTCGTCCACTACCAGGCCGAAACCTTTTTTCTCACGCTGAAAGTTGAGAAGCTGTCTGTTTAGTGGTGTTCCCTCCGGAATGAAGTATGGCTCTTCCACTATCTCTTTTATTTTTTCCTTGGTTAACTCCCCTTGGGTGAAAGCGATCATGGCGTTGCGAATGTGGATAACCCCAACCAGATTATCAATGCCGTTGTCGAACACCACCATCCTGGTGTAGAAGCTATTCTGTAGTTGGGTAATGATCTCTTCAATGCTGTCCTCCAGGTCAATGCCGTCTAGCTCATTACGCGGGATCATTATGTCTTCAACGGTTTCGTTTTGCAGGTCAAGTATGCTGAGCAGCATCTTCTGATGCCTCTTGGGGACCATGGCCCCAGCTTCAGCTACCACAGTGCGCAGTTCATCCTGACTCAGGTTCTGATCATCTATATCGTCAGGTGAAATACCGAACAACCTCAACAGAGTGTTCGCGATAATATTTACCAGCCAGATTATCGGATAGAGAAGTTTAAGAAGTGGTTTGTAAATAAATGCGGCGGGGAATGCCAGCTTTTCCGGATGCACCGCGGCTAGAGTTTTTGGGGTCAGCTCTGCAAAGATCAGGATAACAAAGGTCAATATAAATGCAGCATATGCGATTGGATCCTCTACCCCCATCCTGATGGCAATGACCGTAGCTAGGGAAGAGGCCAGAATATTTACAAAGTTGTTACCAAGTAGGATAAGTCCTATCAGGCGGTCCGGTCTCTTCAGCAGGTTATGGGCGCGGGTGGCACCAGCATGACCGCTGTTTTTCATATGGCGCAGGCGATAGCGGTTTATGGTCATCAGCGCGGTTTCTGAGCCGGAAAAAAAGGCCGACAACATAATAAGGAGGATAAGCATGCCGAATAACATGCTTAATGGGATATCGTTCATAAAGGCCTGTTTACACTATAATGGCTGATGTATCTTCTTTCTATGATGCTGCCACTAATCTGTCAAGTAAACACAGGTGAATAGATGACAATTTCTGAAACAAACCCACTTTCTGATAGCCTGACTTATGAAGATTTACTACCAGTTTCATGGGTTGCCAGAAAACATGACTCCCAATCAATTAACTACGCCAGAGTAGATGAACATAATGAGCATGTGATTCGTTGCGTTAATCTACTGGGTGAGCCGGCCAAGGAGAAGACAGATGAGGAGTCAGAAACAGAATCTGCCTTGATTAGGCTGGAGGCAAAGGTAAATCTGCTTCTTGAGATGGTGACCAAGCTGGATAGAGCTAGCGTTGATCTCCCAGATGCAGCTCAGGTAAGGCTATCTGCAGCGGGTATAGAGTGGGGCTGTAAGGAACAGCCACCAGCTGAAGGGGACAGAATCTGGATAAATATTTATGTCGACAACAGAATTCCTGAGGCTATGAAGTTGGCTGCAAGGGTATTAACCCTTAACGATGCAGGGGGTGTTACTGCTGTCACAGCCAGGTTTGAAGATATGGGAGAAGTGGTGCAGGATCAGCTAGAGAAGATGATTTTTCGACACCACAGGCGTATGGTTGCTCAGTCAAAATATGGATAAAGACCGAAGAAATTAAATACTAATACCAATATATTCAACATAGTTAGGCCGCAGCTTTGCAATATGACGATATTTTGACATGCGGGTAATATAGTGCTTTACTCTGAGTATCTACGAATCCTAAATATTCAGAATTGAATGAGAACTATATTGCATGTCTGAACAGAGCAAGTCAGATCACATCCATAGCTGCGGAAAAGTACTGTTGTTTGACAGTGATAATTCCAGGATTAGCTATCTGAGAAGTATACTGGAATTTGTAGATTATTCCCTTCTGGCCGACGATGATGTTAATGCTTTGGAGAAGCATCTAATAGAGAAAGAGCAGTATACGGCCATCATGCTCTCCCCAGCCATAAGCGACGATGACTGTGAAAAGTTGTCCAGAAAACTTAATGAAATAGAGCATGCCCCAGCCCTGTTTCTGGTCCAAGATGATAAAAAGCCCAGGAAGAAGCTATCCCACAATGGCGTCCTGGGGGATATAACACTGCCCACCAGCTACACGGCGCTGATGAACTCTCTTTCCAGAGCTCAGCTGTACATGGAGAATCAGGTTGCAGGCGAGAGTACCAATAGAAGGTTGGAGCTGTTCCGGAGTTTTTCTGGCAATAGCCGGGCCACTAGGCAGATAAACCGTATGATTGAACAGGTCGCAGATTCAGATGCTACCGTACTCATATTAGGTGAATCAGGAACCGGCAAGGAGGTTGTGGCTCGTAAGCTCCACTTCCACTCCAATCGACGGGGCAAGCCATTCGTGCCAGTAAACTGTGGAGCTATACCGGCCGATTTGTTGGAGAGTGAACTATTTGGGCATGAGAAGGGCGCCTTTACTGGGGCTATAAGTTCAAGACAGGGTCGGTTCGAACTGGCCGAGGGTGGAACCCTGTTTCTGGATGAGATCGGGGATATGAGCCTTCCCATGCAGGTAAAGATCCTGCGAGTACTGCAGGAGCGATCATTCGAGCGGGTTGGCAGTAACAAGACCATACAGTGTAGTGTACGCATCATCGCGGCAACTCATCGAGATCTGGAGCAGTTAATAAAAGAGGGCAGATTCCGGGAAGATCTCTATTATCGTTTAAATGTTTTTCCCATAGAGGTGCCACCACTGCGGGAGAGGGTGGAGGATATTGCCGTACTGGTGAATGATCTTATCTCCAGGATTGAGACCGAAAAGCGTGGCTCAGTGCGGCTCACACCAGCAGCAGTGGCGGCTCTCTCTCACTATCAGTGGCCTGGAAATGTGCGGGAGCTTGCCAATCTAATAGAACGCCTGGCTATTCTTTATCCTTATGGGGTTGTGGATGTCAAAGATCTCCCAGAAAAGTTCCGGGAGGGGATAGAGCTTCCTTCTGGAGAATCAGACTATGTTCTTCCCATAGTAACCATGCCTGGGGATGAGCCGGGTACAATCGAGTCTGGACCAAGGCTACCCAAGGATGGAATTGATCTGAAGGCACATCTGGGAGATGTGGAGCTTTCCCTTATTAAACAGGCCCTGGACGAATCAGATGGAGTGGTGGCCCATGCGGCAAAGGCGCTGAAGATGCGCCGTACTACTCTGGTTGAGAAGTTACGTAAATATGGCATTCAAAGGGCCTGAACCAAGTCATATATTTGACTCAAGGAAATATACAATTACTAACCTATTGAAATAAAAGGAATATATAAATAGGCATACATATTGCACCTATTCAGTTGAATCGATATCCGAATGGTTTCAATTGGTAGTGTAATATGCAGACAACTAGCGGAAACCCGCTTAATCAGAAACAGCTCGAAGATGCCTTCCAGGTCTTTAACCAGGTGTCTGAGCAGCTTGTCGACTCCTACCAGCAACTCCAGGATCAGGTTGGGCAACTCAGTTCCGAGTTGGCAACTGCAAGGTCAGAGCGTATGCGTCAGCTGGCAGAAAAAGAGCTCCTGGCCAATCGTCTTACTCAACTCCTGGATGCATTACCAGCCGCCGTGGTGGTATTGGATGGGGAGGATCGGGTGGAGCAGTACAACCCATCAGCCAATGAACTATTTAATACTATTCAGACAGATCTAGTCTGGAGCCAGATCTATGGGGCTAATTTTCAACCAGACCAGCATGGAAAAGAGCAGTGCCTGATCAATGGGCGTCTAGTCAGTATGACCGAGCGCAAGCTTGATTCAGACAAAGGTCGTATCCTTCTCTTTCTTGATATCACTGAGACCCGCGAACTTCAGGAACGTCTCAACCGCAGACAAAGACTCAGCACCATGGGTAGGATGGCGGCGCAGCTGGCCCATCAGATTCGTACCCCTCTCTCATCTGCCTTGCTCTATGCATCACATCTAAGCAATGAAGAGCTGGGAGCTGAGCGTCGGGAAAGATTCTCCGAAAGGATCAAGGTAAGTTTGCAACTAATGGAGCGCCAAATTAACGATATGCTGGCCTTCACCAGGGGAGGACAATACTCCCCGGAACTGTTTGATCTCATCCCATTACTTGAAGAGACCATCCAGATGCTAGATCCTGGGCTGAAGAAAAACAGTGCCAAGTTAAGTTTTACCAACCTGATCCCAGGTAGATGTATTGTTTCAGGAAATCGTGACGCCCTGCAGGGGGCCGTAATGAATATCGCCACCAACTCCCTGAAGCATGGTGGTGAAGGGGTGAGGTTGGAAATGGAGTTATGTCAGACCAGCGATAAGAGCCTGAGTTTGACCATAAGGGACAACGGTCCAGGTATTGCCCCAGAGATTCAAGATAAGGTATTCGATCCATTCTTTACCACCAGCACCAGTGGCACCGGTCTCGGCCTTGCTGTGGTCCAGGCTGTGATTCTGGACCATAACGGCAGGATTGCCTTGCAAGCGCCAGATGAGGATGGTGCCAGCTTTAAAATCGAGCTGCCAAAGGTCCCATTGCCAGAAAATTTCACATCAGAATCAAAGACGACGGATAGCGACAAATCATTACCTATTCTCCGGAGGGCTGTTGTATGAGCCAAGCGACCGTTTTAGTAGCTGAAGATGATCCAACACTGCGGGAGGCGTTGTGTGAAACACTAGAGCTTGCCGGCTATAACGTTGAGTCTGCAAGCGATGGCAAGGCTGCCCTTGAGATTATGCAGCACAAATCTGTGGGCATGGTGGTAAGTGATGTGCAGATGCGTCCCATGGATGGTCATGAACTCATGACCCAGGTTAAAAACACATATCCATCTATCCCGGTACTGCTCATGACCGCCTACGGCAATATTGAGAAAGCGGTATCAGCTATGCGAGATGGAGCTGTTGACTATCTAGCCAAACCCTTTGAGGCCAAGATGTTGGTGCAGAAGGTGGAACAGGCGGTACTGAGTCTGGACCAGGATCTGGAATATGACGGAGTGGTTGCTGATGACAGCAAATCCCGCAAACTGCTCGAGCTGGCCAAGAAAGTGGCCTCAAGCGATGTGACGGTGATGATCGGCGGAGAGAGCGGCACCGGTAAAGAGGTTTTTGCCAGATACATCCACCGTAATTCCCCGCGGGCGGACGGACCATTTATCGCCATTAACTGTGCAGCCATCCCCGACAACATGCTGGAGGCGGTACTGTTCGGATATGAGAAAGGAGCGTACACCGGCGCCCACAACTCGGCCCCGGGAAAGTTTGAACAGGCCCAGGGTGGGACCCTGCTGTTGGATGAGATCTCGGAGATGAGCCTTAATCTACAGGCCAAACTATTGCGGGTATTGCAGGAGCGTGAGGTTGAACGCCTGGGCGGGCGTAAGATTATTCCACTGGATGTAAGGGTACTGGCCACATCCAACAGAATCCTGCGGGAAGAGGTATCCGCTGGACGTTTCCGTGAAGATCTGTTTTTCCGTCTCAACGTATTTCCCCTCTACCTTGAACCACTGCGTAAACGCACCCAGGACATAATTCCACTGGCCGAGCTGTTTCTAAATCGCCACTGCGCCAAGCAGGGTATTACCGGAAAGAGATTGGACCATGAGGCGCAAAAGGCGCTGATCGTCCATTCATGGCCAGGAAACGCCAGGGAGCTGGATAACGTCATGCAGCGCGCATTGATCTTTAGCAGCGGCAATGAGATTGGTAAGGACGACCTGATATTTGGTGAGGAGTCAGAAACGAGCGCAACGGAACAGGATGCCGGCAAGGGTAGGCTGAATGATGATCTGCGTTCGGTAGAGGAGCAGATGATTCTGGATGCACTGCGGGACGAGAACGGAAGTCGCAAGAATGCTGCGGCAAAGCTAGGAATTAGTCAAAGGACACTGCGTTACAAAATAGCGCGCCTGCGTGATGCAGGGGTCCCGATACCTGGCTAATCCGTATATTTTATGAAGGTGGTACTGAATATGACAAAAAATATCGAAATTACAACAGGATATACGGAATTTGATATCTGTTTTCACGGTTACAGTCTGTACCAGAACGAATTCAACAGATATCCGGCTACAACTGGTGTGAAAACTGCATTTAGAGTGTAGATGTCTAGAACCCTAATCAATTGGTGAGAATATGAGCACTTCAAATATTAATCAGGTATTGACTCAGATGCGGGTTATGGCGGCTCAGGCGGCGGCACAGCCGGTACGTCCCGAAGAGAGCGCTGGTAATGATTTCAGCAAGCTTCTGAAGCAGTCTATTGATACCGTCAATGAAGCTCAACTTGAGGCTGGCGCCATGAAAAAGGCGTTTGAGACTGGCCAGGGAGATGTGGATATTGCTGAGGTTATGATTGCGATCCAGAAATCCAGTCTCTCCTTCGAGACCATGGTGCAGGTACGCAATAAGTTGGTGGATGCCTACAAAGATGTAATGAATATGCCAATATAACTTATTGAAATATCAAGTTATATTATAGTAAATACAAGGCGAGGTAAGCACTAAATGGCAGATCAAAATAGTGTGCAGGCTCAGACCGTTAGCTTGGCTAGCAATCCCATCCTGCGGCAGTTGATGATCATGATAAGCATAGCCGCCAGTGTAGCATTGGGTGTGGCGGTGGTGCTCTGGTCCCAGACCCCAAACTATAGCCTATTGTATGGAAACCTCTCCCATAGGGACGCTGGTGATGTAGTGGCTGCCCTGGAGCAAGCGAACATCCAGTTCAAGGTGGATAACACCACCGGTGGCGTGATGGTTCCCAGTAAAGACCTGCACCAGGCCCGGTTAAAACTTGCCGGTAATGGTTTGCCGCGTGGAAACAACATGGGTTTTGAGTTGCTACAACAGGATACAGGACTGGGAACCAGTAGGGCGGTGGAGGCTGCCAGATTCCACCGTGCCCTGGAGGGAGAGCTGGCCCGTACCATATCTACCTTGTCCCCGGTTCAGAGCGCAAGGGTGCACCTGGCAACCCCCAAACAGTCAGTATTTGTCAGAAAGAAAAAGAATCCCAGTGCCTCGGTTGTGGTAAAGCTCCTCTCAGGGCGTCGTCTGGAAAAATCTCAGGTGGCATCGATTGTTCATCTGGTAGCAGCCAGTGTGCCGGAACTGGATGCTAGTCGGGTAACGGTGGTAGATCAGAAAGGGACACTACTGAGTGCAGATATGGATACGCGTGAGATGATGCTCACGGCAAACCAGTTTGAATATACAAAAACCCTTGAAGAGCATTATAGAAAACGGGTGGTTGATATCCTCACTCCCTTCTTAGGGGAAGAGAATATCAGCGCCCAGGTAACCGCAGAGGTTGATTTTACCGTAACTGAACAGACTGCTGAGCGCTTTAACCCCGATCTGCCTGCTCTGAGAAGCGAACAGGTGAACGAAGAGAGCAGCAAATTGTCCTCTGTACAGGGGGTTCCCGGTGCTGTTAGCAATCAACCCCCGGCGGCTGGCACAGCACCACAAATTGCAGGAGGTCAGGCGGGTGCGGCTGAGGGGGCATCTCCTCTCAATAGTAGCAAGCGGGCTACTCGCAACTATGAGTTGGATAAGACCATAAGTCATACCCGGCTTTCAGCAAGTAATCTGAAACGTCTATCGGTTGCGGTTGTGGTGGATAACACTGTTACCACTGCCGATGACGGAACTGTAAGCAGCAGGGAGCGTACGCCGGAAGAGGTCAGCCGTATTAGTAATCTAGTAAAAGAGGCCATAGGTTTTAGTGCGCAGCGTGGAGATAGCGTAAGAGTAGTAAACGCCGCCTTCCAGATTCCGGAAGCTCCAGCGGCCATACCGGAAATACCCATTTGGGAGGAAGCATGGGTCTGGGATGTTGCCAAACAGGTAGGTGGTCTAGTTCTGGTTCTGGTACTAATATTTGTAGTACTGATGCCAACTTTGAAAAAGCTGATCGCGACAGCGCCGGTATATGCGCAGGCACCAGGGGGTGCAGGCATGCAGCTTCAGGCTGGGGGAGCCCCTGGCCAACAGATGGCTGGGTCACAGGGAGGTGTCTTTGTTAATGAAGAGACTGGAGAGGCGGTACAACTGCCAGGACCGGCAAAATATGAAGACACATTGAAGGCCGCCCGCCAGATGGTGAATGACGATCCTAAACGGGTTGCACAAGTTGTTAAAAGTTGGGTAGCTGACGATGGCTGAGACCAAAATAGAAAATAAAACGAAAAGTATGAAGGGTGTTGATCGCGCTGCGATCCTGATGTTAGCCCTAGGCGAAAAAGATGCTGCAACCGTACTCGCACATATGGGGCCAAAAGAGGTTCAGGATCTAGGCACCGCCATGGCTGGATTGCACAATGTATCCACCGCCGAGATGGAATCGGTGATGAATGCATTTGTTTCTACCCTTGGTACCCAGACCGCATTGGGTATGAACTCTGATGAGTATATTCGAAACGTCATGACCCAGGCCCTAGGTCAGGATAAGGCCGGTAATGTTATCGATCGTATCCTGCTGGGTAGAAATAGTAAGGGTTTGGAGCAGCTCAAGTGGATGGATTCCCGCTCTATTGCTGAAATCATTAGATATGAGCATCCACAGATCATAGCCATTGTAATGTCATTCCTCGAACCTGATCAGGCGGCAGAGGTGCTTTCAGAGTTTCAGGATCGTGTACGTACAGACATAATTATGCGTATCGCCACCCTGGATGGAATTCAGCCAGCGGCCCTGCAGGAGCTGGATCAGATCCTGGATAGCCAGTTCTCAGGAACATCCAATGTCAAGTCAGCCACACTGGGAGGTATCAAGGCGGCAGCGGATATTCTCAATCTGGTCGAAGGAACCATTGAGGCCCAGGTAATGGAACAGGTTGAAGGAGTAGATCAGGAGTTGGCTCAAGAGATTCAAGACAACATGTTCACATTTGAGAACCTGATCGATATTGATGATCGAGGTTTCCAAACCTTGCTGCGTGAGATCGCGTCAGATCAACTACTTTTGGCCCTGCGTGGTGCTGATGAGGTTCTGAAAGAGAAGATATTCAAGAATATGTCTCAACGTGCTTCTGAGATGTTGAAGGATGATTTAGAAGCAGCACCACCAGCCCGTGTAAGTGATGTTGAAGCGGCACAAAAAGAGATTCTTCAAGTAACCAGAAGATTGGCGGATGCAGGTGAAATCAACCTTGGAGGCTCTGGTGGAGAAGAATTCGTCTAAGATAATTGGAGCCTCTGAAGAGCAGGGGGAGATCAGGCAGTGGCAACCCCCTGAGATGATTCGTAGCGCCACGGATGTATCTGTACAAGAGGCTAGAGGCTCACTACTTACTGCAGAACAGTTAGAGCATGTACAGAGTCAGGCCTATAAAGAGGGCTTTGAGCGCGGTAAAAAAGATGGATTTGAGTATGGGCACAAGGAGGCCATTGCAGGATCCAGAAATGAGATCATTGCAAAAGCAGCACAGATGGATGATCTGCTATCTGCACTGAACACACCATTTAAGGAACTAGATGAACAGGTAGAGCGAGAGCTCATCAGTTTGACTATCTCCATGGTGAGGCAGCTGGTGCGGCGCGAGGTCAAGTTAGATCCGACACAGATTATCGGTGTGGTACGTGAGGCTCTATCGCTGCTGCCGGTTTCTGCCAGGAATATAAGCCTTGTCCTACACCCGGAAGACGCGAAATTGGTGCGTGAGATATTTGAGGTATCAGAAAAGGATCTGGTCTGGTCCATCGTTGAGGACCCGGTTCTGGACCGTGGTGGATGTAAGGTCATAACAGACACATCTCGGATAGATGCCACACTGGAGTCAAGACTGGCTGCAATGATTACAACACTGTTGGGTGGTGAACGCACACGTGATGATAGTGAAAGCGAGTCCAATAAATGAGAAGGAGCATTCCACAGACAGACCGATTTGGAATCTGGGCCGAAAGAATAGCCAATGCCCATGCAAGATTAGGCGACCATCGTGGAATGGCGTTGGAGGGGAGGCTTACTCGTATGGTTGGATTGACCCTTGAGGCGGTAGGTTGTCGTGCTGCGATTGGCGGACAGTGTGACGTAATCGCAAATGATGGTACTACTATCGAGGCTGAGGTGGTCGGATTTTCTGGCGAGAGTCTATATCTTATGCCCACAAGCGATATACGAGGTCTTGAGCAGGGCGCCAGGGTAGTGCCCACTGGTAGTGTGTGTGAGGCCGCCGTTAGCGATGCCCTGCTGGGTCGTGTTATAGACGGAGCAGGTATTCCATTAGATGGCAAAGGCCCGATCCATGCGGACACTAGACTTCCGCTTACAGGTAAAACCTTTAACCCATTAACACGCAGCCCTATTAGAGAGCCTCTGGATGTAGGGGTGCGTGCCATTAACGCCCTGCTTAGTGTCGGCCGCGGGCAGCGTCTGGGACTGTTTTCCGGCTCCGGTGTGGGCAAGAGTGTGCTCCTGGGAATGATGACCAAATACACCGATGCGGATGTTACAGTGGTGGCGCTGATCGGTGAGCGTGGCCGCGAGGTAAAGGAGTTTGTGGAAAATATTCTGGGGAAAGAAGGTATGGCCCGTGCGGTTGTTGTGGCCGTCCCTGCTGACCACCCGCCACTACGCAGGATGCATGGGGCTATGTTGGCCACCAGTATCGCCGAGTACTTCCGAGATCAGGGTTTGAAGGTGCTACTGCTGATGGACTCCCTTACCAGATTCGCCCAGGCCCAACGCGAGATCGCCCTGGCCATCCATGAACCACCTGCCACCAAGGGTTACCCGCCATCGGTATTCGCTAAATTGCCACAACTGGTGGAGCGGGCCGGTAACGGAGATCATGGCGGGGGCTCTATAACCGCATTTTACACGGTGCTAACTGAGGGTGATGATCAGAACGACCCCATATCCGATGCCGCAAGGGCCATTTTGGACGGACATATAGTTCTATCCAGACAGCTGGCTGAATCTGGCCACTATCCAGCGATTGATATAGAGGCATCCATAAGCCGTGCCATGAATGAAATTACCAGTACAGAGCATCAAAGCGCTGCAAGGGCTTTTAAACAGCTATACTCTATATATCAACAAAATCGTGATCTAATCAATGTCGGAGCATACGAAAAGGGCAGTGATGAGATGATTGATGCAGCAATTGATGCCATGCCTGTTCTGGATGGTTTTCTGAGACAAGAGATGCATCAACCTGTAACCTTGATACAGAGTATGAATGATCTTCAAGGCATGTTTCCACCTATGACGGAAATGGCAGTACAGTAAAGGTAAAAGGCAGATGTCATGGTGCAATCAAAAAGACTAAGGCCGGTACACCGGGTAGCAGCGTCAAGGGAACAGACAGCAGCAAAAGAACTAGGCGACTCCACACGCTATGTGCATGAGCAGGAAGAGCGCCTGGAGGAGCTGCGGCGTTATCACGCAGAATATATAGATAGATTCCACTCAGCGGCCAAAATGGGAATGAGCGCTCTTCAGCTTCAGGAGTATCGAGCTTTCCTGGCTAAACTTGAACGTGCTATAAGGGAGCAGCAAACCATCATTAAAGATGGTCTCAACGTACGTAAGTTCAAGAAAGACAGCTGGCAGCAGAAGCATGTGCGCACCCAGGCCTTAGGAAAAGTGATAGACCGTTATAAAAAGGCTGAGAACAGGGCTGAAGATAAGCGAGAACAGAAAGAGACTGATGACAGGAATCAGCGGAGTCGGAAGTAGTGGCATCCACTCTTTTTTATCTAGAGAGCTGCGCACATACTACACCGGCTCCTGAAAACCAGGCGGAAACTTCCCGGAAACCAGATAAGCAAATGCAATAACATGAGCAATTGCGACATAGAGTGATTCTGGGATCTCGTCACCTAATGGTATCTGGCTTAATAAGAGTGCAAGTTCTTGATCGCCATGCAAAGGAACACCATGCTCTTCTGCCAAAGCTATTATCTGTTCGGCAAGTTCACCTCGCCCTTTGGCAGTTATCCGTGGTGTGTTTTCTCCATCATAGAGTAGGGCGACTGCAACATCTGAGTCGGTTTTGTGCTCTTCGCTCATGCCTTCTCGTCCAGTAGTGATGTAGTGATTGTATGTTGTGGTTTCTCGGGTTTCGCATCTCCATGGAGGGCAATCAGTTTCCCCACACTCAGACCGGAATCGTTGAAGGCATTGCTTAGTTCAGCCATGCGTTTATTCAATAACTCTGCGCTCTCAGGCTTCTCGGCCAGGAACATGGTTGAGACCTCTTTCTCATGCATGGATATCTTTGCTTTGACCGGGCCTAGTGGCTCAATGTTAAAGGTTAGGGTTACATACCAGATGGGTTTGGCATCACTGCCCCTGTTCTTTGCTTGCTCCTGTTCAAGCTGGATCAGAAAGCTGTCTACATGATTCTGGTGCCTTACCGGAACCTCGAATTGCCAAACCTGGCGGCTGCTCTCCTCAGTGGGAAGAGAGGCGAGCTGATTTAGCTGCACTCTGGCCAGACTGCCTTCAGTGTGGCGAAATAGCATCTCTAGCAGTTTTATAAAACCAGACTCCATCTGCGGGGTGGTGGACTGTCTTGTGGTTAGTTGTTGTGCAGACAGCTGCTGTTTATCCAGTTTAAGCAGATTGCCTATCTGGAATAGAAGCTGAAGTAGATCTGCTTTATAGCTGGCCCCTGGTGGTTGTCCTGCTGCCAGTTGTGCCTCCATAAACAGTCCATAACCCAGTATGGCCTGACGTAACTGGGCCGGGGTTATGTTGCTGGAGTTTGGAATGACGGCAGAGAGAATGTTGCGTGCTGCTTGTATCAACTTTGGTCCAAAGCGGTCTGCCAGTGCTGGTTGTTTCTCTTTGCCGGTTAGATTCTGCAGTAGTTGCAACAGCTCTTTATCAACAGTTCCCGTTTTAGGTAGTGGTATTGAACCTTGTTGTGGTTGTGATTTAAGATCGGCTCCTGGCTGAGGCAGACTGCGCAATATATCGTTATATACTGCCTGAAGATTGGCATACAGTCTCTGCATGGGTAACTGCTTTGGTAGGATGGAGCGCAGAGCATCGGCTTGATAACTACGTATCTCGGCCTCTCGCACCAGACGAAGTTCAGGCATATCTCCTGCTTTTATTACATCCAGAGTTATCTTTTGATCAGCTCTTAGACTTACCTGAGTACGGGCAATAAACTCTGTGACCCCTATCTTTAACTTCACCAGATTTTGACTGGTGTCTGATAATACACTGGCCTGAAGCTGTTGCCCCGGTTGCAGGCTCTTTAACACAGACGTAATCGAGGATGGCTCGATAGTAAGTTTGTGGCTGATTGTAAGTTTGGGTATGTCCATTAAAAAAATAGTACTGTGATAATAGTCCTGGATATAACAGCTTAGCGGCCAGGTTCCAGATTAATTGATCACTAGTTTAAGTTGAATCACCATATTGACGATATAATTATAGATGCATTGTTGTTTTTCCGTATAATCATATAGTTAGAGATGGAGATGTCAGATGCCGGAAGAGCAGGCGAAAGATAGCAAACAGAAGCTATGGTTTATCCGTAGATCTGAAAATATCAAGGGTCCATTCCCCAGTGGTACCCTGCGTCGCTTCATGCTCCTTGGCCGGGTAGTGCCATCTGATCAGGTGAGTACGGATAGAAAGAGTTGGAAAAGCGTGATGGATGTGCCGGAAGTGGTTCCGCCTGAGATACGCAAGGCCGCAGCAGAAGGAAATCTGTATGACGTTCTTCCAGCCAGGCTGGGTGAGGATGAACGCAAGGGAGTTGAAAGGCGTAACAAGGCAGAAGATACCCAGTACAAAAACCAGCGCAAAGGACAGAGAAGGCAGCAAGAGCCAGAGCTGGTCAAACGCCATCAAATATCCAAGACACAACTGATAGAACTTTATAAGAAACGCAGAACCCCTTATTTGGCATTTCTAGTCGTATCTATTCTGGTTTTTGTGGCAGTGGGCGTTGGTCTGTACATAGGTGCGCCTGATGCAATACCAGACCCAGATTGTAATGCAAAGGCTGCCCCTGGGGTCAATTGGAGAAACTGTCGTCTGGATGCAGTGAAGTCTGAGTCGGCAAACCTGCAAGGTGCGATCTTGAACAGTAGCATCCTGCGCATGGCTAGCATGTCTGGAAGCATCTTAAATCAAGCAGATATGCAGTATGCCGATCTCTCAGGATCAGACCTTAGTTACTCCGAGATTGCAGATGCTAAGATGAAGGGAATAAATCTGCAAAATGCTGATCTCACCAATGCTGATCTCAGTAATAGCGATATGAGCTATGCAAATCTAAAGAACAGCAAGCTGGGTGGCGTCAAGATAGATGGAGCCAGACTGACTAAGGCGATATGGATTGATGGCTCTATTTGTGCCTCAGGTTCTGTTGGGAAGTGTGTTAAGCAGTAAGCATTTGAATAACGCCATTATCCGAAAAAGACTCTGTAGTGTAACGCATAATAAGGATATCGTTAGACCAGAAGTCAGGGGCTAAACCCGCCTTTCTCTTAAGTTGTTTAAGGAACGATTCCGCATCCGGTAGAGACTCCCATACCGATGGTAGAAATGTTCCTTGATGCGCTCCATGCTTCAGTATCAGGCCATCGACTCCGGGTCGAATCTGGGCAAGAAGGTCTCGCTCCGAGGCGAATTCTATAAGTTTAGATGGGGATAGTATGGAGATGTCTATCTCTAACCCCATCATCTCTGGTTCACTCAGTTGTGGAAAACGTGGGTCGCTAAATGCAGCAGCGAAGGCATTTTCAACCACGTCCTGTACCAGAGGTTGCATGGCCTCCAGATGGCCGATACATCCACGTAGGTTTCCGTTCCGATTCAGGGTGACAAAACATGCGAGCTTCTGTTGCAGATGTGAAGGGTAGTTGCTTATCTCAATATGCAGGGGACGCTCTACAATCAGCCCATGGATGATTGATTCCCTAGCCAACTGCAGCAGCATCTCTTTTTCTGCTTGCGTGAAGGTTAATTTAGCTAAGTTAGGAGAATGCATAGGCGCCATATCCCACCACTTGGTCCCTCGGACCAGCTGTATCACCTGAATTGCGCAGGTCTAGTGTAATAACCTCAAGGTTGTGTCGTTGTGCAGCCAGAATCAATCCATTAATCGGTGTTCGACCGCAGGCATGATTATGGGAAATTCTCTCTGGCTGAAGATTTTCGATTGCGGTGCTGGTTGCTGAGTCCATAGTTTTGGCTTTTTTATAATCCAGATAGTGGCTGAGGTCAGAGCTGATAACAATCAGCGTTTCCTGCCCACCCCACAATATCTCAATTACTTCAGCTACAGATGTGGGGTCGATATCGCCAACCACCAACGGCACTATCTTGAAATCAGTCAGTGTCTCTTGTAGAAAAGGAAGATGCACTTCCAGGCTGTGCTCCTGGGTGAAGGCCTCGTCCAAGAGATGCACCTGAGGCAGATTTTCAATCATGGAAATAGCATCAGAGTCCACTTCTAAATCACCCAGAGGGGTACGGAAGTAGTCGGAACTGCTAATAGCGATCCCGCGAAATGCAACACGATGTGAGGGAGCCAGCAACACGACTCTGTTTACTGTATTGGCAGCAGTCACTAGCTGGGCATAGCCAGTTCCCGCTACTGGTCCGGAATAGATATAACCGGCGTGAGGCACAATCAGTGCCTTGGGTGGTTGAGAGAGCTGCTGCTCAGCAGTGGAGATGAACTGCCTGACATCCATGCGAAGCTCATCCGGATCTGCCGGGTAGAAATATCCAGCAACGGCTGGGGCCTGAACTTTAGCAGTCAATGTAGCCCTCTCTATATGTCCCGATTCCGATATATTTTTGCCAGTACACTCATAAGTTAGATCAGGTAGGTAGAAAATCAAGCATTATTAAGTACCTTAAATCACCTATCCTATTATTATTACTATAATTTCTATCTAATACTGTAACAGGTGTAGAAATAGTAGGTACTAGTCATGGGATAAACGTAACCAATTTTCCGACCAAATATTGGCATAGTCTGCCGGATGGCAGGGTACAGTGTGATGTCTGCCCCCGTTTATGCAAAATAAAAGAGGGCAAGCAGGGGCTATGCTTTGTGCGCGAAAACCGCAATGGGGAGGTGGTGCTGACCACCTATGGAAGATCCAGTGGTTTTTGCGTAGATCCTATTGAGAAGAAGCCGCTGAATCATTTTTTGCCTGGAACCCCGGTTCTATCCTTTGGTACTGCCGGCTGTAACCTGACCTGTAAGTTTTGCCAGAACTGGGATATGAGTAAGTCGCGGGAGATAGATATTCTGGCTGAGAATGCCATGCCTGAGGCCATAGCGATAAAGGCAAAGGAACTTGGCTGCAGGAGTGTCGCCTTTACCTACAATGATCCAGTTATTTTCCTGGAGTATGCCGATGATGCAGCCAAGGCCTGCCAGGCTATTGGTATTAAGACAGTAGCCGTGACCGCAGGATATATCCTGCCTGAACCCAGGGAGCATCTGTTTCGCCATATGGATGCGGCGAATGTGGATCTCAAGGGTTTCACCGAGGAGTTCTACCAATCCCACTGTAGTGGAGAGTTGCAAACCGTATTAAATACTCTGCTCTACATCCATAACGAGACAGATATCTGGCTGGAACTCACCACACTGCTGATTCCTGGTTTAAACGACTCTGATTCCGAGCTGCAGGCGATGACCAACTGGGTGGTGGAGAATCTGGGCTCGGATGTGCCCATGCATTTTTCAGCTTTTCATCCGGCCTGGAAGATGCAGGATCTGCCTCCGACTCCAGTCAGTACCCTGAAAAGGGCTCGGGAGATAGCCATTAACAATGGAGTTAATTACGCCTATACCGGTAATGCCAGGAATCCTGAGGGCGATAGCACCTGGTGCTCAAACTGTGGAGAGCTTTTGATATCACGCGATTGGTATGAACTTGGGACCTGGAATCTTGATGCGAAGGGAAGATGCAGGTCGTGTGGTCACAGATGCGCCGGCCTGTTTGAGGAGAGACCAGGAGAGTGGGGTGCGCGTAGGCTTCCTGTCAGGATGTCGTAGGATCACGCCTCTGTGGGCGATTGATCAAGGAGACAGCCTCGCCCAGATGATTTGGTCCCTACTGGAGATCACATGCAGTTAAGTTGATGGTTGATCAGAGCCCGATAACCTCAAGTGCCCGGGAGAAGAAACCTTCCCCTTCTTCCTCTTTCTCCTGTTCGACCTCTTCTTCAACCTGAGAATTATCGACCTGGGCCTCTTCTACGGTTTCAGGCAGCTTGCCCTCACCCTCTTTGTCCATCTCTGGTAGCTTGTCTTCGTCGCCCAGTCCAGCGGCACTTGGTGTGCTCTCTTCTTCGTCCGTGTCTATACCCATGGTTTCCAGGGTACGGGTGAAGAAACCCTTCTCTTTCTTCTTATAGTCAGGAACGGTAAAGACTGTCTCCTCCGCTCCGGCCAGAGGATCATCTTTAGGCTCAGGGCGGAAGTCACCCCCTATTCGCACCAGGATATCGTCCTCAAAATAGAGTGAGATATGTGTTTTGTTGCCTGCGCCACCACCTACCTCTTTGGTGTAGACGTAGTCCCAACGGTCTTGGTGGAAGGCATCTACCAGGAGCGGTGTGCCCAGAATGTAGGTAACCTGCCTCCTATTCATTCCAGGTTTTAACTTATCTACCATCTCCTGGGTTACAACATTTCCCTGTTGGACGGTTGGTTTGTACATTAGCGGGGTTTCGCTCAGGGCATCCGGTACCGCTTCTCCAAGTTCTTGCAGAGTGTTGCAACCACTCAATAAGAGACCTGTGACACAGAGACCAAAAAGGAAAGACTTTTGCATTAGTTAACAACCCAGTATGATTCAATTCAGATGGCGAATGATACCCGATTCGCTTGGTGATGACACTATGGAGATGTCGCTTTGCAAGACTATGAGATAAGAAATGCCGGCCTCAAGGTTACGGTTCCGCGCATGAAAATTTTGGAGGTTTTGGAGAATTGTGGGGACCAGCATGTTAGTGCCGAGGATGTTTACAAGATCTTACTGCAGCAGGGTGAGGAAATAAGCCTGGCGACCATATATCGGGTGCTAACCCAGTTTGAGACTGCAGAACTGGTCAATCGACACAATTTCGAGGGTGGATTTTCGGTATTTGAGCTAAACCGAGGCGAACATCACGACCATATCATGTGCGTTGTTTGCGGTAAGGTTGTGGAGTTTACTGATGAAGTGATTGAGCAGCGTCAGCATGAGATTGCCAGGAAAAACGGGTTTGAGATTGAGGACCACTCTCTGGTGATTTACGGCCGCTGCAACAGCCAAGGCTGTAAGATGGGTAAGCTCTAAATCTGGGAGTGGGTGATCATCTCCTGGGCATGAGCTATGGTCTGGTCAGTAATCTTCACTCCACCCAGCATGCGTGCTATCTCCTGCACTCTCATATCCTCTTCAAGCAGAATCACCTCAGTCTGCACCGTTCCATTTCCGCCACTCTTTGTCACCTGTAGGTGGTTGTGTCCCTGAGCTGCGACCTGGGCCAAATGGGTTACGCACAAAACCTGCCTGTACTCCCCTAGCTCACGTAACATATTTCCCACTATCTCCGCAGTACCACCGCCGATACCCACGTCCACTTCGTCGAATATCAGTATAGGAGTGCCAGAGCAGCGGGTGGTGGCAACCTGAATGCCCAGACTAATACGCGACAATTCACCCCCAGATGCAACCTTGGTTAGAGGTTTAGCTGGCTGCCCTGGGTTGGCAGTGACCAGGAACTCGACGCGGTTGAGGCCGTTGGCGCCGGCCTTGTCTGTCGATAGGGTCTCAATATCTATCTCCAGACGACCATCGGGCATGCCTAGGGTATTCATGCATCTGCTAACCTCATTGGATAGCTCTTGAGCCGCCCTGCGCCTGCCAGCATCCAATCTTTGCGCCAATTCCAGGTAGTTGGTCCAGTTGGACTCAACCCGCTGTTCCAGCTCAGCCAGGTGTACGTCTGCGTGTTCCAGTCTCTCCAGTTCTTGTTCCAGTGCGACTTTAGTCTGGTTGATCTCTTCTGGATTGCATCTATATTTGCGGGCGATGTCATGGATATCCCCTAGACGCTGCTCTACCTGTTCCAGCTGTCCCGGATCCAGTTCTATGCCATCGGCATATTGCCGTAGGCTGTGGGTGGCCTCCTGTATCTGGATGACTGCCCCCTCCAACATCCCCCGTACCTCAGAGAGGCTAGGGTCGGCGTTGATCATCTGCTCCAGTTCACTCTGGATTCTGGAAAGTTGGCCCTGAATGGCATTTTCATCATCATACAGAGTGGAGAGAATTAGCCCGCATCCACTCTGAAGCATTCCGGCATTGCTCAGTTTGGCATGGTCTCTGTCCAGTTCGCCTAGCTCCGTCTCGCCCAGTTTTAGCTCGTTAAGCTCTGATGCCTGGTAGCGCAACAGATCCAGCCTTTCGCTGCGTTCGCTGGATGCGGTTTTTAGTCTGTTCAGTTCGTCCTGTGATTCACGCCAGAGTTGAAAGGTGGATGCGACCTGCTGCTTAAGTTCCTGATGATCTGCATAGTCGTCCAATAACTCCCGCTGCTGATCTCTTTTAAGTAGTGATTGGTGGGCATGTTGGCCGTGAATATCTACTAGCATGTCCCCCAGGCCTTGCAACAGTTTTACCGGCACGGGGCTACCGTTGATAAAGGCCTTGGAGCCAGCTGAGCGGGACAACACCCGCCGTAGGATACATTCACCACCGGCATCCAGAGAGTTCTCCTGTAGCCAGTTTTGGACCCCTTTCAGGTTGCCGATCTCCAGAACTGCGGTGATCTCTGCACGTTCGGCGCCGTCCCGGATCATGTCATTATCCGCCCGTTCTCCCAGAACCAGGCCCAGCGCATCAATCAGTATGGACTTGCCAGCGCCGGTCTCGCCGGTGAGGGTAGTCATACCGGGACGCAGCTCCAGTTCCAGGGAGGAGACTATGGCCAGCTCTTTTATGTGGATATGGGTCAGCATCTATTGGTTCGGGGAGATCGTATAAAAATCAGATACATGCTACCCAATAATCCTATCGGTTTAAACCGGGTTATCACTCCACCCCATTTTAACTCTGAGAGTATTGAAGTGGTCGTGGTCTTTGGGATGGATCAGGCGAACCGGGTTACGATGTTTGTTGATCGCGATCGCATCATCTTCAGGTTGGGTGGTCTTGAGCCCATCACAGGTGACCTGGATATCCCTATATGTGGTTTGTCCGCAAACCACAACCCTAATCTCAGCATCTCCGTCCACAACTATGGGTCTGTTGCTCAGACTATGGGGACAGATCGGAACCAGTATGGTGGCGTTCATATTGGGATGCACCAGTGGTCCACCACAGGATAGATTATAAGCGGTAGATCCGGTGGGAGTGGATATTATAAAACCGTCAGAACGCTGGGTGTTAACAAACTGGCCGTCCACATAGGTCTCATATTCGATCATACGAGAGATATTCCATTTGTGTATAACCACATCATTAAAGGCCCGGAATGTTTCGCCAGCCACCTCTACCTCGAGCATGGTGCGTTTCTCTTCAATGTACTCACCATCAAGGATATCGCCAATAGCCTCAACCATGACAAAGGGAGAGATATCTGTCAGAAAACCAAGTCGGCCCATATTTACTCCCAGCAGCGCTACCTGGTAGTCCGCCAGGCTATCTGCTGAGTGCAGTAGGGTGCCATCGCCACCCACCGCAATGGCTAGATCACAGTTTTGGCCAATCTCGTCCATATTGGCAGTCTGCAAACCATGTCCATCCAGGTATTTTGCTGTATTGGCTTCTAGCAAAACTTCCAGTCCGTGACTCAGCAAAAACTCACTCAGGCTGTGAATGGTATCTTTGATGCCACTGCCGCCATGTTTACCAATAAGACCGATAGAACGGAATTTCTCTTTCATATCTCTATACCAGAATGAACCAACATGGGTTCGAAAGGTGGAACTTATCACGGCTTTTCTGTACAGCCAACAATAATCTGTTAAGTTCAAAGCTCAGATTAGAGTATTTAATGTCTCTTGACAGTTTGCCGGAGAGGCCGATAATTGAGAATGTTTAGCACTGTCCACGTTGGAGTGCCAAGCGCATCAAGGTGTATATCTTAGTTTGAGGTGTAATGTGTCAGCTAGAAGAGCTGCTAATAAAAACAGTGTCAATGAACGTGCCCAGCATTTTCTGAAAGTACTTATTGAGCGCTATATTAAGGATGGCGAGCCGGTCGGTTCGCGCACCCTGGCAAAGGATGCCGGCATGGATCTGAGTCCGGCTACCATAAGAAACATTATGGCCCATCTGGAAGAGGTAGGCCTGGTTTCGTCTCCCCACACCTCATCAGGCAGGGTGCCCACAGTGGATGGCTATCGTATGTTTATCGATTCCCTGCTGACCCTCAAAGATCTGAATAAGGCAGAGATAGATAGTCTCAAGACCCAGTTGATTGATGGCAAAAGCTCCACCTCGGTGCTGGAATCGGCCTCCAAGCTGCTTTCCGATGTAACCCATATGGCGGGTGTGGTAATGATGCCCAGAAGCGATCAAGTATCCTTCCTGCATATTGAGTTCCTACCCCTGTCCGGCGATAGCGTCATGGTTATCCTGGTAACCAGATCAGGAGAGGTGATAAATAGGATTATCACCACCAAACGCACATATTCCGCGTCAGAATTGGAGCAAGTGGCAAACTACATAAACCAGACCTACTCCGGTCAGACCATTAACAAGGTCAGGGAGTCCATGATCAATGAGATGCGCCAGGCCAGGACAGATATGAACCGAATCATGGCCAGGGCCATTGAGATGACGGAGCAGGTGCTGGAACCGGTAAAAACCGAAGGTAGCTGTCTTATTGCAGGGCAGACCAATCTGATGGATTTTAATGAGCTGGCCAATATGAAGCGGTTGCGCCAACTCTTTGATGCATTTAATGAAAAACACGAAATCGTCCAGCTTCTGGATGGGTGTCTGCATGCAGATGGGGTGCAGATATTTATCGGGGATGAGTCGGGGTACAAGCACCTGAATAAATGCAGTATTGTTACGGCCCCATACGAAGTGAATAATAAGGTAGTGGGTGTGCTTGGGGTTATTGGCCCGAAACGCATGGAATATGACCGAGTTATCCCGGTCGTGGATGTGACGGCAAAATTATTAAGTTCGACCTTGAAACAGCTATAACCATCCCCAAATTAGGATATTAGTTTGAAGATGATGCGTCACGGGGTCTCCCCGGGGTGCAGGTTATTTATTACGTGGCATTCGGAGATTGAGGTAAATGGGAAAAGATCAGGAAGTAGCTGATAAGACAGTGGCGACTGAGAAAGAGGTATCTGAGGATAGTCTGGTGGAGGATACAGGTGCATCGGCAGATATGACGGCGTCCGTAGATGAGCTGCAACTCATGTTGGAAGACGCACGCAGCAAGGCTGATGAGCACTGGAACCAACTGTTGCGTACCAAGGCAGAGGTAGAGAATCTGCAGCGTCGCCATGAGAGGGAGCTGGAAAATGCCCACAAATTTGCCCTGGATCGTTTCGCGTCAGATATCCTGGCTGTGAGAGATAGCATGGAGCTTGGCCTGCAGGCCGCCAGCAGCGAAGGTGCAGATGTGGATAGTCTGCGGCAGGGCACCGAGCTGACCCTGAAACTGCTGTCTGATGTCATGGAGAAGTTCAAGATAGTCCAGATAGACCCCATGGGCGAACCGTTCAATCCGGAATTTCACCAGGCCATGAGCACCCAGCCCCGGGATGATGTACCGCCAAACACGGTTATTGCGGTTATGCAGAAGGGCTACACCCTGAATGACAGGCTTATTCGACCGGCAATGGTGATGGTTTCACAGGGAGAGTCGGGAAAAATTGACGAACAGGCTTGAAATATACGAGGTTTTTCCCCATCTGAGGGGTAACCGGAAGTTTTAGAGAAAAAATACAGTTTTATTGGAGATACCGAATCATGGGTAAAATTATTGGAATCGATCTAGGAACTACCAACTCCTGCGTAGCAGTGATGGAAGGTGACAAGACCAGAGTGATCGAGAATTCAGAGGGTGATCGCACAACCCCTTCAATCATCGCCTACACCGCAGATGGTGATGTGCTGGTTGGTCAGGCTGCTAAGAGACAGGCGGTAACCAATCCCCAGAACACCCTGTTTGCCATCAAGCGTCTTATTGGGCGCCGTTTTGAGGATGAGGTGGTACAGCGCGACATCAAAATGGTTCCTTACAATATTGTAAAGGCAGACAATGGTGATGCCTGGGTGGAAGCAAACGGTAAGAAGATGGCCGCCCCGGAGGTATCTGCCAAGATTCTGCAGAAGATGAAGAAGACGGCAGAAGAGTATCTTGGTACCGAAGTAACCGAGGCTGTCATCACGGTTCCGGCATACTTTAATGATTCCCAGCGTCAGGCCACCAAAGACGCTGGACGTATTGCAGGCCTGGATGTAAAGCGCATCATCAACGAGCCAACTGCGGCGGCCCTAGCTTATGGCATGGACAAGAAGCGTGGCGACCAGAAGCTGGCAGTGTTCGATCTGGGTGGTGGTACCTTCGATATCTCCATCATTGAGATTGCAGAGATTGACGGCGAACACCAGTTTGAGGTGCTCTCCACCAACGGTGATACCTTCCTCGGTGGTGAAGATTTCGATATGCGCATCATCGACTACCTGGTAGAAGAGTTCAAAAAGGATCAGGGCTTCGACCTACGCAACGATCCACTGGCGCTGCAACGTCTGAAAGAGGGCGCAGAGAAGGCCAAGATTGAGCTATCTAACGGCCAGCAGACCGACATCAATCTGCCATACATCACTGCAGACGCCTCGGGTCCCAAGCACATGAACATCAAGCTGACCAGGTCTAAGTTGGAAAGTTTGGTGGATGAGCTGGTGCAACGTACCATAGATCCTTGTCGTATTGCCCTGAATGACGCCGGCCTCAGCGCCTCTGATATCGACGAGGTGATTCTGGTAGGTGGTCAGACCCGTATGCCTAAGGTTCAGGAAGTGGTTGAAAAGTTCTTTGGCAAGGCACCGCGTAGAGACGTTAACCCTGATGAAGCCGTTGCTATTGGTGCGGCCATCCAGGGCGGTGTTCTGGGCGGAGAGGTTAAAGATGTACTGCTGTTGGATGTAACCCCGTTGTCACTGGGCATCGAGACTCTGGGCGGCGTTATGACCAAGTTGATTGAGAAGAACACCACTATCCCGACCAACGCCAGTCAGACCTTCTCCACTGCAGACGATAATCAGACCGCAGTAACCGTACATGTACTGCAGGGCGAGCGTGAGCAGGCCGGCGCCAACAAGTCGCTGGGCCGTTTTGACCTGACCGATATTCCGCCTGCGCCACGCGGCGTTCCTCAGGTTGAGGTAAGTTTTGATATAGACGCCAACGGCATCCTAAATGTCTCGGCCAAGGACAAGGCTACGGGCAAAGAGCAGTCCATTGTGATTAAGGCATCTTCCGGTCTGAGTGATGATGAGATCGATCGTATGGTCAAGGATGCAGAGGCCCATGCCGATGAGGATCGCAAGTTCAATGAGCTGGTCCAGGCGCGCAACCAGGCTGACAGCATGATCCATGCGATCAAGAAGTCCATGGAAGAGATGGGCGAAGACAAGATGGAAGCCGGTGAGAAGGAGAGCATCGAAGAGAAGATCAAAGAGTTGGAAGAGGCAATGAAGGGCGATGACAAGGAGGCCATCGAAGAGAAGACCAAGGCCCTTACCGATGTTTCGGCCAAGATGGCAGAGCGTCTCTATGCACAACAGCAGGGTGCAGAGGGTGGTGCTGAGGCCGCTGCGGAAGGTGCCGGGGCAGATACATCCGCCGCAGACGACAATGTTGTTGATGCTGAATTCGAAGAAGTTAAAGACGATAACAAATAAGCGATCAACAAAATGTGGTCAAAGAACGTGCGGGTGTTAATAATGCGCCCGCGCGTTTTGCCTTTTCTGCGGTAGATTGAAGTGTCGGAACCATAAACATGTCTAAACGTGACTATTACGAAGTACTTGGTGTAAACAAAAATGCAAGCGAGGATGAGCTGAAGAAGTCTTATCGTCGCTTGGCCATGAAGTACCATCCGGATAGAAATACCGGCGACAAAGCCAAAGAAGCGGAAGAGCAGTTCAAAGAGGCCAAGGAGGCCTATGAGGTTCTTTCTGATGCCCAAAAGCGTGCTGCTTATGACCAGTTTGGCCACGCTGGGGTAGACCCATCCATGGGGGGTGGTCCAGGCGCTGCTGGCTTCGGTGGTGGCAGTTTCAGCGACATCTTTGGAGATGTGTTTGGCGATATCTTTAGCGGGGGTCGTCCTGGTGGTGGACACAGGGCCAACCGTGGTGCAGACCTGCGTTATAACTTACAGATATCCTTAGAAGATGCCGTAGCCGGTACCACAGTAAAAATTCGCGTGCCGACCATGGTAAAATGCAAGGGCTGTAACGGCTCTGGCGCCAAGAAGGGCTCTACTCCCAAGAGCTGTACTACCTGTGGAGGACATGGGCAGGTGAGGATGCAGCAAGGATTCTTCTCTGTTCAGCAGACCTGTCCCAACTGTCATGGTAAGGGTACAATTATTCAGGATCCATGTGGTGTCTGCCATGGCCAGGGTAGGGTGCAGGAGCACAAGACCCTCTCTGTGAAGGTTCCGGCAGGGGTGGACAACGGCGATCGTATTCGTCTGGCTGGAGAAGGCGAAGCCGGAGATATGGGTGGCCCAGCAGGCGATCTCTATGTTCAGGTCATAGTTAAAGAGCATGATATCTTCACCAGGGAGGATGAGCACCTGTTTTGTGAGGTGCCGATCAGTTTTACTACGGCTGCACTTGGGGGGGAACTTGAGGTTCCGACCCTTACCGGTAAGGTGAAATTGAAAATCCCGGCTGGCACTCAGACTGGAAAGATGTTTCGCATGCGAGGCAAAGGCGTCAAACCTGTTCGAGGTGGAGCAGTTGGTGATCTTATATGCCGGGTATTGGTGGAGACGCCGGTTAATCTTACCGATAAGCAGAAAGAGTTGATCCTTAAGCTGGATGAATCCATGCAGGCTGGTGGCAAGAAACACAGCCCTCAATCCTCAAGCTGGATGGCTGGAGTAAAGAGTTTTTTTGAAGGGATGGGGTTTTAGAGCAGGTCCATGGTTTCAGGGCCAAGGCCCAATAAAAAAATAGAACTGGATACTAGATATGACAAGAGTAGCAATCGTTGGTGCGGCTGGCCGTATGGGGCGGAATCTGATCCAAGCGGTGTATGACGCTGAGGATAAAGAGCTCGGTGCTGCCATAGAGCGTCCGGACTCAAGCCTTCTCGGTTCGGATGCAGGAGAGCTGGCTGGGGTCGGTAAGCTTGGAGTTGCTCTGGTGGACAGCCTGGAACAGGTTCTGGACGATTTCGATGTCTTGATTGATTTTACCGCTCCTGTCGCTACCATGCAGCATGTTGCTATTTGTCGTAAAGCAGGCAAGGCCATTGTCATTGGTACTACCGGGCTAAGTGACGACGATAAGAATCAACTGCAAGAGGCCTCCGCCGATATCGGCATTATGTTTGCCCCCAACATGAGTGTGGGAGTGAATCTCTGTTTTAAGCTACTAGATATGGCAGCCAGCGTGCTGGGTGACGATGTTGATATTGAGATAATCGAGGCGCACCACAGTCATAAAGTGGATGCGCCATCCGGTACCGCCCTGAGGATGGGAGAGGTGATTGCCGACGCCCTGGGACGTGACCTGTCAGAATGCGCCGTATATGGCCGTGAAGGTATAACCGGAGAGCGTGACAGAAAGACCATTGGTTTCGAGACTATCCGTGCCGGTGATATCGTGGGCGAACACACGGTTATGTTCGCTGCTATGGGGGAGAGGGTCGAGATTACCCACAAGGCCTCCAGTCGTATGAACTTTGCCAATGGTGCTGTACGTGCAGCAGGTTGGATTATGCAGAAAGGCAAGGGCCTGTACGATATGCAGGACGTGCTTGGTCTACGTTGATGCGTAATGGGGATAGTTTCTGAAGTAAAGAAGTTATACCACTTAATAAAAACAACATAACTATAAGATAATAGAAGTAAAACAGCGATAAGAAATATCCACGCGTTACCTTAACCTGCCTGTTAGCAGTAGTGTGTACTGTGCCAATAACTCCTATCCCTCTATTAATACAACTCATTGCATTAATAACAGAGCTTGTCATAACAACCATAACACCACGACTACTAAATATAATTTCTACTACACTTAATCCAAATACTAACAAACTGTTATGCACCAATATTGTTCATTGAAAGTTATCTGGTAATTGGTGAGATATAGAGTCTACCTGTTATAAGTTGAAATATGCAGTAATTACAAAAAGAGTATTAAATTAACTTCTTCGTGCCGCTGTTGTTGGGAGTATTCAGCTAATACTTCAAGTTATTTGTATAATAAGGGGATTACTAAGTGAAGATATTAACAATAAAAAAAACAGTAGAAAGCTGTTGCCTCTTATTAATACTGACTCTTCTTCCTGGTCAGATATTAGCCAGTAAGTGCCTGTTTATCTCCTCATATCATCAGGGATATGCCTGGTCTGACGGCGTTGAAAGAGGGCTAAGAAAGACGCTGCATGATAAATGCGAACTTATGCAGTTCGACATGGATACTAAAAGACATAAGGAGGAAGAAGCAAAGAAAAAAGCTGCACTAAAGGCTAAAGATCTGATCGACTCCTGGAAACCAGATGTTGTAATCACGGCAGATGACAACGCAGCTAAATATTTAATACAGCCATATTTCAAAGATCATAAGATTCCGTTCGTTTTTTGTGGTATTAATTGGAATGTGGATGAATACGGTTTTCCCTATAGCAATACCACAGGCATGGTGGAAGTTGCACCTATTCAGGCAATGTTCGAAAAAGCAAAAAAGATCCTAGGTTATTCCAATAATGCAGTATACATAGGTGCCAATACATTAACAGAAACGAAGAACTTGAAACGTTTTCAGCGCGCAGCAAAAAAACATGGCATCACATTGAAATATAGTTTGGTAAATAGTGTCCAGGAATGGATGGACAGTTACCACAAGGCTCAGAAGTATGATTTTATTGCAGTGGGTAGCAATTCAGGTATCAATGACTGGGATGAGAAGGCAGTTGTGAAATTTGTTAAATCATCCACAACAACCCTCACACTGACCAACCATGGGTGGATGATGCCCTACACACTCATCGGTATGACAAAAGTGCCTGAGGAGCATGGGGAGTGGGCAGCGCTTGCGGCACTGGAAATCCTGCGTGGGGTAAAGCCTACCGATATTCCTATTGTATCTAATCGCAAATGGGATATATGGGTGAACAGATCTATCCTAGAACAGAGCGGCATCACGATTTCAGAATCTTTGCTTAGGAAGGCGAAACAAGTCAGCCCATGAAATATTCCAATTATTCATACAGGATTTTTCGTGGCTATAGAATTGTCTTTTTATGGGTATTTGTCATAATTTTTGTTGTTATCACCATTGCATTATCCTTGATATATGAACTAAACAGAATAGACAATAAGTTTCAGTATAGAGGTGGAGAGATTCACCGTAATCTAGCCCAAAGGGTCGCCAGTCTAGAGACGGTACTTACATCTCTTGTTGGGTTCTACCACGCAAAAGAGTTTCTTAGCATCGCCGAAAAGACATCATTCTCACAAGATATGCTGAGAGCATATCCATTCATTACATCAATAATGCATATGCCACGTATCTCCGAAGATAGTAGGGAGGAGTTTGAAGCTGATATGCGGGAACAGGGTTTTGTCAGTTTTAAAATGAAAGTAAGAGCTGATCAAGCTGGTAAATGGATGCAACTTAATAAATATCATATGCCAGTTAGCTTTATCGAGCCAATGGACCCACTTTCTGCCAGGATGCTTGGCTATGACCTTACTCAGAGTAAAGTGAATCACCAGTTACTTCAGGACTCTATACAGAGCGGAGTGGTTACAACTGTCGGACCAGTACAAACGGATTATTTAAGATATCCTTTATATTTCATCATAAAGCCAGTTTACCAGGGACGTTATCCGCCAGAGAATGCACAGGAGCGATCTTCTATGTTCAACGGCATGGCCGCTCTGGCTATTGAACCCAAGAGGCTGATTGCTGGCCTTATTAGCGATGATGACAATCTCCAAATCTCGCTAAACCGATCAGTAAAAGAATACCAAGAGAGTCAAAAACAGTCTGTAGGCTACAGCATCCTAAACTACACAAATAAGATCGACCTCTATGGTGCCAGCTTTATCTTATCAATTGATCAGCGTTTAACTTACGAAGATATCAATTGGGGAAAATTGCTGGCGATCTGGTTGCTAGCAATATCAACTCTGATAATGTCTATCAGCGTTTACAGGAATAAGCGTAAGGCATTATTACAGGAAGAGGAAGCGGACGCCGCGATTGCGGCTGAGGATGCGCGATTCTCTCACGTTATCCATACAGCTTTTGATGCTGTAATAACTGCTGATGAAAACAACATAATCCTAAGCTGGAATCGACAGGCAGCTGCTGTTTTCGGTTATTCAGAACATGAAGTGCTTGGTGAAGATCTTTTTAAACTTATATTAACCTCAGGGTCATTGCGAAAGTCTAGCCAAGCTCTGAAAGAATTAATTCAAGGTTCTGATGCTTACCCAAAAGGAATTCGTCTGGAGTTAGAGGGAAAAGACAAAAACAATAGAGTCTTTCCACTAGATCTGGCGATTTCCTGTTCTCGGATAGGGGACCTGTTTACCATCAGTGTTTTCGCCAGGGATATTACAGAAAGTAAAAAGTGGGATGAGAAGATTCACTCACTGGCATATAGCGACCCGTTGACTAAATTACCCAACCGGCAGGCGTTTAAGGAACGGGTTGTACAGGCAATAAATCTGGCTAGGCAGCAAAATCATATCGGTGCTGTCTTATATTTAGACCTTGATGAGTTCAAACGGATAAATGACATACTGGGTCATGATATAGGCGACATGCTGCTTACTCATGTCACCAGGCGTCTTGAGTCACATATTCGCAGTAGTGATCTTGTATGTCTAAATAGTGAGGAAAAATGGAAAATTGCTAGATTGGGTGGTGATGAGTTTACTCTGTTACTTGAGGATATTCAGAATCCAGAAGTTGCTGGTGATATTGCCAAGAGGGTAAAGGATGCTATTGCAGGATCATACAACCTAGGAGGGCATGAAGTATACGTTACACCCAGTATAGGTATAGCGATCTTTCCGCAAGATGGAAGTAGTGTAGATGAGCTACTGAAGAATGCAGATACAGCAATGTATTATGCAAAGAGCGTTGGTAAGAATAATTGCCAATTTTACTCTGAGCAGATGAATGCTAAAGCAGCTAGCCGCTTAAAGCTGGAAGGTAAACTCAGAAATGCTCTTATTTCCAATGAGATTTCACTCTTCTATCAACCTCAGATAGATATTGTAACCAAGAAGATCGTTTCGGCAGAGGCCCTGCTGCGTTGGTTTCAGCCTGAGCTTGGCATAATTTCACCAGCTGAGTTTATTCCAATCGCCGAAGAGACCGGGATGATAATAGAGTTGGGTGAGTGGGTTTTGAATCAGGCCTGTAAGCAAAATAAAACCTGGCAGAACGCTGGACTCAACAGGATCCGTATTGCAGTCAATTTGAGTAGCATACAGTTCATGCAAGAGGACCTGGTCACTAGGGTATCCACCGCTCTTGAAAGCAATGAGCTAAATCCAGAATACCTGGAGTTAGAGATAACAGAGAGTATTATTATGCGGAATGTAAACGACACTATCTCTACGCTTGCCAGCTTTAAGGAGATGGGGATAGAGATATCTGTGGACGATTTTGGTACCGGGTACTCATCGCTTAACTATCTCAAGCGATTACCTCTTGATACCTTGAAGATTGACCGTTCCTTTATCAAAGATATTCCTGATGATGAGGATGATGTAACAATAACATCAGCAATTATAGCTATGGCTCAAAACCTTGGCCTGAGTGTTGTAGCGGAAGGGGTTGAAACGGATAGCCAGTTAGCATTTCTAGAGCAGCGAGGCTGCGAAAAGGCACAGGGTTACTTTATTAGCAGGCCGCTGCCAGCAGAGGAAATGACTAATATACTGCAAATTCAGAAATAACAAAGAAGCGTAATCTGTTATGAAGCATAAGGAGATTCATCTACTACTTGGGACAGGTCTGGTAAGAGATGAATGTATCCTGTTTTTCTGTTGGTCAAGTCTATAATGTGGGAAATCATTATCCAAGAGCGATATATGAGATCATCAGAGCAGGTAATGTGGTAGTTGAAAACACCGGTAAAATTAAGGAACATCCCGGCAATAATTCAAAAATATTAAAAAGGAGTGAGTAGAGTGGAGATCATTAACAGCAAGGGTTATGTAAAACAGTTGTTGGCCGCTCTGTTGGTATTGGTGGTATTGCCAACAGCAGCATCTGCAGATAGGAAATTCCTATCTCTCTTTCTAAGCCGTAATCTCGTTCTTGCTGTTTTGTCGCTGTCGTTTCTAGTCCCATCTACTCAGGCGGCTGAACCTGATGCTACCCATGTCAAACAAGCAACTGAAGCTGTTGAGGCGATTTATTACGGCAAGCCGGAAAAGGTCAAGGAGCTGGTTGAGGCGGGCCTGCCGGTCGATACCATATCTAAGAGTGGCTTCACCATGCTGTATGCAGCTGCCCAAGAGGGTAAGGGACCGTTGGTCGAATACTTGTTGGAGAATGGTGCTGACCCGATGTTGGAGCTCAGGTATGGCCAAACTCCGATGCATGCGGCATTGGATCACCCATCCCTTTTGCCGGGTATGGTGAAGGTGGGTGGGGATGTAAACAAGGCCAACAAAAATGGAGAGACTATGTTGATGACGGCTGCGTCCATGTCCAAGCCAGAGACGACCAAAACCTTGCTAGAGTTGGGCGCCGATCCATTGAAGGTGGATGCCAAAGGGCGCAATGTCCTGTTTCACGCCCTGTCGAACAGAAAGAAATACGCAGGTCCGATCTACGCCATGCTGATGGAGCGGAATATCCCTCTGGACAAGACGGACAAAGATGGGGAAACCCTACTCATGGTGGCAGTGCTTGGGCATGAGGGTATGGTGGAAGATCTGCTGGATAGGGGGCTGTCACCTTGGGTAACTAATAATAAGGGTGTAAGTACGCTGGATCTGGCAGTTATGGGCGGGAGTGTTGCTACTGTAGAAAAGCTACTGGCGCGAAATCCACCAAAGGATTTGCTACAGCGTGCCTTTGAGACCTCCCTTAGTCATAGGTACCATATGGTGCCGAAACTGCTTGCTGCTGGTGCAGAGGCGAAGGATCCTCAATTACTGTTTAAGGCTCTGGAGGGTGGCGAATGGGAAACCCTGAGGATATTGTTGGCGCAAGGGTTGGACCCCAATGTGAAGGATCCCAAGGAGCAGCGAACCCCGCTACAAGTGGCTTTTCGTAAGAGCAAACCGGAGTTGGTGCGATTGCTGCTGCAATATGGCGCAGATATCAGTGCGATTGGTGAAGATGATCTGCAATATGTCGACGTTCTTGACGAAGAAGATGGCAAGCCCATGTTGGAATTGCTGATCGTTGCCGGCCTGAAGCCAGACATCCAGATCTATGGAGAGAGCTTGTCATCCATTCTGCAAAACAGTGAGCAAAAGGACCTGCTGGCATTGTTGAAAAATCCCCTTCGAGAAGGCTGCTTAGCGATAGAGAAGCCGTTGAGTGGCAACCATCTGACAGACCAGCGCAAGGCCTTTGTCGGACGATGGCAGCGGAAGGACGACATAGGTGATGTGCTTTATATTTTGACTGAGAACGGTCAGGCCCAGCAAGAAGTAGATATCATGGGCGTGCAGAAGACGCGAGGGAGCTGGCAACTGCGCGATAGCCATTTCGAGTTCCACTCAATGAAAGAGGGCAAACCAGAAGTCCTGCGCCTGGGGGTTCATTGCGTCGCTGCGGACAAGTTCATCTTAGGCAATAGTGATAAACCTATGGTCTTTACCCGTGTTGAAGGTGAGGCCGTATTGCCCCTGGAGAGCGCCGAACCGGCCGATACCCTGGGACCTGTGGGTGACAAGCTTACCGATGAGCAGGCTGCGAAGTTGATAGCACGTCTGCAATGCTATGCCCAAAGCTACACCAGTGACGAAGAACGCACAGCGGCATTGATGGCCTACATCGAACCGTCTGGAATTAAGAGTCCGGATGGGTTGATGTCCCAGCTGGCTCCCTTTTTGAAGGACAAATCATTTCAACAGAACAACGTCATGACCCTGATGTCTGAAATGCTCAAATGTCGGCAGAACCTGCCCAGTGTGACAGTCAAGAAGGATACGAAGTCCAAGGATAGAGTTCCTGTAGCAGTGAAGGCTAAGGTCGAAGCGATTACGCAAAAGAAGAGAGACAAGGGAATGGATTTAACGAAGCAATTGAGACGTACCTGGTGCCTGTATGAGACCGTCGCCAATGGCCACAGCAGTGCTGCGAAGGCCAATATCACCTTTATGTCGGGTGATAAATACGACTGGAATGATGATTTAGTCAACAAAACTGGTGAATGGAGCATCTCTAATGAAACGCTGGTGCTGAAGGATGTGGACACCTTTACGGTCAAGCTGATTAGCAGTGATGTTGTTGAACTGAAAGGAACAGAGACATGGAGGCTGAAAAAGGGACTCTGTGACTAGAGATAGCCTTTTCCATGGCATAGGATTTGCAGATTACTAACCAGAGAAACAGTTTCATGTGAGGTTAGTATATGAGTAGCCCGATTCCTTTAGATTTCAGCCTGGATCTGCAGCTATCTAGTCAGACAACTGCAGTGGCCGCCCCTGATTGTGCAACTGGTGATGTTAAAAAGCTTTTTAAGGATATCCTGGCTGATGAGAATCTTCTCTCTGATGTCATGGCCAAGTTAAAAGAGGCCCTGCCGGAGGAGCTTTATTCCCAGATTGAACAGATGGTTGAATCCGGCAATGGTTTGCCGTTAGCGGCAATATTTCCCCCTGAATTAACCCAGTTTAGCCAGGTATTTACCGGGTTGCAGGATGGTTTGAAACTGGATAGCGGTAATACTCCTCCATTTGTGGCATCTGCCCTGAAGATTGGCGACTATCTGCAGAAAACCAATGGTGATGCATCAGATAAGGTGCTGGATAATCTTGGACGCAACCTAAGCGAGGCGCTCACTCAGATTTCAAGCAAAGGGGAAGGTTTAGCCAAGCAGATTCAGGAACTGATGGTAGCAACCAAGGCCGAATTGGCGACATCGGACGCAGGTTCCAAGCTCATTATGCCCACCTCGTCAGGCGTTGAGGGTTCAGTTACACAATCTACTGCCCTTGGCACTGCCATAAGCGGATTGGTGCAACTGCCCAATCTTCAGGTAAATAGCAGTTCACCGCTACCCCCAGCAGTAGCCGCACCAATGGGCGAAGAGGGCTGGGGCCAGGCAATGGGTGAGCGCATCATGTGGATGATGGGGAAGGGGATACAGGGGGCGTCTATTCGGATCAACCCGCCTGAACTAGGCCCTATTCAGGTCCAACTTTCGGTTAAGAATGATCGAACCAGCGTGCATATGTTGGTCCAGCATGGGGTAGTAAAAGAGGCATTGGAGGCGGCAATACCACGTTTGCGAGAGATGCTGAATGAGGGTAATTTACACCTGGTGAATGTAGATGTTAGCCATCGTGAATCTCCTGATCAGAGCGGCCGTTCATCCCTGTTTAGCCAGGATCAAAGGGAGCAGATGGAGCAGTTCCTACAGGATCAGGATATGACAAGCCAGATTGAGGAAGAGGAGCCAAGATATTACCGTAGCACAGGCCTATTGGATGATTATGCCTAATAAGGCTGGCAAGCCAAATAGCGTTTGTTTAAATTACAGCGTGTCCCAAAGCTGAGACCTGCGATATAGAAAATTTAATTTCGCAGGTCTAATATTCCACCCAAACTCAAAATAAGCTCTAGCAGTGCTTGATACTCAGCTAGTATGATAGCGTCTGTATGATGAAACTATGGAGAGAGAAGCATGCTCTTGATTAGACTGCTGATTTTGGCTGTACTGGTAGTAATTGGCGCAATCTTCGCGCTGAATAATAGCGACACTGTTACCCTAGGATACTACTTTGGATCCCAGGATATGCCGCTTTCTCTTCTATTGATAATAACCCTGATAGTAGGAGCGATTATCGGCATGTTATCAGCAACCGTTACAATTCTTAGGCTCAAACGAGAGAACTCCTCTCTACGTCGTAAAGCCAAGGTCGTCACCGAAGAGGTTGAAAACCTAAGGGCCATTCCTCTCAAGGAGTGATATTTTCCATGATGGAACTCCTGCTTCTCCTTCTACCTGTTGCTGCCGCATCTGGCTGGATGGCTGCAAAGCGTAGTTATGGCAAAGGAAAACAGTTCTATACCAGTCGTAACATTGACTATTTCAAGGGGCTTAACTTCCTCCTGAATGAACAGCCGGATAAGGCCATTGATGTATTTATCCAGATGCTGGAGGTGGACAGTGAGACAGTGGAGACACATCTGGCCTTGGGCAACCTGTTTCGGCGTCGAGGGGAAGTGGATAGGGCGATACGTATTCACCAAAATCTGATTGCCAGGCCAACCCTGCAACCGGAGCATAGGGCGCAGGCGCTGTTAGAGTTGGGTCAGGACTATTTGCGTGCAGGTCTGTATGATCGGGCCGAGAGCCTGTTTCAGGAGCTTACTGAGTCCAATCTACACAAAGAACAGGCACTGGCCAACCTGCTGCTGATATATGAAAAGGAGAAAGAGTGGAACAAATCACTACAAATCTCCAGTAAGTTGGAGTCCATAACCGGGGAACGACTGAATAATCAGAGGTCTCACTACTATTGTGAAATGGCAGATGAGGCACATGCCGCAGCAGACTCGAAGCTTGCATCTGAGTATCTGAAACGGGCATATGAATGTAATAAGGAATCGGTAAGGGCAGCCATTCTTTTGGGAGAGATGGATAAGAAAAAGGGTAATTATAAAAATGCTATAAAAACCCTTAAAAAGGTTGCGCAGAATAACCCAGTGTACCTATCGATAATACTTCCTTCTCTGCAGGAGTGTTACGAGGCTATTGAGGATAAAGATGCCTTTAGAAAGTTTTTACAAGAGTATGTTCGGATCAACAATGGGTTGACCGAGGTGATAATGCTAAGCCAGATAATCAAGGATGAGGATAGTGACGCGGCAGCGATGTTCCTGAAAGAGCATCTAAAGGATAATCCTAGCCTGGACGGTCTATACCAACTAGTATCTCTAGATCCTATAAGTGAATCTATAACCACAGCTGAGATGTCACAGTTGTTAAAGGCGCTGTTGGAGAAATTGGTTGAAAAGAACCCAGGGTATAAATGTACTACTTGTGGCTTTAGAGCAAAAACCATGCACTGGCAGTGTCCTGGCTGTAACAGTTGGAGCAGCATACAACCAGTGCAGGCCATAGTTTAGAAATGATAATAATGGGAGTGTGGGAGTGACGTTAGAAAACCTTGGGCCACGAATAATTGTGGCGCTGGATTATCCAGAATCAACTGCTGCTATGGAACTGGTTTCCGGACTTGATCCAAAGCTTTGCCGTCTAAAGGTGGGCAAAGAGATGTTTACCAGATTTGGTCCACCGTTTGTGGAACAGTTGGTTGCAAAAGGTTTTGATGTCTTTCTGGATCTTAAATTTCACGATATCCCCAACACGGTAGCCGCTGCGTGTGCCGCAGTTGCTGATCTTGGTGTCTGGATGACCAATGTTCATGCCTCCGGTGGTAGCAGGATGATGGAGGCTGCCAGGGAGAGACTGCAACAGCTGCCGAAATCGCCGTTACTGGTTGCGGTAACAATACTGACCAGCCTTGGGCAGCAAGATATAGGCGAGATAGGCTACCCTGGAACTCCGGCGGAGAATGTAATAAGACTGGCCAAACTGGCAGACGCCTCCGGTATGGATGGAATAGTATGTTCGCCTTTGGAGGCAAAAGAGGTCAGGCCTCTTGTCAGCGCTAATTTTCGTTTGGTAACACCAGGTGTCAGACCGTCTTCATCTGTGCAAGATGATCAGACCAGAGTGATGACTCCAGCCGATGCCATAGGCGCTGGTTCGGATTTCTTAGTGGTAGGCAGGCCCATTACTAAGGCAGCTGATCCAATGCAGGCGCTGCGGGATATTGTATCTGAGATTGATTCTGTATAGGGCTTGTGTCACTGCAGTCCCACTTACTCCCTCTCCCCACTGGGGAGAAGGGATCGCTGTTTTGGGTTTTTATGTCTATCTGATCACAGAGTATTGTTTTATGCGTAACAAGCATAGCATTACAACTGGTAGACTCACTGTTAATGGGACAGCAGTGGGCTTGTTTCCAAAAAAGACCTGGTAAATAATAGGGTCTAGAAAAGGCAGTTAACACCGCTTGTTGTTTTACTAGCTAGTTGTCACCGGGATTGGTGACTTAATTAAAATTCATGGAGGAGTTGGTATGAATACCATTCGTTTGTTAGTTCTTGCTTTTCCCTTTCTTATAATTTCACCATTTGTCTCTGCTGCATCTATTGCGCCTGGTGATTTAATTATCACTGAAGTTATGTCCAACCCAAGTACCGTTTTAGATAAGAATGGTGAGTGGTTTGAACTACACAATCTTACCGGTAATAGTCTTAATCTGGATGGCCTAACTCTCTCTGATAATGGTTCCGATCTGCATGTTATCAACAGTGGTGGTCCATTGATTATCGACCCATTTGGTTATCTGGTGTTGGGGAGGAACGGCGATCAAGCCATAAACGGTGGTTACTCAGCTGACTATGTATACACCAACTTTCTGTTGTCTAACGATGAAGACGAGATAATCATATCCAATTCTGGTACAGAGATTGTCAGGTTGGAATACTCCAAAGGTTTTGTGGTGGAGGGTAAGAGCCAGGAGTTGTCAGGGATGGTCGGTTTTCCGTTGGATAATTCAGATTACACCTCGAGTATAAGCAGCTATGGTCTGGGTGATCTTGGTACCCCTGGGCGGGATGGAGATTCCAGTTGGACGCTTCAAATTCACACAGTCCCTCTACCCACGGCGTTTTGGCTGTTTGGTTCAGCTATGTTGGGTCTTATAGGTTTACGAAAAAAAGGCCCGCATTAAGCAGGCCTTAACAGCAGCTTATAGCATTGCCCAATTAATAGTAAGGCGATATGCACTGACGCCTTGGACCATGGTATGGTTGAAAGGTGTTGTCATAGGCACGATAAGAGCGATATCTGTTGTAACACCAGTTTATATGTGCGTTTCCGCTATAATTACCGCGATAATTATTACGATAATTATTACGTCTCTGATTTTGGTTATACAGCATGGTGCCGAGAACTATGGCCCCAAGCGCTATAGCTGTATTCCTTCTCCCTTTCCGGCCTACTTTTACATATGATCCATCATCGTAAGAAGATGCCTCAATGCCGACTTGCCTGTCTCCATATTCCTGCTGGGCGCTGACACTGCCAGCTGAAAAACCCATAACCAGGATCGCAGATATTGCGCCGATATATAGTGATTTTAATCTGCTCATTGAACTCTCCCTAAACCTAATTTGGTTTATCTACTCGATACATTATGAAGTGTAGAACAGTGAACGGTTTTTCGCTGGATTGAGAGTGACTGGTTACTTCGTTTGTGGGTGAAGGTGGTAATAACAGATTGATTATTAAGGTAATTATAATTTTGGCTAAAGAGATGTCAGGTTTAGCTGCCTTTCAAGATGCGCTGTTTGTCACGTTGCCAGTCGCGCTCTTTATCTGTGGCTCGCTTGTCATGCATTTTCTTGCCTTTGGCCAATCCGATCTCTAGCTTGGCCATGCCTTTTTTCCAATACATGGCTAGTGGCACCAGGGTGAATCCACGGCGTTCCACTAAACCAATAAGTTTATCCAGCTCTCTGCGGTGCATGAGCAGTTTGCGAGTACGCACTGGGTCTGAGCTAATATGTTTAGAGGCAGTGGGCAGTGGGGTAATATGGGCCCCAAACAGGAATGCTTCTCCATCTTTGATAGTGACGTAGCTCTCCATCAGTTGTAGCCTGCCTTCTCGCAGGCTTTTTACTTCCCATCCTTGCAGGACTACTCCTGTCTCATACCGTTCCTGTATGAAATACTCATGCTTGGCCTTTTTGTTGAGAGCTATGGTACTGCCCCCGTTGCCTGCCTTATTTTTAGGTTTTTTCGCCATGGCGGGCATTTTACGGGCTTTTGAGCCATAAACCAGTGTATAGGGCCAAAAAAGTTTCAACCTTGTCCTGTGGCTGATTTTAATTGAGAATACAGGTACAAATTGTACAAGTGTATCTGGGTCTTTATTCACTGAGAGCTTACCTGACCATACAGAGCGACCTGGGAAAAAGATCATAGGAAAAACAATATGACAGAACACACCTCCATCCATGGCCAGTGGTCAAATCGCCTGATGTTTATTCTAGCTGCAACCGGCTCTGCGGTTGGTTTGGGTAATATCTGGAAATTCCCCTATATCACTGGTGAGAATGGAGGCGGCGCCTTCGTGGTGGTCTATCTGGCCTGTATTGCCATTGTGGGTGTTCCCATCATGATGGCTGAGATCATGCTTGGGCGCAGGGGGCGTCAAAGCCCAATCAATACTATGCGCACCCTTGCCGCTTCCGAGAGTGCCGACAAGAGATGGGTTTTTCTTGGGTGGGGAGGGGTATTGGCCGGCTTTCTGATCCTCTCATACTATAGCGTGATTGCAGGTTGGGCCCTCTCATATGTGGTTCGCAGCGCAGCGGGTATATTTAATGGGGCCACTGCAGATGGGGTGCAGAGTATTTTTGGCGCATTGGTAGGTGATCCAGAACGTCTTTTGGCTTGGCACACCCTGTTTATGGTGATGTGTATGGTGGTAGTGGCCAGGGGAGTGCGGCACGGCCTGGAAAAGGCGGTGCGCATCCTCATGCCGGCCCTGTTTATTCTGCTTCTAGTATTGCTAGGCTATGCCTATAACACTGGCGCATTTCAGCAAGGACTGGATTTTCTATTCACTCCTGATTACAGCAAGGTGTTCTACCAGTGCGAGCTTCTGGAAGGTGTAGAGAACTGCTCCTTCAGCGGAGGACCAATGCTGGTAGCAATGGGGCACGCATTCTTCACCCTCAGCCTGGGTATGGGTGCAATAATGGTTTATGGCTCATACATGCCGCATAACAGCTCCATTACCGGCTCTGCGTTGATGATTGCACTGCTGGATACCGTTGTAGCTTTGTTGGCTGGCATGGCCATCTTTCCGATTGTGTTTGCTAATGGTCTGGAGCCAGGATCCGGACCGGGGCTTATATTTCAGACCCTGCCGATCGCCTTTGGGGCCATGCCAGGAGGTGCTATTTTCGGCACCCTGTTCTTTATTTTACTGGTATTTGCCGCCTGGACCTCTGGAATCTCCCTTATTGAACCAGCGGTTGCATGGTTGGTGGAAAACAGGAGTATCAGCAGGATCAGGGCATCTATCTGGGTTGGTCTGTCAGTATGGTTTCTGGGACTAGGTACCGTATTCTCATTCAATATCTGGTCTGGAGAGAGCTTCCAGTTGTTTGGCAAGACCTTCTTCGACATACTGGATTATCTCACGGCCAATATAATGTTGCCTCTGGGTGGTCTTCTAATCGCGATATTCGCAGGAAGATGTATGACCAGAGGTTCGTCCGTGGATGAGTTTAATATGGGGGATGGCTTCATATATAAGACATGGCGGCTGTTAATCGTTTATATTACGCCGGTCGCGGTGGTTATTATATTTTTAAACGCAGTAGGAGTTATTGATTGGCTGTTGTCAAAAAATCTGCTCTGGTGATGTATTCTGCAAGGCAGATGTTTGATCTGGTAAATGATGTAGAATCATATCCTGAGTTTCTGCCCTGGTGTAGTTCCACCACTCTAATGTCACGCACTGATGATATGGTGTGTGCTGAGCTGGAGGTGACCAGAATAGGGATAAGTCAGAAGTTTTCTACCTGTAACAAGATGGTTCCGGGTGAATATATGGATATTGAATTGGTTGAAGGCCCGTTTAAGCACCTTAGAGGTCACTGGAAGTTCACGGCCCTGCGGGAAGATGCCAGCAAGGTGGAACTGGAATTGGATTTTGATTTTTCGGGTAAATTAATAAACGCCGCCTTTGGGACGGTATTTCACCAGGTTGCAAACACATTAGTGGATGCATTCTGTAAAAGAGCTGAAGAGGTATATGGTAGTGAAAGAACCGATTGAAGTTGAAGTGGCTTATGCCACTCCAGAAGAACAGATGATTATAAAGATTGCCGGCGAAAAGGGCATGGATATCAAGTCAGCTATTCTACAATCTAAAATAAGTGAGAAATTTCCTGAGATTGATCCAGACAGTGCCAAAGTTGGAATCTATGGCAAAACGGTCAAGTTGGACCACATACTTTGCACCGGGGATAGGGTTGAGATCTATCGTGAGCTGATCGCAGATCCTAAGGCTGCCCGTAAGAAGAAGGCAGCAGCAAACAAGGACGAAGAGTAAAAGTGTGAAGTCGAGGCTTAGTAGTTTGGTAAGCTAAGAAAATTAGAAGCCTACCACTCTTGTGGTCGGCTTCGTTTTAGTTATTGCTTATATTTGGTAATACTCTCTATACCATTCCACAAATCTGGCTACACCATCTTCTACGGTGGTGGCCGGTTTGTAGCCTGTATCTTCCACCAATGCCTCCACATTAGCGTAGGTGTCAGGCACGTCTCCTGGCTGTAGCGGCAGCAGATTCTGTTCCGCCTTTTTTCCCAGGCACTCTTCCAGTACGGCTATGTAGTGTTTCAGTTCAACCGGGTTGTTGTTGCCGATGTTGTAGAGGCGATATGGGGCCATACTGCTGGCGGAGTCCGGACTCTCTCCGCTCCAGTCTGGATTGGGTTGTGCAACCCTGTCCAGGGTGCGGATTACACCTTCTACGATGTCATCAATATAGGTAAAGTCACGGCGGTGATTGCCATAGTTGAATACATTGATTGGCTCACCAGCGAGAATACTCTTGGTGAACAGAAACAGTGCCATGTCAGGGCGACCCCATGGTCCATACACTGTAAAAAAACGCAGTCCGGTTGTAGGAAGTTGATACAGGTGACTATAGGTGTGGGCCATGAGTTCATTGGCCTTTTTGCTTGCCGCATACAGGCTCAAAGGGTGATCTACATTGTCATGTACGGAGAAAGGCATGTTGGTGTTGGCACCGTATACAGAGCTGCTAGACGCGTATACGAGGTGTTCCACATCGTTGTGCCTGCACCCTTCGAGGATGTTGCCAAAACCCACAAGATTGGTGTCGATATAACTCTGAGGATTTTCGATGGAGTATCTAACGCCGGCCTGGGCTGCAAGATTGACTACGCGATCTGGTTTGTATTTGGCAAAGGCGTCTGCCACCGCCTGCCGATCTTCCAGATTGATGCGTAGATCAGTATAACCTGAGTGGCTAATGGTACGGGCAAGGCGCGCCTTTTTGAGATTTACATCGTAATAGTCACTGAGGCAATCTAGGCCGATTACTTCATCTCCACGCTCAAGTAGACGCAGTGACAGTGCGGAACCTATGAAGCCAGCGCTTCCCGTTATTAATACCTTCATACTTGAATATGCTCCAACAACATTTATATTTTAAAGACGCCCATCTACCATATCTTTGGGTAGGAGATGTTTTACATCGTATAGGATGGAGTTATCTGTTCCAAACTGGCGGATTTTTTCTGCGCCTAGCTCTTTGAATTCATTATGTGCTACGGCGAGTACTATCGCCTCATAGTGGCCACTCTTAGGTTCGTTGATGAGGTCTAAACCATACTCCTTTTTCGCCTCTTCAGGATTGGCCCAGGGGTCATGTACATCTACCTTGGTTCCGTAGCTTTGAAACTCGGCAATCATATCTGCGACCTTGGTGTTGCGCAGGTCATTACAGTTTTCCTTGAAGGTGAGCCCAAGGATTAGAATATTGCTATCAGCAACAGAGAGACCTTTCTGGATCATCATCTTGATGATTATGCCGACTATGTACTTTCCCATGCCGTCATTTATGCGCCGGCCAGAGAGAATAACTTCTGGTTGGTGTCCCATGGCCTTAGCCTTGTGAGTCAGGTAGTAGGGGTCTACACCGATGCAGTGTCCACCAACTAGTCCCGGGCGGAAGGGGAGGAAATTCCATTTGCTACCAGCCGCTTCCAGCACCTCCAGGGTATCGATACCCATGCGATTGAAGATTATGGCTAGTTCGTTGATCAGGGCAATGTTCAAGTCGCGTTGGGTGTTTTCGATAACCTTGGCCGCTTCTGCAACCTTGATGCTGCTGGCCTTGTGGGTCCCTGCGGTGATGATGCTGCGGTAGAGCTCATCGATAAAGTCAGCAACCTCAGGGGTAGAGCCAGATGTTACCTTCAGGATATTGGGCAGGCGGTGTTCCTTATCTCCTGGGTTGATCCGTTCCGGACTATAGCCGACAAAAAAGTCTTGGTTATATGTTAGACCTGACTCTGCTTCCAGAATAGGTACGCACTCCTCTTCTGTGGCCCCAGGGAATACGGTTGATTCGTAGATGGCGATATCGCCTCTCTTCAGTATCTTTCCAATAGTATGACTGGCAGAGATGATTGGACCTAGATCAGGCTGTTTATGCTCATTGATCGGGGTAGGGACCGTAACAATGTAGATGTTGCAATCCTCAAGCTGGCTAGTTTGATCGGTAAAGGTAAGTTTTAGCGCCTGTGATAACTCTTCCGGCTCAACCTCCAGGGTTGAGTCTTTTCCACTTAACAGCTCATCAATACGTGTCTTGTTGATATCAAAGCCAACAGTTGGGATTTTTTTTCCAAACTCCACCGCCAGTGGCAGACCCACATAGCCCAGGCCGATAACAGCTATTTTTATATCATCAAGCTTAAACATATTTTCTTATCCATGCTCTATTTTTTTGGTTTCCGCTAGATGTGGTTATGGCAGGGTTACCGGCACTGGAGGTTCCCAGCCGTCGGCTCGGTGCTCGACCACCACTGTGGTGTAGATGCCGCCTCGCACGTTAAATATTGCCGTCAGGCGCATGAATCTAGGCTTGGTTGCATTAATCAGGTCTTGGTGGATCTTGTTGGTGACGTCCTCGTGAAATGCCCCTTCATCACGAAATGACCAAGTGTACATTTTGAGTGATTTCAGTTCGACACACAACTTGTCAGGGATATACTCAAGCGTCAGCTCGGCAAAATCCGGCTGTCCGGTCTTTGGGCAGAGACAGGTAAATTCCGGCACCTGGATCTTGATGGTGTAATCATTTTTCTGCTGGGGATTTTCAAAAACCTCCAGATCTTTTGTGGGTTTGGTTGGCATGTTTATAGAGTCAGCTGTTTGTGTAAAATTGGTTGCCGATTATACGTAACAAGCGGCAACTACTCCATCTATAGATTGAGTATGGTTTTTCATTTGATGAGATATATTTCAGCTATTGTATCTGGAGCGGAACTAGATTTGATTTTTAACGTATAGATATTAGTCAAAATAAGTATTATGTCTAAATATACAATAAGTTAAGCGATTAACTTAATGTAAATTATCTTTCATAAGATGCTTGTATGGAGCAGCATCAAACTGTATCTTAAGCGCCCATGCGATTGGAAAAGATAAAACTAGCAGGATTCAAGTCCTTTGTAGACCCAACCACAGTAAATATCCCAAGTAATCTGTTCTGTGTTGTGGGGCCAAATGGTTGTGGAAAATCAAATATCATCGATGCTGTACGCTGGGTGATGGGCGAAAGCTCTGCCAAGATGCTGCGTGGCGAATCCATGGCTGATGTCATATTTAATGGTTCATCCTCCAGAAAACCTGTGGGTTCTGCCAGTATAGAGCTGATATTTGATAACAGTGATGGCGGTGCAGGTGGTCAGTATGCCAAATACAGCCAGATATCTGTAAAGCGCCAGTTGCATCGAGATGGCCAGTCCAACTACTTGATGAATGGGGTGCGTTGTCGCCGCCGTGATATCACAGACCTGTTTCTGGGGACCGGTCTGGGGCCACGCAGTTATTCCATAATTGAACAGGGCATGATTTCCCGCTTGATCGAGGCTAAACCGGAGGATCTGCGCTCTTTCTTGGAAGAGGCTGCCGGTATCTCGAAATATAAAGAACGCCGCCGTGAAACTGAGAATCGCATAAAAAGAACAAGAGAAAATCTTAGTAGACTCGATGACTTAAGAGAAGAAGTTGGGAAACAACTTCAACGTTTGAAAAGACAGTCCGCAACTGCTGAAAGATACAAAGTACTGAAACAGCAGGAACGTAGGATGAAGGCCGAGCTTTTGACCCTGCGCTGGCAAGAGTTGGGTATAGAGCTAAAGAATAGAGATGTAAAACTGCAGGAACAGACTACTGCTATGGAGGCTGCCCTAGCCAAACAACGCCATTTTGAGGCGGAGATTGAGCAGGAACGTGAGCAGCATACCGAGGCCAATGACGAGTTTAATACGATTCAGGGCAGGTACTACGCAATTGGCGCAGAGATTGCCAGGCTGGAACAGGCCATCAAATATAACGACGAGGTGCGGCAACAACAGCAGCTTGATTTGGAGCAGACTGAGCAGGCTTGGCAGGAGTCTGTGGATCACCAGCAACATGACAGTGAGCGACTGAAAGAGATCAAGAGGATTTTGGATGAAGAGGATCCCCATCTTCAGGAGGCACGCAAGCTGGAGCAGGGTGCAGCAGAGAAGCTGGCCCAGGCAGAGCAGGAGCTTATAGTCTGGCAGAATGAGTGGGACGAGTTTAATCGACATGCCGCTGAACCCGCCCAGGCAGCGCAGGTGGAGAGGACGCGAATCAACCAGTTGGAGCAGCAGGAGAAGAATCATCAGGTTCGTCTGCAGCGTCTTGAGTCTGAACTCAATCTACTAAAAGGACAGGGTCAGGACCAGGAGATAGCCGGGTTCCAGCAGCAAGAGCAGCAGTGTCTTAATCAGGTAACTGATCTTCAAGGTCAGCTAGATCAATCTGCTGAGCAGATAACTGCCATTCGCCAAAACAATACAAGCCAACAACAGGATCAGAACGAGCTCCTGGCCGAACTGCAGAAGGTGACCGGTCGCCTAGCTTCACTGGAGACTCTACAGGAGGCCGCACTGGGTAAACGTGGGGAAGAGACAGCCCAATGGCTGGAGAGACATCAACTTGGTCAGGCCTCCAGGCTGGCAGAGAAGATAGAGGTTGAGGGTGGTTGGCAACAGGCCGTGGAGATGGTGCTAGGGTTTCATCTGCAGGCGATCTGCAGTGACGGGGTAGATAGTTTCGCCTCGGACTTAGAGGCGCTGGAGAATGGGTCCCTCACTCTCTTCGATACCAGCTCAAACAACGACAGCTCTACCCATGCTGATAACTCTTTAAGTCAAAAGATCAAGGCGCCCTGGGATTTGGGCCCACTGCTTTCCGGGGTAAAGGTTGCGGAAGATCTGCCACAGGCCATGGCAATGCGAGGTTCACTCGGTGCTGGTGAGTCTGCCATTACCAGAAGTGGCATATGGGTTGGTCGCAACTGGCTGCGCCTCAATCGGGAGACAGAAGAGACCTCTGGGGTATTGGAACGTGAGCAAGAGATTCGTGAACTTGGCGAGAGGAGAGGTAAGCTCCAGGCCAGGAGTGATGAGTTAAGTAGGGCTATAGAGGAAGGCAGAAATAAGCTACTTGAGGCAGAACAGGGCCGTGAGCAGGTACAAGGAGTGTTGAACCGGATTAATGTCGAACTGTCTGATATTCGCTCTAAGCTGAGTGGTCACATGGCTAGGATAGAGCAGCAGAAGAGCCGCAATGAAAATATCTCCAGGGAGATTCAAGAGTTGCATGATTTGCAACATGAGGAGAGAGAGCAGGTGGTCCAGGCCCGTTCCAAGCTACAGACCGCCCTGGCTGAGATGGAGTCTCTAACCGAGAAACGCGAGCAGCTGATTAAACGTAGAGATGGCTTGCGTACACAGCACACCGATATCAGAGAGGAAGCAATTGATCTGCGCAGCAAGGCTCACGCAATAGCGCTACGCATTGAGTCGATGCGCTCTTCTCAGGAGTCACTGGAGCAGAATCTGGAACGTGTGCAGAGCCAGATAAGCAAACTCTCAAGTCGCAAGGATGAACTGCAGACATCGATAAAAGAGAGTCAGTCGCCACAGGAACAGAATAGCAAAGATCTGGAGCGTCAGCTTGAATTGCGGGTCGGAATCGAAACAGAAATGAAGGCTGCTCGTAATAAACTAGAGGTGATTGATAATGCCTTACGTAAACATGAGCAGGAGCGTGGAGAGGCAGAGCAGAAGGTACAGCAGGAGAGGGATGTTCTGGAACAGGGCAGACTACAGCATCAAGAGATATTGATTCGATTCAAAACCCTCGATGAACAGATCAATGAGTCCGGCTTTGAGCGTGAAGATCTGATCAATAACCTTGCTGATGATGCGACCCAACAGAAGTGGGAAGAGGATCTGGAAAAGATGGATCTGCGTATTCGTCGCCTGGGTCCGATAAACCTGGCAGCAATCGACGAGTATCAGGAACAGTCTGAGCGTAAGGAGTATCTGGATTCACAACACGATGATGTGAGCAAATCACTGGATACATTGGAAAATGCCATACGCAAGATCGACCGGGAGACTCGCACCAGATTTAAAGAGACCTTCGATAAGGTAAACATAGGTCTGCAGGAGAAGTTCCCCATCCTATTTGGAGGAGGTCACGCCTACCTGCAACTGACTGGTGAAGATCTGTTGGATACTGGGGTAACTGTAATGGCCCGCCCTCCAGGCAAACGCAACTCCAGTATCCACATGCTCTCAGGTGGCGAAAAGGCCCTTACTGCGGTTGCGCTGGTTTTCGCTATATTCAGCCTAAACCCATCCCCGTTTTGTATGCTGGATGAGGTGGATGCCCCGCTGGATGATGCCAATGTTGGGCGTTTTTGCAATATGGTAAAGTCGATGTCTGATCAGGTGCAGTTTATATTCATCACCCATAATAAGATCACCATGGAGATCGCCAAGCACCTTACTGGCGTGACCATGCATGAGGCAGGCGTATCCAGGTTGGTATCAGTTGATCTGGATGAGGCTGCCATGATGGCTGCCAGTTAGTGATTCAGTAATATGAAATATTTGGACCCAGTTCTAGAAACCACTAATCATCACTCTTAACAAAAATATTCACCGTGGTATGCTTGGCCTGACAATTGTTTAACAGGCATACGGCAGAGAGGCTGGGAAAACAGATATATGGAAGCAGACATCCTACGTCTAATCTTGTTCTTGGTCGGGGCAGCAGTGATATTTGGTATCTATGCGGCTGATCGCTATAAGCGCAGCATTAATAATGAGCCTGCCAGAAACTGGGGAAGACAACCTCAGGATGAAGATATGGATTATCCAGACTCAGGTCATGTTGAACCGCGCTGGGATCGACTTTACGAACCGGACGCAGAGCTGGATGATGATCAGGAATATAGTGATTCCCAAGAGCTATATCAGGAAGAAGATGAGGATACTGTTCCTAATGGGATGGATCACACCATAAGTAGTGAGCTGGAGCAGCTGGAAGAGATCATCCATGAAGATCACCGGTATGAACCTGAGTTTAGCTCAGAGAGAGAATCGGAGATGCCAAAGGAGCAGATGTCTATCTCCTTCCTGACCAGGGAAATGCGTAAAGCAGGTTCCCAGATAGATGGCCCAGATCTACCAACCAAGATAATTCAGCTGAATATTGTACCCCATGAAGGCCTGTTTTATGGGGACGATATCCTTAGCGTAGCCCATGAAGTAGGCTTGGAGCCGGGAGATATGGATATCTTTCACTATTTTGGAGATGATCCGGGAAGCCAGCAGGCAGTTTACAGCATGACCAGCATGGTGGAGCCTGGAACCTTTCCCATGGATGAAATGGATGATTTTTCTACACCCGGTCTGACCCTGTTCGCCCAACTACCTGGGCCAAAGGATGGTCTTACCATCTTTGCAGATATGCTCTATACGGCTGAACAGCTGGCAAACCTATTGGAAGGTGAGTTGCGTGATGAAACCCACAGCGCACTGACCAAACAGACCATAAGTCACATGCGTGAAGATATTCAGGAATACCACCGCCAGCTTCAACTGGCACGTAGTAGGCGATGAATAAAGCGTATCCCGAACAGGAACGTATCCAGCAACTAAGAGATGAGATAAACCAGCATAACTATCTCTACTATGTGCTGGACGAGCCCCATATCCCCGATAGCGAATATGACCGCCTGTTGCGGGAGCTACAGGATCTTGAAGCAAAAAATCCGCAACTGATTACTCCCGACTCTCCCACTCAAAGGGTTGGGGCCAAGCCCCTTAAGTCCTTTGCCGAGGTAAGGCATAGTCTGCCCATGCTCTCCCTGGATAACGCATTTACCGATGAAGAGTTTGAAAATTTTGAACGTCGGGTAAAGGAGCGTCTGGGAACAGATAAAGAGATCACCTACTGTGCAGAACCCAAGCTGGATGGTCTGGCAGTAAGTCTGCGCTATGAATCCGGTCTGCTAGTGCAGGCGGCTACCCGTGGCGATGGCAGCCAGGGTGAGGACGTAACTCATAACCTGCGCACCATCCAGTCGGTACCACTGCGGCTGTTGGGTGAGGGCTGGCCGGATGTACTTGAGGTGCGAGGCGAGGTGTTTATGCCCAAGGATGGTTTTAACCGCTTCAACCAGCTTGCTCGCCACAAGGGAGAGAAGGAGTTCGTTAATCCGCGCAATGCTGCAGCCGGAAGTCTGCGCCAGCTGGATCCACAGATCACAGCAACCCGTCCCCTAGACATGTTCTGCTACGGCTTTGGCGAGATAGCAGGTGGGCCCCTGGCTGATACCCATAGTGCAGGTATTGCCATGTTATCCCAATGGGGGCTGCGCACATCGCCGGAACTCAAGACCCTGGTTGGAATAAAGCAGTGTAAGGACTATTTCGATAAGATTGCCCAGCGTCGCGACAGCCTGGAATATGATATCGATGGGGTGGTGTTCAAGGTGGACAGCCTGGTGGATCAGGAGCAACTGGGATTTGTGGCCCGCAGCCCACGTTGGGCCATTGCCAGAAAGTTTCCTGCCCAGGAGGAGCTGACCACAGTGGAATCCATTGAGTTTCAGGTGGGACGAACTGGCGCCATCACCCCGGTGGCAAGGCTAAAGCCGGTATTCGTGGGCGGTGTCACTGTCAGCAATGCCACCCTGCACAATATGGACGAAGTAAAGAAGAAGGATGTAAGGGTTGGGGACACGGTATTCGTACGCCGGGCCGGGGATGTTATTCCGGAGGTGGTGCGGGTGTTGCTGGAACGACGAGAAGACGGGGCAGAGCCGATAGAGTTGCCAGCACAATGTCCAGAGTGCGGATCAGACGTGACCAAACCAGAAGGTGAGGCCGTGGCCCGCTGCAGTGGCGGACTATTCTGTTCGGCCCAGCGCAAGGAGGCGATTAAACATTTTGCATCTCGCCGCGCTATGGATATCGAAGGGCTGGGGGATAAGCTGGTGGAGGCGATTGTGGATCAGGGAATGGTGCATGACCTGGCAGATATCTACCACCTGACCCACGCCCAATATGCAGGGCTTGAACGTATGGGGGACAGGTCGTCTAAAAATCTTATACAAGCCCTGGATAAGAGCAAACACACCACGTTGGCACGCTTTCTTTATGCCCTTGGTATCCGTGAAGTGGGAGAGGTAACAGCCTCTGCCCTTGCTGCTCACTTCCGGGAGTTAGAGATGCTCAAGCAGGCCAACAGAGAAGAGCTTAGTCTCATTGAGGGCATAGGCCCAATCATGGCAGAGCATATAGTTACCTTCTTCCACCAGCCCCACAATCTTGAGGTGATCCAGAAATTACTGGATGCTGGTGTGCACTGGGATGAGGTTGGGGCGCCAGCGGCAGACACCCAAATCCTGGCTGGCAAGAGCTTCGTGTTAACCGGCAGTTTGAGTCGCCCTCGCTCTGAGATCAAGGATGAACTCATATCAATGGGCGCCAAGGTTGCTGGCAGCGTATCCAAAAAGACCGACTATCTGCTGGCAGGCAGTGATGCCGGTTCAAAACTGGCCAAGGCGCAACAGTTGGGGATTACCATCATTGATGAGAATGGGCTCAAAGACCTGCTGGCCACAGTGAACGCTGTCAACACACCAGTACACTAAACAGTTGTTGTAAAAAGCAGGTAGAATGGTTCAGTATTTAACAGTTCAGGATCGGTTATGGAATCAAAAGAGAGAGAGATTTTAATGGTGATGCGTAAGGTGCTCACCTCTGTTATACGTGATGTCACCCCAGCCCCAGGCAGGCCGTCACCCCTGTCTGAACATACTACGGAAGGTGTACGCGACTGCCTTAAGCTTATTGCCTTGCGGGAGCGGGAGCTGGCGGACGCAGCAGGCGATGCCGTGGATAGACCATACTATGTGGATCAGCAGTCGGAGCCAAAGGTGGTGCCTATTGTGGATATCGCTAAACCGTCATCCGGCAAGATAGATGATGACTAGGTAAATAAAGACTATTGCTCAAGGCGTCTTAACTTTTTTAATTCAGTAGGCTTACTACGTAATACATTGCAGTGGGGATTGTAAAATGTCTAGATTGGACATAGTAAAGGCGTTGGTTATAGCTACTGGTTTGGCCATCAGTTGCTCCAACTTTGCTGGTTCAAAGAGTGCCGAAGAGATATACGACAAGGCCATGGCGTTAAAACCAGACCTGGAAAATGGACGCGAGGTGTATGAGATCTGCGCCTCATGTCATCTACAAGAAGGATGGGGTTTGAAAGATGGTACATATCCACAAATAGCTGGACAGCACCGCGCTGTTTTGATCCAGCAGTTATCTGATATTCATTCCCATAATCGTGATAACCCAACTATGTATCCCTTTGCTCTTCCAGCTGCCATAGGTGATGAACATGACATTGCTGATGTTGCAGGCTATATCGAAAAAATGAAGATGACCCCGGATAACGGTAAGGGTGATTGGGCCGAAGGCACCCTTGAGTTTGAGAAGGGTAAAAAGATGTTCGCAGACTACTGTGCTCAGTGTCATGGCAAAAAAGGCAAGGGAGATCCCAGCAAATTACATCCCAAGATTCATAGTCAGCACTACAAATACCTGTTGCGCCAACTCGAATGGATGCAAGAGGGAAAACGCCGTGGTGTGAATCACAGTATGCTAAATGATATCAACAGCTTTAGAGCAGACGAAATCGCCTATGTGGCCAACTATATATCGCGTTTACCTCTCCCCGAATAGGGTTTAGTACAACAAGATAGATCTCAAGGCAGGACCTTTTTGAAAGGTTTAACTGACACATTGGTATAAACACCAGTACGGGCGTAGGGATCATCATCGGCCCATTTCTGGGCTGATTCCAGATCATCAAACTCCGCAACGATAAGACTGCCGCTGAAACCGGCTGTACCTGGATCTTCGCTGTCGATGGTGGGATGGGGTCCTGCCAGTATCAGTCGTCCTTCATTTTGCAGGGCCTGTACACGTTCCAGGTGTTGTGGTCGTACCGCAAGCCTAGCCTCCAGACTATTTTTACGATCTGTTCCCATAATTGCATATAACATTATCTATTCTCCGGTGCTTTATTAACTTGGCGACAAAATAGGCCATCGCAGGTATGCGAACCTGCTTGATTTTTATGGTCTTTCATTAGCCTTGTTCCAATGGCGCCACAACCATGTGCCGCTGATTAACCCGGCTATATTCTGTCCTGGGCTAATAGTGGCGGTGCCAGTTTTGACTGTGGATGATATTAACCTATGCCAGGGGGGAGCAGAAGTATTAGCAATTATATATAATATACATATCTTGGTTATTAAAAATGTTTCCCGCCTTATGAAGTATCGGTACGATCTCCACACCCACTCCACTGCGTCTGATGGCACCCTAACTCCAACGGAACTGGTTAAGCGCGCCCAGGGGGCCGGGGTATCTGTTTTGGCCCTAACCGATCACGATACAACAGAGGGGATAGCAGAGGCGGAACAGGCGGCGCTGCGTCTGGGCATAGATCTGGTTTCCGGGGTAGAGATATCGGTGAGCTGGGATCCCTATGTGATTCATGTGGTAGGGCTGGGCGTAGACACCGGCTGCGAACAGTTGCAGCAGGGGCTACTACGACTGCGTGAGCAGCGCCAACAGCGGGCCATAGAGATGGGGCGTCGTCTAGAGAAAAATGGGATCAAGGACGCATATGAGGGCGCTATGGAGCTATGCAACGGGCGTCTGATCAGTCGCACCCACTTTGCTAGATTTTTGGTGCAGAGGGGCTATGTGGATGATGTGTCTAAGGTGTTCAATAAGTACCTGGTGCGTGGTAAGCCTGGCTATGTGCAAGGGAGCTGGGCTACGCTGGAAGAGGTGGTCTCCTGGATCAAGGGCGCTGGCGGGCAGGCGGTAATTGCCCACCCAGCCAGATACCCCTTCACTAGAACTAAGCTGCGTAACCTGATCGGAGAGTTCAAAGAGCTTGGTGGCGAGGCGATAGAGGTGGTATCCGGCAACTATACAAAGGATAATTGCTACACCATGGCCAGACACGCCATGGATTTTGAACTGATGGGATCTGCGGGGTCCGATTTTCACGGACCGGAGTATTCCAGGATTGAGATAGGTAGGACGCTGGATCTGCCAGAAGGTGTGGTACCAATCTGGCATGATTGGAACCGACCCGGTCTAGCCGCCTCCCTATAAGACAACAATTACAGCCCGGCACTGCACTATTTTTCATAATGGCCCAGTTTTTCCAAATACATCCCGAAAACCCTCAGTTAAGGCTGGTTCGTCAGGCCGTGGAGATCATACGTCAGGGCGGTCTAATCATATATCCCACCGATTCCAGCTATGCACTTGGATGTCAGATCGGTAATAAGGGAGCAATGGATCGTATCCGTCGTATCCGTAGACTGGATGAGAAGCACAACTTCACCCTGGTCTGTCGCGATCTCTCCGAGATTGCCACCTATGCCCGGGTGGATAATCAACACTATCGTCTGCTGAAATCACTCACCCCTGGCCCCTATACCTTTATCCATCAGGCCACCAAGCAGGTTCCCAGGCGTCTGCAGAATGCAAAGCGCAAGACCATTGGTATCCGGGTGCCGGAAAACAACATAGCCCATCTCCTGCTGGTTGAACTGGGCGAGCCGCTAATGAGCTCCACCCTGATTCTGCCAGGTGATGAGCTGCCCATGACCGATCCCTATGAGATGCGAGAGATCCTGGACCATGAGGTGGATGTGATCATAGATGGCGGCCACTGTGGCTTTGAGCCCACTACGGTGCTGATCATGGAGGATGATCAGCCCTGGGTGGCAAGAAAGGGCAAGGGCGATTCCTCGCAATTTGAAGATTGATGGCTATATCTCCTGCGCTAACTTGATTGGACCTGTATAATCCTCCGATGGGCAACTTAGATATCATTCAGAAGATAGCCGTACTGGCGCTGCCGGTACTTTTTGCCATAACCATGCATGAGGCTGCACATGGTTGGATGGCTAACAGATTAGGGGATGGCACCGCCAGGATGCTGGGGCGGATCACCCCGAACCCATTGAAGCATATTGACCCGGTGGGAACGGTGCTGTTACCCCTGGCCATGTTTCTGTTTGCTGGGTTTCTGTTCGGATGGGCCAAGCCAGTGCCGGTCACATTGCGAAATCTGAAAAATCCCAAGCGTGATATGGGACTGGTGGCCATGGCCGGCCCTGGAAGCAACCTGATAATGGCGCTGATGTGGGCCCTGTTGGTAAAGATCGGAATTGCACTTTTAGGCATATCCCAGTGGGTTGCCGTGCCGCTGATGTATATGGGCAGTGCAGGCGTCCTTATAAACGTGGTCTTGATGGTATTGAACCTGATGCCAATACTGCCACTGGATGGGGGTCGGGTGCTGGCATCGCTTCTTCCGCCCAAGTATGCCATCGGCTATTCCCAGCTTGAACCTTATGGCATGGTGCTTATAGTGCTGTTACTGGTTACTGGGGTCTTGGGAAGGGTTATGTGGCCGATAATCGAATTTACTGTTGGGATTCTCCCCGCGTCAGATGTGGTCTGGCGGGTTATCACAATACTGTTTGCTTAATTAATGAGGAAAGATAGTTGAATACTGTTCCTTCACAACATGCTCGAGTCCTCTCTGGAATGCGTCCCACCGGGCGGCTACACCTTGGGCACTATCATGGCGTCCTGAAAAACTGGGTAGAACTGCAGCACGAGTATGAGTGTTTCTTCTTTGTTGCCGACTGGCATGCCCTGACCACCCATTACGAAGACCCTTCCATCATCCAACAGAGTGTGTGGGATATGGTGATTGACTGGCTAGCTGCTGGTGTGAATCACGGTGAGGCCAAGCTGTTCATCCAGTCTATGGTGCCGGAGCATGCGGAACTGCATCTGTTGTTGTCCATGATCACCCCCCTGGGTTGGCTAGAGAGGGTTCCAAGCTATAAGGATCAGCAGGAAAAATTGAAAGAGCGGGACCTGGCTACCTATGGATTCCTTGGTTATCCACTGCTCCAGGCCGCTGATATCCTCATCTACAAGGCAGGTATGGTGCCGGTGGGAGAGGATCAGGTGGCCCATGTGGAACTGACCCGTGAAGTGGCCCGTCGATTCAATCATATCTACGGACGCGAGCCAGGTTTTGAAGAGGCAGCGGAACAGGCGGTAAAGAAGATGGGTAAGAAGAACGCTAAACTCTTCAGCCGTTACCGCAAGGCCTACCAGGAACAGGGAGATCAGGAGGCGCTAGAGGCGGCTAGGGCATTGCTGGAGGGGCAACAGAATATAGGTGTGGCTGACCGGGAACGCCTGTTCGGATTTCTGGAGGGTGGTGGCCGCCTGATCCTGGCCGAGCCCCAGCCTCTGCTGACCAAGGCCTCTAAGATGCCTGGTCTGGACGGACAGAAGATGTCCAAGTCATACGGCAACACCATCGCCCTGCGGGATGATCCTGAGGTGGTGGAGAATGCACTGCGTACCATGCCTACAGACACCAACCGGGTGCGTCGCAATGATCCAGGCGATCCTGATAAATGCCCGGTCTGGCAGTTTCATCTAGTCTATTCTGATGACAGTGTCAGAGAGTGGGCGCAGGAGGGGTGCCGTTCTGCCGGCATAGGCTGTATCGATTGCAAACAGCCGGTAATCAACGCCGTGCTTGAAGAGCTGAAGCCGATTCAGGAACGGGCTCGTGAATTTGAAGAGCAGCCAGATCTGGTTCGCAGTATCATTGCTGAGGGCTGTGAGGCCGCCCGTGATCAGGCCCAGGAGACTATGGAAGAGGTGCGACAGGCCATGGGATTGGATTACAGAAAGATATGAGTTCCAGCGAAGAAACATTGGAAGAACACCATCATCCAGGTGAGCAGGAGGAGATGCCGTTTGCGGTGGTGCAGGGCGCGCCCTGGACCGTCCTGCCTAAGGATCTCTATATTCCACCCGATGCCTTGGAGGTGTTTCTGGATGCCTTTGAGGGGCCGCTGGACCTCCTTATCTATCTGATCAAGCGTCAGAACCTGGATATTCTGGATATACCCATCGCCCACATCACAGAGCAGTACATGGAGTATGTGGAATTGATGAAGGAGTTGCGCCTTGAGCTGGCGGCTGAGTATCTGGTGATGGCGGCAATGCTGGCAGAGATTAAGTCCAAGATGCTGCTGCCACGCCAGGAGGATGAAGAGAGTGAAGAGGACGATCCCAGGGCAGAGCTAATCCGGCGACTCCAGGAGTATGAACGATACAAGCAGGCTGCGGAGGATCTTGATGAGTTACCACGGCTGGATCGTGATCATTTCCAGGTCGAGGCTGAGATGCCGCATAAGAAGCTGGAGCAGAAGCAACCCGATGTGGATCTAAGAGAGATGCTGTTGGCCCTCAAGGATGTTCTGCACCGGGCAGACATGTTTTCAAGTCATCATGTACAGATGGAACCGCTATCGGTGCGTGAGCGTATGTCACTGGTACTTGGTGCTCTGGACAGTGAAACCTTCACAGATTTTGTGGAACTGTTTGATATAGAAGAGGGCAGGCTGGGTGTTGTTGTAACATTTCTGTCCATTCTTGAGTTGATAAAAGATAACCTTATCATTTTGGTTCAGGTGGAGCCGTTCGGACCAATTCACGTTAAGGCTGCATCGGAATAACCGCTCCCGGCCACTGCCGGAGCATGAAACTATCTGTATAGGACGAAAAGTTGGCAGACAAGACTATAAGAGAGATTATCGAGGCCGCTCTGAACCGGATAAAACTGTTCCGTAAGGCACCCGCTATCCCAACGGAGACGGCAACAGAAGCGACTAACGCAAACAACCTGTCACAGATCAGGTTGAAAGAGATTATTGAGGCCGCCCTAATGGCCGCCGGAAAGCCGCTTCCCATTGACCGGATTTTGAAACTGTTTCTGGAAGATGAAAGACCGGAACGCGCAGATGTGCTTCGGGCGCTGGAGTCCCTGGGCAAGGATTATGCCGCTAGGCCAATAGAGTTATTGGAGACCGCAGCAGGTTTCCGCATTAATGTGCGTGCTGAGTATGCAACCTGGGTAACCAGGCTGTGGGAGGAACGTCCGCCAAAATATTCCCGCGCCCTGCTCGAGACCCTATCACTTATCGCCTATCGCCAGCCTATTACCAGGGGCGAGATTGAAGATGTAAGGGGTGTAAGCGTAAGCAGCAATATTATCAAGACCCTGATGGAACGCCACTGGATAAAAGAGGTTGGCCATAGAGATGTCCCTGGGCGACCGGCCCTGTTGGCCACTACCAAGGAGTTTCTCAACTACTTTGGTCTCATGGGTTTGGATGACCTGCCAACACTATCAGAAATAAAGGATATGGACTCGATCAATCGCGAGTTGGACCTGGAAGAACCCACTGATTTCGGCGAAGACCAGGAGGGCGCAGAGCAAGCAGAAGATGCTACTGAAGATGAGCAGGGAGCTGAGATTGTGAAGCTGAATCTAAGCGAAGACCATTCCGTAGCGGCGGATGAAGATACTGCTGAGTCTGAGCTTGAATATGAATCGGAGTTGGAATCGGAACCGGAATTCGAATCCCAGCAACAAGGTGATAAAGAGAGTGAATGATGCTGCGCTGCAGGGTGAACGACTACAAAAGGTTCTAGCCAATGCTGGCCTTGGCTCCAGGAGAGAGATAGAACGCTGGATCAAGGATGGAAAGGTAAAGGTCAATGGCTTAGTAGCCAAGCTTGGGGACCGAGTAAAGGGAGAAGACCTGGTACAGATAGGTAATCGCAGGGTCAGGATTGATCGCATCAGTAATATCGAGCGTCGGGTAATCATCTATAACAAGCCGGAAGGGGAGGTGGTCACTATGAGTGACCCTGAGGGACGCCCAACCGCATTTCGTAATCTCCCAAAACTGAAGGTTTCTGGACGCTGGATCGCTGTGGGCAGACTGGATATCAACAGTAGCGGCCTGATGTTGTTTACCACGGACGGGGAGTTGGCGAATCGTCTGATGCATCCATCAAAGGCTGTGGAGAGAGAGTATGCGGTCAGGGTTCTGGGTGAGGTAACAGATGAGATGCTCGAGACCCTGGTGAATGGGGTTGAATTGGAGGATGGTCCCGCCAGGTTTGAAGATATAGTTGAGTCGGGCGGCACCGGCGCAAATCGATGGTTTCACGTGGTAATAATGGAAGGCCGTAACCGTGAGGTCAGAAGGATGTGGGAGGCAGTGGGTGCCAGGGTGAACCGGCTCAAGCGGGTAAGGTACGGCCCCATCATGTTGGGTGATCGTCTGCACGTTGGTAAACACCGTGATCTTGAGCCAAAGGAGTTGTCTGAATTGCTGGCCATGGTAGACATGGATGAGCAGGTAAAACCAAGCAAGGCTGCTGGTAAGCCCAAGAAACAGGCGGGAAGAAAACGGCGCTAATGACATTCAGGCCAAGTGGTCAACAACTGCGAAAGATATTTGATCTGCTCCTGGACAGCTATGGAAAGCAGGATTGGTGGCCAGGAGATACCCCGTTCGAGGTGATGGTAGGCGCAATCCTCACTCAGAATACCACTTGGAGTAATGTAGAACGCGCCATCGCGAATCTAAAAGATGCGGGGGTCCTGCATCAGCAGGGTATTTTATCTCTATCCAGAGACAGGCTTGCCGAACTGATTCGTCCATCCGGTTACTACAACCTAAAGGCACATCGTCTGCATAATCTATGCAATTTCCTGGCGGAGAACGGTGACGAGGGCTCCCTGCGGGAGACGGATACTACAACACTGCGCGATATGCTGCTCAGGGTAAATGGTGTTGGCGCTGAGACCGCGGATGATATCCTGCTCTATGCAATGGAACGTCCGGTATTTGTGGTAGATGCCTACACCAGGCGCATCTTTTCCCGACTGGGCATGCTGCAAGGGGATGAGGGGTACGAGGAGATCAGGGCTGGATTCGAGCAAGCACTGGGACCGCATGTACAGCTGTTTAAAGAGTGTCACGCACTGATTGTGCTGCACGGAAAAGAGACGTGCAAAACCAAACCACACTGTGACCAATGCGGTTTGGCGGGGGGGTGTTTATATAATGGTAACTGCTGGGAAAATAGATCTGACAGCTAGTTAATCATCATTACGTTTGCAGCATGCAGTCCCTTGGGACCCTCACTTACTTCAAACTGAACCTTCTGACCCTCTTTTACTGTTTTATAACCTTCCATCTTAATGGAGGAAAAATGTACAAATACATCTTGATCTCCATTATCTGGTGTTACAAAACCGTAGCCTTTGGCATTATTGAACCACTTTACTATACCTGTAGCCATTAACCTGCTCCTCCTCACAACAATAAAACTAACTGCTTTTCGATCTGATTATTATGGTGATCTAGTTATATATCTGCAGACGACTAGAATAATAACCTGAATGAAAAGCAGGCATTACATATGTGACAACCCACAGATGGTAATATCACAGTATAGCCATACAAAAAAAATGGTCAAATTGTTAGGCTTTTAAGAAATAGTCAATTTTATTAATTTGTGACAGTAGTCCGTATAACTGATTGATATATAAGAATATATAAAAAATTACTAATGCGCTAACTATTAGGGGAATCGGCAGGATATGTTATATAATTGCTATTCATAAATATCTATTTTGAGACATCTAGTATTCAGTTAATGTCATCCCAATATTCTTTAAAATTCAGCTAAAATCATAATTATGTCAGATCAAAGCAACAGCGAACACGATAGCAGTCTTGCCGTTCAGGAACTAAAGCCGGAGCTGAAACCTCCTATGATGTATAAGGTGATACTGTTAAATGACGACTATACGCCCATGGATTTTGTAGTGGAGGTATTGGAGTCTTTTTTTCGGATGAACAGGGAGCAGGCAACCCGTGTAATGATGAATGTTCATGTTAAAGGTGCGGGGGTTTGTGGGGTGTTTACCAGGGATATTGCAGAGACTAAGGTTGAGCAGGTCAATGATTATGCACGTAACAACCAGCATCCTCTGTTGTGTGCTATGGAAGAGGAGTAGCAATTTGCTTTATTCAGCCTTAAGTAGGAAAAAATATTAGCATGTCGATATTAAGCAAAGAACTTGAGTTTACTCTGAACCACGCCTTTACCCAGGCGCGGGAACGAAAACATGAATTTATGACAGTGGAGCATCTGTTGTTGGCACTACTGGAGAATAGTTCTGCGCTTGAGGTCTTGAACGGCTGCAAAATGGACGTGGCCAGGTTGAGAGAGGAGGTGGATAGATTCATTAATGAAACCACCCCACTGCTTGATGACGAAGAACAGGAGATCCAGCCTACCATAGGTTTTCAGAGAGTCCTGCAGCGCGCGGTGTTTCATGTGCAGTCATCAGGTCGTAAGGAGGTAACCGGGGCGAATGTATTGGTGGCCATTTTTGGTGAGCAGGAGTCCCAGGCCCACTACCTGTTGGCAAGACAGGGCATGTCCCGTCTGGATGCCGTCAACTACATGTCCCATGGTGTTAGAGCAAGTGATAGTCTGGGGTCTGACTCCGTACAACGAGATGTGGATGAAGATCTGGAGTCCACTACTCAGACGCAGTCACCTTTAGATGAATTCACCACCAATCTGAATGAACTTGCACTGTCAGGTAAGATAGATCCGCTTATTGGGCGCGATGATGAGGTTGAACGGGTTGTTCAGATACTGTGCCGCAGACGTAAAAATAACCCTTTGCTTGTGGGTGAGGCGGGAGTAGGAAAGACCGCTATCGCCGAGGGTCTGGCTAAATTGATAACGGATAACAAGGTACCTGAGGTGCTGGCAAATTGCACAATCTACTCTCTTGACCTTGGCAGTTTGATTGCAGGAACCAAGTATCGCGGTGACTTTGAAAAGCGCCTAAAGGCGGTTCTGGCTCAACTTAAAGATGAGCCGGAGGCAATCCTGTTTATAGATGAGATTCACACAGTGATTGGCGCTGGTTCTGCCTCCGGAGGTGTAATGGACGCCTCAAACCTGATTAAGCCGGTTCTTGCCACCAGGGATCTGCGTTGCATAGGTTCGACCACTTACCAGGAGTTCAGGGGTATATTCGAGAAAGACCGTGCCCTGGCAAGACGTTTTCAGAAAATAGATATTACTGAACCTACCGAGGAAGAGACTGTAGAGATTCTTGAAGGGTTAAAGTCAAGGTTCGAGTCTCACCACAAGGTAAATTATACATCTGAGGCCCTTAAGGCGGCTGCTGAGCTGTCCAGCCGCTATATCAATGATCGCCATCTGCCCGATAAGGCGATTGATGTTATAGATGAGGCTGGTGCCAGTATTCAACTGCAACCAGAGGGCAAGCGTCAGGAACTCATTGATGTAAAGGATATCGAAAACATCGTGGCCAAGATGGCGCGTATCCCGCCACAAAGCGTATCTGCTTCAGATGTGGAGGCCCTCCGCACCCTGGACCGTGATCTCAAGATGGTGGTATTTGGCCAGGATAAAGCCATAGATACACTCACTGCAGCCATGCGTATGAGCAGAACCGGTTTGGGTGGTGATCAGAAACCCGTAGGTTCTTTCCTATTCACCGGCCCCACTGGGGTTGGCAAGACTGAGGTTACTAGGCAACTGGCGTTAATACTTGGTATTAAGCTGATACGTTTCGACATGTCTGAGTATATGGAGCGGCATACGGTCTCCAGGCTTATTGGTGCACCACCGGGTTATGTTGGCTATGATCAGGGCGGCCTGCTAACCGAAGAGGTAAACAAGCACCCACATGCAGTACTGTTGCTGGATGAGATCGAAAAGGCCCATCCTGATGTATTTAATCTGCTGCTTCAGATCATGGATCATGGAACTTTGACCGATAACAATGGCCGTAAAGCAGATTTTCGCAATGTAGTGCTGGTAATGACCAGTAATGCCGGAGCTGTGGAGATGGGTAGGGCATCCATAGGTTTTACTACCCAGGATCATAGCAGCGATGGTATGGAGGCGATCAAGAAGACCTTTACCCCAGAGTTCAGGAACAGACTGGATGCCGTTATCCAGTTCGATTCCCTGTCACCTGAAATAATCCATCATGTTGTGGATAAATTTATCTTTGACCTGGAAGGGAAGATGGCTCAGAAGAAGGTGACTTTGGCTGTTGAGCCAGAGGCCAAAGAGTGGCTGGCGGAACATGGCTATAACGAGATGATGGGGGCACGCCCAATGGAACGTCTGATAAGGGAAAAGATCAGCAAGCCATTGGCTGAAGAGCTGCTGTTTGGATCGTTATCTGAGGGCGGTCTAGTCCGTGTCTTTGTCGCTGACAAAGAGCTGAAGTTCGAACTGGAGGATCACATCGTTCATTAGTTTTTGCCAAGAGGCAAAAACATCTACTAACGGGCGCGATAGGTAATACGCCCTTTACTCAGATCATATGGTGTAAGCTGCACGGTGACAGTGTCACCGGTAAGAATGCGTATATAGTGCTTGCGCATCTTTCCGGAGATGTGTGCAGTCACAACATGACCATTTTCCAGTTCTACACGGAACATGGTGTTGGGGAGGGTTTCAACCACTGTCCCTTCCATTTCGATAAAATCTTCTTTTGCCATTCGTTGTCCTAAAAATAAAAATCTGGTTATGCAATTAGCGGCGGGAGTATAACACAAGCTACTGTGGTCAAATCCAGCTTTATCCAACTAATTCCGGTATTGTTATCTTTTCGGTAGCAGAAAACTCCTTCCAGATCTCCTCGCTATAGACTTGAATTGGCCTATAATCTTGTTTGTACTGCATTTTTTGGCAGCCTGGAACCCAGTAGCCCAGGTACAACCAGGGCAGACCAAGCCGTTCGGCCTCATTGATTTGCCATAGTATCGCCAGGACTCCCGGGCTAAGGTGGGACATTTCCGGGTCGAAGAAGGTATACACCGCAGAGATTCCATATGGTAGTAAATCTATTACCGCTACTGAAAACAGCTTGTCATCACTATAAAATTCCACAAATGCGGTATCACACCATGGAGTGATAAGAAATCTACGGTATTCATCCTCGGTAGGATTTGCCATATCACCATCTGGATGCCTGGAGTTCATATATTTTGTATATAGTTCAAAGTGTTCTCGAATGAATCTTGCGGGAGCTATTTTTATGCTTAGACCGGCTTGGTGTCGTTCCCAGACTCTGCGTTGGCTACGTCTGGGAGAGAACCTGGCAACCGGGATACGCACAGGGATACAGGCCTTGCAGCCAGGACAATCAGGGCGGTAGATATCTCTACCGCTACGACGGAACCCAAGGTCTAGCAGAGATTGGTATAACCAGGTACTTTTTTCAGCCACAGGGTCGATGAATAAGGTCTGTGTCGATAGATTTGGCAGATAGGAGCATTGGTGCTCCGGGGTCTTTAATAACCTAAGGTAATTCTCATGATTGCTGTTATCTGTAGTCATAGTTTTGCTTTGTCGGATAACCATGATTCTGCACTTGGTTCGATATGACATAGCCTTGCCAGCATAGAGCAGAAATCAACACGCGCTATCTCCTCAGCTCCCAGGCTGATCATATGTTCAGAGTAGACCTGACAGTCGATCAAATCGTAGCCCCAATCAATAAGTTTTTCACAGAGAAATAGTAGCGCTATTTTCGAGGCGTTGCTTCTGATGCTGAACATGGATTCACCAAAAAACACCTTTCCTATAGCCACGCCGTAAAGTCCCCCCACAAGCTTATTCTCGTCCCATACCTCAACCGAGTGGGCATTTCCTTGCCTGAATAGCTCCAGGTAGGCCTGTTTCATATTGTCTGTAATCCAGGTGTCTGGTTGTTTATGACGTGGGGCGGCACAGGCCGTTATGACATCTTCGAATACCTGATCTATAGTGATGGTTAGGCTGCTGTTGCGCATCTCTTTGCGCAGGCTGCGAGAGACCTTAAATCGTTTTGGGTAAAGGATTGTTCTAGGATCTGGTGACCACCATAGTATGGGTTGATCACTGTTATACCAGGGGAATATACCAGACTTGTATGCATTCAATAGTCTGGTGACAGACAGATCACCTCCAACTGCGAGCATTCCATCAGGATCACGCTCCGCCTGTTCCACTGGTGGAAACTCTTGGTTGGGGTTGTTGGGGTCTAAGATGTACAGCATAATCAGAGATTACTTGGATTGTGAAACCGATGGAATAAGCGCATGACACAACAAACTCTAAGAATCCTGGTTGGAGATACTCTTCAGCTACAGAAAGTTGGCGCTGAATCCGGTGAAAGATACACGGCTAAAGTTATAGGATTCGTACCAGGTAAAAGTCTACTTATTACAGCGCCCTTGGTAAATGATAAACCTATCCTACTCAAAGATGGTGTGCAGTTTGCGGTTCGTATGCTCCAGGGCAGCTATATACAGGGGTTTGTCGCAAAGGTACTGCACCATGCCCTTGCGCCATATCCCTATCTACACCTCAGTTTCCCTGAAGAGGTGGAGAGTAAAGAGATCCGGAATGCGGATAGAGTGGAAACAGATGTGCCTATCCTGGTCAGAAACACCAAGCTGCCTGATCAGCAGGATAACTGGAAACAGGCCTCTATTAAGGATATAAGCGCTACTGGCTCCAAGCTTGAAAGTATGAATAAGATAGGCGAGCAGGGTGATACCCTGGCGCTTAGATTCAAGCTGCTTATCTGCGCCCAGGAAGAGGAGATGGAGCTTCAGACTAAAATAATGAGCCTGGAAGAGCCTGCCGAAGTAGGCGCTGATGAGTGGGGAATATATGTATATGGAACCAGGTTTGAAAAATATGGCCGCCTGGAGCGGGTGCTGATACAGAACTATGTGCTGGAACAGCGCATTAGCCACGTAATCTGATTGTTATCAATTAGCCAGGCTACCTAACTCTCTTCAGGTCTCTGTGGGTCAGATCTGGCGCCATTTTTAATCGCATTAAGTGGCTGGGAATGAAGGCAACAGAAAAAAACTCTTTTCTGTCTTAGTATCTGATAAAGTCATGGATGGCTTATATCAGAGCTTCTTAATTGAGCATCCGCAGGCCATTAACAGACCTGCGGATCTGTTTTAAACTCCTAACCCTCTGCCTCCAGAGCATCCAGATAGCGTTCTGCATCCAGGGCTGCCATACAGCCGGTTCCCGCAGAGGTGACGGCCTGTTTATACACATGGTCCATAACATCACCAGCAGCGAAGATGCCTTCAATACTGGTCTGGGTGGCATTACCCTCAATGCCTCCGGTAACGGTTAGATAGCCGTGTTGCATATTAAGCTGATCGCCAAAGATATCGGTGTTTGGTTTATGTCCGATGGCAATAAAGATGCCTTGTAGATCAATATCTTTGGTTGATCCATCCTTTACGTTTTTGATGCGCATGCCGGTGACACCGCTATCATCACCCAATACCTCATCCAGTACATGATCCCATTCAATGGTGATATTTCCGCTTTCAGCCTTTTGTTTTACCTGATCTGCCAGGATTTTTTCCGAGCGGAAGGCGTCGCGCCGATGCACGATGATCACCTCAGAGGCGATATTTGAGAGATACAGGGCCTCTTCCACCGCAGTACTGCCTCCGCCGATAACGGCAACCTTTTGATCGCGATAGAAAAATCCATCACAAGTGGCACAAGCTGAAACTCCACGCCCTTTGAACTCCTCTTCTGAGTCCAGACCAAGGTACTGAGCAGAGGCGCCGGTTGCGATTATCAGGGCATCACAGGTATAGGTGGCCTGATCCCCAATCAGTTTAAATGGCTTTTCAGTGAGTTCAGTAGTGTGGATATGATCGAAGATTATCTCTGTGTTGAAGCGCTCCGCATGTTTCAGCATACGATCCATCAGCTCAGGGCCCTGTACACCCTCGTGATCCCCTGGCCAGTTGTCTACCTCGGTGGTGGTGGTAAGCTGTCCACCTTGTTCCATCCCTGTCACCAGGACCGGATCTAGATTGGCACGGGCTGCATATATGGCAGCCGTATATCCAGCTGGCCCCGATCCAAGGATCAACAAACGACAGTGTCTGGTTTCACTCATGTGTAAATACTCCGGAAAAATTATTGTAAATGCAGATTAAAGCTGCTTGTGCATCTTGTTAATGGATGAGTTTCACCATATATGCATTTACTATGGTGGAATTCAGTCAGATTAACAAATTCTACGTAATGTCCATTTGAGGGTAAAGGAGAGAATATAGGGTCTGGCATCCCGATGGGTGGGGTGAGATCATTAGGGTATGTGGAAAGTCGGAGTTGCCTTGAAATGGGCAATAAAGAGAGTGTAATACCTTTAGAAAATAGACTAAATATGTTATATAACTATATAATAGATAAGCAACTATTTATGTTATATCTGAAATTTAACAAGTTAAAAATATTATACGCAATATTGAACGGTTGGGATGAAAATAAGCTGTAATCGTTAAGCGGTTACTATTCCGGCAAATTTAAAAGATCCATTGACAGTAACAATCTGGGTAAAAAGTGCCACAGGCAAGTAAAACAGTGCAAAATCAGAAACAGGTAGAAGTGAGACTAAACAGACGTCTGCACGAGGGTGTCATGTTACTCATGCTTGCTATATCTGCCTATCTGCTACTCTCTCTGCTCACCTTTTCCCCCCAGGATCCTGGATGGTCCTACACTGGAGAGCATAAACAGGTATTGAATGCGGGCGGTCCCGTTGGTGCATGGTTTGCAGATGTGTTTCTCAACCTGTTTGGTTTTTTTGCCTACATATTTCCTTTGATGCTTGCATGGAGCAGCTGGACCATTCTCTACCAGGGGGAAGAGGATGAAGCTCTGGATCTAACGATCGTCAATATACGTGCCATAGGTTTTATCCTGACCCTGGTATGTGGAAGTACACTTTCATCGCTGCATGTATCTTCTTTTGAAATACCATTTCCCACAGGAACTGGTGGAATACTTGGCGCATTTCTGATGGATCATATGATCGGTGTTTTTAGCATCACCGGTGGAACCATGCTTTTGATAGCGCTATTCCTGGGTGGAGTAACCCTGTTTACGGGGGTTTCATGGTTTACTGTTATGGATAGGATAGGGGAAGTGACACTAGATCTGTTCTACAAAGCCATTCAGCTCTATCGTGCTCTTCTGGATGAACAAAAAGCAAAGGATGTAAAACGTCAGCGCCAAGATGCTCTTAAGATAGAGAAGAAGAGGCAGGTTAAGAGAAAACCACCCAAGATTGAACCGGTATTGCGCGAGATAAAACAGAGTGCCAGAACAGAGAAAGAGAAGCAGGTGCCACTGTTTGCTAAGGATCATGAGGGAGAACTGCCACCATTGGCGCTTCTGGATCAGGTAAAAAGAAGCGAGACCGGCTATACCAAAGAGGCGCTGGAGGCAATCTCCAGGCTGGTTGAAATCAAGCTTCGTGACTTTGGTATCGATGTCGAGGTGGATGCGGTATACCCGGGTCCGGTAGTTACCCTGTTTGAACTGCAACTAGCTCCAGGGCTCAAGGTCAGTCGAATCACTAACCTGTCCAAGGATCTGGCGCGGGCTCTATCCACCACCAGTGTGCGTGTAGTTGAGGTTATCCCAGGAAAATCAGTTATTGGTCTGGAGATACCAAACGAGCAGAGGGAGATGGTCTATCTGAGTGAGGTTCTGAAGTCAGAGGCCTATGATAAGGCCAAATCACCCCTCACCATGGCCCTGGGTAAAAATATAGCGGGTGAGCCAGAGGTAGCCGATCTGGCCAAGATGCCCCATGTCCTGATTGCGGGTACTACTGGTGCCGGTAAGTCTGTTGCAATTAACGCCATGGTTTTAAGTATTCTCTACAAGGCAAAGCCTGAAGAGGTACGCATGATTATGGTTGACCCCAAGATGCTGGAGCTTTCGGTATATGAGGGGATTCCGCATCTGCTGACGCCTGTAGTTACAGACATGAAAGAGGCATCTAATGCCCTGCGTTGGTGTGTAATGGAGATGGAGCAGCGCTTCCGTTTCATGGCCTCCATAGGTGTGCGTAATCTAGCCGGCTATAACAAAAAGATTAAAGATGCCCAAAAGGAAGGCAAACAGTTGCCTAATCCTCTATATCGAAGAGATCTTCCTGAAGGTCAGGAGCAGACTCAGGATGAGTTCCTGCAACCACTTCCATACATAGTTGTCATAATCGACGAACTGGCCGATATGATGATGGTGGTTGGTAAGAAGGTGGAGGAGCTAATTGCCCGCCTGGCACAGAAGGCCCGTGCAGCTGGAGTCCATCTACTGCTGGCCACTCAGAGACCATCGGTGGATGTGATAACCGGGCTGATCAAGGCTAACATTCCAAGCAGAATTGCCTTTCAAGTTTCATCTCGTATCGACTCACGGACCATCCTGGATCAGATGGGGGCTGAAAACCTGCTGGGACATGGTGATATGCTCTATCTGCCACCGGGCACATCAATTCCACAACGCATTCATGGTGCCTTTGTGGATGACAATGAGGTACATCGAGTTGTTAAACATCTCAAAGAGATGGGTGAGCCGGACTATATTGAAGATATATTACATGGCAGTGCTGATGCTGGGTCAGAGATGTCACCAGATGGTAGCAATGTGGAAGATGCCGATCCACTATATGATGAGGCAGTAAAAATAGTTACGGAAACAAGGCGCGCTTCCATATCTGGAGTGCAAAGACGTCTCAAGATAGGTTATAACCGGGCAGCGCGCATGATAGAAGAGATGGAGAGAGTAGGGATTGTAGGTCCACCTGAATCAAACGGTAGCCGGCAAGTTTTGGCGCCACCACCACCAGAGGTATAAGATGAAGTTACAAAAGTTAATCGTTGTGATTTTGGCGCTGTCAGTAAGTCAGATAGCAACAGCAGGGGTTGGAAAGTCTCGATTGGAAAAACTTCTGCGAGATACCAAATCGGTAAAGGCAAGATTTACCCAAACAGTTATTTCCAAATCCAGGGATCGTGCTGCCCACGCCCAGGGAATGCTATATATCAAACGTCCAAAATATTTTCGTTGGGATTACCAGGCACCCTACAAGCAGAGCATTATCGCCGATGGCACCAGGGTTTGGGTATGGGAGCCGGACATAGAGCAGGTAAGTACCATGATGCAAAAAGCTGCTCTCAAGGGAACGCCTGCTGTTGCACTGATGGGCGGCGAAAAGCTGGATAAGCAGTTCAAGATAAAAGAGTTAACAAAACGCCATGGACTTGATTGGGTACAGCTAACACCAATAGATAAGGGAGATGCCCAGTTCACGATGATTACCTTAGGTCTGGACAAAAAGGGGCTTAAACTTATGGAGATGGTGTCAAAGAATGGACAGACCTCAAGATTCCACTTTACCGAGATTGTCCACGGCGCTAAATTCCCTAAGGATCATTTTAAATTTACACCTCCAGCTAGCTACAATAACTTTATAGATCTGCCCAAGTGACAATGTACCAGAATGGCTACCAGCGATCTCTTCTCTCAATCTGACAATGAGGGTTTGAGACCGCTGGCGGACCGGATGCGTCCGCGCACTGTTGAGGAGTTTCAGGGTCAGGTTCACATCATGGGGGCGGAGAAGCCCCTGCGTGCTGCCATTGAGTCTGATCGTCTCCACTCCATGATCTTCTGGGGTCCACCAGGAACCGGCAAGACCACCCTGGCCAGGCTTATAGCCCACCACTCCGGCGCCCAGTTTATAAGTCTCTCGGCTGTATTGGCCGGGGTTAAAGATATCAGGGCTGCAGTGGATCAGGCCAGGCAGGCGCGTCAGATGGAAGACCGCCCAACTATCCTGTTCATCGACGAGGTGCATCGCTTTAACAAGGCCCAGCAGGATGCCTTCCTTCCCCACGTTGAGGACGGAACCGTAGTATTCATCGGCGCCACTACCGAAAACCCATCGTTCGAGCTGAATAATGCACTGTTATCCAGGGCCCGTATCTATGTCCTAAAAAGCCTGGGAGTGGATGAGCTGGAACAGATAGTTATTTCGGCTATGAATGACAGGCAACAGGGCCTTGGTGAGAGCGGTCTGGAGATAGATCCGGCATCGATCCATCTAATCGCAGAGGCGGCGGATGGTGATGCCAGAAGGGCCCTCAATCTGCTGGAGATATCGGCTGATCTCAGCAGCGGAGCACGCATTACGGAAGATACGGTAAAGGAGGTAGTCTCAGGCAATCTAAGACGCTTTGATAAAGGGGGTGAGTCCTTCTATGAGCAGATCTCCGCCCTGCACAAAAGCGTACGTGGTTCCAACCCAGACGCCTCCCTCTACTGGCTCTGCCGCATGCTGGATGGGGGTTGTGATCCGCTATATATAGCGCGGCGCGTGGTGCGTATGGCGTCTGAGGATATCGGCAACGCCGACCCCAGGGCGCTCTCCATCGCCCTGGATGCCTGGGAGACTCAGGAGCGGCTCGGTTCTCCCGAAGGTGAGCTTGCCGTGGCTCAAGCCGTGGTCTATCTGGCCAGTGCCGCCAAGAGTAATGCTGTCTATATGGCATTCAAGGCTGCCATGGCCGATGCCAAAGAGTATGGATCTTTAGAGGTGCCAGTGCATCTGCGTAACGCCCCCACCAAGCTGATGAAAGAGCTTGGCTACGGTAAAGCATACCGCTACGCCCACGATGAACCTGGGGCCTATGCCGCAGGCGAGACCTATTTTCCCGAAGAGATGGGAGAGCCAAGCTATTACCAGCCGGTGGATCGCGGTCTGGAGATCAAGATCAAAGAGAAGCTGGAGCGGTTGCGTGAGAGCGATCTGCAAGCTAAAAAGCCAGGCCGCAAATAAACGCAAATATACGCAAATTACAGCAAATTAGGCGAATAGTTATTAAGGCAATTTGTTCTTGTTCAAAGGATAAGAGTAAAATGCCCATCTTTTAACCGGGGAGTCCCAAACAGGTGTTGCAAACCATATCAATCGCTGTCGGCGGCGCAGTCGGAGCCCTGTTGCGGTTCTGGGCTTCCAATGGTGTGCATGCCCTGCTGGGGCGTGGATTTCCCTATGGAACCCTGTCGGTAAACGTTATTGGCTCCCTGGCAATGGGTTTCCTCTATGTGATGTTTCTGGAACGCATGACGGTGGAGCCGGAGGTTAGAGCGGCGCTGTTGGTAGGGCTGTTAGGGGCCTTTACCACCTTCTCTACCTTCTCTATCGAGACCCTGAATCTGATGGAGCAGGCGGAGTACTCCAAGGCGTTACTGAACGTGGTAATAAGCGTTGTGGGCTGTGTGATCGCCGCCTGGATTGGACTAAAGATTGGGAGACAGATATGAAAATGCTGGATGTCACTATGGTGCGTATCTATCTGCACGAGGGCCAGGGCCAGATGAAAGAGCTGATGCAGTTGTTACACGATGAAGAGAAGGTGCGTGGTGTTACCACTTTTCGTGGAGTATCGGGTTTTGGCCAGTCCGGCAGAATGCACTCTTCCACACTTGTAGATATGTCTCTGGACCTGCCCCTGATCATGGAGTTCTTCGATGAACCGGAAAAGGTGAAGCGGGTACAGGAGCATCTGAACAAGATAGTTAAACCGGGTCACATGGTTAGCTGGCCTGCAACAATAAATGTTGGTGAATAGATAATGTTAGATCCTAGGTTAATTAGAAATGAACTGGAAGCCACTGCCGCGCAGTTGGCACGACGTGGATTGAAGCTGGATATAGAGCAGATATCATCGCTTGAGGCCCGTCGTAAGGAGCTGCAGGTAGCTGCAGAACAGCTTCAGAGCGAACGTAATAGCCGCTCTAAATCCATAGGCAAGGCCAAGGCGGCTGGGGAGGATATTCAGCCCCTGCTGGATGAGGTTGCAGACCTGGGTGATAAGCTGAAGCAGGCTCAGGATGATCTCAACTCGGTACAGGCTGAGCTCCAACAGATAATCCTCGGTATTCCCAATATTCCCGCTCCCGATGTGCCCGAGGGGAATGACGAGGAAGATAACCGGGAAGAGCGGCGCTGGGGTACTCCCCGCGAGTTTGGGTTTGAACCCAAAGATCATGTGGATCTTGGTGTAGCTCAGGGCGGAATGGACTTCGAGGCAGCGGCCAAGATCACCGGCTCCAGATTCGTTACCCTGCAAGGCCCCATGGCCCGCCTACAGAGGGCCCTAACCCAGTTTATGCTCAACACCCATACCAAGGAGCACGGCTACACCGAGCTCTATGTCCCCTACATGGTCAATGCCGATAGCCTGCAGGGTACCGGTCAGTTGCCGAAGTTTGAGGAAGATCTGTTCAAGCTATCTGGCGATATGGAGTACTACCTTATACCCACCGCCGAGGTGCCGGTAACCAATCTGGTACGCGGTGAGATCATCGAAGATGGCGACATGCCCAAGTGCTGGGTGGCCCACACCCCATGCTTTCGCAGTGAGGCCGGTTCATATGGCAAGGACACCCGTGGCCTGATCCGCCAGCATCAGTTTGAAAAGGTGGAGATGGTGCAGATCGTGCGCCCCCAAGAGTCTGAACAGGCCCTGGAGCAACTCACAGAACATGCCGAAACCATCCTGCAGAAGCTAGAGCTGCCGTATCGTGTAGTTACACTCTGTACCGGTGACCTGGGCTTCTCATCCACCAAGACCTACGATCTTGAGGTGTGGCTCCCAGGCCAGAACGCCTATCGTGAGATCTCCTCCTGCAGTAACTTCGGTGACTTCCAGGCCAGGCGCATGCAGGCCCGTTGGCGTAACCCAGAGACCGGCAAACCGGAGCTGGTGCACACCATTAACGGATCAGGTCTGGCAGTAGGACGTACCCTGGTTGCGGTGGTGGAGAACTATCAGCAGGAGGATGGCAGCATTCAGGTGCCGCAGGCGCTGCGGCACTACATGGGTGGGTTAGAGGTTATAAATTAAACCAACATAGTTAGTAGCACAATAAAACCGATTACGGCGAGAATAGGCAGGGCGACGGACATCCAGTCACCTCTCTCTGCCTTGGGACTGTTGGTAAGCATATGTTTCGCCCTGGGGTAGATCACTGCGATCATGGCAAGAAGTAACAGGGCCGAACCAATCTTCATCCAATCCATTTGCATTTCCTCAGTAAAATGAAAGCCCCGGCAGGCGGGGCTTTCTACTCTACATAACAGTTACAATATCAGTCGTCAGACATTACACCAAGAATGTGTAGCAGGTGTACAAAGATATTGAAGATGTTGACATACAGGCTGATGGTCATCAGCAGGTAGTTAGTCTGGCCACCATGGATCATCTGGCTGGTATCGTACAGAATGAAACCACTCATCAGCATGATAACTACAGCAGAGATAGCCAGTGCCAGGGCAGGCATACCCAAGAAGATGTTGGCCACTGCGGCCACTAGTACCATCAACATACCGGCAAACAGAAAGCCGCCCATAAAGCTGAAGTTTTTACGGGTGGTCAGGGCATAGCCGGAAAGTCCCAGGAAGATCACACCGGTGCCGCCAAAGGCAGTAGCAACGATCTGAGGGCCGTTAGGCAGACTCAGATACTGGGTAAGCAGCGGTCCAAGGCCAAAACCCATCAGGCCGGTAATAGCGAAAACAACCCATAGCCCGGTAGCGGAATTTGCCGTACGCGGCAGAACCAGCCAGATCAGCAGAAAAGCACCGCCGATGCTGAGCAGATAGGTCATAGGTGGCATCTCTGCGAATGTGGAGACTGCAGCCATGATAGCGCTGAACACCAGTGTCATTGAGAGTAGGGTGTAGGTGTTTCTGATTACCTTGTTTACCGCTCCAACGTTCTCAGCAGTACTTGTAACGGAATAGTTCATTTGTTTGCTATCTCCTTAAAAATGAGCAATTTTCTGTGTTCAATGTATGAGACTGTGAACAGCTCCAGTTGGTTCCAGCACATACTCCACTATATGGTGGAAAAGTTCAATATTTCAATAGCTAAGAAATTATTATCCAGAGGCTGCAAAACCTTGTTGAAGAGGAAACAATCGGGTATCCTTCGCACCCTTGGAGAGGTGGCTGAGCGGTTGAAAGCGGCGGTCTTGAAAACCGTTGAGGGTTCATAGCCCTCCCAGGGTTCGAATCCCTGCCTCTCCGCCAAATAAAGCAAAAAGCCCCGTTTTTACGGGGCTTTTTGCTTTATCAGGTGCAGGTAGGCTCGATGAGAACCCTTCGGTTCGATAAAAAATGCAGGAGGCATTTTTGACCGCGTGTGGCGCGGCCCCGGCGAGGCAGGGACAGCCCCGAGTCACAAGCACCGTAGGCGCGCAGCACGAGCCACGCAGTGGCGAGAGGGCCGCAGGCCAGGTAATCCAGGATAATGCATGGTATGATGATAAGACAGGGTGTGTATCCTACCAAGGAATCAATTCAGTACCCCTTTTGATCTATCGCTTAGTATGAGTAATAACTAAATGGAGAATAAAATGCTTAGAAGAGCACTCATAATAATTATTTGTTTTATTCCATTCACTTCCGTTTATTCAGCCGTTATCAATTATGATGAAAGTATAGATGGGGATATAGCAAGCATTTCTCATTACGTTGGCCAGTTAGATATTGGATTAAATACAATAAGCGGACATGCTGGCGTTACCAGCAGTACTGATTTGGATATCGCGAGGATAGGACTTGGTGCTGGGATGCAAATCAGCCAAATAGTTCTCTCTGTTTCCAGTATAGTTGACAATGGGGCACATACGGTTTTTTCTGTGTTAATTGGGCCCTACTCTTCTTATCCAATAATAGACCGCACCTATTTTCATATGGATTCAATTAGCAGTATATACCTAAATGATGGATATGATGATCATCTAGTTACGGGTGATAATTGGGGCGGAAATATCTTTGGTGGCTCACTGCCTCTTACTGCTGCGGGATATTATGATTTATCCGTAGCTTCTTTCTCTGGTACGCCACTAGATATAGAGTTCGATTACTCTTGGTCAATATATGTAACTGACGCTTCCCCTGTGCCATTACCAGCATCTTTTTGGTTGCTTGGTTCTGCTCTTGCTGGATTAGCTGGATTTCGACGCAAACTCCAATCTGACGACAGTTAACCAGAAACAAAAAAGATAGGACACCCATGATTCATTGACATCAACCTACAACTACGATCTGGCGGGAAGGTTGATATCCGAGACAAGCGGTGGCATCACCACAACCTACACCTATGATGATAACGGCAACCGTACCCATATCACTCTTCTAAATGAACAGGGATCGAAGCTACTTAGTGGCGATCTGTTGGAAGTTGTATGGTATAAAATACTAAATCATGGGTGTCCTTTTCCTTTTCCACAGAGAAGCCAATCATGTTTGGACACGTCGACCAGATCAGACAAGCTGCAACCTCTCTGGGCCGCTGTTTCATCAAGGGAATCGGGGAAGCACAGCGGCTCTATCGACCGGCCTAGACCGGTAAATCCTGTTTTGTTGGATGATTACTCGCCTGAGCAGACTTGGGTTGGCTGGGTCACGCTTTTATTCCGCTGAACCGTGATATGTCATCATATTTTTCTTGATTCAACTCCCTCTTTTGAATGAACAGGGATCGAATTCATCTAGCACCTAGTGGTGACCTGTTGGTAGTTGTAGGGTATAAAATATTAAATCATGGGTGTCCTTTTCTTTTTATGGGTGTCCTTTTCTTTTTTCTTCTTTTTTATGAGTATGAGAGTGGGAGGTGAAGATGACCACAATAATAGTTCATGGAACGTTTGCTCCCACAGATGATTGGTACTGGAATTCCTGGCACGAAAATGGATTCTGTAAAAGTCTGTCAGCTGCGATGATAAACGCTACCGGACAAGACGATATATGGCGGGTTCGAGGTATTCCTGTAAGTGAGATAGAAGAACTCAATCCAAAGCGGAGCGTTTGGACAGGTAGAATCGGTCAAATTTCTCAAAAGAAAGGTCATTTTTTCTGGTCTGGTGATATTAATGCCATTTCGAGAAAACTTGCAGCAACTGAATTTGCAAGATACTTGAACGTGATACGCGATCTCACTGATGAACCAATCAGAATTATTGCCCATAGCCACGGTTGCAATGTGGTTAAGCAAGCCAGTGCAAGCCCAAAACTCAACTCTCGTGTGCATATTGATCGTGCAGTATTTCTCGCTTGTCCACATTTTGTCACCAACGAGTATCGCCAAAAGGGATCATTTGATTTGCGATCGGAGTTGGTTGGTAAGAAGTACTTATATCAATTGCAGCCAGAGCGGTTTGGGCGCATAGCTAATATGTATTCAACACGAGACCCGGTTGTCGGAAAGCTTGCTGATAAACTGGCTACTCCAAGCGGATGGGCTTACGAAGTCCCGGAGGTGTCGTTCATTGACCAAGACCCGAATGCCGCGATTTTGTATGAAAATTATGAAATGAAGGTTCCTGGTCACATCAGGAGCTCAGCCGTTCACGGCTGGCTGCACAGCCGGGAAATGGGGTATACCGTAGGTTTGTGGTTGGAAACAGGCCAATTATGAATTCAAAGTAATAGGGGACATACTGATCCTCCCCCAGTTTGACAAAGACTTCTAATAAGTGATCTGACCAAAAAAACCTCGTCAAAGAGCAATGGTTTCTTACATTTCTGCTGGAAAATGGGTTAGTACCTTTGGCATTTAACGTGGTTCACGTATAACCAGTTTTGTAATCAATGGGGAAGGCAGTTGCTCTTGCTCTATCAAAAATACAACCTGGTCATCAACAAAAATATCTTACTACAGGTCTGCTTTGCCAGGCTTTTCCTACATTTTGAGCATGTAGGCTCAAAGTAGTAGAACACATTATTACACATCCCCAGTTGACACCTATCTTGGTATAGGTTGAGAATGGAATCAGGTATATTATGAATAACAATAAGCAATGGAGAAGTGTAATGTTGATCACCAATCTTGAGATTGTTCCAGGCAAAAGGGTGGTGAAGCACCTGGGCCTGGTTCAGGGTAGTTCTGTCCGGGCTAAGCATGTTGGTAGAGATATTATGGCTGGCCTTAAAAACCTGTTTGGGGGCGAACTAAAGGGTTATACCGAGTTGCTGCAGGAGTCCCGTGAAGAGGCAATGGATAGATTGCGGCAGCAGGCTGAATCCGTAGGGGGTAACGCTATCCTAAATGTGCGTTTTTCCACCTCTAGCATTGCTCAAGGGGCGGCTGAGATCTATGTGTATGGTACTGCCGTAGTAATGGAGTAGACCATGTACGATCTAATAATCTTTCTTATATTACTTTCCCTGGGTTATGGATTTGGCAAATGGGCCGAATCTAAACACTATAAAAGTATTCTCGAACGGGAAGAGGAGTTGAATTCACTGCCCGCTATTGCCAGCCGTTTCCCGCCTGTAGGTAAGGTTTATCAGCAGGAACTGGTGATGGGAAGTGTGGTGATCTCTATCGATTATTTCAAACGTTTCCTGGCTACCCTGCGTAACCTGTTTGGTGGCAGAGTTGTTTCTTATGAGACCCTCATAGATAGAGCGCGTAGAGAGGCACTGTTGCGTATGAAAGAAGATGCGCGGAAATTAGATGCCAAGATGGTATTCAATGTGAAGTATGAGACCGCCTCCATCTCTAAAGGTGTAAAGAACACTATTGGCTCTGTAGAGGTGTTGGCCTATGGAACAGCGCTAATAAAAAATAAAACCGCATAAAAACCTATGCAGTATAGCAATCCCAAGATCCCTGAGGGGATCAATACATCTAAAGAGCATCCGCTAAAGGAGTTTTTCATCCTGACAGCTGGCGCTGTTGCCGTGATTGTGCTGATTGCACTGCTACTCAGTTATTTCGGCGGAACTGTAGCCAGGCTGATTCCATTTGAGATGGAAAAAGAGTGGACTCAAGGTATTGTTGAAGACACTAAAGAAAGAAGTGAGCTGGAACAATACCTCGATTCAATCAGTGATCGTGTTGCCAACTCCATGCAGCTTGAGGATGAGTTCAAGATAAACCTGCGTTACTCATCGGGTGAAACCATAAACGGTTTTGCTACTCTTGGCGGCAACATCATTCTGTTTAGGGGGCTGCTAGAACTACTGCCCAGCGAGGATGCCCTGGCTATGTTGATTGCCCATGAGATGGCCCATATCAAGCATCGAGATCCAATCGTGAGTTTTGGTAGATCAGTCACTGTTCAGGCAGGTTTGGCAATACTTTTGGGGAATACGGATGCAAGTATACTGGGTAGTGCCGGCATATTTACCATCCTGCACTTTTCACGAGAGATGGAGACAGAGGCAGATGTAGAGGCATTTGCGGTGATAGCCGATATGTATGGACATGTGGGGGGCGCCTCCGATCTGTTCGGACTGATTGCAGAAGTGATGCATAAAGAGGGCATGAGCCAACAACCGGCAATATTCAGTTCCCATCCCCTGGATGATATACGTATTGCAACTATGCAAAATATGGCGAAAAGGAACAGTTGGATCCTGGATGGAAAACGTACACCCTTACCAACCAAATTTGCCCAATGGCTAAAGAAAACAGAGAAGGAGGACGATACAGGAGAAGAATAATCATTACACTAGAAATTAATTAAGCAGACTAGAGTAAGTTTGATATAGCAGCGCCGAATAGTGAAATGGAATTAGTTCCATATGGACCAGCTTAGTTAGTAAAAAGACCATGACTTTGGGTATATGGTAATGGTTAATGATTACTACCGGGAGAACTGTGTTTACACTTTCGCAGAAAATTATTGGTCTAATAGCAATCGGGCTGGTTGTATACTCACTGTTTGTGCTTAGAACTCAGGAAGAGTTGATCGAAAACACGCTTTTAGACCAGGTAAAGAAACAAGCGTTGGTGCTTCTGTATGGCATGGAGCGTGAAATTACAGCGCTTCCAGATCCGTTTAACCAAGAAGTTCTCCAAGCTTTGATCGAGAGGTCGTCAAATCACATAGATGAGATGGAATTTACGGTGTTCCGGCTATATATCTTCGATAATGAAGGAAATATTCTGGCAGATACCAGCAGTGATAAAAAGAAACGAAAGAAAATACATGGTTATACTGAAGATGTCCTGGGGAAGAATAGAAGCTATCTGGGACATGAGATAGAGTGGAAAATGGATGTTGCACGAGGACGCGAGATTCCGGTAGTTGAGGTGTTGATTCCACTCCATATCGCAGAGAAGGTGGTTGGTGCTATTGAGGTGGAAGTGGATCTTGAACTTACCCAGAAGAGAATCCAACAGCTTGATGATGCATATGAACTTCGAACAATAGCTGTTTCTGCAGTAGCAGGTATTATCATGATGGCGTTTCTCTGGCTGGTGGTGCACCGTGGGTTGTTAAGTCCTGTCCTGGAGATTGGGGAGATGTCCCACCGCATTGCAGAGGGTGACTTAAGCGGCCGGCTTCAGGTTAGAGGGCACGGTGAACTGGCGCAATTGGGACGCGCGGTTAATACTATGGCAGACGGCATCCAGCGGTTGATAGAAGAGCAGGAAGCGGCATACATCCAGGTCATGCAATCCCTCGCTAAGGCGCTGGAAGCCAAGGACCCATACACCGCTGGACACTCTACCAGGGTTGCTCGCTGGTCTGTGCGTTTAGCTATGCACATGGGGTTACCGGAGGAGGAGATTGAGATACTGAAACAGGGTGCTTTAATGCATGATCTTGGAAAGATCGCTATCCCTGACGCCATTTTGAACAAGCCAGAAAAACTGACTGAGGAAGAGTTTGTTTCTATGCGCAGTCATCCGGAGATGACAGCGAAAATTATGCGGCCGTTGCGTCGTTTTAATCGTCACCGTGAGATTGCATCCTGGCATCATGAACGGTGGGATGGATGTGGTTATCCCGATGGTATAAAAGGGGAAGAGATCCCAATATTAGCCAGGATTGTGTCTATTGCCGATACTTGGGATGCTATGACTGGGGATCGGGTATACCGCAAGGGTATGTCTGTTGATCGGGCGTTAGATATTTTGGAAAAGGAGCGTAATTCAGGACAGTGGGATCCGGATGTAGTTGATGCCTTTCTGAATTTAGTTCGGCTTGGGGGGGCAGAGGAGCCGGACGAGATTGAAATCTAGATTGGACAATTTGTTTGGAGCGCTCAGCCCCAATTACCGATAAATAATGTGTAATTGAAGAGAGTGTGGAGAGATTTAGAAACGAGGTTCTGGCATATTTTTTACCCGCACCACCACATCAATACTGTGTAGTTCTGTTCCATTGGGTAGTGCATCCGGGGGGGGTACAGAAAATACCCCGGGATCGAAATCGCTGAGTTCCCCGGTGTCGATATTGAAGAAGTGGTGATGACGGCTGGTGTTGGAGTCGTAGAAGGTTCTGCTGGAATCGGCCTTGATCTCACGCACCAGTCCCTGTTCTGAGAACAATCCCATGGTGTTGTATACGGTGGCTCTCGATACATTGGCTACAATCTTCACACGATCGTAGATCTCGTCGGCGGTGAGATGTTGATTGCGCTCGAACACAACACCGGCAATCGCCAAACGCTGTGATGTCGGATAGACACCATGGTTTTTCAAGAAAGAGGCATAATCGCTGTGTTGGTGAGTTTTTTTAGTATTCACAATTGTGATTATAGGTTGGATCACCTCTTATGGGAACTGATATTTATCAGTTCCTAGCCAGCTTTAAACTTAGCATAAGAATTGGAAATGCCTAATATATTGCCGGTATTTGCTGCTTGGTATATGCACATAACTCACCAATTTCTAAGGAGTTTTCTCTTCACTCTGAGGCGCCAGCCATTGCCATGCCTCGTCAGGGTTGGAGAAAAACTGTATGTTTACCCTATATCGTTCCGCAATGTGACCCGACAATCGTTTCATATTTACCTGGCCACGTGCTTTGACTGGTGGTAGCAGTGCCCACTGTTTCCAACCGGCTTTAGCGGCAAGTGGCAGCCAGTACTCCTGTGACCATGCGCTATCTTCGGCCGAGAGTATTGAATTAAGGCGATCATCAGAAAGCCACTTCTGTGCGCCATGTTCCTTGAGAGCTCGTAAACCGGTTAATAACAGATTGCGGAATGGTTCGCCTGCAATTGGCTGGAGTATCTGGTGATAGATTATGCGGTCGTCAGGGTAGTACCACATACAGGCAAACTCATTTTCAACCAGGGTGGTTCTGGGGTTCATGCAATTTGTATCCGGTAAAGATAACTACAGCTGTCTCTTTGTTGATGGTCAAACTATAGAAGAGCCACGTTCGTGTACAACTCCGTGTTCACAATAATAATAGACTAAAAATCATTTGCGAGTGGTCATGCCTAACTAGGCACAATGGTTGAATGTGGCAGGTATTATGCGGCCTAGTTGTCGGATATAATTCACACAGTATACAAACCGGCCGCAAGATGCGGTGTCACCGATCTCACCATCACAAGGAGCAAGCAATGAGATTTCAAAAGAAGTCACTGACTACCTTAGTAAGCATATTCCTACTCTTTTTTGTATTAGGCGTTAGTTCTGTTTCAGCACTAGAGAAGGCAAGCGGCTCATCTGTTAAGTCCGCAGATGGTAGCAGTATCAATTATGGCGTACAGGGAAAGGGAGATGTGACTATCGTTTTTGTGCACTGCTGGACCTGTAATCATGGATTCTGGAAACCTCAAATAGAGTACTTCGCCAAAAACCACAGGGTAGTGTGGCTGGACCTGGCCGGACACGGCTTATCCACCAGCAATCGCAAAGAGTACACCATGTCCGCCTTTGGCCAGGATGTAGCAGCTGTGGTAAATGCAGTAGGTGCAGACAAGGTTATACTCGTTGGCCACTCCATGGGTGGTCCGGTATCGATCGAGGCAGCAAATATTCTCGGGGAGAGTGTGATAGGTGTAGTGGGGGTGGATACCTTTTATACCCCGTTTGTATATCCAAAATCCGAAGAGAAGATAGAGGAGTTTGTAAAACCCTTTAAGGATGATTTCACAGGCACTTCTGAAAATATGGTTCGCTCCATGTTTGTCCCTGATGCCGATCAGGCTGTGGTGGAATCACTGGTGAAGGAGTTTGCCAGCGCCGACCCTGAGATGGGAGTAAGCGCTATGTACGATATATTCAGATGGAGCGCTAAAAACAGTCCTGGCATTTTGCAAAAGTATGGCAAGAGACTGCGCAATATTAATGGAGCACCCAAGGGAGATGAAAAGCCTCTGCATGAGAGCGTGGTGTTGATTCCCAAGGTTGGTCATTTTGTGGCGCAGGTTAAGCCAGATGAGTTCAATAAGGCCCTGGATGAGATTGTGGCTGGGTTTGGGGTGAAGTAGGGAGCTTTAGCTAGTTGATCACCATAATTGCTGATCGCACAATGGGGCGACGCATGATATTGACGCTGGAGTTTTTTTATAATCACATTTGTTTAGAGTAATGGCTTGCCAGCCGAAAGGGTATTCAAGTTTGTACGGAGTAGAGTACGGATGCGCGGTGTCAGCGCTGAAGCCAAACTTGCCATAATATTTGGGGTCTCCATAAACGAAGACTATATGGACCCCGGCAGTTGATAACATATGCAAGCCATATTCGATGAGTTTTGATCCAATCCCACGCTTTTGGAAATCTGGCTTCACTCCAAGTGGTGCTAAAATATAGCCCTGAAAATCATCACTATTATCAATCGTCACAGGACTGAAAACTATGTGACCAACAATAGACCCTTCAACTTCTGCTACTAAGGATATTGTTTGAGGTGTGGTTTTTTCAGAGAGAAGATCAATGGCGAGCTTGGAGATAATCTCTCCTTCCTCTTCAGGGAAGGCGCACAGATGTATCTCTTTAATATGATCGCGATCTTGGTTTGATGCAATACGAATGATCATTGTTTATGTTGCAGGCTCAAATATTGGAATAAGCTGCCAGGTTTCATTGTAGATTATAAAAGATGTTGCGGTTGAGGTAGGAGTGATTAGTTATAAGCTTCCGTCAAGACGGGTCTGGTTGCAGGATCCAAAAGCTCCCTCTCCCTATGAGGGAGAGGGCTGGGGTGAGGGTGAACTATCTATTCCAAGCCCCTAACCCTCGGCCTCCTCCATCCCTGGAGTTGTCTCCCAAGTGGGAGAGGGAGTGTGAGCATAGGATGTGAGTCTATTTGAAAGATGAACTGTCGCGCTATAAAACGAAGACCGGTCTAAACCTCTACTACTCACCCTTAAGACGCTGCGGATGCTCCGCTTCCAGGTAGGCCTCTTCCACTTCGGAAAGCTCAACATGCTCGAACCCTGTAATCATGGTCTTGATATAGGAAAATGTTGTCTTACCGGTAGTTGTCATGTAGACGTGAATGATTACAAAGGCCACCATAAGAAATGCTGACGCTGTATGTAGAAAGACCAGTATCTGAAAATAGAATCCAGCATTCGGGATACCGTTCCAGAAGTCATACAGCAGGTAGACTATGCCGGTGGCGGCCAGGGCAGGGCCGATCAGTATCATGAAGGTGAGGTAGGCCAGGGCCTGTAGTGGATTCTGCTTGTGGCGCAGGGTCTTCATGTGTGGGTGTTTCGCTCCGGAAAGGATGCCCCAGGCGTAGTACTTGATTACTTCTAACATTCCTCCACTTTTGGGCAGGAACTGGCGCCAGTTGCCTGTGGTGAAGTTCCAGAAGGTGGTGAAGATCCAGAGTACGATTAGCAGAATTGCCGCTGTGGTGTGGAGTTCCACAGCGCTTTGGAAATCCATGAAGTCATGGGTTCCATGAAGTCCGAAACCGGTGTAGGCGAGGGTGAAGATCAGTATCGCCTGAGACCAGTGCCAGAAGCGTTCGTAGATGGTATAGATCTTGACCGCTTGTTTACGTCTTTTCACATTCGTCATCTCTTTAGCACCCTGTCTCAGATTTACTTTTCTTACACATAACCATGCGCATGATGGTGTGAAGCACCACGATGGCCAGTGCACCTAGAACCAGCAGATAGCCCAGCCGGTCTAGCCATGCGAAGTTATCGCGTCCGGGCATGTAGAAGCCTTTCAGATCCTTCAGGCGTCCCTCCTTTGTGTGGCATTCATTACATGCCAGGGCATTCTTCTTGGGCGCCACCATGTGTGTTATGGGCCAATACATGTATGTCTGAACAAACCCGTATTCACCACTGTAGGGCAGGTTAAAATCCTTCATGCCCCAACTGATGGCCTTCTGGAAATCGTAGTTGCCCCAGTAGGCCGAATCATCATCTCCCCAAAGATGCATGTAGACCAGGGTGTTGTTCCCTTTGTCGTAGGGCTGGAATGTCTCCATACGCTTGAAGGGCCAGATGCGAGATTTTGGATCATCGAAGGCGCCACTAATTGAGTTGATCTCTACCGGCTTGGATGGATCAAACTTTGTCTCAACTGTGGTGTAACGAATCTGTCCGTCAAACCAGGCGTAGTGTGGTTTTAGGTTCTCACCATATTTAAACTCACCCTTGATCGACTTGTAGGTTTTGCGGTGCTCGCCGTTGCCCTGAGTGTAGTCTTTAAGATAGAAGCCCTCTCCATCTTTTAGTTTACCCGCCTCGCGCCAGTCCCAATGGGTTTTGGTGGCTACACCGCCGCGGGCAAATTCTGGGATATGGCAGGTAACGCAGGCCACCCGGTCGGTATGGCCGTTGAGCTTGATACCCTTGAGGTCGTCCATCTCGTGGGGTGAATTGCCGTGGCAAGACTCACAGCTGGCGGCGTTGCGACGCTGACCAGGTTTGCCTTTCCCCTCCGGGTCGGAGGCCATCATCTGATAGCGGCTGCCAGAGGTGATATGTTTCTCGGTGACGTGGCACTCGGTACAGGAGAAGTTGAGGCCGTCTGACGCCATGTGTATATCGACCGATTTATCTGGTTCGATCAGGGCGGTGGAGAGATCGCCGTGCTTTACGTTGTCGCCGCCGCCACCCTTGAAGTGACAACCGCCGCAGTTGGCGCGGGTCGGCATGCCCACATTCTGTGCCACCTTGGTAAGATCAATAGGCTTCTTGCCATCAAACATCACCGAGCAGGCCTCATTTCCCTTGGTTGGAGGCAGGCGGTAGTAGGTGCCGGTGCGATCATGGCAGACCACGCAGTCGATATTCTCCTGGTTGGAATAGTCAAAGCTGCTATCTTCATGGCCATAACTGGCATGGCACATAGCGCACATACCTTCGTTGCCGCGGGCGTTGGTGCAGAAATTGTTGATCAGGGTCTTCTTGCCCAGGGTCTGGCCGGTCTCGGGATGCTTGTACTCCCACTTCCAGTGAATGGAGTGCATGAACTGCTTGCCTGCCTTGTTGTGGCAAGAGAGACATGCCTTGGTAACCTCGCGGCCGCTGGCGAATGGTCCCTGCAGCTCTTTGAGCTCGGCGTGATTGGTGGTGGAGTCGCTCTCAACGTCTTGCAGCATGCGCTGCTCCGCTTCGGATCGTTTATCTTCTGTGTATTCAGATGTGCCGATACTGCTGCTTTGTACATGGACAGCATCTTTAGCCTGAGTTGCTGTACCTGCCAGTAATAATAAGGGGAATAGGGTGATGGCAATATATTTCGATATAAGATGCTTCATTCTGCCGCCCCTCCACCAGACCAGCTTTTGTTATCAATGATCCAACCGACTATTTAACGGTCGAACAGCGGATTCTGGTCAACAGGGGTAAAAAGAGAAATGACAAATGTCAATTAGAAAAACAATTGTTGAATAATATTTGCTGTAGATCGGCTTAAATGTCCTGCAATCCCATGGAACAGCAGAAAAAGGGTTATACATAGCGTTCAATGTAACTTTTGTTACATATCCAGACCATTGAGATTGAGTAATCTTGCCGCGTGTATTAATTATTCAGCAGGAGATTACCATGCAATCGATGAAGTTTTTTATTGATACCCATGATGTATCTAGCAGCAGCTTTCCAGAGGGGTTGACCCCCGAACAGTTTGAGGTTTTTTTCGTTAAGTACGAACAGGCCTGTTATGCCGAGAATGTGGTGCCACTACGGGTTCATGTGGGATATGAAGATGGGCGCGCCTTCTGTTTTACCATGGCGCCTGATATTGATGCAGTGCGTCGAGCCCATGAGAGTGTTGGCCTGCCTTACGATAGTATTACCGAAGTGACCACCGCCACTCCGGGCGATACCTTTTTCCGGCGCACTACCGCCTAAGTTTCCCAGTCTCCGCAGTACCTGTGTGCTGCGGCGCGATCTTTCGGAGTAGCTTATGAATCTCGGAATATTCGATATCATTACCATTGGTTTGGTAATGGTTATGATCGGGGCACTGGCAATATTATCAGTAGTTTACCTGGAGTTGGGACCGGCTGTGCGGCTGGCTCCACAAAGGCGAAAACTGGTGGCGCTGGCGTTGGGATCTGGCATCTTGGCTTTTTTTATCAAACTACTGATCATTGTTACGATCGCCAATTTTCCGCAGTACACCATAAACCAATTTTTGCAAACACCTGAGGTTGGATTGCGCATAACACAGGTGCCGGTTAAGCCAGGTCCGGCGAAATATGTTTGGATCGAATTGCCAGAGAGTAACGAGATGGTTATACCGGCTGCGTTTGTAACACGCGAGCGCTATAAATGGCAGGCGTTACCCGAGCAAGCCCCTTCGCCTGCACACAATCCAACTACGCCACAGAAGGTTGCGCTAGGCGAGCAGCTTTTTTTCGATAAGAGGTTGTCACGGGATGGCACCCTTTCCTGCGCATCTTGTCATGACCTGTATGGGAAGGCCGGAGGCGATGGCAGATCTACCGCGTTGGGAATTGATCAACAAATTGGCGATCGCAATGTGCCAACGGTGTGGAATACAGCATTTCAGACCATGTTCTTCTGGGATGGCCGCTCACCCTCGCTGGAGGATCAGGCAAAAGGTCCGCTAATGAATCCTATTGAGATGGGTATGCCGTCACCTGCGGAGGTAGAGAAGAGGGTGCTGGAGCAGGAGCGTTACTATAAGGCTTTTGCTGATGCCTTTGGAGCAAAGACACGGATTACAATTGATCGTATTGCTGAGGCAATTGCGGCCTACGAACGCACTCTTATAACACCTGATACCCCATACGATAGATTTGTGCGCGGAGATATCAATGCCCTTACTCCAGCCCAGGTGCGTGGCATGGCGCTGTTTCAGACGGTAGGATGTGTTACATGCCACCACGGTCCCAATTTTAGCGCAGCAACTATTTTCGATAACAGCTTGCCCCAGCGCATCTTTCCCTCCAACCCAATACCCCAGGAGCAACGTTATAACCTACTTCTCGAATATAGCGATAGTAGTGGAACAAACCGTGGTGTATGGCGTGTGCCTTCATTGCGAAATGTGGCTCTCACCGGTCCCTGGTTGCATAACGGTGCGGTGAACAAATTAGAGGAGGTGGTTCGAATCATGGCCGCCGGGCAGTTGGGGCGCGCCGGGCACTATCTATTATGGTCTGATAAAGAGTCTACAGTGAGCGAGCACAATCAACCTAAGCTCAGGGATGAGGAGGTGGCGGACATCGTTGCCTTTCTTAACGCCTTGAGTAGCGACCGCTTGATAGCCCGCAGGAAAAAATAGTTGAGCAAGATAAACTCTTTGTCCCGGTTCAGTGATGTGTGATACTCATGCCAAATGGATAGAGATGGTGGTTTGTGAATTGAGTAGTTATCAGGCAGTTCAGGATTTCCTTCAGCTCTCGTCGGAGGGCTCTAGGCTACTTGAGCGTGAGATTCAGCAGGTCAGGTTCCAAAAGCCGACGGCGGTGATTCACAAGGGTCAGTCAGTATCAGGCGCCTATATGGTGTTGCGCGGTCAGTTGCGGGTCTACACCTACACCCCTCAGGGCACCGAGGCCACTCTCTACTTTATTCGCCCAGGAGAAACCTGCGTTCTGGCGCTCAACTGTCTGTTCAATGATCTGCGCTACCCGGCCTGGGTTGAGACGTCTGGCGACACCGATGTGGTGGTGATTCCCGGTCCACTCTATCGCCGTCTGTTTGAGCGAGAAAGCGCCGTGCAGGATATGACCGTCAGTGCACTTTCCACCCTGGTGTTCCGCCTGATGGATGAACTGGAACAGATCCACTCCTGTAACCTGGATCAGCGTCTGGCCAGCTTTCTTCTGAATAATGCGTCGGGCAAGGGTGTGGTGGCCATGACACAACAAACCCTGGCAGGTCATCTCGGTACTACGCGTGAGGTCATCGCTCGGCTTATGCAGGGTTTCAGCGCACAGGGACTGGTGTCCACTAGGCGAGGGGTTGTGTCTATTATTGATGATGAACGCTTGTCCACTGTAGCAGCGCCTCAAAGCTTGAATTTACTCTCTTCTTGATGCTGGTTCTTAACAGTTTGATGGTATCTGATAATGAAGATCATAAAGTCTGTACTATTAATTGCGCTACTATCTACTCTTCTATCCTTTGCTATTCAGGCCTCAGATTCTGCTCTTACCCCATTGCCAGGTGATCCGTTAAGAAAACAGGTACTTGATGCACTTCGTCATGAGATGAAGCGTATGCACGGCCTGGAAGTTGTATTCGTAGTTAAGTATCTAAAGGTTAAAGATGGGTGGGCTTGGGTGCATACACTACCGCAATCTCCTGATGGTAAGGCTCGATACGAGGATCTGTTAGCGCTTCTGCAGTTTCAAGATGGAGAGTGGAAGGTTGCAGAAATACCATGTAACGAGGTGGATAATCCTAAATGTCTAGATGGTCCTAACTACTTTGAACAGCTTCTAATCCGTTTCCCAGGCGTCTCTGCGGAGCTGTTTCCTGGTACTCCACATAAACCTGAATAAACAACCAGCACCAATAGAACTGCTAGTGTGATGAGGCATATGGAAGGGGCCAAGAACATCGTGCCTATTACCCTTCATGGTAGAAGCATAGTCCTCATAATGGGATCTCCACCTACATCCCGCTCTCTTAAGCGCCGTAGAAAATACGAAATAAGAATATAAATACCACGGATATGTGAACCAGGTCACATATTTAAGCATGTGACCTGCATCACAAAATTGACACCTGACCAATTGTACATGCTATTCTCTTCGGCCCTGCGTTAGGTAGGGAAATAAAAAAAATGTTTAGGGACTAAGGCGTGTATCACAAAAATAATGGATATATGTCCAGAGTGGAAATAATAACAAGTGTAAGGAGTCACCAATGGATGGTGAGAACGGTAATAGGGGAAGTAACGAAGTAAACGCAAACGTTGCCTCATTCGGGGTAAATGGCTACACCTTGGATGGTGTTGCCAATCGACAATACCTGCCCGAAGCAAAATTTCTCCAAACAGAAGAGAATCCAGGCGACCTGACCATTGTCCTGCCGGACGGGTCTACGGTTGTAATCCCCAACTATCTTGTCTTTGCTCAGGCGGGCATGCCACCCAAGATAACTCTGGCTGATGGTAGTGTCATTCCAGGACAGGAGATCCTGGATCTTATAACCGATCTCAATCTAGATGAAATTGCCCCTGCCGCTGGTATTGATGGTCCGATCAGCCCTGGTTCAGGCGCAGCTTTTTCCGACTATACCACTCCAAATATTGGGGATGATCTGAACCATGGTCCTTATGCGGGGCATCAGGTGCAATTGTCGCGTACGCCTAGTAACAAGGAATGGTCACTTACAGAAGAGGATAACCAGGAACCGGTCGAGTTAAATGCACAGGTGAGCATTACTGCTAATGATGCTTCGGCAGCAGAGCCTCAAGATAATGGTCAGTTTACAGTAACCCTGGACCAGGTTAACAACACAGGTGGTCCAATTACGGTGTACTACCTGGTTAGCGGAAGTGCGACTCCAATTGCTGACTACATGGCGTTGACAGGTAGTGTTGAGATCCCTAATGGATCTAGTAGTGCGATCATTGATGTCAATGTGATTGATGACAAACTGCTTGAAGGTGATGAGTCGGTGGTGGTGACACTGACTGGGACGGATAAACCTACTGTAACAGTGAACGGCTTGGCCGACACCGCAACAGTAACTATCGCAGACAACGAGACATCCCTGGTAAGCATAGAGGCGACCGACCCCAATGCGAGCGAGACCGGATCAGATCCTGGCCAGTTCACAGTAACCCTGGACCATGTAAACAACACCGGTGGTCCGATCACGGTTAGCTACATAATAGGCGGAAGCGCCACCCCGACGGCTGACTACACAGCGCTGTCGGGTACAGTGGTGATCGCCAACGGATCAGACAGTGCGACCATAGACGTAAGCGGTATCA
>JBNKJS010000003.1:0-176712 GCA_050291365.1 Sedimenticolaceae bacterium | reverse complement strand
CCTTGGCCCTTGGCCCTTGGCCCTTGGCCCTTGGCCCTTGGCCCTTGGCCCTTGGCCCTTGGCCCTTGGCCCTTGGCCCTTGGCCCTTGGCCCTTGGCCCTGTTTTTTAGTCTATGCTTAGTAATGGACTATCACTAAATTGCAGGTAATTCCGTGACCACTATCGGTAGTGCCTTGATTCCACTGGTAAATGCGCAGCAACAGCGCGCACTGGCCTTTCCGCAGGAGATAAGCAGGCTGCGGGAAGAGTCGCGTGTGGAGCGCGGTAGCACCCCATCAACTCTGGATGATGATCAGCGTAATAGGCTAGGTAACAGGGCGGCAACCCTGTCTCTGGACGACGATACTGCTGGTTTGACCACACGCGCCCGGCAGGCGGTTCAGGCCTACCAGTCTCAGGCCGTGGATGCGGAACGGGAGCAGATCAGCCATATGCTGGGAGTGGATATGTTTGCATGACCTGATCTGTACATCCTAGTCATCTATGAAAAAAGCGGTTCGCAAATGAACGCGAATAAACGCTAATAATCCTTAATGTCACCTCACTACATAACTAATTGACTGGTGATCAAATAGTTAGCCAGATACCTTTGTTTTCGTCTGTGAGATATTGAGTTATCTATCCAGTATTTTCTCTTCGAATTTCAAAGTGGCGAAGTGATCATCCAGGGTCTCAGCGCGACGAATCAATTCAACAGATCCATCCTCACGTAGCATTAGCTCCTGTGGCCTGAGTCGGCCGTTGTAGTTAAATCCCATGGCGTGACCATGGGCGCCGGTATCATGGATCACCAGCAGATCACCATCTTCCACCTTAGGAATTGAGCGTTGCACGGCAAACTTGTCATTGTTCTCGCACAGAGAACCGGCTACGTCCACCACCTCTTCATTGCCGTTCTTTCCAGGCACAGTGATATGGTGGTAGGCATCGTACAGGCCAGGACGCATCAGGGATGACATACAGGCATCCACTCCGACGTAGGTACGGTAGATCTCTTTGCGGTTAATGGCACGGGTTACCAGGGCGCCGTGGGGGCCGGTGATGTAGCGGCCGCTCTCCACAAACAGTTTCGGGGCATAGCCGTTGCGTTGTTTAAACTGAACAAAATGTTCGGTAATCTCGCGGGCCATGGCATCGATATCCAAGGGCTTATCATCTGGGCGATAGGGGATACCCAGGCCACCGCCAATATTGATAAATTCGAAGGTGATATCCAGCTCATTGGAAATGAACTCAACCATCTCCAGCAGCATATCCGATGTCTCCACCATGTAGGTGTAGTTCAGCTCGTTAGATGCCAGCATGGTATGCAGACCAAAGCGCTCGATTCCCATCTCCTGGGCCTGACGATAGGCATCCAGGATCTGATCATAGGTGACACCGTACTTTGCCTCTTCTGGATGACCGATAATATGGTTTCCTGTTCTGCGCTCGCCAGGATTGTAACGGAAGCAGATTAGGTCAGGCTTATGCGGTAGTTTCTGCAGCAGCGATATGTCATCTAGATTAAGGATGCTGCCACCGTCGGCATCGGCCCAGTTAAACTCCTCCTGACTGGTGTTGTTGGAGGTGAACATTATGTCTTCGCCATGGCCACCAGCCGCGCGACTGAGTTGCAGCTCAGCGATGGAGCTACAGTCGTATCCGAATCCCAGTGACTGCATAATGTTGAGGATGCCTGGGTTAGGCAGGGCCTTTACCGCGTAGTACTCACGAAATCCGTCAATCCCGGAAAATACCTCATTCAGATGATTGCCAGTCTCTCTTATACCCGCCTCATCATAAATATGAAACGGTGTCCCAAAGTGCTCAGCTATTTCATCCAGGCGTGGGAGCAGCCTGTTGGTAAAATCTTGTGACATGGGCATAACTAAATTACCTTACTGTTCTAAAAAGGTTACCTAGGGAACCTATGATTAGTCCGTCACTTCATCCTTCGGTTAGTTAACGGTACATCTAGATCCACATGGTATGACAAACATCGTATAAACAGGTCTTTCCTAGGCAATGTAACCTCGGACCTGGGCTCTAAATACTGTTACTGATCCGATCCATTGCCTTTTTAACATTTTCAAAGCTGTTGAAGGCGCTGATGCGGATATAACCTTCGCCACACTTACCAAAACCTGCTCCTGGGGTACAGACCACGCCAGCCTTGTTCAGCAGCAGATCGAAGAACTCCCAGGAGTCCATTTTACCGTCAATCCAGATGTAGGGTGAGTTATCGCCACCAATGCAGTCGTAGCCGAGGGCGGTTATGTGTTTGCGAATATAAGCAGCATTGTTTAGGTAGTATGAGATCAGCTCTTTTACCTGGGCTTTACCTTCCTCGCTATAGACCGCCTCAGCAGCGCGCTGAACCGGATAGGATACGCTGTTGAATTTTGTGGTGTGACGGCGATTCCACAGAGAGTGTACAGATACGGCTTCGCCAGATTCGGTGTAGGCCATACACTCTTTTGGCACTACGGTGTAGGCACAGCGAGTGCCGGTGAAACCGGCGGTCTTGGAGAAACTTCTGAACTCTACCGCTACTTCGCGCGCACCTTCTATTTCGTAGATGGAGCGGGGGATGTCTTCGTCCTGAATAAACGCCTCATAGGCTGCATCGTACAGAATCAGGGCCTTGGAGTCGCGGGCGAAATCTACCCACTTCTTGAGCTCTCCATGGGTGATGGTTGCTCCGGTCGGGTTGTTGGGGAAGCAGAGATAGATCAGATCAACCGCTTCGTTTGGAATCTCAGGAATAAAGCCATTCTCTTTGTTGGCTTCCAGATAGACCAGGCCTTGGTAGCGACCGTCTTCAGCAACACCGGTGCGTCCAGCCATTACATTGGTGTCGACGTAAACCGGGTATACAGGATCAGGTATAGCTACAGTGATATCGTTGGAGAAGATCTCCTGAAAATTACCGCTATCACACTTGGCTCCATCACTGACGAATACCTCATCAGCCTCTACATTGCAGCCTCGGGACTGAAAGTCACCTTTGGCTATGGCCTCACGCAGGAAATCATAACCCTGTTCCGGACCATATCCACGAAAACTGGCATCATTCGCCATCTCATCCACGGCTGCATGCATAGCCTTGACGCAGGCATCTGGTAGGGCGCGGGTAACATCACCGATGCCGAGTTTGATTACATCCTGCTCTGGGTGCGCCTCCTGATGGGCAGCAACCCTCTTTGCAATATCTGAGAACAGGTAGGAGGCCTGTAGTTTGTTAAAGTTTTCGTTAATCTTGATCATGTAATACCTCGATCGATTCGGTGTGTCTTTTGTGTCTTCTGCTTTGCCTGGGTTTATCAAAGCCGCGTAGTATATTCCATAGCTACCGGCCTGGACAGTATCTTGCGCCCTGAAGATTAAATAGTTATCTCATTCAGTTCCTGCTCTTCTGGTTCAAGCTGCTGCAATATGCTCTCTTGCAGACATTGCAGTTTTTGCGGGTCTTCTATTTGTTTCTTATCTTTCCCGGTAATAAAAAAAGTGTCTTCCGCCTCGGCGCCAATGGTGGCGATTTTCGCAGCCTTTAAGTTAACCGCACATAAGGAGAAGGCATGGCCAACCCTAGCTAGAAGCCCCGGACGGTCTGCCGTTATCAGCTTGAGGATTGTTCTTTGGTGCATACTGTCCTGACTTACATCTATCTGAGTTGGCGTTTTAAAATGTTTCACTTGACGAGAGATTCTTCTAGAAACCTTAAAGTTGATACGGTCAGGATTGTTCAAGCCATTCTTTAGGGCCTTGATTATTTGCTGTTCACGTTCTTGATCATTTATGGCACTTCCGTCATCCTCCAATACCCGGTAGCTGTCCAGGGAGTGTCCATCTGTAGTAGTTTCAATCCTGGCGTCTACTACATTAAGACGCAGTTGATCCAGCATCGCCGTGGTTATCGCAAACAGTCCGATACGGTCTTTCGAGTAGATAAACACCTCGGAGCCACCACGACCAGTTTTACTTCTTAGCTTGATCTCCGGCCCCGATTCTTCCGGGATAGAGAGGATGAACTCGGTGTGTGAAATAATCTCCTCTACAGATGAGTAGAGAAAATAGTCCACGCTGAGTGTGCTCCAAAGATCATCTATCTCGGAAACCGGAACACTCTTTCTTTGTAGCTCTTCGCTTGCATCTCTCTGTTTTTCAAGTATAACTTCCTCGTTGTCTTGGGGTTGTTCCAGACCTCGCAGCATGGCGCGGGTGGTTAACGTATGCAGATCCTTAAGAAGCGAGTCTTTCCAGGAGTTCCACTTTTTCGGGTCGGTTGCACGTGCGTCCGCCACAGTAAGAAGATATAGATGGTCAAGGCGGGCAAGGGTGCCAACTTTTTTGGCAAAGTGGTGAATTACCTCCGGATCATGGATGTCCTTACGCTGTACGGTTATGGACATGAGAAGATGATTTCTCACCAACCAGGCCACCAGTTTACTGTCATAGTCACTCAGATCATGCTTCTTACAGAACTCCCAGGCATCATCCGCACCGAGTTCAGAGTGGTCTCCTTGACGTCCCTTGGCTATGTCGTGAAACAGTCCTGCGAGATATAGCAGTTCCGGTTTTGGCAGACGATTGATTATCTCGCTGCACCGAGGGAACTCCTCTGCCCTCCAGGAAACAGCGAACCGGCGCAGGTTTCGCACTACAAACAGGGTGTGCTCATCCACCGTGTAAACATGGAACAGGTCATACTGCATGCGCCCGATGATATTGCTAAACACCGGCAGGTAGGCCGAGAGTATGCCGTAGCGATTCATGCGTCTAAGTTCTGACGTGACCCCGTTGGATTGGCGTATGATCTCCATGAATAGGCTTTTGGCACGTAGGTCATCACGGAAGTTGTCATCTATCAGATGACGATGAGAGCGGATAAGCCTAACAGTGCTGGCGCGCACACCCTTCAGCTCAGGATAGAGCTGTAATAGCAGGAATATCTCCAAAAGTGCGAAGGGATAGCGTTTGAATATGCCGTCGCTGGTAACTTCTATAAACCCATTCCTGGCTTGAAACCTCTTGTTAATATTGAGGATTTCTGCAGGTTGATTCTCTAGTAGAATGGCTTCTTCGAACAGTTGTAACAGACGTTCATTTAAGCGCTCAATGCGGATTACGGTTCGGTAATAACGCTGCATGAACTGCTCTACCGCAAGGCTATGTTCCTGGTCTACAAAACCAAATTCTTGGGCCAGAGCGCGTTGATAGTCAAATAGTAGACGGTCCTCCCTGCGGCCGGTCAGAAGATGTAGGGCAAATCGTATCTTCCATAGTAGGGAGCGTCCCTCCATCAGGGCTTCATATTCATCTTCATTCAGAAAATTGTGGCCAACCAGACCGTGCATTGTTTCACAGCCAAAATAGCGTTTGGCCACCCAACCAACGGTCTGAATATCTCTCAGTCCTCCCGGACCCTCTTTTAGATTTGGTTCCAGGTTAGTGGCGGAATCGTCGTATTTTTCGTAGCGATATTTCTGCTCTTGCCATTTTGCCTTGAAGAACTTATCACTGGGCCAGATCTTTGCTGGAGAGGTGGCTGTGCGCATCTTCAGCAGTGTTTCATGGTTGCCGGCGAGTAGACGTGACTCCATTATGTTTGTGACGACGGTTATGTCCTGTTTTGCCTCTTTTGCGCACTCCTTGATAGAGCGTACGCTATGGCCAACCTCAAGTCCGATGTCCCACAGAAATGTCAAGAACTGTTCTAGGTTACTTTTAAGATGATTAAGTTCTCTAGGTTCAACCAGAATCATCAGGTCGATATCAGAATTTGGATGGAGTTCCCCTCGACCATAACCACCCACAGCAACCAGGGCTGCCTTAGTATCCTCAGGAATATTTTTTTGCCATGCCCGTTTAAGTAGGGAATCAATCAGTTTTGCTCGAAGTGAAACCAGGGTTGATACAGCTACACCCTCTTTAAAACCTTGTGACAGGGTTTCGGTGCCCTCCGCCAGAGCCTTGCGGAACTGGGCCAGATGGTTGTCTGTTTGAGAGAGGGCCTGGTCGAACTCTATACCGTTAAAGACGCGTTTCATTGTTGTTTCAGTTCTTCCTGACGAAGGGTTAGTATTTCATGGCCATCATCGGTTACGAGTATAGTGTGCTCCCATTGGGCCGACAGACTGCGGTCTTTAGTTACCACGGTCCAGCCATCAGGAAGCAGCTTTACCATCCGTTTCCCAGCGTTAACCATAGGTTCGATGGTAAAGCACATTCCGGGTTGCAGTTCCGGTCCTCTATCCTGAATTCCATAATGTAGAACCTGTGGATCTTCATGGAAGTTCCTCCCAATTCCATGGCCGCAGTACTCCCTTACCACGGAGTAGTTGTGTGATTCCACATATTCTTGGATAGAACTTCCTATGTCATTGAGTCTGGCTCCTGGTTTTACCTGAGCAATGCCGATATTCATCGCTTCACGTGAGACATTGCTAAGCCTTTTGGCCAGAATAGATGGCTCGCCGATCATAAACATCTTGCTGGTGTCTCCATGAAAGCCATCTTTTATGACAGTGATATCTATGTTGACGATATCGCCATCTTTCAGGGTTTTGTTACCAGGTATACCGTGGCAGACTTGATGATTGACCGAGGTGCAGATAGATTTTGGGAATCCTCGGTAGTGTAGTGGAGCGGGAATCGCTTCTTGTGTATTTACGATGTAGTTATGGCAGATGCGGTCCAGTTCTTCTGTGGTAACACCTGGTTTTACGTGAGGTTCCACCATTTCTAGCACCTCTGCAGCCAGCCCTCCGGCAACACGCATCTTCTCTATCTCGTCAGGAGTCTTTATCACGATGCTCATATTCTGATCTCTTAGCCTATAAATCCGGAAAAACTGGAAAAACCAATATCTTGGACAGTTCTGGTGATTGTTATAACAAGCCGCGTATGGTATAAAGCGCGCCCTGGAATGGCAATTCCATACCAGAGATATTATTACACACATGTACCGACACGGTTGCCGGGGTGCTGGTTTTAACCAACCTATAGGCTTGTAACTGTTTAAAACAGCTACAAATTAGGCGTTATTTTCAGTCGACGACCGGGGTACATGGAGGATTAACCCTATACAATTCGGAGCAACACTATGAGTGCAGTATCCATGCGCCAGATGCTAGAGGCTGGCGTGCATTTCGGGCATCAGACCCGTTACTGGAACCCTAAAATGGGTTCTTACATCTTCGGTCAGCGCAACAAGATTCACATTATCAATCTTGAACAGACGCTACCAATGTTCAACGACGCAATGAACTTCCTGGGCACTTTGAGCGCCAATGGTGGAAAAATCCTGTTTGTTGGCACCAAGCGTGCTGCCCATGATACGGTGCGTGAAGAGGCAGAGCGTTGCGGTATGCCTTTTGTAAATCACCGTTGGCTCGGTGGCATGTTGACCAATTTCAAGACCATCAAGCAGTCCATCAAACGTTTGAAAGAGCTGGAAGAGATGTTTGCCGATGGCAGCGTAGAACAGCGTTTTAATAAAAAAGAGGCTCTCGGTCTTGAGCGTGAATTGACTAAGCTGGAGCGAAGCTTAGGCGGTATCAAGGACATGAGAGGTCTGCCTGACGCTGTATTTGTGATAGATACTGGGCATGAGAAGATCGCAGTTAGTGAAGCCAAAAAGCTTGGCATCCCAGTAGTTGGGGTAGTGGATACAAATAATGATCCTGATGCTATCGACTACATAATTCCAGGAAATGATGATGCTATAAGGGCTATCCAACTCTATGTACAAGGCGTTTCGGCTGCAGTTTTGGAAGGACGTGCCAGCGCTGCATCTAGCATTGCGCTTAAGGATGATGATTCTGAGAAACCAAAAAAAGCGAATGTAAAAGCTAAACCGAAGGCTAAGGTAAAGGCTAAAGCTAAATCAGAGACCAAGGATGAACCTGAAGTCAAGGCCGAGGCAGAAACAAAGCCAGAGGCAGATGCAAAGGTAGAAGAGAAAGCCAAGGCAAAACCAAAAGCAAAAGCAAAAGCTAAGGCCAAGACATCTGCTAAGAAGGAAGATGCTGAATAAGGGTGGTTTGGATAGATGTTAGACCTCTATCCAACTGCTGAAACCTATTGGATTAACCTGGACTTGCCCCTGTGCTGCGCGGCTAATGCTGCAGGGGCTTGTCCACGTATACCACATTCATAAAACTACGAGGATTTTATACCATGGCCATTACAGCCTCTTTGGTAAAGGAACTGCGCGAGCGTACAGGTTCCGGCATGATGGAGTGCAAAAAAGCACTGGTTGAAACTGGCGGTGATATTGAAGCCGCGATTGAAATGATGCGCAAATCTGGTCAGGCCACTGCGGCCAAGAAGGCTGGACGTACTGCTGCAGATGGTATTGTAGCTATCAAGTACTCAGATGATGAAAAAAGCGCCGTCATGGTTGAGGTGAACTGCGAGACCGACTTTGTTGCAAAGGATGAGAACTTCACATCATTTGTAGATGCGGTGGCAAGTTGTATCCTGAACACTGACGTTGATGACGTAGAGGCCCTAATGGCTGCGCCATTGCACAAGGGTGAAGAGACTACAGTAAATACCGCACGTGAAGCATTGGTCGCCAAAATCGGCGAAAACATGAATGTACGCCGCTTTCAGCGTTTTCAGACCACTGACGGCATCCTAGCCAGCTATCAACACGGCGTTAGAATCGGTGTTGTAGTTGAGCTAAATGGTGGTGACGAGGCTTTGGGTAAAGATCTGGCTATGCATGTGGCAGCCTCCAACCCTGTCTGTGTCAGTGAGGCCGATGTACCAGCAGAGATGCTGGCCAAGGAGCGCGAAATCTTCAAGGCTCAAGCTCTGGAGAGCGGTAAACATGAGAATATTGTGGATAAGATTGTAGACGGACGTGTACGCAAGTACCTATCTGAGATCACTTTGCTGGGGCAGAACTTCGTCAAAGATCCTGATACCACAATTGAGAAACTTCTTGCTGATTCTGGTGCTACCGTCGCTACATTCAAGCGTTTCGAGGTGGGTGAAGGTATTGAGAAAAAGCAGGAGAACTTCGCTGAAGAGGTTATGGCCCAGGTTAAGGGCTAAGCAGTAAAATTTAATACCGGTCTCCCAGCATGGAGGCCGGTATTATGCTAATCTCCCCGTGGGTTTTGGTTCGCAGTTTAGAATAATCTTTATTAACCTGGTGGTGTGATGTCTGAATTAATCTGTCAACGTATCCTACTCAAGCTTAGTGGCGAGGCACTGATGGGGGAGGGCAATTTTGGGATAGACCCAGAGGTAATTGCCCGAGTTGCTAAGGAGATCAAGGATCTTACCAATACAGGCGCCCAGGTTGCCCTGGTAATTGGGGGCGGTAATATCTTTCGCGGAGCTGGTCTGGCTCAGGGCGGTTTAGATAGAGTTACCGGAGATCATATGGGCATGCTGGCAACTGTGATGAACGGGCTGGCAATGAAAGACGCCTTGCAAAAGAGCGGTCAAAAAGCCAGGGTAATGTCTGCACTTGCTATTGATCAGGTGTGTGATCCATACCTGCGAGATCAGGCAGTGGACTATCTGGAGCAAGGCCAGGTGGTTATCCTAAGCGCCGGTACCGGTAGCCCTTTTTTTACCACAGATACTGCTGCTAGCCTGCGTGCCATTGAGATTGGTGCCCAGCTGTTGATTAAGGCTACCAAAGTAAATGGGGTTTATTCCTCTGATCCTGTAACCAATCCTGATGCAGAATTTTATTCGCACCTCAGTTATGATCGTGTACTCAGAGAAGATCTGAAGGTTATGGATTCCACGGCAATCATGTTGTGCCGGGATCACAATATGCCGCTTCGGGTTATGAATATTAATAACAAGGGCGCCATCATGCGCCTGATGCAAGGGGAAGAGGTTGGTTCCCTGGTCGATAATGGAGAGTGAAATGATCGACGATATCCAGAAAGATGCAACTTTACGTATGGGCAAGAGTGTTGAGTCGCTGGTTCATGAACTGGCGAAGCTGCGTACTGGGCGGGCTCATCCCAGTCTGCTGGATCATATAATGGTCTCCTACTACGGCTCAGATGTGCCTTTGAGTCAGGTCTCCAACATCAACGTAGAGGATGCGCGTACCCTTACCATAACGCCTTGGGAACAGAATATGGTTGCCCCGGTGGAAAAGGCGATAATGAACTCTGATCTTGGACTCAATCCCAATACTGCCGGTAATGTCATACGTGTTCCAATGCCTCCACTCACCGAGGAGAGACGCAAGGATATGATCAGAATCGTGCGTCAGGAGGCTGAGAATGCCCGTGTTGCAGTTCGTAACATCAGGCGGGATGCAAACCATCATCTAAAGGACCTGGTAAAAGAGAAGCTCGCATCAGAGGATGATGAGAGAAAAGCCGAAGAACAGGTACAGAAGCTTACTGACCAGCATATTAAAGAGATTGATGCATTGCTGGAGAAAAAAGAAGCCGATTTGATGGAAGTCTGATAACTGGATAGCTGTGACAATAGAAGGGTCAGACATAGAGAGTACCTCGACGGTAACAAACATACCGCAGCATATTGCAATTGTTATGGATGGCAATGGCCGCTGGGCTCAGCAGCACGGTCATAAGCGTCATGCAGGCCATAAAGAGGGTGTGAAGTCGGTACGTAAGATTGTTGATTGTGCAGCGCGTGCTGGCGTAGAGATTTTGACCCTTTTTGCCTTCAGCAGTGAAAACTGGAGGCGGCCACGGGAAGAGGTTGGCATGTTGATGGATCTTTTTATGCTTGTCCTCAAAAAAGAGATAAAACGCCTGCGCAAGAACAACGTCCGGCTTCGTATCATCGGTGATAGGTCGAAATTTTCCCAAGAACTCCAGGATGCTATGGCCAAGGCTGAGGAAGATACAGCAGATAACGATGGGCTGATTCTCCAGATCGCTGCCAACTATGGGGGACGTTGGGATATAACTCAGGCAGTGCGCAGGTTGGCGCAGCAGGTTGAGAGCGGGACTATCACGCCAAAAGAGATCGATGAAGAGCATATCTCGGATGAGCTATCATTTTCCGGACTCGTTGATCCTGACCTTTTCATCCGTACTGGTGGGGAACAGCGTCTGAGTAATTTTATGTTGTGGCAATCCGCTTATGCAGAGATCTATTTTACCGATGTTCTTTGGCCTGATTTCAGAGAGACAGAGTTTGATGCCGCTTTGACATCCTTTGCAACCAGGCAGAGACGTTTTGGTATGGTTGCGGAGCAGCTCTCCTCTAATAAAATTTTGGACGGTAGCAGATAAATGGCTACAAGCTCATTAGCCAAGCGTGTATTGACAGCTGGCCTCCTGATCCCCATTGTAATCGCTGCAATCCTCTTACTCGAAACCGGATCTCTGGCCGTTTGTCTGGCGGTTATTACTCTACTGGCTGGTTTGGAGTGGACCCGTCTAGCTGGAATAAATGCTGTCCCGGCCAAGATCGCCTTCGTGCTGACTCTTACACTTTGTCTGGTTGCTACCTATGAACTGATCTCATATTCATGGTTTACTGACTTGGTGTTGATGCTTGCTGCTATTTGGTGGTTTGCTGTGACTACGGCCCTATTTAGCTATAAGCAGATCAAAAAGGCCAATCCTGGAGTAGGGGTAGTGCGTGCATTGATCAGCTTTATTGTTTTGATACCACTATGGGCTGCACTTTTGATGATGCATAAGAGCGGAGATGATGGCCCGCTGATTATGCTATTTCTGCTGGTTTTGATCTGGATTGCTGATAGTGGTGCCTACTTTGCAGGTCGCAAATGGGGTAAGACAAAACTCGCACCCGTCATCAGCCCAGGAAAGAGCTGGGAAGGGGTATACGGAGCACTGTTTGGCGCACTGCTTTGTGGGATCATGTTTGCGTGGTATCAAAAAGATGTCGCGGGTGCCCTGTGGTTGATACCTGTATGTATGGTGACGGTACTAATGTCGGTGGTGGGGGATCTGTTTGAGAGTACCCTGAAGCGCCGTATGGGACTGAAAGATAGCGGCAACCTGTTACCGGGACATGGCGGGGTGCTGGATCGCATAGATAGCCTAACAGCTGCCGCGCCGGTGTTTGTTTTGGGTCTACAGCTCACAACGGGGCTCTGATCGTGATAGGTGTAACCATACTTGGTTCAACCGGCTCTATCGGGAAAAGCACACTGGAAGTGTTGCGTATGCATTCAGAGAGATTCCAGGTTGTGGCCCTCACGGCAAATGGAAACGCAAAAGATCTCATACAGCAATGTCGTGAGTTTTTCCCCAGATATGCCGTTCTGGCAGACCAGAAGGCAGCAGCTGAAATAGAAACGGAATTCAAACAGCAGTGTCCAGATACCGAACTACTATCTGGATCTGAATCCCTGGAGCTGGTAGCGCAGCTTCCAAAAGCCAAATTTGTCATGGCAGCAATTGTAGGTGCTGCTGGTCTGCTTCCAACCATTGCGGCTGCTAGATCAGGTAAACGTCTTCTTCTGGCGAATAAAGAGGCCTTAGTGGTCTCTGGTAGATTGTTGCTGGAAGAGGCTAAGCAGAACAATAGCCAGATACTCCCCATAGATAGTGAACATAATGCTGTTTTCCAATGTTTGCCAGCAGACTACGGGCGTGGTCTGAATGATGTTGGGGTAAAAAGAATCCTTCTGACAGCATCCGGAGGGCCCTTTCGAAATACCCCTATGGATGAACTGGCCATGGTCACTCCGGATCAGGCCTGTGCCCACCCTAATTGGGACATGGGGCGTAAGATTTCTGTCGACTCTGCCACCATGATGAACAAAGGCCTGGAGTTGATCGAGGCCTGTATGTTGTTCGATGCCACTCCAGACCAAGTACAGGTGGTTTTGCATCCTCAGAGCATAATTCACTCACTGGTGGAATATACTGATGGATCAACTCTGGCTCAGTTAGGCAATCCAGATATGCGAACCCCAATTGCCCATGCCTTGGCATGGCCGGATCGAATAGAATCTGGGGTGAGTGGGCTAGACCTTTTCTCGGTGGCCAGACTTGATTTTGAGCCGCCAGACGAAAGCCGCTTCCCATGTCTATCTTTGGCCTACAGGGCAGCTAGGGAGGAAGGCAGTTCGCCAGCGGTGTTGAATGCAGCAAACGAGGTGGCGGTAGAGGCCTTTTTGGACTGCAGGATACCCTTCACCTCCATTTCAGAGGTGATCGAGTCTGTGATGGATCAGATGGGTGTAATTGATACTTTTGGCCTGGAACAGATTCTGGAGATTGATCAGCAGGCAAGATCTTTGGCCAGGGCATTTATTTTGAACAAAAACCGGGAATCAGGTGTCTCTGAGCCATGAATTCACTACTCTTCACTATTGCTTCGTTTGTGGTTGCTCTAGGCATCCTTATCACCGTACATGAGTTTGGACACTTTTGGGTTGCGCGCAGGCTTGGGGTAAAGGTTTTGCGCTTTTCCATCGGGTTTGGTCCTGCTTTGTGGAAAAGAACCGGCAAGGTTGATGCAACCGAGTACATGGTGGCGGCCATCCCCTTGGGTGGTTATGTAAAGATGCTGGATGAAAGAGAGGAGGAGGTTGCAGAAGAGGAACTGCACCGCGCCTTTAATCGCCAATCCCTGCCCATACGCACTGCCGTGGTTGCCGCAGGCCCATTTTTCAACTTCCTTTTTGCCATATTTGCCTATTGGTTGGTGTTTGTGAGTGGTGATGTGGGAACCAGGCCGATTGTCGGTGAGGTTGTCCCTGCAACCATCGCAGCCCAGGCAGGATTTCAGACTGGGGATGAGGTCATAACCACAGCAGGTAAAAATACTAGTACCTGGGAATCATTCATCTACACCCTTATATCTGAGTCTGCCGGTGATGAAGATATTGTAGTGAGAGTACGCGATATTAGGAAGAATATGCTTGAACGTGTATTCCCCATTGATTCAATGGCGAAAATCATGCAGGAGAAGGATTTATTCGGCAAGATTGGGCTCAAGGTACGCCGTCCGATTCTTCCAGCCGTTGTGGGTGAGCTGGTTCCAGGTGAATCTGCACATAAATCAGGTCTTGATACAGGGGATAAGATTTTGTCCATAGCGGGAGAGGATGTTTCTGATTGGGCTAGTCTTGTTTCATACATACAAAAGCACCCAGATACGACTCAGATAATCACTTTGGAACGTAATGGTCAGATTCAGACCCTTAATCTGTCAATAGGTAAGCGCAAGGCTGGAGATAAGGTAATCGGACGCATTGGGGCAGGGGTTTATGTCCCAGAAGGACTGTTTGATGATTATAGGTCTGAGGTCAAGCTTAATCCCATAGCGGCTGTCGGGGCATCCCTGGAGAAGAGCTGGGATATGTCAGTATTTATGCTTAGGATGCTTGGGAAGATGGTGACCGGACAGGCCTCTCTAGATAATCTTGGTGGCCCCATTTCCATAGCTCAGACGGCTGGAAAGAGCGCAAGTATAGGTCCAGTATATTTTATAAAATTCCTGGCAATCGTCAGTATCAGTTTGGGAGTACTCAATCTGTTACCGGTTCCAGTGCTTGATGGCGGGCATCTTCTGTTCTTTGTTATCGAAGGAATTAAGGGGTCGCCGCTGTCAGAACAGGCTCAAATGATAGGACAAAAAATTGGAATTATTGCCCTATTGCTATTGATGGGAGTGGCATTTTATGTTGATATTTCAAGGATGCTGGGATAGTAATTAAAGTTCCACTATAATGGGTTGGATTGGCGAACGGGAATAATCGTGCGAAATCGTACGATTTGACTAAATAATCATTAATTAACAAGAAGTTATAATAAATGCAGCTACGAAATATAAAACTACTAGCACTTCTAATAGCCGCCATCTCATGGCTTCCTGCCTCGGTTATGGCCGAAGTGTTTGTGATTAAGGATATCCGTATTGAGGGTTTACAGCGTATATCAGCTGGGACAGTCTTTAATCACATACCGGTAAAAATAGGCGAGCGTATTGAGTCTGAGCAGAGTTCCTCAATCATCAGGGAACTCTATAAAACGGGCTTTTTCAAGAATGTAAGGCTGGAGAGAGAAGATGATGTTTTGATCGTCTTCGTGCAAGAGCGACCGGCTATTGCTCAGATTGGGATCACCGGCAATGATTCCATGGATACAGAGGAGTTACTCTCAAGTCTGAAGGATATTGGTTTGGCAGAGGGCAGGGTATTTAACAAATCTGTGCTGGACAGGATAGAACGTGAGCTAAGAAGACAGTATTTCAGTAACGGTAAATATGGCGTAAAGCTGCAATCCACGGTAACACCACTTGAGAGGAATCGTGTGGCCGTTGATATCACAATCAAGGAAGGCTCAGCCGCCAAAATTAAGCGCATTAATATTGTGGGTAATACCTCTTATGAAGAGGAAGATCTACTGGAGAAGTTTAAACTTGGCACAACTAATATGTTGTCCAGGGTAACCAAGAACGATCAGTACTCCAAACAGAAGCTTTCTGCTGATCTGGAAACCCTACGCTCATATTATCTGGATAGAGGTTATATTCACTTTAAGGTTAACTCTACACAGGTCTCAATCAGCCCAGATAAAAGTGATATATATATCACCATCAATATCACCGAAGGCGATGTGTATAGGATCAGTGATATAAAGCTGGCAGGTAGAATGGCCGTGCCAAAAGAACAGATTTTTCCTCTAATACACCTGAGTCGTGGAACTATATTTTCCCGCAAAGATGTTGTGGATAGTGCCGAGCGCATAAATAGTCTACTTGGCAAGAACGGTTATGCCTTCGGTAACGTAAACAGTATTCCTGAAATCAATGATGAGAAGAAAACAGTAGCCATCACTTACTTTGTTGATCCTGGAAAGCGGGTTTATGTTCGAAACGTCAACTTCCGCGGTAATAGTAATACCCGAGATGAGGTGCTGAGACGTGAAATGAGACAGATGGAGTCTGCCTGGTTCTCGTCTGAACAGGTCAAGATGTCTAAAGAGCGTCTGCGTCGTTTAGGCTACTTTGATTCTGTAACTGTAGAGACACCAGCTGTTCCAGGTTCCACCGATCAGGTTGACGTGAATGTCACGGTTAAAGAGAAGCAGACCGGTAACATAATGGCCGGTATCGGCTGGTCCAAGTCTGACGGAATTATGTTCAACTCAAGCATCTCTCAGAATAACTTTCTGGGTACCGGCAAGCGGGTCATATTTGCCTTTAACAACAGTAGTTCGCAGCGCCACTACCAGGTCGGATATACCAATCCTTACTACACAGTGGATGGTATAAGCCGCGGTTTTGATCTGATGTATAAACAGACCGATTTCGCAGATATTGATACAGCAAAGTACAAGACCGATGTTGCCAGCGCCGGCGTTAACTTTGGTATCCCTCTGAATGAGTTCGATCGGGTCAGGTTTGACTTCAAGCTTGTTAATACCGAGTTTGAAACAGGTGGTGAAGCATCAAGTGAAGTAGCAGCATTTGAGACGGCAAACGGTAATAGTTTTGTGGATTACCAGATTGGGGTAAGCTGGAGCAGCGATTCCCGCGACTCTGCTATGTTCCCTTCCAGGGGTAGTACTCAGAAACTGTTTGCTGAGGCTACCCTGCCAGGCAGTGATCTCGAATACTACAAAATAGGATACTCCCACAAAAGATATTTCCCCATATCTGAATCTCTTACCCTCTCTCTTAACGGTGACATCGGCTATGGTGATGCTTACGGAAGTACAGACAAACTGCCATTCTTCAAAAACTACTTTGGAGGCGGGGTAAAGACGGTAAGGGGGTATAAGGACTATAGCTTGGGCCCACGTGACTCACTAGATGCCCCATTGGGTGGCAACATGAAGATCTTTGGTAATGTAGAGGTAACATTCCCAGACCCGCTGGGTCTGGCGCCTGATACTGTGCGTATGGGTGCCTTCTTTGATGTGGGCAACGTATACGATACAGACGATGATAGCGTGGACATCGGAGATCTGCGCTACTCTACTGGTCTCTCATTGAAATGGCTATCACCTATGGGTCCACTTGGGTTTGTCGTGGCGCTGCCGTTGAATGATGAGAGTGATGACGAAACCGAAAACTTCCAATTCACCTTTGGTACTGCATTTTAATAATTCTGGAGAATAGTTTTGAAAAAGTCAGCAATCGTAATTTTGGCTGCATGCCTGTTTTGTTTTTTCAGTGTTGGTATAGCCCAGGCTCAAAAAATTGCTTATGTGAATACTGAGAAGGTGGTTAAGAAGTCACCTCAGTCTAAATCGATAATGAAAAAACTCGAGGCCGAATTCAAGAAGCGTAATGATTCGCTTTTGAGCAAACGTAAGAAGCTGAAGAAGCTAGAAGATAAATTAACCAAAGATAGGGCTGTAATGAGTTCATCCGAGGTCAGAAATATTGAGCAGGATATACGGCGTCAGAGGCGTGAACTCAATACATCTAGTGCTGAGTTCAGAGAAGATCTGAACCTGCGTCGCTCGGAAGAGATCAATAAGTTGCTGAAGAAGATATCAGAGGTAGTAAAAAGTATCAGCAAGAGCGAAAAGCTAGATATCGTTATGAGTGCCGGCGTGGCATATGCGAGTCCAACTGCCGATATCTCTGACAAGGTATTGCAGCAGCTTTCAAAAGAGAAATAACAATAAAGGCTGGGGAGAAGCCAGCTTGAGTTTTCGACTTAAAGAACTTGCTGAGTTAGTTGGAGCAGAGTTGCATGGAAATGTAGAGTCTTACATAGATTCCGTTGCAACACTGCAGGATGCAAGACCTGGTTCTATCAGCTTTCTAAGCAACAACAGTTATCGAAGGTATTTAGCAACCACTAGTGCTACTGCCGTGATACTTGCCAAAGAGTATCTTGATGAGTGTCCGGTAGATGCGCTGGTGTGCGATAACCCATACCTTGCGTACGCGCGAATCAGTGCATACATGCATCCTGTAACGGAGAAAGAAGCCGGGCGGCATCAAACCGCCTGTGTATCCGATAGTGCATCGGTTGATCCATCCGCCTGGATAGGACCAGGTGTTGTAATTGAGGATAAAGCAAGCATTGGCTCCAATGTGCAGATTGGCCCCGGATGCGTTATCTCCAGGGATGTATCAATTGGCTCAGGAACAACACTAGTGGCAAATGTGACACTCTGTCATGGTGTGAGTATAGGCCAACGAGTTTTGATTCATCCAGGTGCTGTTATTGGTAGTGATGGTTTTGGGATAGCCAATGATAATGGTGTTTGGGTTAAAGTTCCGCAACTAGGTAGTGTTGTAGTAGGAGACGATGTCGAAATAGGTGCCAATACAACAATCGATAGAGGCGCCCTACGTGATACAGTGATCTCCAATGGTGTAAAGCTGGATAATCAGATTCAGATTGCCCACAACGTTGAGATTGGAGAAAACACTGCAATCGCAGCATGTACAGGAATTGCTGGTTCCACCAAGATTGGCAAGCAGTCAACAATAGGTGGTGGAGTGGTTGTGGTTGGGCATCTTGAGTTTGGAGATAATGTACACTTTTCTGCAGAAAGTCTGGTAACCAGGTCCTTCAAAGAGCCTGGCTATTACAGTGGTAACCTACCTGCAATACCGAATAAAGAGTGGCGCAAAACCGTGGTTCATCTAAGAAATCTGGATGATACCATCAAGAGACTTAAACATTTGGAAAAACTCGTCTCAGAAATGTCTAATGACAAGAGTGAGTTATAACTTAAGCGCCAAACGCCAGGATGTGCAGTTTGGAATCGGAGGGTGATATTTTGATTGCAATGGATATACAAGAGGTGCTGCGCATACTTCCGCATCGCTATCCTTTTCTGATGATAGATAAGGTCCTCGAGTTTGAGAAGGATCAGCGTCTGATAGCCATAAAGAATGTTACCTATAATGAACCTTTCTTCACAGGACATTTCCCAGTAAAACCGGTCATGCCTGGTGTCATGATTGTAGAGGCAATGGCCCAGGCAACTGGGCTGTTAGCCGGTGCGTCAAACCCTGAAACCGTTACCGATACCTCCATATATTTGTTTGTTGGAGTAGATAAAGCGCGGTTTAAAAAGCCGGTAGGGCCTGGTGATCAAATGCTAATAGAAGTTGTTCAGACCAGCGTAAAACGAGGCATTGGTATTTTTGATTGTGTTGCAAAAGTAGATGATAAAATTGTAGCTACTGCAAATATCATGTGTACATCAAGGGATGCGAACGAGTGATAGATCCAAAGGCCATTATCGACCCAAAGGCTGAAATTGACGAAGGTGTAACCATAGGTCCATTCAGTGTGATTGGGCCTGACGTAAAGATTGGAAACGGTACAACAGTTGGTTCCCACGTGGTTATAAAAGGTTCTACAACGATTGGGGTAGATAACAAGATATTTCAGTTCTCTTCTATAGGGGAAGATCCGCAGGATATGAAGTATGCAGGAGAAGAGACCTTCCTGGAGATTGGTGACCGTAATACCATACGTGAGTTTGTAACCATCAATCGTGGAACCACTCAGGACGCAAAAACAACTCGACTTGGTAACGATAATCTTTTGATGGCTTATGCACACCTCGCACATGACTGTCAGGTTGGAAATAACACTATTTTGGCTAATGCAGCATCCTTGGCTGGGCATGTACATGTTGGAGACTGGGCTATTCTCGGCGGATTTTGTTGTGTACATCAGTTCTGCCAGATTGGGGCGCATAGCTTTAGTGGCTTAGGTAGCACAGTGAAAAGAGATATTCCTCCCTATGTGTTAACTGATGGTACTCCTGCCAAGCCCCATGGAATCAACTCAGAAGGGCTGCGTCGGAGAGGTTTTAGTGATCAATCGATCAAGCAGATTAAACAGGCATACAAAATAATCTATAAAAAGCAGATGAAACTGGCTGAAGCCATAGAGGTCATCACTGAGATGGCGCAGGAGTGCCCTGAACTGGCTGTAATGGCAGAATTTTTCAGTGGCCGTGACAGAAGTATTGTGCGCTGAGGCAGATGTCTTGAGGGTTGGCATAGTCGCCAATGAGGTCTCGGGAGATATACTCGCATCAGGTCTGATGCGTGAGCTGAAGTCCAGGGTGCCAGATGTAGTGTTTGAGGGAGTTGCCGGTCCTAGAATGTTGGAAGAGGGTTGTAACTCTCTATATCCAGTTGAAAAACTCTCGGTAATGGGCCTAGTTGAAGTCCTTTCCCATCTGCCTGAAGTGCTATCTATTAGACGTGAGATCCGTAAGCATTTTCTCAACAATCCTCCTGATATATTTATCGGTGTGGATGGACCAGATTTTAACCTAAGTCTGGAGCGTGATCTTAAAAAGGCAGGTATCACCACAGTACATTATGTGTGCCCCTCTGTCTGGGCCTGGCGTTCCAGTAGGGTTAACAAGATCAAGGCATCTGTGGATCTGGTCCTGAGCCTGTTTCCATTTGAAAAGCAGTTTCTGGAGCAGCACTCTGTTCCATCGGCTCTTGTTGGGCATCCGCTAGCCGACGCTATTCCCCTAGACTCAGATCAATCTGGCGCTAAGAAACGCCTGGGGCTTGATTTAGATCGCAGAACTATAGCCATACTCCCTGGTAGTAGAATGAGTGAAATCAGGTATCTGAGTGAAGATTTCATCAATAGCGCCAAACTGTGTTGGGAAAGCTACCCAGACCTGCAGTTTATTGTTCCATTGGTTAATAATAGCGTCAGAGATAAGTTTAATGAGATTCTACAACGGGTAGCTCCAGAGCTACCTATTACCCTAGTGGATTCCAATGCCCATGATGCCATGCAGTCAGCAGATGCTGTTCTGCTGGCTTCTGGTACTGCAACCTTAGAGGCTTTGCTGCTTAAGAAGCCAATGGTTGTCGCATATAGGTTACATTGGTTGAGTCACTTGATTTTTACCCACTTTAAACTTATCAAGTCACCCTTTATATCCCTGGCGAATATGCTTGCTGGTAAGGAGATTGCGCCGGAGATACTGCAGGACGATGTTAAACCTCAGAACCTGGCTAAGGCGCTATGTAATATCCTGGAATCAGAGGAGATCACTCAATCTATGCAGGAGATCGGTAATAGAGTACATAGGGAACTACGCCTGGACGCAAGCAGTAAGGCAGCAGAGGTGGTACTTGAACTGGTAAGATCTAAGCAACAAACAGCGTCCGGTCGTTAGCATGTCATTAATAGACCATATTGCAGGTGTAGATGAGGTAGGCAGAGGTCCTCTTGCCGGGCCGGTTGTAGCTGCAGCAGTTATTCTTAATCCCAATCGACCAATCCAGGGTTTAGCAGATTCCAAGAAACTGTCTGAAAAAAAGCGAGAAACCATGGAGCTGATCATCAAGGAAAATGCCCTGGCCTGGTCCCTGGGCAGGGCAGAGGTGGAAGAGATTGATCGTATCAACATACTCCAGGCATCCTTATTGGCCATGAGACGGGCCGTGGAATCTCTTACTATCGCCCCATCCCATGCCCTGGTTGATGGTAATAGATGTCCCGATCTACTCTGTAGCGTAGAGGCTATTGTGGGAGGAGACAGCAGTGAGCCGGTTATCAGCGCTGCTTCTATCATAGCCAAGGTAGCGAGGGACAGGGAGATGCAGGAACTGGATGTAAAATATCCAGGCTATGGATTGGCCAAACATAAGGGGTATCCCACCAAGGCCCATATGGAGGCGCTTCAGGAGCTAGGGGTTACCGAGATTCATCGCAGGTCATTCGGACCGGTGAAGAGGCTTATCGTTTTTTAGAATCAACTGCCCTTTTTACCTAAAAATACCATATTTTTGTAGCATCTATAGAGGAATAGAATAGCCAATTTCGGTATTATATCTCCCACTATGGAACCCACATTTATCCATCTACGCGTACACTCTGAATTCTCCCTGGTAGATGGCGTAGTACGAATAAAACCCCTGATAAAAGCAGTACGTGAGGCCGGCATGCCGGCCGTGGCGGTGACCGACCAATCTAACCTGTTTGTCATGGTGAAGTTCTATCGGGCAGCGATAGCCGGGGGAATAAAACCCATAATAGGTGCTGACTGTTGGCTGCACAACGAGCAGGACGTAAATCAGCCCAACAGAATCCTGCTGCTGGTACAGACAGTTGAGGGATACCGGAACCTTACCAATCTTATTTCACGCAGTTATCGCGAAGGGCAACATCTGGGCCGTCCAATGCTGGAACGGGAGTGGCTTATTGATAGTAGTGACGGCCTAATAGCTCTTTCAGGTGGGCGTGATGGCGATGTAGGGCGTCTGCTATTGAGTGGAAACAGAGAGCAGGCCCAGGAACTTCTGGAGCAGTGGCTCGATTTGTTTGGGGACCGCTACTATCTTGAAGTGAACCGTACCGGTAGACCGCTGGATGAGGAGTGCCTCCATGCCAGTGTGGAGTTATCCATTAAGAGTGGAGCGCCCCTGGTTGCAACCAATGATGTACGTTTTCTCAAGCCAGATGACTTCGATGCCCATGAGGTGCGGGTCTGTATCCATGATGGGCGCACCCTGGATGACCCTCGACGCCCAAAAAACTACAGCCCGCAACAGTATCTGCGCAGCCAGGAAGAGATGGTTGAACTGTTTTCTGATCTACCTGAGGCCCTGGCCAACAGTGTCGAGATAGCAAAACGGTGTAATCTGGAGCTGACCCTGGGTGAAAACTATCTACCAGATTTCCCGGTGCCAGAGGGTATGAGTGTAGCGCAGTTTACGGTGCAGCAAGCGGAGCAGGGGCTTGAAACACGTCTAGAAAAGATCATCGACCAGACAGATCCTGACTATGCAGAGAGGCGAAAAAAATATGATGATCGGCTGAAGATGGAGCTTGATGTGATCACCCAGATGGGGTTTCCCGGCTATTTTTTGATTGTGGCTGACTTCATTCGCTGGGCTAAAGAGAACGATGTTCCGGTCGGTCCTGGACGTGGCTCTGGAGCCGGCTCCCTGGTGGCCTATGTTTTGGGTATTACCGACCTGGATCCCATAGAACATGATCTGCTGTTTGAGCGCTTCCTGAACCCTGAACGTGTCTCCATGCCCGATTTCGATGTGGATTTCTGCATGGAGGGCCGTGACAGGGTCATAGAGTATGTAGCTGAAACATATGGGCGAGACTCCGTATCTCAGATCATCACCTACGGCAGCATGGCCGCAAAGGCAGTGGTACGTGATGTGGGACGTGTGCTGGGACATCCATACGGGTTTGTGGATCGCATCGCCAAACTTATTCCGTTTGAGATAGGCATGACCTTGAGCAAGGCTCTGGAGGAGAATGAGGAGCTTGGTCAATCCTACAAGCAAGAGGAAGAGGTAACAGAGCTAATAGATATGGCTATGAGCCTGGAAGGGCTCGCCAGAAATGCAGGCAAACATGCCGGTGGTGTAGTCATATCCCCAACCGTGTTGACCGATTTTACCCCACTGTATTGTGAAGCCAGTGGTGAGAATCTGGTCACCCAGTTTGATAAGGACGATGTTGAGGCCGTAGGGCTGGTAAAGTTTGACTTCCTGGGCCTGCGTACCCTCACTATCGTGGATTGGGCCCTGAAAACCATCAATGCCCAGCGTAGGGAGTTCGGCGAGCCAAATATAGACATAGCAAAGCTAAACATGGAAGACACACCGGCCTTTGATCTTCTTAAATCATGCAGGACCACGGCCGTATTTCAGCTTGAATCACGGGGCATGAAGGAGCTTATCAAGAAGCTACAGCCAGACTGTTTTGACGATATTACCGCGCTCGTGGCCCTGTTCCGCCCCGGACCGCTGCAATCAGGTATGGTGGACGATTTTATCGCCCGTAAACATGGTCGTCAGAAGGTAGAGTATCCACACCCGGCCCTGGAACCGATCCTTAAAACAACATACGGAGTCATCCTGTATCAGGAGCAGGTGATGCAGATTGCTCAGGTCCTTGCCGGCTACACCCTGGGCGGGGCCGACATGCTGCGCAGAGCCATGGGTAAAAAGAAACCCGAGGAGATGGCAAAGCAGGGCGAGATCTTCCGCAAGGGTGCCGTGGAGCTGGGAGTAGATGAGGACACTGCCAGCTATATCTTCGATTTGATGGAGAAGTTCGCCGGGTACGGCTTTAATAAATCCCACTCTGCGGCCTATGCCCTGGTCTCATATCAGACCCTCTGGCTTAAGGCCCACTATCCAGCCGCATTCATGGCGGCGGTGCTATCTGCGGATATGGATCATACCGACAAGGTTGTGGTGATGATAGATGAGTGCCGCAACATGAATCTCAAGGTAAATCCACCGCATATAAATCACTCTGAATACAAGTTTACCGTAGATGGTAGTGATACGGTTATCTACGGGCTGGGCGCCATCAAGGGGGTGGGCGAGTCGGCTATCGAGAGCATTATCGAAGAGCGGGCAGGTGATGGCCTGTACCAGGACCTGTTTGAGTTCTGCCGCAGAGTAGACTTGCGTAAGGCTAATCGCAGGGTTTTGGAGTCGTTGATACGTTCTGGAGCCATGGATGAGTTAGGTGAAAACCGTGCTACCCTCATGTCCCAGTTGCCATTGGCCTTAAAGATGGCTGAGCAGCATCTTGCTATGCAGGAGGCAGGGCAGAATGACCTATTCGGTATGTCGGATGAAGCGGTCAAGTCAGTGCCTGACCAGATAATACCGGATGCATGTGAGGAGTGGGAGGAACAGCTGCGGTTGCAGGGTGAGAAAGATACCCTTGGTCTCTATCTGACTGGCCACCCCATAAATAGATATCTGAGTGAGTTTCCAGGAGTGGGGATCTCCCGTATTTCACACCTATCTATGGATGATAATGGTGGAGGAAGAGGCAAGGGCAATGGCAATGGAAGAAGAGGCGGAGTAAAGGTTATGGTGGCAGGTCTTGTCATATCCAGTAGCCATAGAATGACTCAGCGTGGACGTATGGGGACAGTGGTCTTAGATGATAGTTCCGCCAGGATTGAGGTCACCCTATTCTCAGAGGCATATGAGGAGTACAGGGAACTGCTGACAGCGGATAAGATATTGGTTGTAACCGGCAGTCTCAACTACGACGAATATCGCGGCGGTCTAACTATTCGGGCTGACCAGGTTTTGGAGTTTGAGCAGGCCAGATCACTTTATATCAAGGCAATCCAACTTGATACGGCAAAGCTGAATGGGGCAGTAAACTCTGATACCCTGAATAAAGTAGAAGGCATACTTAAAACCTATAAGGGCGGAAACTGTAATGTGCGCCTACGATTAGTTCGGGAAGGACAATTTGGAATAATTGAGTTTGGTGATGACTGGAAGGTCACTCCGACAGATGAGTTGCTGCGTAGGCTGGAACGGTTGTTTGATCAGGACTCAGTCGATAAAATCTATGGAAACAGGCTGAACTAAGCATAAACAGATGCTGTGATGAGCATCCAAGAACATCATGTAGTAATATATCTATGACAATTGTCGAATAATAATAACCCAATGATTAGTAAAGCATTATTTATATAAATTACCCACTGCCCAGTAAATGTGTCATTCCTAGACTGAATCCGGTATATTTTCGCTTATGGACATGAATTTCCTCGAATTTGAACAACCCATTGCCGAACTGCAGGCCAAGATCGAAGAGCTGCGTCTGGTCGGTGATGATAATGAAATAAACATACAGGATGAGATTCAACGGTTAGAGAAGAAGAGCAAGTCTCTGACCGAATCCATCTTCTCCAATCTTACTCCCTGGCAGATATCTCAGTTAGCGCGACATCCACAACGTCCCTATATGCAGGACTACATAGATGGGGCCTTTGACGAGTTTCAGGAACTGCACGGGGATCGTACCTATGCTGATGACCATGCAATTATTGGGGGCGTAGCTCGGTTGGAAGGTAAGCCGGTAATGCTCATTGGGCATCAGAAAGGACGTAACACCAAAGAGAAGCTGTTTCGAAACTTTGGTATGCCACGCCCTGAAGGTTATCGTAAAGCCCTACGTCTTATGGAGATGGCTGAGCGTTTCAAGATGCCACTTTTGACCTTTATCGATACCCCAGGGGCTTATCCAGGTGTGGGGGCCGAGGAGCGTGGCCAGAGTGAGGCCATTGCGCGTAATCTGAAGGTAATGGCAGGTCTGAGGATACCTATCATCTGTACAGTGATGGGTGAGGGCGGTTCTGGTGGTGCTCTGGCCATTGGTGTGGGTGACCGTGTCCTGATGATGAAATACAGTACCTATTCAGTTATTTCGCCAGAAGGTTGTGCCTCTATCTTGTGGAAAAGCGCTGAAAAGGCATCTCTGGCGGCAGAGGCGATGGCAATCACCTCACAGCATCTCAAAAAGCTTGGACTCATTGATGGCATAATCGATGAACCTCTGGGTGGCTCCCATCGAGATATATCCAAAACCATTAATAACGTTAAACACACCCTGATAGAGACCTTGGATAATCTCTCTGTCACCCCAATTGACACCCTATTAGAACAACGTTATCAACGGTTGATGAAATACGGCAGCTTCACCGGGTAAAGGCCACTATGGCTTTCCACCCAGGTCAGTTGCTGCAAACGATCTCTGACCTACCATCGTCTGAGCGTCTGCTGGTTGCCTACAGCGGAGGCATGGATTCCCATGTGCTCTTACATGGATTATTAGCTATTCGTGATGAACTAGCTATAGAGATCCATGCGGTTCATGTGAACCATGGATTACAATCACATGCTCACAAATGGGCAGAGCGCTGTGCCGAATTTTGCAAATCAAACGATATCCATATCACTATCCTTGAGATAGATGCCAGCGGAGAAAAGGGTGAAAGCCCGGAAGCGGCGGCGCGAGCAAGTCGTTATCAGGCCATTTCTGATCTCATGCGAGATGGGGATATCCTACTCACTGCCCACCATAGTGATGATCAGGCAGAGACGGTACTACTCCAGCTGCTGCGTGGCAGCGGACCCAGTGGGATTGCAGCAATGCCGATTATAAACGGGTTTAGTAGCGGTTTTCATGCAAGACCGCTGTTGTACTGTTCTCGTGCTGATCTTAGAGAATATGCTACGCAGAACCAACTGCGTTGGTTGGAAGATTTCAGCAATAAAGATATCTCTTTTGATCGAAATTTTTTACGCCATGAAGTGATTCCCCTGCTGAAACAGCGCTGGCCATCTCTTGATAGGACCCTATCGCGTAGCGCAAGCCATTGTGCTGAAGCTCAGCAATTGATTGATGCTGCAGCCAGGGTTGATCTACAGAATATGGATATTGATTCTAACAATAGCCTAAGCATTGATGCCTTATCTGCTCTACCGCCACCACGTGCCCGTGCAGTAATTCGCACCTGGATTAGAGATTCAGAACTACCGCTACCGGATACTGCACGTCTGGACCGGGTTTTGTCGGAGATAATAACAGCAAGAGATGATAGAAATCCCATAGTCGACTGGCCAGGGGTGGAATTGCGCAGATACCGCGGGCGACTTTTTCTTATGTCTGCGTTACAAACTATAGATACAGACATTGAGATAGAGTGGGATGGTAAATCTGATCTTATGCTTCCATCAGGGCTTGGGACACTAACTGTAGAAGAGGCCGAGAATGGCATATCTAAGTCTGTATGGGATAACGCGAAGATAACAGTCTGCTTTAGGACCGGTGGTGAACGATGCAGGCCGGTTGGTAGAGATGTAAGTAAAAGCCTGAAGAACCTGTTTCAGGAGAGTGGTGTACCTCCCTGGGAGAGGAAAAGGATTCCATTGGTCAAGGTTAACGGGCAGTTAGCTGCGGTTGCTGGTATCTGGCTTTGTGATGGATTTAGTACAGATAACTCCAAAGATGCAATAAGAATAAGTTGGGATAGAGGTAAATAGTTGAACTAAACAGTGGAAAGTCCATCTGTAATTACAAACACATCAAGTCCCATTTCACTTAGGAGAAATGCTGCAGTTGAGCTACGCTGTCCAGTGTCACAGTAGAGTAGATACCGTTTTTCAGGATCAAGCTGCGGACCTTTTTCCCGTATAACTCCAAGAGGTAAACTCAACGCGCCTTCGATATGTGAGTTTTGATACTCGCTATCAAGACGTACATCCAGAATACAGGCTCCATCATTAACCATACTCATGGCTTCATCCATAGTGACCAATTTTTGAATTGGTTCGTTATAGAGGTCGATAAAGTCTTGCTTAGCCAGACGCATTAATGTTCCATCAGTTAGCATGGTAATGGTTGCGTTCCGTGGTGCCTCAGATATCAGAGATTCTTCTCCAAAACTGCTTCCCCTTCCGATCTCGGCCAATATCTCCTCAGCTTCTGATGTAGGACGGCTTACCTGACAGCGTCCCATCTTGACCATGTAGTAATATCCTCCATCTTCACCAAAAGTTACTATGACCTCTCCCTTCTTTACTTTGATCTCCTCCATTCTGGAGAAAAGTTCTTGGATATTTTGCGATGGAAGGCGTTGAAATGTTTCTGTCTGCAACATTGCCATCATCCATTCACTATCAAGAGGAGATGGACCACTGTTGCTATTGGTATGGTCTTGGCTCTCTTCCGGGGCAGTTGACTCTCCCCAAGCCAGCAGACGATCAAGTAATACTCTGTTTACCAAAACTACACTGGCAGAGTCAGATGATACAACCGCATCATATTTGCGCGGTATATCTGCAGACAGGGCGTGGCTTGCCTCATTTGAGCCAGCACTTACTTCCTTTTCTTCATTTTCTGCTGATATAAGCTCAATTTTTCCGGAGAGTAAGAAAACTGAGTTCTGGTCTTCGTCACCTTGCCTAAAAAGAATATCCCCTTTAGTTAGTTTTTTGACCTCAGCTTGCCTAGCCAGCTGCATGAGATTGTTCTCATACAAGGCACTGATTGGAATCAGTGTTCGGAATTTATTTAGATCAAGTTCCATCCAGTTCTCTCTTACAAAATGCAGTATTAACCTGATCTTAGAGATAATCTTTGAATAGTTCTAGTATCTCTTCCTCAGAAAACTCCTTTTCTTTGACTCTTATTGTTTCTACTTCCTCTCTGATCTTATTCTGCAGATAAAACTGTACCTCTTTCTTTTTGTTCAACAAGGGGAAATTTGAAACAACAAGGCCCCGTAAATTGTGTAGACTTCCATTTCTTTCTGGGACCTTAATATCAGACCATTTATCAATGATAATCGGGGTAATACCAATGCTGAGCAGAAATTCATATGCCTTATAGTAGGAACTGCACATTTTCCATAAGGACATATTATTATCATTTATGATGTTTTTGAGTTGCCCACTGACCTTTGGAGAGATCTTTTTCGATATATATGCTGCACCGTAGAAGGTGAGTGTATCCCAACAATAGGAGTCTAACGGACTTGAAAGTACCCCGATGGGTGCGATAGGGCCATCTAGGCGGATATTTTGAAACTGGGGACAGAACCCTAGATTCTTATCATCAGCATCAATGTAGCCCAGTACCAATTCATCACCATTTTTTCTGGCAACGAGGAGTTTCTCTAAACCAATTTCAAAGAGATTTTCCATTGTTTATTGGTACGTAACTCCAGCAGATAATAATTACAGTATATTAGGGGCTTTTTAGTTCTGTCGCTAATGTTATTACATTTGCTGAAGTTGATGCTAATGCTACTGTCAGTTCTTGATTTAGGAAGTAAGTTTCTCTTTGCGCTGCAAATAGTTATCTACAACAGCGTCGATCTGTTCTTGAACAAAAGGCTTTAAGCCGCGCAGAGACATATATTTAATACCATTACCGATTATACTTCCATCCTGTTTTAGGCAGAATCCGAGTTTAACCCGACCTTTTTTACCATTAACTTCAAAAGAGGTTTCTGTAAGTTCAAGTTCTGGACAAGTTATATCCAGGTTTTGTAGATCTATCTCCATACTCTCATATATAACCAAAGGACGTCCCGGATTGATCATTAAGCCTTGTTCCCGCATCAGGGGAACCAGTATGTGTGGGAATGTACTTCCAGAAAACTCCACATAGCCCTTAGCCAGGCTGGTTATCGCAGTTTCGCTTTGAGATATGTCGCCTGATCTGGTAATAGAAAGGTAGGTCTTTCCTTCACCATCTCTTGCCTCTACAGTACCATCATTGGTGTTCTGGAATTCAATACTGATATCATCGTTCACCATGCCTGAAAAGGTGAATTTCATCTGTTTGCTTAGGCCTAGCTTGGCAAGAGCTACTGAAAATAGCAGGTCACCAGGGACACAAAACATCTTGTTATCAGGGTCATGCAGTGGATTAAAATCACCAGCGACAAACTTTGCAAAGTCGCTTGCCTGCTTGTGGGTGAACCGAATACCGGTTTCTGATTCTGAATAATAGTTGCTGAGAAACATAATGGATTTCTGTTATTTCGCTATTTGAATGGTATTCTTTGATTCTAAGACCATACCAAGAATCTATAGGTGCATGATTTTAACCGTAAACAACCCTGTAACACCACTTAAATATAGTCGTAATATCATGAAAATGGACACAATAAAGACACTTGAACAGACTCTGCATGCTGAGGTACCTATCACTGAGCAAATGGGATTGCGGGTAGAGGATCACGATGAAAATGTACTGGTACTACACGCTGATTTTGCACCTAATATCAATATCCATGGAACTGCATTTGGCGGGAGTCTCTATAGCATATGTGCTGTGACCTGCTGGGGCATGTTACATCTTATGTTTGAGGAAGAGGGTATTGATGCCCATTGTGTTTTAGGTCAGGCAAATATTGTCTATCTACAGCCAGTAAAAGGTGACATCAAGGCCCAATGTAGATTGCCTAATGATGGTTCTATTGAGGAGTTTATAGATAGATTAAAAAATGGTAAAAGTGCCAGGATTGAACTGAAAGCTGAGATATATACAGAAGATGGAGTTGCGGTAATCTTTACGGGTAATTACTCTACTTTTTTTAAGCGTGGTTAATTTGCTTAAGGCTTTTCATCAGAAATATAGTCTTAACACCGTTTCTGCTACACATGCCGGACGCACACGGTTTTCCACCTCAATACTAACTTCATTAACAACTTCAATACTGCGTTTCATGGGTTTCACGCTCACCAGTTTTTTTCTGGCTCTAACCCTGGATCCGGATTTTACCGGGAAAGGAAAGCGGACCTGGTTAAGACCGTAGTTGACAACCATTTTAGCCTCAGGATAAGGATTGTTTTCAGGATCAACGGTCTCAGTTAGGGTTGGTATTAGCGCTAGAGTCAAAAAACCGTGGGCGATAGTTGATTTGAATGGGGACTCGGTCTCTGCCCGCTCAGGATCAGTGTGAATCCACTGGTTATCTCCAGTAATTTCAGCAAATTTATCAATGCAGTTTTGATCTACGGTGTGCCATTCACCCAGAAATGTCTCTTGTCCGATTTTTTTCTTTAGGATCCTGTAGGTGTTTTCTGCCGCAAGCGATACTACAGAATCACGTTCTGCATCATCCTCAAATGGGTTGAAACGTGAAATCCATGGGTTATTTAGGGTATTTGTGATCCTATGGTTAAGCAGATCTGACAAGTTACGGAATTTGGGCTCAAGTTTAGCAATAAATTCCGCGTTATTTTGTTGAATATTCTCGGTTTTTTCCCTAATAAACTGAATTACATTCATACCATATTCCAATTAAGCGAAAACACTCATATTTAACCTATTAATAATACCCTGCTATTGTGTAACTCTAAAGAGTTTTAAGCTCAATAAAAATCCATGTCTATATAAACTCAGAGTATAGATAATACACAAGGATCACCAGATGGCGATCCTTTAATTGTATTTCTGGATTATTAGATAGTAGTTAGCCGCACTTGGATTCGCCACAATTCAAGCAGGTAAGACATCCATCCATCTGGATCGCTGCCTTGGTATTACACTTCATGCAGAGTTGGGCGCCATCTGGAAATTCACTGCAGTGTTCAGAATCCTTCATATTTATAGATGCCTCATATTCTGCACGTTTCTGATCAATCAGTTTTTGCTGGTGTTCGTCTGGACCATCTTCCTTCAGCAGACCGATCATAACTAGATGGCAGTGTATTACATCGCCAATCTCAGCAACTAGGGATGGCATGTACTTTCCACCCTTCTTGAAGTAACCACCGCTGGGGTTAAATACTGAACGCATCTCTTCCACCAGAAAGGTTACATCACCACCCTTACGGAATACTGCAGATATAATCTTGGTCAGGGCAACAATCCACTGAAAGTGGTCCATGTTTTTGGAGTTAATAAAGATCTCAAAAGGGCGCCGTACCTCATGTTCTGTTCCTTGATTCAGAATTATGTCATTGATGGTTACATAGAGCGCGTGTTCTGATAGTGGAGTTTTGATCTTGTAGGTTGATCCAAAAAGCATCTCAGGTCTTTCAACCTTTTCATGCATTTGTATTATATTGCTTTCTTGCTCTTCAGCTGCCGCGACCTCAGTAGCTTTTATCTCCTGTTCCTTTGCTACTGAATAGTCAACGATCTGTTTATCGATTTTTATAGCCATTGTCTCTGCCCCTTCTTTAGATATTCATCTATGAATATCTGTATAAAAATGTTTTTCAGAACTTACCGTAGTAGCCTTCTTTAAGTGCATCAAAGAGGTTGGCGGCAGTGTGTGTTTCACCGTCGTATTCAATCTCTTCATTGCCCTTAACCTCTATAGTGCTGCCATCATCCAGAGTGAACTGGTAGGTGGTATTTTCCAGATCTTCCTCTTTAACCAAAACCCCCTGGAATGCCTCAGGATTGAAGCGGAATGTGGTGCATCCTTTCAGGCCTTTTGCGTAGGCGTATAGATAGATATCCTTGAACTCTTCATATGGGAAATCTGTAGGTACATTCGCTGTCTTAGAAATAGATGAGTCTATCCATTTCTGGGCAGCAGCTTGGATGTCTACGTGTTGTTTGGGAGTAACCTCATCTGCAGAGATAAAATAGTCAGGCAGTTTCTCACTCTCTACTTCAGAATAAGGCATGGCCTCTGGATTTACCAGGTTGCGATAGGCCAGAAGCTCGAAGCTGAAAACGTCTATCTTCTCTTTACTCTTTTTACCTTCACGAATAACATTGCGCGAGTAGTGATGGGCAAAGCTGGGTTCTATTCCATTACTAGCGTTGTTGGCAAGTGAGAGAGATATAGTACCGGTTGGAGCAATGGAACTGTGATGAGTAAAGCGACAACCTGTTTCAGCTAATTTCTCAACCAATTCCGGATCTTCCTTGGCCAGTTGCTGCATATAACGGCTATATTTCGCATGTAGTATCTTGCCTTTTATGGTATCACCGACTTTCCAATTATCTTTGCTCATCTCTGGTCGTTTACACAACATCTCAGATGTAACAGTAAAATCCTCATCCATGATAGGGGCGGAGCCTTTCTCCTTAGCCAGCTCCAGTCCAGTACGCCATCCTTCCAAGGCAAGTTCTTTGGTAACGCGCTCGGTAAACTCCAAAGAATCTTCTGCGCCATATTTCATACATAACATAGTTATGGTTGAACCAAGACCTAGATACCCCATGCCGTGACGTCGCTTATGCATGATTTCGTCTTGTTGCTGGCCCAGGGGCAGTCCATTGATTTCGACCACGTTGTCTAGCATGCGGGTAAAAACTTTGACTACTTCGCGGAAAGTATCCCAATCGAAGCTGGATTCAGGAGTAAATGGATTACAAACAAACTTAGTCAAATTGATTGAACCGAGAAGGCATGCACCATAGGGTGGTAGTGGCTGCTCGCCACATGGGTTAGTGGCCCTGACATCCTCACAGAACCAGTTGTTGTTCATCTCATTGACCTTATCAATTAGGATAAAACCTGGTTCAGCGTAATCATAGGTGGAAGACATGATTACATCCCATAGACGACGTGCTCGAATAGTCTTATAGATCTTGCAGGCGACTTTGCCGGAGTCGTTGGTTACATAGCTATCTGCATGTGGCCAATCACGCCATACAACCTGTCTGTCATCATTAAGGTCAATATTGTCAGTCTCAATCTCTTTCTCGTCCAGTGGGAAGGCCAGATCCCAGTTAGCATCATTTTTGACCGCCTCAACAAACTCTTCTGTGATCAACAGAGATAGGTTGAACTGACGTAGACGTCCAGCCTCACGCTTGGCACGGATGAAGTCCATCACATCTGGATGACCGATATCGAAGGTGGCCATCTGGGCACCGCGGCGACCACCAGCAGAGGAGACGGTGAAACACATCTTGTCATAGATATCCATGAAGGATAGGGGGCCTGATGTATAGGCGCCAGCGCCACTAACATAAGCGCCTTTGGGGCGTAGAGTTGAAAATTCGTAGCCAATGCCGCAACCAGCCTTCAGGGTCAGGCCAGCTTCATGCACTTTCCCTAGAATCTCGTTCATTGAGTCCTGGATAGTGCCAGATACGGTGCAGTTGATGGTTGATGTGGCTGGCTTATGTTCTTTAGCTCCGGCATTAGAGGTTATACGGCCAGCAGGGATGGCGCCATTACGTAAGGCCCATATGAACTTCTCTTCCCATTTCTCCTGCAGTTCTGGATTTGCTTCAATTTCAGCCAGAGCCCTTGCTACACGTATATAGGTTGAGTCTAAATCAGCATCCACAGGTGTGCCGTCTTTGGTCTTTAACCGATATTTGGTATTCCATATATCAAGTGATGCAGCCTGTAGCGGTATATCAAGTGCCTTTGACGGTACAGCTTTTAGATGGGCGCTTTTCATTGATGTTATTATCCTGTTAGTTCTCGTTATATATGTGGCTTACACGTTTTAACAACAGTGAAAACCTCTCCCTTTGGGTACCACATCCCCTTGATTATGGACAGAATCTGGACTTAATTTGATGCCAATCCTGAATAAATCTGACCTGTGGTTATGTCCCTTTCAGCCAAAACACTATATGTTGTGTTTAGCATGTAGAAGGTTAGGTATTTATTTGGATAATGTCAAGACAATAATATTAAAAAAATAAAATAGATATTCTATATATAACAAAGTGTTACAGATTATTCTAATATTTTACTAGATATATTTTTCTATTTTTGTGAACTCTATATATAGTGTTTGTAATAACCAAGCAAAATACCATGAAAGAGCCTATGATTTAATCTAAGATTAAGAAAACGCAGCAATAATTGACATTACTCAAATTAAATAATGGGAATAAAACTACTGTAATTGTGGTATCTGGACTCCTTTGTTATGCTCCACCAGCTGTATTTTGTTAGCGTTATTTACATTAACGTATCAAAATATGATGTCAGTAAATTATCTGAAAATGGATGTTGGATTTATAATGGACGTTGGCTTTATATGAGCCATCAAGCGAGAAAAAATGATAAGAGTAATGCTTGTAGATGACCATGAACTGGTTAGGACTGGTTTCAGACTTATTCTGGACGAGGCTGATGATATAGAGGTGGTCGCTGAGGCTGAGTCTGGCGAAGCTGCACTACAGAAGATTCCTGAACTGCAACCAGATCTGATTTTAATGGATATCAATATGCCAGGGATAGGGGGCATAGAGGCCACCAGGACCATCAAACGAAAGTTCCCTGATATCCAGGTTATTGTCGTTACCGTTCACTCTGAAGCGCCATTTCCCTCAAAGTTGCATGAAGCAGGCGCACTTGGTTACGTAACCAAAGGTTGTCCAGCCAGCGAGTTATTAGATGCGATTAGAACGGTGGTTAAAGGCAAGCCCTTTCTTTCTGCCGAAGTTGCTCAAAAGCTGTCTCTGGCCAAACTTTCAGGTGTTGATTCTGAGCTTCCATTTGATTCACTTTCCAAGCGGGAGATGCAGGTGTTAATGCTTATAGTGCAGGGTGCTAAAAATCAGGATATTTCAGACACTCTCTGTGTAAGCCCAAAGACAGTAAGCACCTATCGTCATCGACTGTTCGAAAAACTTGGAATTCAGACTGATGCCGAGCTGACCTTGATGGCTATTCGTCACGGTGTTGCCGAGTACGAACCCTGACTCAAAATTAAGCTGAATAGGTTTTACAATAATGTTTGATATTAATTGCCGCACCTGTCCGCGTTTGGCCAGTTTTCTTGATGACGTTAAGAACCAGTACCCAGAATATCACGCTAGGCCTGTCCCACCATTTGGTGATTCCGATGCAAGATTGTTGATTGTTGGTCTTGCCCCAGGCATGCATGGAGCAAATGCAACTGGCAGGCCGTTTACCGGAGACCATGCCGGTATTCTTCTATATGAGACGATCCATAAATCTGGGTTTGGCAGTTTGCCGGTATCAATTTCGAAAGATGATGATTTGGTTCTGACCAACTGTAGAATTACTAACGCAGTTAAATGCCTGCCTCCCCAGAACAAGCCGATAGGGAGCGAGATAAACAGTTGTAACTCCTATCTGCGGCAGGAGTTGGAGCAGATGCCGGGAGATTCTGTTGTCCTGGCTTTAGGTACCATCGCCCATAATTCGGTTATAAAGGCCTTGTCGCTGCGCCAAAAAGATTTTCCCTTCAGTCACAACAGACTGCATCAGGTCAGTTCTGACATGCAACTACTGGATTCATACCACTGTAGTCGTTACAACACTCAGACTCGCAGGCTAACGCCAGAGATGTTCGAACAGGTGTTTACCCATGCCAAACAGTTGCTTGAATTCCCTCAAGAGACTATATAATCCCAGGCATGCAGCCTGATCCTGAAGACAAGCCGTTCGATCATAAGGTATTCCTTAAGACCCTTACACAGAGCCCTGGTATCTACCGCATGCTAGATGTCGCCGGTGAGGTTTTGTATGTGGGTAAGGCCAAGGATCTGAAACGTAGGGTTAGCAGCTACTTCAACCGCTCGCAAAATCGTCGTATTCAGTTGCTTGTTTCCAAGATAAGAGAGATAGAGATCACCGTAACTCACACTGAGGCAGAGGCATTGATCCTGGAAAACAACCTGATCAAATCTCTAAAGCCCAGATACAACATCCTTCTAAGGGATGATAAGAGTTATCCATACATATATCTATCTACTGACCAATTTCCGCGCCTGGCTTTTCATCGTGGGGCTAAAAAGGCTAAAGGACGCTATTTCGGCCCCTATCCAAATGCAGGATCCATGCGAGAAACCATGCAACTGTTGCAGAAGCTGTTTCCTGTCCGGCAGTGTGAAGAGAGCTTCTATCGCAACAGATCGCGGCCATGTCTTCAGTACCAGATAAAGAGATGCAGCGCCCCCTGCGTAGACCTGATAAGTGAAGATGAGTACGCACGCGATGTACAGGATGCCGTACTTTTCCTGGAGGGAAAGGCCAGCAAGGTCATTGAACAGCTGGTAGTGCGGATGGAGCAGGCCTCAGGCGAACTGGAGTATGAACAGGCCGCCAGATACCGCGATCAGATTGCCCGTTTGCGTAAAGTTCAGAAAAAGCAGTACGTCAGCGGTGAGAGAGGTGATCTGGATATTGCGGCATGCGCTGTCGGTGCGGGAGTTGCCGCCATTCAACTCTTCTTCATCAGAGGAGGAAGAAATCTTGGAAACAAGGTGTTCTATCTTAACTGTAGAGATGGCCAGGGAGAGAAGGAGATACTTTCAGCCTTCTTGTGTCAACATTACATAGGCACACAGGTTCCGGGAGAGATCATCGTAAATTCAAAGCCTGAGGGGCTGGAATTGATTCAAGAGGTGCTGTCCACAGAGAGTGGGCATAGGGTAAAGATAAATCCTAATGTACGTTCAGATAAGGCACGCTGGCTTAAGATGGCTACCCATAATGCCAAACTGTCTCTGGATGCAAGACTGGCGAGCAGGGCAGGGTACGAGTCCAGGCTGGAGGCATTGCAGGGTGCATTCAAGCTGGATGAGACGCCACAACGTATGGAGTGTTTTGACATCAGTCACACCTCAGGTGAGAAGACTATGGCATCCTGTGTGGTATTTGATCGACAAGGTGCGGCTAAGCAGGATTATCGCAGATTCAATATCAAGGATATTCAGCCTGGCGATGATTACGCTGCCATGGAACAGGCCTTGATGCGCCGCTATCAGAGGATACAGTCTGGTGAAGGCAAGTTACCAGATATTCTTTTTATTGATGGAGGCAGAGGGCAGTTGGCTGCGGCAGAACGGGTATTGAACGAACTTGCGGTAACAGGGGTGACAATTATAGGTGTTGCCAAGGGTAGGGCCAGAAAGGCAGGGATGGAGCAGCTATTCATATCTGGACAGGATGCTGCGATTATTCTGCCAGAAAACTCACCTGCCATGCATCTGGTACAGCAGATTAGGGATGAGGCACACCGTTTTGCAATCACTGGGCATCGTCAGAGAAGGGAAAAGGCAGGCAAAAGCTCTATACTCGAAGAGATAGCAGGAGTTGGTCCCAAACGCCGCCAGCGCCTACTTAAGCAGTTCGGAGGCCTCCAGGAGTTAAAGAGTGCCGGAGTGGAGGATTTGCAACGGGTAGAGGGCATAAGCCGAAAACTCGCGGAGAAAATCTACGACAGTTTTCATGGAGATTGATGACTATTTCCATCCATACAGCTAATTATTTACACTACAAACAAATGATACCTAATATCCCTAATCTTCTGACTTTACTTAGAATCGCATTAATTCCGGTTTTTATACTCTTTTTTTACCTGCCTGTGAGTTATGGCAACCAGGTTTGTGCTGCTATCTTTGCACTTGCCGCTATAACTGACTGGCTGGATGGATATCTTGCACGTAGGCTTAGGCAGATGTCGGCATTTGGGGCCTTTTTGGACCCAGTTGCAGACAAACTCATGGTTGCAACGGCGCTGATTCTTGTGGTTCAGGCAGATCCAACGCCAGCCCTGGCAATACCAGCCATCATCATTGTTGGACGGGAGATGTCTGTTTCAGCCCTTAGGGAGTGGATGGCGGGGATAGGGGAGAGGACAAAAGTAGCTGTAACAGTAATCGCCAAGTTCAAAACAGCAGCACAGATGGTGGCAATTCTAATGCTGATCTATAGAGAAGACATATGGGAATTGCCTGTATATACAATAGGATACGTGCTTCTATACGTGTCTGCGGTACTAACTGTATGGTCTATGTATGTATATATAAAGGCCGCTTGGCCCAGTATGAACGATCCAGCTACCGACCAGAAAATGAATGATGGAATAGATCAAAAGTAGGGATAAAACAAACTTCTTCCTTGACAGCACAAGCAGGAACATTACAATAGCCGGCGTTCCAATGATGCGGGAATAGCTCAGCTGGTAGAGCACAACCTTGCCAAGGTTGGGGTCGCGAGTTCGAATCTCGTTTCCCGCTCCAATTTTCGGAAAAAACCCCGAGCGCCACGCAGGGGTTTTTTTCGTATAGGGCTGGAATGTTTCATGATAATCCATGATACTTCCTCCCTCTGTACAGGTTATGGCTGAGTGGCAGAGTGGTTATGCAGCGGCCTGCAAAGCCGTGGACCTCGGTTCGATTCCGGGCTCAGCCTCCAAAAATCACGTCAAGTGATTCGCTCCCACGCCCGGGTGGCGGAATTGGTAGACGCAGCGGACTTAAAATCCGCCGGGGGAAACTCTGTGCCGGTTCAAGTCCGGCCCTGGGCACCATTTCATGTTTTATACATCCGACAATTAATACCCTGCGGAATCCTGTACTGCAGGTTTTTTGGGTATTATTTAAGTAAAAAAGCCGAAGCATTCCGCTTCGGCTTTTTTATAAACGGAAAACAGTACGTCTATATTTAATCCTTCAAAACGAAGGTTACCTTCAGGGTAACCTTATAGTTGGTGATTGATCCTTTTACGATATCTACCTGCTGGTCTTTTACCCAAGCGCTTTTAATATTCTTTAAGGTTTTATTTGCTCGCTTTATCCCTGTACTAATAGCGTGATCAAAGCTTTTATTCGAAGAGGCGATTATTTCAGTTACCTTTGCTACAGACATATTAATTCTCCTTTTATATGACCTACCAAAATAGAATACCGTTAATAAGCATAGTAGAGTTGGTCACAATTTTCTGTGACAACTCATAATGCAGCTACTATCGGTAACATCTGTTTCTGCGTTCCTGAATATATACCAGTATAAGCGCCGGCTTGGTCTGCTACTGCACGGCTATGTACTTTCTGGTGCAATGTGGATATGGGTGTTATGGTTCTTAGAAAGACAGATTGTAATGGGAGGATTCCATATGTTTAAAGCAGTTTCCAGCAACTATCTTGTTCCATTTGATGGATCTTTTGTGAGTGATAATTTTCCTACCCAGATTGAGGATAGACCCAAGAAGAGAAGACTCAAGGAGGAACTTGAAGAGGAAGTGGAACGCCTTAAAGAACTGCAACGCGTTTTTTATGCACACGATCGCCACTCTTTGTTGCTTGTGTTTCAAGCTATGGATGCAGCAGGCAAGGACAGCACTATTCGCGCCGTTATGAGCGGTATAAACCCAGCAGGGTGCCAAGTCTTTTCGTTTAAGCAACCAACACCCATTGAGCTCGATCATGACTTCCTATGGCGCACTAACAAGCGCCTGCCTGAGAGAGGAAGAATTGGCATATTCAATCGCAGCTATTATGAAGAGGTGTTGGTGGTACGCGTCCATCCTGAATACCTGAAATATCAGCAACTGCCTGCGTCACTAGATCTTTCAGATATCTGGAATGATCGTTTTGAGTCAATCACAGATATGGAGAAACATCTAGCCAGGAATGGAACAGTTATCTTGAAGTTCTGGCTCAATGTCTCTAAGGAAGAGCAGCGGCAACGTTTTCTTTCGCGCCTCAACGAACCAGAAAAGAACTGGAAATTTTCTACTGGTGATGTAGTAGAGCGTGGCCATTGGAATGATTATATGCACGCCTATCAAGAAGCACTTAATGCCACCTCCCGGTCTTGGGCACCTTGGTATGCCATTCCGGCTGATGATAAACCATATATGCGTCTTACGGTTGCACGGATAATTCGAAAAACCATGGAGTCTCTTGCCCTGGGATATCCCAAGATAGATGCTAAGGAGCAGGCACGTTTTGACGAGATGCGACAACTATTAGAGAGAAACTGATGCATATTGAATTCTATGGTGCCACCAGTGGCGTGACTGGTTCATGCCATATACTTCGCGTAGTTGATAAGACCATTCTACTGGATTGCGGTCTGATCCAGGGGCGTCGTGAAGAGATAGAAAAAAACCGCAGGCCCTTTCCGTTTTCAGTCGCTGAAATAGACGCAGTAGTGTTGAGTCATGGCCATATTGATCACTCAGGGCGAATTCCTCTCCTGGTAAAACAGGGCTATCAGGGACCAATCTATACCCAGAACGCAACTGCGGATCTGCTAGATATCCTTCTTCAGGACTCAGCATATTTACAGGAGAAGGATGCCCAGTATGAGAACAAATGGCGCAAGCGTAAGAATAAACCCTTTATTGAACCTCTTTATACCGTTGATGATGCGGTAAACGCACTAAACAGTGTAATCGGACTAGGATACCGAGAGAAAAAGGAAATACTTCCTGGAGTACATGTAAGGTTTCAGGATGCTGGTCACATCCTTGGGTCGTCTAGTGTAGAAATCTGGTTGAATGAGGCAGGTAAAGAGAGAAAGATTGTCTTCAGTGGTGACCTGGGACAGTACGACACTCCAATATTAAATGATCCAGCCGTAATAACCAGTGCTGATCATGTCATTATCGAAAGCACATATGGTAATCGTCGCCATAGAGAGCGTCAGGCAACAATTGTTGAGATTGGGCAGGTTATTCAAGATGCAGCACATGATAAAGGCAATTTGCTGATACCTGCCTTCTCAATAGGACGAACCCAGGAAATCCTCTACTACCTTGGTAAATACTATGACGAATGGGAGCTTGATCGCTGGGAAGTATTTCTCGACAGTCCTATGGCGATTCGGGCAAGCAAAGTCTATTGGGACTACCCTCAGCTATACGATGAGGAGGCAACCAAGTTAAGAAGGAAAGTTAATGAGATGCCCCATCTTAAAAACTTGCGTCTTACCCCATCACCGCAGGAGTCAATGGCCATCAACCGAATTAAAAGTGGTGCCATAATCATATCAGCCAGTGGTATGTGTACCGGTGGGCGTATTGTTCATCATCTAAAACACAATATTTCACACAGAGGATCACATGTCATGATTGTCGGTTATCAGGCTAATGGTACCTTAGGACGGAAGCTCGTAGACGGGGATTCTACTGTGAAAATTCATGGAGATGAGTACAGGGTAAAGGCGAATATACATACAGTCGGGGGGCTGTCAGCACATGCTGATATGGATGATTTGATGTCATGGCTCAATAATTATGAATCAAATCCAAAAGTACACATAGTTCACGGGGAAGATGAGTCGAAACGTAATTTTTGCGATACGATGAAATCTGAACTCAACATAATGGCTAATGTACCTAACCCTGGTGATATTTTCGAACTATAAGGAATATACGAGCCTGTAAGGAAGCGATATATAAACTATTGTGTAGTTAAGGCAGATAAATCGAAAAACAACCACCCTTATATTTGTTGTTATTGCTAAGCCGGATAAAGCCTTTTTTATCTTTGTTATGATGCATTTGGGCAATCATATTGGCGAAGTGAATTCCAAGCAGGGTTCTTCCATCTCCTATCTCATTGTTTATAGTATCAAATTGTTGTGCCTCTAGCATTGCATCGGTAAAACCGGCTCCATCATCCTCTACACTGAGAACAAGATAACCATCTTTCTCAACAGCAGATATCTCAATCTTGCTTTCGGTGTAACGCAATGCGTTTCCTATTAAATTGTTGATAATTCCGCGCACAAGTCCTTCATCAAAATAGCCGCTTAGATCTTCATCGCACTCACAACTAAGATTAATTTTACTTGAATCAACTGCTGACTGATTCTCTGCAACAATTTCAAGCAGGAAATCTTCAACATCTACCTCATCAATCACAGGAGAGATGCGCTCATTTTCCATTCGATAAAGTGTTAGAAGCTCGATCAGATTATTGTTTAGTCGTTTTGCCTCTTGCTGGATGGAGGCTATCTTTACTGACTTATTAATATCATCGGGGAGTTCATCAACAATCTCGTCCAGTCTATTTAACACCATTCCCAATGAATTTTTCATATCGTGGATAATTGATGCGAGAATGTCATAAAATAGCATGGCTGTGGCCTATTGATTATCATGTAAACGGTCGTATCGTTTCTGCAAATTCATTAATGATCTGTTATCAGCATCAATTCGACTGGCACGTTTCAGGTATTTTTCAAGTTTGCCGGATAGGTCGTCATTCTCTCCATGCTTTTCCATGAACATTAAGAATGTACGTGCAGCATTCATATTTACAATTATATTTGCCGACATTCCCTCGGCTGCATCTTCGAACAGCTTCATTGCCTCTTCCAGCTTGCCTTCTCTAACTAGCTTTGCTCCATCATTATTGAGCTTGACTATGTCTTTCCTGATTCTTGAAACAAAGGCTTTTGGATCGTCTTCTAGTTGAAGTTCGCCCAGAGTATCACTTATGCCTTTTAGAACTTCGTGATTGGTGTGATTGTTACTGGCGGTCTGTTGCAGTATCTGCTTAGCTGCTATGTCATCACCGACGTGTGAGCATGCCTTGGCCATATCTACCGCAAGTCCTGGAGTGGCATGCCCTTCTAGTTTGTTAAATAGCTTGGTTGCAGTCTTCATGTTTTCTTTGACTGCTTCTTCATCATCTAAAATTAGGGTATTGGTTATGGCGGTGTACAGTTCTGCTTCCGGATCATCCTTGAAGTTCTTGGCTATATCACGAGTGTATCGTTCAGCTTCATCTTGTTGACCAGATTTTGCTTTGATTTGAGCGATATTTGAAAACATTGATGGGTGTTTGTAGATTGAATGCTTTCCCAATGTAATTGCTTCATTAAAAGCTTTCTCTGCCGTCTTTGTATCACCATTTCTAAGTGCAAGCTCACCTAAGGCCTTTTGGCGAGGAATTGCCTTAGCAGAGAGCCTAACCCCTTTCTGTAGAACTTGTTGCGCCTCCTGCTGCTCATCTAGCATTTGTTGAGTTTTTGCTAGCCAATCATATGCGGCCATAAAGCGCTCATTTTCCATCACAAGATCAGAAAAGACTTTTTTTGCCTCTTCATATTGTTCTTTGCCGAACATCGCCTTGCCTAGACCCAGTTTAGCCCAGGCCATTTCACGCTTACTTATAACCCTACGATAGATTACCTCAGCCTGATCGAATTCATGATCTAGAATCGCCAATTCCGCTTTCAGGCGGGTGAGTATGTTCTTATTATGACTATCCTCAGCAAGTTTTTGATCGATAAGTCTGTTTGCCAAATCATAGTCAAGGTTATTAATGGCATGCTCAATCTGAATGAGGTCTGCTTTCTTTAACAGAAGCCGGTTTAGTCTCTTACCAAGAAGGTTTTTTGTAAATGGCTTGGTTAAGTACGAGTCAGGCTCATATTCGACTGCACCCATAACCATAACCCTTGTGTTTTCAGCAGTTACCATTACAAATACAGTTCCAACACCAATCAATTTACGGTGTCTGATCTCTTCTAACACCTGTTGGCCATCGCGGCCCGGGCCCAGATTGTAATCACACAATATTACATCGAAGCGCTTTTGCTCTATGAGTTTAATGGCTTCCTTACCATTGACTGCCATATCTATTTTAGTTACCCCAAATGACGCCAGCATATTTCTTAAAACACTACGCATGTCGACAAAATCGTCAACAATAAGAAATCTCATGTTTTCGAATATATTACTCATTTTTTCTTAAATCTATTAATTTGAACTACATTATTATCATAACCCATTGTTTATACGTCGAATAATTGGCTGACTGATAATATATTGATTGATTTAGAAATCTATTATACTCATGTATCGTCAGCAATAGAGATTTCATAAACTATATGTGGCATTTTTTCGTGATATTAAATGAACATTTTCCTTAATAATGGCGTTATATTGGTCATCTGAAGGGATCATCAAATATAGTATTTGACGCATAACCCTTGAGTAATTTACCTAAAATCTGAGCACCAAATATAAAAATAATAATTACTATTCAAGATACTGATGATGGCAGCATTAAAGTATCTGAAGAACGCATACCCGGAGAAGGGGAAGACGAAACTACAGTGACGTCATCCACCGCACTGGCTGATACGATGTTTGAGCTGATGGATCAGCTCGGTGAGAGTGACTGAGTTTCACAATTTATGGCAGTTTAAGTCTCTTTGTATCCGCAATTACTCTCCGTTTCGGCAGCATTTTTGCGATCTTATTTACAACCTTTTCTCCGGTAGCCCGGTAAGAAGAGAGTTTTCCACCATAGATACTCAAGACCATTGGGCTGTTCTTCTTATCCCTGTGTAGGATAGTTTCACGAGAGCGGTGAAATATGGATTCTCCTTCACGCTTCAATACCCGTATCCCGGCAAAGCTAGCCCTGATATCCGCTCGATTCAACTTATGTGAAAAATAGTGATTGTAGACCTCCAGCAGATAATTGATCTCCTCTGTTGTGGGTGAGACATCTGCAGGATCTCCCTCAAACCTCTTTTCTGTTGTGCCTATTAACACACCCCCGTTCCATGGCATTACTAGAACGGCCCTTTGATCCTGGGGCGCTTCAAGGTAGTACACCCCTTTTTCTTGTTCTGCTGAAACCAGAATATGTGATCCCTGCACTAGATCGATAGCAAGCTGGCGTGGAGCTGGTTTGATTTTACCCAACGTTGAATTGATCCAAGGGCCAGAGGCGTTGACAACCACTCTGGATTCTACGGTCTTGATTTCTCCTTCTCTCTCATACTCGATAATACAGCTGCCAGATTCAGTAATGGCTTGTTTAAATGTGCATCCCAGTTCTACTTCTGCTCCTAATTCAACGGCAGATTCGAGTACTGACTCTGTCAGCATCTGATCATCTGTCTGTGCATCCCAATATTGGAATACCGCCTTTAAACCATCTGACCTTAATCCATCAAGTTGTCCCCATTTTGATCTGGATATCCGGCTGAAACCTTTACCACCAAGCAGGGCATACAGCATCAGCCCAATCATTATCAACCATGGCGGGCGGTGAGTTCCTTTGTATACCGGTATATAAAAGGGGACCAGTTTTACTAGGTGTGGGGCACTATTTAGGAGTATGCGACGTTCCCTAAGGCACTCCCAAACCAGTCCAAACTGGGCCGTTTCTAAATAACGCAGACCACCATGTATTAGTTTAGATGATCGGCTGGAGGTACCAAGAGCTGGCTGATCATACTGTTCGATAACCAGTGTTCTATAGCCCGCCGCTGAAGCCGCTTGTGCTACACCTGCACCGTGGATTCCAGCACCTATCACGATTACATCATACTCCACTATATTTGGCCCTGGTTGCTAAAGCTGGATAATTTAACATGCCTCCGATGTCAGCAGTTTCAATGTAGTCAACACCATTTGCTGCCCACGCTAACGCTTTCTCAGGTGAGTTGATTTCATACAGCATCCACTCCCATGGCCCCTGCCATGGTGGTTTGTTTTTAGGAATCTTCTTGGAATTGCAGATTAGATAATCCGGTTCCAAGGAAACTGCGTCTGCTTTGCCTTTTTGATTGTACTGTTCCAGTACCAAACCTATCTTAATATCACTATGCTTCTTTGCATACACCAATGCGTCATAACTGAATGATATTAAAACAGAGTGACTGCTATAGGGCTTCAGTTTATCCAAAAGCCGATCCATGACTGTTGATAATCCCCAATGACCAAGACTCTCTTCCTTAATCTCAATCATGGTGTTAACCAGAGGATATTTTGATAGATCTATCAGAACATCATCTAGTTTGCTTATTGGCAAGGGGTAGAATCTATCTTCGAACCTGGTTGGCTCGTGTACGCTGATTGTTTCTAGCTCTTCCGCATCTATTTTAAAGACCGATCTCTCATCATTGGCGGTGCGTTTAAGATCGGCATCATGCATCAGGATAAATGTCCCGTCCGCGCACATCTGAATATCAAACTCAAGCCAGCAGGCGCCAGCGTCTATCGCAGCAAGTAGTCCTAACCAACTGTTTTCCGGATAATTTGTCATATATCCGCGATGCGCTACCAGTTTTGGGATCTCCTGACTATCCATCTTGGCCTCTTTGATGCTGTTACCTGGTCCTAAGTACTCAAATATATGAATAATATCAAAATCTGATTAAAGGATTGATCCCCATTGGACGCTAACTACCTGTAACAAGAATAACTACAACTAGGATAAGCACGGATAATGGTTCCAAGAGGAGTCCTAATTATGAAGGCGATGCGGAATTTTAAAATAAAAATGCGTCTATGGTTACTGACCATATTAGCACTATCCGGTGTTTTGGTTGTCGCGGCGATTTCATTGATTATGTTTCATTCTACTCTTATGGACGAGAAGGAGCAGCAGACGCGCAAGTTGGTGCAATCGGCTCATAGCATTATCGTCGAACAACATGGGTTAATTGCAACAGGCGAAATGGATGAGGCAGGGGCAAAGGCTGCAGCACTCAAGATCATTAAGGCCATACGTTATGACGGAAATAACTATTTCTGGATCAATGATATGGTTCCAAAAATGGTTATGCACCCTATCAAACCTGCATTGGACGGCAAGGACCTCTCTGAGTTGGAAGACCCATCTGGTAAGAAGTTATTCGTGGAATTTGCTAATACAGTAAAAAAGAGTGGGGAGGGCTTCGTACCTTATCTTTGGCCAAAACCGGGATCAGACAAACCAGTGGCAAAACTCTCTTTCGTTAAAGGTTTTAAGCCGTGGGGATGGGTTATTGGATCAGGAATATATATAGACGATGTAGAGAATGCTTTTATGAAGCAGCTCACAGCGCTAGGCTCCACAGTTGTTGTAGTACTGTCCCTAGTTGCCGGACTCGCGTATTTAATTGCCAGGAGTATTATTACCCCGCTACACGACACAACTGTTGCTATGGATGATATATCTCAGGGAGAAGGCGACCTGACAGCAAGGCTGGATACCTCTGGTGGCGACGAGCTATCTGTACTATCGATGGCCTTTAATCGTTACACAGAAAAGATTCATGACATTGTGCGCCAGGTACAGGATGCGACTGGGGAGCTCACCTCATCCTCCGAAGATCTAAACAGCGTCTCGACTGAAACAAACAGCGGCATGCTGCAACAACGTAGCGAAACACAGCAAGCCGCAACCGCAGTTACCGAGATGGCCTCTACGGTTCAGGAGATAGCGAAAAGCTCAGAGGCGGCTGCTTTGTCGGCAAGAGAAGCTGATAAAGAGGCAGTTGATGGAAAGGGGATTATTGGTGAAGCAGCTGAGACCATAAACAAGCTGGCCTCAGAGGTTGAGCAATCTGCTGAGGTGATCAACCGTCTGGAAAGCGAGAGTGAGGCTATAGGCTCCGTCTTGGATGTTATTCGAGGCATTGCGGAACAGACCAATCTTCTGGCCCTGAATGCAGCAATCGAGGCGGCCAGAGCTGGGGAACAGGGCAGGGGTTTTGCCGTGGTTGCAGATGAAGTACGCACACTTGCCAGTCGTACCCAGCAATCTACCCAAGAGATCCAGAAAATGATCGAAAAGCTACAGACAGGTTCCAGAGAAGCGGTTCAGGTCATGGAAAGCAGTCGCATCACTACTCAACAGACTGTCGAAAAGGCGAGCGAGGCTGCAGATTCACTGAATAAGATTGCCGAGGCCGTTGCAGTCATCTCTGATATGAATACACAGATTGCCACTGCTGCAGAGGAACAATCGGCTGTCGCCCAGGAGATAGATAGGAATATTGTCAAGATATCAGACCTGGCAGAACATGGAGCTAAACAAACCACCCATGTATCCAATGCCAGCGAAGGGTTATCCAAACTTAGTAATAGTCTTGCCCAGCTTGTTCAGCAGTTTAAGGTGTAGTGATTTAGTAACAACACTAAACAATATAAGCAGTCAGAGAAGGTTTCTGACTGCTTTTTGTATGATCGGCCATAAGGCCTGTTCTGTTGACTAGCTATCTTGCATAATCACCCAAAATCGAGAACAGTGGTGATATGGGTAGTAGAACAATAGAGCAGATAGATATGGATGGAGTTCTGGAGACTATTATGGCTCCAGAGAGTCTTGTATTGACCGTCAATAGACGGCTCTCCCTGGAAATCAGGGATCAATATAATCGAAGACAACTTCATCTGGGGCGTCAGGTTTGGGAAAGCCCTAATACCTTATCATGGCCAGACTGGATACAAGGCCTGTTCCATGAACTGGTTGACCATGGTCTATCTGACCTTACCTTACTGACCTCACATCAAACCCAAGCAGTGTGGGAACAGATCATCTGTGCTGATAGGAGTGTCTCATTTCTACAGCCAGCCAGCATCGCCAGGATGGCTATGAATGCCTGGACACTTATTCAATCATGGGAAATAGATCAGGATAAACTGACCTATGCCAGCAGTAGTGAGACTGCGAGGTTTTTATCCTGGTCCAACGAATTCCAAGCAGGCTGCCGACGCAATAACTGGATCGATCACTCCCTTGTTCCAGACACTGTTGCTCAAGCCATGAGAACAGGTAGCTTAAAGGCACCTAGGGAGATCACTCTGGCAGGTTTTGATGAATTCACTCCTCAACAGGAGCGGTTAATCGATCTACTACAGGATATGGGGTGTCAGATCAGTTGCCTTATACCTGCAGGCAAATCTATATCTGCCCATAGGTTTCAGGCAGCAGATATCACACGTGAGCTGGAAACTGCGGCAGGATGGGCCATTCAACGGTTAAAGATCAACAGCGAAGCCAGAATCGCTATTGTGATACCACAGTTGGTCAAACTGCGCTCCCAAGTTGATAGGGTATTTAAACGTGCCCTACAACCCAAAGTAATAGTGCAAGATGTAGCAGATTCCCCTAAGCCCTATAACATATCTCTTGGTACTCCCCTCAACCAATGCCCACTGGTGATGGATGCGTTTTTGATTCTAGGTTTTGCCTCTGGCGAGCTTTCCAGTGGTGACCTCAGTCGACTTGTGCGCTCACCTCTACTGGCCGGTAGTACAGAGGAGAGAGAGAGCAGGGCCAGTTTGGATGCCTACATCCGGAAAAATGTTGGTGAACGCACTATCACTATCGACACATTGATCCGTAAGACCAGAGAGTTTAATGCATGCCCCATACTTCTAACTGCCCTAGAGGCCTTTAGACGCAGACTTGATCACCTGCCGACTAGGCAGTCGCCGCAGAAATGGACAGATGAGTTTCAGGCCTTGTTAAACGCAATTGGTTGGGGCCGTCACGAGGAGATGAATAGTGATGAGTTTCAGCAGGTCGACTGTTTTAACCAGACTATGACAACATTCCAGATGTTGGGGCAGGTGCAGTTATACATGGGTCTGCATGGGGCAATAGGCGCTCTGAATAACATCGCTCAGGAGACCCTGTTTCAGCCCAAGGGGAGTGATGCACAGATTCAGATCCTTGGTATCTTGGAGACTGCCGGTCTTGCATTTGATCACCTGTGGGTGGTGGGTATGAGTGATGACACCTGGCCGGCACCAGCATCTCCAAACCCACTACTGCCCATATCTATCCAACGCAGTTTAGATCTGCCACACGCCTCACCCCAACGTGAACTGGAGTACGCTACGGCAATCACCCAACGGATTCTTTCAAGTGCCGGGGAGGTAGTGGTCAGCCATGCCGAAACAGATGGTAATAATCAACTGCGGGTAAGCCCACTGGTGGCAGATCTTCCCGAAATATCCGTAGACGATCTTGGCGTTGCCCAGATCTCCGATCTATCACGAGTGGGATTTGGTAGCGCCGAACTGGATGAGCTGGTTGATGACCATGCACCAAAAATTCCAGCGGGAACTCATCTGTCAGGTGGTAGCAGATTGTTGGCTGATCACTCAGCATGTCCGTTTCGTGCCTTTGCCAACCATCGTCTGGGTGCAACTATGATTGAGGATCCTGTTTCAGGGATGGATGCCAGGACAAGGGGGATTATTACCCATCGTATTCTGCAGATGGTTTGGGAGCAGATAAAAGGGCATGACACACTTGTTGCCATGGAAGATTCTGCCTTGCGCCAACTCGTTGCTGCAGAGGTCAGCAAAGAGCTTTCTAAGATTAGATCAGATCGTCCAACCACTTTTGTCCCCAGATTCGTTGAGATAGAGCAGCAGAGAGTGACCGAACTAATTGTGGCGTGGCTTGAACTTGAACGGCTGCGCGCACCTTTCAAGATCGTTTCATTGGAACATAAACAGACCGTAGAGATAGGCGGACTGCAGATTGACGTCATTGCCGACCGCATAGATGAGCTGAACGATGAGGCCCAACTGATCATCGATTACAAGACAAAAAAGAGAAAAGAGCTATCGTGCAACGGCTGGTTTGAGCAGCGTATTGAAGAGCCGCAACTTCCACTCTATGCCACAACCAGCAGTGCAAACATTTCCGGAGTATTTCTCGCTGGTGTGAACATGGCCAGTATGGGGTTCAAAGGGGTATCAGATGAGGCGGGAGTGCTTCCAGGTACTAAGGCTTTTCCTGAGGACTGGAATAGTCTTAAAGCGGAGTGGAAACAGAGTCTGGAACTGCTGGCACAGGAGATCTTGGCAGGAAGGGCTGAGGTAATGCCAAAGGACAGTAACAAAGATTGTACATACTGCCCACTGCCAGCTCTCTGCCGCATACATGAATGGGGAGACGAGTCATGACTGCCCCAATCATCCAGGACCAGGATCAGCGTGAGCAGGCGCTGGATATAGAGAGATCCTTTATTGTTCAGGCGCCAGCCGGTTCCGGTAAGACAGAGCTACTGATCCAACGTTATCTGCGGCTGCTTGCCGTAGTAAACGAGCCAGAAGAGATAATTGCCATAACCTTCACCAAGAAGGCCACCTCAGAGATGCGCAGCCGCATCCTAAAGGCCCTGGAGAGCACGAACGAACCCGAACCAGAACATGCCCACGAACGCCTCACCTGGAGCCTTGCTGGCGCTGTGCTCAAACGGAATCAGGAGAGGGGATGGAGTCTGCAGCAATCCCCCAGACGACTCAGGATACAGACCATAGACGCCCTCTGTAGCGGCATTACCAGTCAGTTACCACTACTCTCAACCCTTGGAGGAAAACTGGATCCCCTAGAGAGGGCTGAGAAGATCTACCAGGAGGCTGCCCGGGCGGCCATACGCCACCTGGAGCAGGGAAGGGAGTGGGGCGATGGGGTCGCCACCCTTCTCGGGCATCTGGGTAACGACATATCCAGGCTAGAGGGGTTGTTGGTCAATATGCTATCCAAACGTGACCAGTGGTTGCGTCATGTTGTTAGCGATGGTGACGAATGGTTGCGACGCCAGGAACTTGAGCGGGCCCTGGAGAATATAGTCGATGATGCACTGATAAATATGGTCGATTGTACCCCTGTGAACTATACAGCGGAGATACTGCGGCACGCCCGTTATGCGGCAGCCAATATTAGGGATGACGGAAAGGAGAAAGATGTTCTCTCCTGCCTAGATATTCAAGAGATGCCGACTGCATCCAGTGTGGCCATGCCCCAATGGATAGGGCTGGCCGATTTGCTCTTGACGAAAGATGGTAAGTTGAGAAAGAGGGTGAACAAGAATGATGGTTTTCCCACGGACAGTGATCAAGGAAAGCCATTTTGCAAACAGATGAAGGAGTCATTTTCCGCTCTTCTGGATGATCTACAAGCACATCCTGAATTTATCAACATGCTTGCTCAGACGCGCGCGCTTCCACCAATAATATATACGGAACAGCAGTGGCAGGTGATGCAGGCGCTGTTTCTGGTGCTCAAGATCGCAGTGGCCGAACTACGGGTGGTGATGGCCGAACAGGGTGAGGTCGATTTTATTGAGATGGCCCAAGGTGCCAATGCCGCGTTGGGCGCTGATGATGCTCCGACCGATCTAGCCATGGCCCTTGACTACCGTATCCAACACATCCTGGTGGATGAGTTTCAAGACACCTCCTATGGCCAGTATGAGCTGTTGAGAAAGATCATCCGCGGCTGGGAGCCAGACGACGGCAGGACCATGTTTGTGGTGGGCGACCCCATGCAGTCCATCTACCGTTTTCGTGAGGCCGAGGTTGGGCTCTATCTAAAGGCCAGACAGTATGGGATAGAGAACGTACAACTGATACCCCTTACACTCTCCGTCAATTTTCGCTCCCAGCAGGGGGTAGTGCAGTGGGTCAACCAGGTGTTCCGGCAGGTACTGCCAGGTTATGAAGATATCGGCATGGGGGCCGTGACCTATGTGGACTCCACGCCATTTCATCCAGAGGGTAAACAGCTCCCGGTTCAGGTTCATCCATGGCTGGGACGTGATGACCTGGCTGAAGCCAGGGAGATACGGGGGCTGATAGAGGCCGTACAGCGCGATGATCCAGACGATAAGATCGCAATCCTGGTACGCAGTCGCACCCATCTGGCAGAGATCATCCTGGAGTTAAAACGGGCAGGGTTGAGATTTCAGGCATTGGATGTTGAGCCACTGGCCCAGCGCCCGGTGATATATGATTTGATCTCCCTGACCCGGGCCCTTCTGCACCCAGCTGATCGTATCGCATGGCTGGCCATACTGCGTGCGCCCTGGTGTGGACTCTCCTTAGAGGATCTTGAGGCCTTAACCGGTAGAGACCGCAAGCTGACTATATGGGAGCTGATTCAACAGCCAGAGAGGGAGAGAGAGCTAACTAGTGACGGAGAGGCGCGCTTACAGCGTATCAGCTCTATTCTGGAACAGAACCTAAGCCGCCATAGGCGTGTGCCACTGCGTGATCTGGTTGAGGGTACATGGGTCGCCTTGGGTGGTCCTGCTGTGGTTCGATCAGAGACAGAGATTGAAGAGGCGCAGATACTGTTTGATCTTCTGGAGCTGTTTGACCAGGGAGGGGATATAGACGATTTTGCAGAGCTGGATAAGGCGTTAAAGGATCTATACGCACCGCCGGATATTGAGGCGGACGAACGACTGCAACTGATGACCATACATGCAGCCAAAGGGCTGGAGTTTGATCGGGTTATTATCCCGGGATTGGGTAAAAGATCCAGGGTTGATGACTCCAGGCTTATGTACTGGCTTGAGCGCAACAGTTCGGGTGGAGTATCTGACCTACTTCTGGCTCCGATCAAGGGGGCAGATGAAAAAGAGGATCCTATTTATAGGTACCTACATTCACTGGTTAAGCAGAAAGACCGTTTGGAGGATGGGCGTCTGCTCTATGTGGCTGCTACCCGGGCCAAGAAACAGCTCCATCTGCTTGGGCATATCGAACAGGGCAAAGATGGGCCAAGGGATCCAGATAAGAGCTCTCTACTCGCCTCCCTCTGGCCCGCCTCTGAGATAAGGGCCGAATTTCAGCGGCTATGTTTTGACGAGAAGGTGGTTGAACAGCAGGCAACAGACCTAATCTCCCATCCCATTCGGCGCCTGCCCCTACAGTGGCTCTTTCCAGAGAGTGAGTTGGAGTCCCCCCTGCCTAAGATCAGCCCTGATCCTGTTCCAGATTCGATCCAGCTGGAGTTGGTGGAGTTTGACTGGGCCAGCGAAACTGCACGGCATGTCGGCACTCTGGTACATCGCTATCTACAGCGCATAGCCAGGGATGGAACAGAACTCTGGGACCGACAGCGTATTGGCTCTCTACATAGTGCCTTTGGCAATGCCCTGCTGCACCTGGGTGTTCCCAGGAGTGAGTTAGACGGTGCGGTTTCTAGGGTTGATGCGGCCCTGTCACAGGCCATGGCAGACGAGAAGGGAAGTTGGATACTCTCTGACCAGCACCAGGATGCCAAATCAGAATATGCCCTCAGTTCCAGCCATAATCGGAAGCTGGTAAATATCATTATAGATAGAACATTTATCGATGCTGAAGGGACAAGATGGATCATAGACTACAAGACGGGTGTGCATGAAGGACCTGATATGGAAGAGTTCCTAGACCGCGAACAAGAGAGATATAGTGGACAAATGGAGCGTTATGCCGCGATCTTCGAAAAAATGGAGGATCGGCCTATCAAGCTCGGACTCTATTTCCCCCTGATGTCAGGGTGGAGGAGTTGGGATGCAAGGTAGGTATCAGGTCCGAGGGCCGAGGTAGGTTAAGATCTCTATCTTGGTTATCACTCTGCTGGCTAGTACTTCTGGACTGGAACTTTCTTCCCATCCCATTCAGATATAGCCCACTGCCAAAACTCGTCCAGGTTTGCAGGATTTTCTTTCGTTGGTATCTGTCCCAAAAATTGTGCTGCCTTGAGCAGGGTCTGTAGATGATCGTTCGTATCCACCGGCCAGGCCAGACTCTGTTTGCTCAGTTTCTTTCCATCCTCACCCATCACCAGGGGCAGGTGGGCATATTCTGGAAGCTGTAGCCCCAGGAGCTGTTGCAGATATACCTGACGCGGGGTGGAAAACAGCAGATCGCTGCCACGAACTACTCTGGTGATCTCCTGAAATGCGTCATCCACCACTACAGCAAGTTGATAGGCGAAGAACCCATCGGCACGGCGCACCACAAAATCACCAACATCCTGTTGCAGATTTTGCCTGAATCTACCTTGGATCAGATCGGAGAAACCTATCTCAATAGAATCTGTGATAACCCTCAATGTCCTAGCATCGCGAGAGATATCATGGCCATTACGGCATGTTCCTGGATAGATTATGCCTTCGCTGCCTTTATTACCAAACTCCTGTATCTCTCTGCGGCTACAGCTACATCTGAAGGCCAATCCGGAAGAAACCAGATAAGCGGCGGCCTCCTGGTAGGCATCAGTTCTGGTGCTTTGATACAACACCGGCTCATCCCACTCAAAGCCGAACAGCTCTAGGGTAGAGAGGATAGAATCGGCAGCGCCTGGTTTTTCTCGTGGAGGATCGATATCTTCCATGCGTAATAACCAGACGCCATCCTGGTTGCGGGCATCCAGATAACTGCCCAGTGCAGCAACCAGGGATCCGAAATGCAGCGGACCGGAAGGCGAAGGGGCAAAACGTCCGCGGTATTTAGGGGATTTGGTCATCTGTCTATTGTATGCACGAAAAAGCCGGCTAGAAAGCCGGCTTTGGTGTTAAGTAGCCTGGGTTGTGTTAACCCATCTGCTTCTCCCTGATCTCATCAAGGGTCTTGCAGTCGATGCAGAGAGTGGCGGTTGGCCTGGCCTCTAGGCGGCGAATTCCGATCTCCACACCGCATGATTCACAATATCCATAGTCATGGTTGTCAATCAGAGTCAGGGTTTCATCAATCTTTTTAATCAACTTACGTTCCCGGTCTCTGGTACGCAGTTCCAGGCTGAACTCAGATTCCTGGGTGGCCCTATCGGTGGGATCAGGAAAATTAGCTGCTTCATCCTGCATATGGTGCACAGTTCTATCCACCTCTGCCATAAGGTCTTTTTTCCATGCATCCATGATGTCCCGAAAGTGCTGTTCCATCTTTTCGTTCATATACTCTTCGCCCTTTTTCGTCTTATAGGGCGTAAAGCCAAACGGACCGGAAAGTTGCTCTTTCTCGGGTCTCTTTTTAGCGGTCATTCATATCTCCTGACAAACCATACTAATGAAGGGCGGTATCTATATCAGAATAGCGTGTTCTGGGCAAGAAATTGTGCCTGAAAGTGGCTTTTTCAAGGTGCTATCAAATAACTCTTTGGGGTAAGCTTTAGATAATGGCGATTTTTACACAAACCAGGGGTGTTGGATGGTAATTGCTGACCGTATGGAGAAAATCAGGCCGTTTCATGTGATGAAGCTATTGGAGAGGGCCAAACAGCTGGAATCCCAGGGCCGATCCATAATCCATATGGAGGTGGGCGAACCGGACTTTACCACCCCAGGCCCCATCATTGACGCAGGGCGTCAGGCCCTCGCTGACGGCCGAACTCACTATACGCCTGCCATGGGCCTGCCGGGGCTTAGAAATGCCATCTCTGAGCACTACAGGCAGCGTTATGGCCTGGATATCAGCCCTAACCGTATTGCGATAACACCAGGTGCTTCTGGTGCCCTGCAACTACTGCTCAGCGTCCTGATCAATCAAGGAGATGGGGTTCTCATGGCCGATCCCGGCTATCCGTGCAACAGGAACTTTGTCCATCTGGTGGGGGGAACACCCCAGACACTGAATGTTAGCGCCGCAACCGATTACCAGCTAACCGCCACTCTGGTTGCTGATAACTGGCAAGCCAATACCAGAGCGGTAATGGTTGCCACGCCGTCAAATCCAACCGGTACCATGCTCAGCCGCAAAGAGTTGGCTGAAATTCATGGGGTGGTACAAGAGAACGGCGGATATTTGATTGTAGACGAGATCTATCAGGGGCTGATATATGGTGCCGATGAGCATAGCGCCCTGGAAATAAGCGAAACCATATTTGTAATAAACAGCTTCTCCAAATACTTCGGTATGACAGGGTGGCGTCTGGGCTGGCTGGTAGCGCCGGAAGATATGGTAGAACCCCTGGACCGGCTGGCCCAGAATATCTTTCTCTCGGCCCCTACACCTGCCCAGTACGCGGCCCTTTCAGCTTTTGATGACAAAACCTTGGAGATACTGGAACAGCGCAAGGAGATTTTCCAGCAGCGCCGGGATTATCTACTTCCCGCCTTAGAAGAACTAGGTTTTAGATTCCCGACCAAACCCCAGGGAGCATTCTATCTCTATGGAGACAGCAGCCAACTCACCGATGACAGCGCCAGCTTCGCCCATGAGCTATTGGAACAAAAGGGTGTGGCGGTAACCCCAGGAATGGATTTCGGAACAAATGCACCGGAGAAACATCTGCGCTTTGCCTATACCACTGATTTAGAGTTGTTACTGGTAGGGGTTGGGAGGATTGGGGAGTTTGTTGCTGAAGGAAAAAAGTAAAAGCCAAGCCGAAAAAGAACACATATATGGTGGTTATTTTTCTCATGATTCATGATCAAAGTGTAATCGTGGTTCATGCGCAACAAAATAACAACACGTAATGTAGCGTTGAGATTCTGACATCCAATAAGATAAACTTATTGCGGATAAACACAAGAATTCAAAATCAATAAATCGAGGTTTCACCGATGAAAAAACAGCTACTTGCAGCCGCAATTGCCACTGCGGTTGCAGCTCCTATGACAGCAAGCGCAGATGTAACAGTATACGGTCAGTTACACTACAGTATTGATAGCATCGACTTTGGTGATGATTCCAGCTCCAACTGGGCGTTACAGGGTATGGGTGTGGATAATACCCTTGTCAATGGTTATGACGGCGCTGCTGTAAATAGCCACAACTCAAGATTCGGCATCAAGGGTTCTGAAGATCTTGGTAGTGGTCTGAGCCTGTTATTCCAAATGGAGTTCTCCATCAGTGGTGATGATCTGGGCGGTGTCAACAACGACCGTAACACCTACCTTGCCCTAGCCGGTAGCTGGGGTGTGCTGGGTATTGGTCAGGTAGATACCCCACTAAAGAGTTCAACTGCTAGTCTGGATCTGTTCTCTGAGCGGGTCGGTGACTATGAGCAGCTGGGCTTTAACGATATCCGTCTGCAGGATGCCCTGTTCTACATGAGCCCTAACTGGAATGGTTTTTCATTCGTGGCTGGTGTTGCAATGCCTTCATTTAGCACTGATATTGACGGAATTGAAGCTGTCTCCATAGCCGCAAGCTATAATAACGGACCTTGGTTCGCCAGCTTGGCTTATGAGGAAGTTAGTGATGACTTAATGTCAGCAATCGAGAGCTCTAACGTAGGTGACTACGACAAGTGGCGCTTGGGCCTGGGTTACACCGCCAACGGCTTTCACGTTAACTACATCTATGAAGACCGTGATTTTAAAGATATTGGTGATGGATACTCCTGGCAGCTCTCCGGAAGTTACACCGCCGGCAACAACACCTTCAAGATCGCTTACGGTCGGGGTGACGATCTGGCAATGACTGGTATAAGAGGTTCTGAGCCGTATTATGATACGGAGCAGTGGAGCATCGGCGTGGACCACAAGCTGAGTAACCGTACCATGGTCTATGCCGCATACACAGACCACGAAGAAGATGCTGGTTTCGCTGACTATGACTACGATGTGTTATCACTGGGTATCATCCACAAGTTCTAAGTTTTTTTCTAATTTAGAAACTGAGTAGTTAAACGGGGCCTTCGGGCTCCGTTTTTTTTGAAGATCTGAGGTGAGGGTTGATCACCTCAGGCCGCACCAGTCCAGTGGTGCCGAGCCGGGCCAGGTACGTTGCTAACAAATGGTACAGAACCCACTCAAAACCATGCCTCTTAGATGCCTGGGAAAATCTCGGTTATACAAGATGATAGAAGCCAGTTTTTCTCTTTAACTAAATTCTCCAGATTGCGAAAAGTCAACGCCTCATAAAATAATGCGGCATATAATAATATACTAATATTGCCTGGGGTTTTGTAGTGATGAGAAATATAATTATTATGCCTTTAGTGGGATTGATACTGTTACTCAGTGGGACAGCAGTTGCCTCAACCACTGATCACAGCAAGCTAGAGGAGCTGAAAGGTCCGTTTGCCAGTGGGCCAGAGGTAACTAAAGCCTGTATCGACTGCCACAACAAGGCAGCTGATGAGGTTAAGAACAGCATACATGGTAGCTGGGAATACAATCATCCGAAGACCGGTCAGAAACTGGGCAAGAGAACATCTATCAACGCATTCTGCGGCAATGTTGTATCCAATGAGCCACGTTGCACCAGTTGTCACGCATCCTACGGCTGGCGTGATATGACTCAGAAACCACCATCAGCAACTGACGACTCTAAGGTCGACTGTCTGGTGTGTCACGATACTACTGGAGACTATTCCAAATGGCCCACAGGAGCTGGACACCCACTGTATGAGGCAAAAACCAAGAAAGGGAAGACCCATCTACCACCGGATCTAGCCAAGGTTGCGCAAAACATAGGCATGCCCAAACGGCAAAATTGCGGCTCTTGCCATTTCTATGGAGGTGGTGGCGACAATGTAAAGCATGGAGATCTCTCTTCTGCGCTGATTGAGCCTAGCAAAGAGGTCGATGTGCATATGGATAAAGACGGCCTTAACTTCAAATGCAACAAATGTCATGTTGCCTCTGACCACAAATGGGCCGGCAGTCACTACAGCCTCAATGCAACAGACAAAGAGGGTACAGGCAAACCTGGCGAACGCCGCAATTCTGCCAGCTGCGAAAGTTGTCACGGCCTTGAACCGCACCCTAAGAAGACGGTTGTTGGATTGAAGCTCAATCACCATGTGGATCGAGTTGCTTGCGAGAGCTGCCATATTCCTGAGTTTGCCAAAGGCGGAGTGGCTACTAAAACCTATTGGGACTGGTCCAAGGTCGATAAGAGCGGAGCAACAGGCAAGGGCATCGAAGATTATGTTCAAGGTGATGGTAAACATCGCCATGGGTATCTGAAACATAAAGGCATATTTAAATACGGCGAGAACGTTAAACCCCACTATGCTTGGTTTAACGGTCAAGTCGAGTACACCAACACCGACCGTAAGATCGACCCGAGCAAAGTGGTGGAAGTCAATATGATTCACGGCTCTCACGATGATCCAGACTCACGCATATGGCCGTTCAAACGAATGGAAGGACGGCAGGCTTACGACAAGGTAAACAACAATTTGGTTTATACCAATGTGTGGGGTCCAACCACCGATACCGCCCTGTGGACCAACTTTGATTGGCAGAAGTCGATCACTGCTGCAATGGCAAAGGCCGGGAAGCCCTACAGTGGCGAATATGGCTTTGTTGACACCTATATGTACTGGCCGACCACCCATATGGTTTCTCCCAAGGAGGGGGCACTGGAGTGTCAGGAGTGTCATGCCAAGGAGGGACGACTTCAGGATCTAGAAATCCCCTATATGCCTGGTGCTGGCAAAACAAAACTGTTGGACATGATTAGCATATTTGCTGTGCTAGCAACCCTTATAGGGGTATTGGGACATGCCTTAATTCGCAAAGTAACAGCAATGGCGAGGAATAAATAATGGCTTTACATACTATTCGCGTTTTCCCGATTTTTGAACGCATCTGGCATTGGGGTCAGGCGCTCTCTATTTTTATTTTAATATTTACCGGCCTGGCCATTCATGGTTTCCACCACTGGATCGATTTTGGTCTTGCCGTCACTATCCACACCATCGTTGCGTTGGCGCTGCTGGTACTCTGGGCCTTTGCCACCTTCTGGCTATTCACCACAGGTGAGATACGCCATTTTGTCCCAGCCATGACCCTGAAGTGCCGCAACACCTTGCAATCAGTGATTCGCTATTACGCCTACGGTATCTTCCATGGTGAGCATCATCCATATCAGAAGACCATGTTGCGTAAGCACAATCCTCTGCAGGGGATTTCATATCTGCTACTGAAGATTGTGGTCTTTCCTGCAATCTGGATATCTGGCATCGCCTATCTGCTACTGAGTGTAGGGCTGGTTGATTTCTCTGGTATCGTCAGTCATAGCCTAATCGCGATAATCCACACAGTTGCAGCTGTCATTATCATTATGTTCGTAATTCTTCATGTCTATCTGTTAACCACCGGCCACTCCTTTAAGGAACACCTAATGCCGATGATCAACGGCAAAGACAAGGTTGATCTGACCAAAGAGCAGTACGACTATCTCCTGACAAATGAGCCAGACAAGTTGAAGATGGATTGAAGCAGGCGTCTTCTTTTATCCAAAAGACAAGCTCAAGCCCAAGCCGCAAATAAACACGAATCACCGCAAAAGGACGCAAAAAATTTAACGTCTTGTAGATTTTACTGTGCTACGAAAATTCACTATGAATAATCTCTTCATATATTCTTGCTGCGCTAACTATCGAATTATTTGTACGTATATATTTTTGCGCATTAGCACCAATTAAATGTAGCTTTGGACGGTCCGTAATTATTTCGTATAGTTTTTCCGATAATAACTCTGGGTTCCTAATATTTAATGGTATCTTAAAGACTGTCTCATTGGGGTATTCTGCAAATGTGGCGTAATCATATACTACACAAGCACGCCCCATTCCCATACCGCGCACTAGTGTTGCAGAGTTTTCTCCAACACTTGGGAATCGCAGATTAATAATGAGATCGCTAGCGGCTATAATTAAATCAAAGTCCTCATCGTTGACATCTTCTAGCCTGAGAATATTAGACCTCACATCAACTGAGTCGATTAATTTTTGCAATTCTTCCTCACGACTGCATTCACCTGCAATAACTAACTTTAGTTTCGGCATACTTTTACTAATTAAAGATATTGTCTTTATGACAAGGTCTATCTGTTTAGCAGGAGTAATATGCCCCAAAGCACTCATAATAAAACTATCCGCTGGCAAGCCTAATTTCTTTCTGGCCACATCTGAGGAAATATCGTCAATATATGGCATGAAGTGTAAAGGTGTTTTTATCACAGCTTTATCTGGATATTGCGCTTTTACCCTTCTGTACGCCCACTCTGAGTGAACGATAACGGCACTTGCTTTCCTTAATACTAAACAATTAAGAGGTGACAAAAACATTGATGTTGGTGAAAGAATACCATTTTTACTATGGTTGAATATTTTTCTACCGAGTTTTTTGCCATGACATTTTTCAAGTGCAGTTTTATATATCGCACTATTTGTCATAGATTCTGATTGTAAATATTGATGCAAATTAAAATCGTGCAAATCTACTATTCCTGAAACTTTTAAAGCCTGAGAGTATATATAGCGGTGATGATTACTATTACCTACTTGGTAGAGTACTGGTATATTTTTATCATGGGACATTAACCAGTCTGAGAGTTGAACAACATCAGCGTGCCCGGGGATGTCGTACTGTTTTTGATCGACAACAACAGTTACTTTACATATTTCAGAGAAATAATTAATTAATTCGTGCGAATATTTTGCTATTCCGCTGTTTATTGGTGGCAGCGGAGTGAAAAAATAGACTCTACCTAGACTCACTTGTTAGTTAACTCTTTTTCTAGCTTTCTTAAACGCTCTTTGATCTCGTTTATTTCATACATTAATGACGACTCTGTCATCTCTATCCTTTCAAGAGCAATGAGATTAGCATCATCGATATACTCCAATATCTCCTTTTTTGTATTACTATGTTCCAAAACCTTGTCTATGTACTTAACTAACATTCTGAATAGTTTTCTCACGACTACCTCTAAATTTATCAATGTTAATATGGTTATGTGCGACCCCTAATCAATCTTTAATATTAATTGTGGCCGAATTGGACAATATCGAAGTGTATTGCGCCGAATGCTTACAGCGTGTTATTTATATTTTAGCTGAGCGAACAACCCTCTCTCTACCATCATGCCACATGGCTGTCGCACCAGCTACAGCAGCAGGCATCGCAGCGAAATTTAATATTGGGATCATCATTAGCAGGGTAAGGCTACCACCAAACCCCAAGGCTGCCATACGGATCTGTTTCATATGGTTGCGTTGATCTCTGAACGCCATCCCACTGTTGGCCATTGGGTAGTCTGCATACTCCAGCGTCAGATACCAGATGCCGAATAGAAACCAGACCAATGGGGCAACAACATTTATCCCTGGAATCAGGAATAACAACAGCATGGGCAGGGCGCGGATAAGAAAATAGCTCAGTTTAATCAGCTCTGACAGAATTGCAGGCCACACAGACTGCATAATACCAGTGTGCATGTGAGAAGGTTTATTGCCCGTGAGTAGTATCTCCACCTTCTCTGCAAGTATTCCGTTAAAAGGTGCTGCCAGCAGGTTTGCCACAATAGTGAAGCTGTAAAAGGTAATCAGAATAGTAGCTATGGCAAACAGGGGCCAGAGGATATACCTGAAATAGGAGAGCCAGGTGTCCTGCGGTAACATCCATTCTAGCAGTGTCTCAAATTGAGCAATTCCTATCCAGGCCAGAGCGGTAAATACCAGGATATTGATCAATAAAGGCATGACCACATAGCGGCGCAGCCCTGGTCTAGCCAAAAGTTTAAGCCCCTGCAGCATATAGCCGGCGCCAGAAACTGGATTATTCTTAACCATTAGCTTGCCGCAACATAGAACAGAGCAACACCGAGAATCAGTCGATAGATAACGAAGGGAAGCATACCGCATTTCTCAATAAAACTAAGAAACAGGTGGATACAGAGATAGGCTGCAACAAAGGAGAGAATCGCTCCGTATATCAAATCACTCCAGATAATCACTTCGTTACTGATCACCAGGCCATAAGTCATATATATTCCAGACATCATTATTGTTGGTATGGCAATGAGAAATGAGAATCTGGAGGAGGCCTCCCTGGTGAGGCCCAACACAAGTCCGGCAGTCATGGTGATGCCAGAGCGGGATGTACCAGGGAAGATGGCGATGGACTGAAACAGCCCGATAATCAAGGCGTCTTTCCACATTATGGATTTCACCTCCCTCTCTTTTCTGCCCTTTAGATCATACCAGTAGAGCAGCAGGCCAAATATGATAGTTGGTATAGCTATCATCAGGGCTGTACGCATGTGTTGTTCAATAAAGGCCTTAAAGGCAAGTCCAGTAAATATGATGGGGATTGTTGAGATTATGATCATCCAGCCCAGCTTAGAGTGCTCAGTGGAGTTTTCAGGCTTGCCTAGGGAAGCAAAAAAATCTCTTATTATCAGGTCTAGCTCCTTTCTGAAGTATCCAATTACAGCAACCAATGAACCAACATGTATAGCTACATCAAAGGCCAGTCCCTGATCGCTGAAACCAAACATCTTGGGGGCCAGGATAAGATGAGCAGAACTGGATATGGGCAGAAACTCGGTTATTCCCTGAACCAGGGCTAAAAGCAGTATATGAAGTGTTTCCATTAGATTATAGAGATTCTAAGCGCTGGCCCCAGTAAATTACTCATGATAGCAGCTAAGGCGGCCTAATTCCCATAACGAAAATGTTTCAGTTCAAAAGATGAGGAGTCTGTTCCAGAGGCTGCGATGCACGCAATCCAACCCTCTTGAGGAGAAAAATGCCTGGTTGATATCTCATAGTGTTTTTTTTCGGGAGAAAAGATTCCATCTCCAAAACACTTTACGCGGGCCTCCAGTTCTGTCCAGTGGTGGAAAAATGCGCTATCGAGCAGATCTGAAGGAAGTTTTGAAAGTTCCAGGTAGATCGGTTCAGGAAATATGCGTTTGGCAATCTTCAATTGTAATGGTCTCTGGCGGATACGCTCCAGATCTATACCAACTTGAATTGCCTCGGCCACTGCAAACAGTGCCATATCTTCACAATGGCTAAGATTGAATTCGATATTTGATTCAGGGTGACCGACAGATGGCTTCCCATTCTCTCCCAGGACAAATTCTAGTTTGCCGCCTGAGACACCTAGGTAATCCCCCAGGATTGTACGCATGGCCCCACGTCCTCGGATAAAACGATATCTTTCTAACTCTTGCTTTTTAGCTTCTGCTCTCTTGAGCTCATCAGCAGACAGAAGATCTGACAAACCGTCAATAGCACCATCCAGATCTATGCGCCATATGTGGATTCTGTCAGCTTTCAGATCATTTGATGTCTGTATTGTCACCATCTGTTATGCTGTTGTAGTTTGTTTATCATGGGTCTTTTCATGGACCCATACTATGTCAATCAACTCAGCTAGGCAAAGAGCGTGTTGCAGTCAAAAACCGAAATCATAAGGCGCTCAATACCAGAACAATCAGCACTATCTGAAGATATGCCTGAGCTACTCAGAAGGATCTACGCCGCCAGAGGCATTAACGAAGAGATTGAGTTAGAGCGTGAACTGGTCAATCTTCCCGCACCTTCAGAGATCTCTGGAACTGAAAAAGCTGCCGAGTTGCTGCAGGAACATATCCATGGATCCAGTCGCATCATGATCATCGGCGACTTTGATGCAGATGGTGCCACCTCCTGCGCCCTCGCGGTTCTGGCGCTAAAGGCAATGGGAGCCGAGGATGTAACCTATCTGGTGCCAAACCGATTCGACTTCGGTTATGGACTGACACCAGAGATCGTTGATGTTGCATTGAAACACTCCCCCGAACTAATAGTGACGGTGGACAATGGCATATCCAGTATCTCTGGGGTAGAGGCGGCAAACCAGGCTGGGGTACCAGTATTGGTGACTGATCACCATCTCCCGGGAAATGAGCTGCCGGAAGCCAGCGTGATAGTGAATCCAAATATGCATAAAGAGGGTTTAGGAAAGAACCTGGCCGGAGTTGGGGTGCTATTCTATGTATTGTTGGCCCTGAGAACCAAACTTAGGGAACAGCAGTGGTTCCTTGAGCAGGGTATTAACGAGCCAAATCTGGCGGATTTTCTAGATCTTGTGGCCCTGGGGACAGTAGCGGATGTGGTTCCTCTGGACCGGATCAATCGCGTCCTGGTACACCAAGGTTTGCGTCGTATCCGGGCCGGCCTGTGTCGTCCGGGGATCACTGCGCTGTTCATGTCATCAGGGCGCAACATCGAGCAAGCCGTAGCATCAGATCTTGGGTTTGCCATCGGCCCCAGGCTGAATGCGGCAGGCAGACTTGATGACATTTCACTGGGTATTGAGACCCTAATCACCGATTCCGTAAAGGTTGCGGAGCAGGGCGCATTTAAACTCAACAGTTTTAATCATCAACGTAGGGAGATTGAGGATGAGATGCGCCAACAGGCCCTGGAACATCTGGATTCCGTTGATATTAACTCTGAGTCTGAGCTTCCATTCGGGCTTTGCATATTCAATGAACAGTGGCACCAGGGTGTTATAGGTATTCTGGCCTCAAGGATAAAGGACCGCTATCATCGCCCAGTAATTGCCTTTGCAGAAGCTGATGAGGAGTGGATAAAGGGTTCGGCTAGATCGGTTCCAGGAGTACATATACGAGATATACTCGATAGCATAGCTGCTAAACATCCTGACCTGATAAATAAGTTCGGTGGCCATGCCATGGCAGCTGGTCTAACCTTGCTGAGACAGGATCTAGATAATTTCAGTCACGCATTCGATACGGAGGTAAGGCGGCATCTGGATTCCGATGAGATCCGCGGAATCATCTACAGCGATGGAGAACTATCTCCTACTCAGATAAGCATAGAGACTGCAAATCTGTTGCGCGATGCCGGGCCCTGGGGCCAGAATTTTCCAGAACCCATATTCGATGGCCAGTTCAATCTGATTAGTTGGCGTATCGTAGGGGAGAAACATCTGAAAATGGTTCTGTCCACTAAAACAGGTGAGGCTATAGATGCTATCGCATTCAATCAGGGCAGTAATGCACCTCAAAATGGAGAACAACTCCTGACCGTAGCTTATCGTCTGGGTGTAAATGAATACCGCGGTAACAGAACTATTCAGATGATGGTTGAACATATTGATTGGCTATTACCGCTCGACTAATAAGAGATTAGAAACAGTGCATGACAAGAATGAACAATTTGAAGCGGAAGAGCTAGAAAAGAGTAAAAGTCAGATCAAGCGCGAGTTTGCCGAACTACAGAAGCTGGGGGAACAGCTAGTTGCCTTAAAACCTGGACAGATATCTGCCTTCTCATTCAGCCCAAGCATATTAGACGCACTAGAAGAGTACACCAGAATAAAGAACAGAACGGCCCAAAATAGACATATACGCCGAATCGGTAAGCTACTTGCGGATGAAGACGTAGATGCCATTCGCCACTCTCTGGAGCGCATGAATACAAACCATCCTGAAGAGAAGCGTAGGATCAAGCTGCTTGAGGAGTGGAGAGAAAGACTAGTAACTGATGGCGACAATGCCTTAAATGAGCTTGCAGCAACATGTCCAGAGCTAGATAGACACTACTTACGGCAATTGATAAGGGCCGCCCAAAAAGAGAGGGCATCTGAGAAAGCCCCCTCGGCTGCTAAGAAGATCTTTATCTATTTAAAAACATTAGAATTAACAGGAGATAGTTGATGCAACTAGTATTGACTCTACTCTGGCATTGGATTGAAAATACCAATTTTATACACCTATAAAAACGGTTTAATGTGCTGCGGGTTTTGATTTGTACAGATTTTACCTACAGATGGAGTAATACCCACTTTATTACTTATTAATCTCGGCACTTAGCTTGCAGATTACTAAGTTATATCCCATAGTATTTGTTAAGCAATAAATCTCATCAAGAACTACTTATGAATAAACAATCAAGACCGGCCTTTCTGAATCTCTTCCAGATTAAGATGCCTATCATGGCTATCATGTCTATCCTACACCGGGCAAGCGGCGCACTTCTGGTACTTGCTATACCCTACATCTCCTATCTATTTGCTCTGTCACTGGAAAGTGAACAGGGGTATTTACATGTGCAGGAGCATTTATCAAGTTATCTGGTGAAGATCATCATGCTATTGCTAGGCTGGGGTGTATTACACCACCTTTTGTCCGGCATACGCTTCCTGTTTCTGGATTTTGATATGGGGGTCGACAAGGTCAATGGTAGATTAACCGCCCTGCTGGCCACTGCAGTGGCAGCAACAGTGGCCTTGGTATCTGGGGTTGTCATACTAGGAGTCGTGCAATGAGTCGACGAGCCAGTGGTTTTCGAGCATGGGTCTTCCAACGTATAAGCGCAGTATATCTTGGACTGTACACCCTTTTCCTCTGTTGGTTCTTCCTGTTTTCGCCTCCGGAATCATACACCGAGTGGAAGGTGATCGTTGCCACTCCTGCATTCAATGTCTCACTGCTCTTCTGTGTCTTCTTCCTGCTGTTTCACGCCTGGGTTGGAACCAGAGACATAATTATCGATTACATCCACCCGCTGATGATACGGGTGATAGCTTTAACAGTTCTGGCATTAGGACTTATTGGTAGCGGTCTCTGGATCGTTAAATACCTGTTTCTTACTGTCACCTCAACATAGATTTATTAATTGAGAGGTTTTTTATGAAGCTTGCAACTCGCAAGTTCGATACGTTAATAATAGGCTCCGGAGGGGCTGGATTGCGCGCCTCGCTACAGCTAGCAGATGCCGAGGCCAGGGTTGCCGTGGTATCAAAGGTTTTCCCCACTAGATCCCATACCATAGCCGCTCAAGGCGGGGTAAATGCCGCACTGGCAAATGTCTCTGCCGATAACTGGCATTGGCATATGTACGACACAGTTAAGGGTAGCGACTACTTGGGCGACCAAGATGCAATCGAATACATGTGTCGCGCCGCATCCCATCTAGTATATGAGCTGGAGCACTATGGTGTGCCTTTCTCCCGTCTGGATGATGGCAAGATATATCAACGCCCTTTCGGTGGACAGAGCAAAGAGTTTGGAGAGGGTGGCCAGGCCACTCGCACCTGTGCTGCGGCCGACCGTACCGGCCATGCCATTCTGCACAGTTTGTATCAGGAGAATATTCGCGCCAAGACCAATTTCTTTGATGAGTACTTTGCTGTAGATTTGATCTCAGATAAAGATGGACATGTCTTGGGCGCTCTAGTCCTGGAGATCGCCACGGGCGAGCCTCTGTTGATTGAGGCTAAAACCACCCTCATTGCCACCGGCGGTTGTGGACAGATATTCCGCACAACTACCAACGCCCATATTAACACCGGGGACGGCATGGCCATGGCCTTGAGGGCAGGCGTACCACTACAGGATATGGAGTTTTTTCAGTTTCACCCCACCGGCATCGCCGGCAAGGGTATTCTGATCACAGAGGGCGCCCGCGGAGAGGGTGGCTATCTGGTAAATAAGGATGGTGAGCGTTTTATGGAACGCTATGCTCCAAATGCCAAAGACCTCGCCAGTCGCGATGTAGTTAGCCGTGCGATAGCAACTGAGGTAAGGGAGGGTCGAGGCTGTGGTCCAAATGGTGATCATGTCATGCTGCGACTGGATCATCTGGGTGCCGAAATTGTAGGTAAGCGCCTGCCGGGTATCAGTGATATATGCAGGACCTTCCTGAACATGGACCCGGCTGAAACTCCAATTCCAATATTCCCAACTGCCCACTACGTAATGGGAGGAATACCCACCAACCGCTTTGGCGAGGTAATAATAAATAGCGGTGACGGTCCCGAGCAGGTTATCGATGGACTCTACGCTGTGGGTGAGGTGGCTTGCGTATCGGTGCATGGTGCTAACCGTCTGGGCGGAAATTCACTTCTGGACATCTTGGTGTTCGGCCGTGCCGCAGCCAACAAAGTGGGTGAGTATCTAAAGGCCAATCGCTATCACAAACCGCTATGTTCAGATAGTCTGGACCGGGCAATGGCAAGACTGTCACGCTGGGATAAGAAGGGTGATGGTGAGTCTGTGCAATCACTGCGGGACGATCTGAAACAGATCATGGAGACCCACTGTGGTGTATTCCGCAATGAGGAAGTTATGCTGGAAGGTATCGATCAGTTGCGGGCCCTGCGTGATCGTTTGCCGGGGGTTCAGCTAAAGGATGACAGCAAGGTGTTCAACCATGCCCGCATCGAGGCCATGGAGCTGGAGAATATGATTGATATCTCCATGTCCATCATAATGTCGGCTGAGGCCAGAAAAGAGAGCCGCGGCGCACATTCACGTATGGATTATCCGAAGCGTGATGATGAGAACTGGATGCGACATAGCCTCTATTATCTGGAAGGTGATAAACACAGTACCAAACCTGTTCGCACCAAACCTATTAATGTTGAGACCTTTCCACCGAAAGAACGCGTATATTGAGAAAGCATAATGAAGTTTTTAATCTATCGCTACAATCCAGATAAAGACAAAACGCCCTACATGCAGGATTACGATGTAGACGTCACCTCAGATATGATGTTGCGTGATGCGTTGCTTGCCATTAGAGAGATGGATGAGTCTCTCAACTTTCGTCACTCCTGTGGTGAAGGGGTTTGTGGCTCAGATGGCCTCAACGTGAATGGTAAAAATCTGTTAGCCTGCACCACCCCAGTGATGGAGCTGAAGGAACCGGTGAAGGTCCGTCCACTGCCAGGCCGCCCTGTTATTCGTGATTTAGTGGTGGATATGGATCAGTTCTACGAACAGTACCGATCAATTCGTCCCTATCTCATCCGTAAGGACCCGGTACCCGAAGTAGAGATGCGTCAGTCTCCAGAAGACCGGGACAAGCTGGATGGACTTTATGAATGTATCATGTGTGGCTGCTGCTCCACCTCTTGTCCATCCTTCTGGTGGAATCCAGATAAATTCCTTGGTCCACATGCACTGCTACAGGCTTGGCGTTTCCTGGCTGATACCAGAGATCAGGGTAGGACAGAACGGTTGGATGCCCTGGAAGGGCCATACAAACTGTTCCGCTGTCACTCCATCATGAACTGTGTAGAGGTATGCCCTAAACAGCTTAATCCGACCCAGGCTATCGGCAAAATCAAGGCGCTTATGCTGAAACAGTCCATATAATGACAACTTCAGGACAGTGGCAGAATAAACTACCATCAACAAACCAGCTCAAATGGGCCTGTAGACGCGGCCTGCTGGAGTTGGATTTGCTGCTCAATTCATACATGGATAAGGTATATAACCAACTCACGGATGATGAGAAGCGACAATTCATAACTCTATTGGATATGCAAGATCAGGAGATGTACGAAATGCTTACAGGGAAGCTAAGCCCAAATGACAAAGAACTGGCAAAACTGCTGAACAGGATACGAGACTGTATGGGGAGTTAACCCCATGCAAAACATCTCACCAAGCCCCCTCAAGATTACTCTGGGTTTTTCTACATGGCTTGCCGCCTATCTGCTGGTATCGCATCTTTCTGCACTGGCTCTGGTTTTGTTACTTGAACCAGGGATAGCAATCTCTTTTGGTCTGGTAGCGCTAATTCTTTTTAGCCTAGTCTATCACTGGAGACATGATCTGCTGCATCTTGGATGCAACTCAGTTATCGGGATAGACTGGAGTAACCACGGGGGCTGGCTGCTAAGACAAAATAGTGGCGCTAATCTGAAAACGGTCCTTTCTCCCACCAGTTTCACCAGCCCATATATTGTAGTCCTGCATTTCATAACGCCTAATTCCCGCAGACGTATGATCGCCATAGCTGGTGATGCCATTGATGGCGATCAGCTTAGAAGATTGAGGGTGCTGCTAAAAATGCACAATCACTTTGGACTATAGTTGTCAGGAATCATGATGGTAGGAGAGTGCTGACCACGATCATCAAGTTCTGGATGATCAATGTTGTAGTGCAGACCTCTGCTTTCTCGTCTACGCATGGCTGAGCGTATGATCAGGTTCGCTACATCCACCAGATTGCGTAGCTCCAGGTGATCATTGTGCACCTTGAAGCTGCTGTAATACTCTTTTATCTCCTGGCGCAGCATATTCACCCTGCGTCTGGCCCTTTCCAGACGTTTGTTGCTGCGCACTATACCAACGTAGTCCCACATAAAGCGTCGCAGTTCATCCCAGTTATGGGATACAACCACACCTTCATCAGAATCGGTAACCCGACTCTCGTCCCATGCAGGAATTTCAGGAGGAGTTGAGATGTTTTTCAGGCTATCAATGATATCGTTTGCGGCAGTCTCACCGAATACCAGGCACTCCAGTAAGGAGTTACTGGCCATTCGGTTGGCCCCGTGTAGGCCGGTGTAGGCGACCTCACCGATAGCATAGAGATTTTGGATATCAGTGCGAGCACTTTTATCCGTCATTATGCCACCACAGGTGTAGTGAGCGGCCGGTACCACTGGGATAGGTTCCTTGGTGATATCTATACCAAACTCTTGGCACTTGGCGTATATCATAGGGAACCTTTTGTGAATAAGTTCAGCTGGTTTATGGCTGATATCCAGGAACAGGCAGTCTGTTCCCAGCCGCTTCATCTCATGGTCGATGGCGCGGGCCACAATATCACGAGGTGCAAGCTCGGCCCTTTCGTCAAAATTGGGCATGAATCTGGTCCCGTCAGGCAGTAGCAACTTTCCGCCTTCTCCACGCAGGGCCTCAGTAACCAAAAATGACTTCGCATGAGGGTGATATAGACAGGTGGGGTGGAACTGAATGAACTCCATATTTGCCACCCTACAGCCAGCGCGCCAGCCCATGGCTATTCCATCACCAGTGGCTATATCCGGGTTTGAGGTGTAAAGATATACCTTGCTGGCTCCACCTGTTGCCAGAACCACACAACGGGATCGGAATGTGTCTACATGGTCGGTATCCCGGTTATAAACATAAGCCCCCAGACAGCGATTATCCTTGAATCCCAGCTTGTGCCCAGTGATTAGGTCGATGGCGTTCCTGTTTTCAAACAGATCGATGTTGTCTTTTGATCTGACATGGTCTTCCAGGGTGGTCTGCATCACTTGGCCGGTTGAGTCTGCGGCATGAACGACTCTGCGGTGGGAGTGACCGCCCTCACGTGTCAGATGATATTCATTCTCTTTCTTCTGTCTCCGGGTAAACTCCATTCCCTGGGTCAAAAGCCACTGGATGTTGGCTGGACCGTGCTCCACCACCATTCGTACCACATCTTCTTCGCAGAGACCGGCGCCAGCATTCAGAGTGTCTTCAATATGGGACTCAATAGAGTCCTTTTCATCCAAAACAGCAGAAATACCACCCTGAGCGTAGTAGGTATTGCTCTCGGATAGATCTGTTTTGGACAGGACGGCAATCTTTAGGTTATCAGGAAGACGCAGGGCCAAACTGAGCCCGGCAGCGCCACTACCGATTATAAGTACGTCGTGGAGGTAACTTTTTCCCATGTTTTCTCTATCTATAATTTGCTGCCACCATCATATGGCTTCATAATCCACTGGATGGTGACTAGAATTGGAAGATATGCAAACAGTTTTCGTTTCGAAATCCTAACCTAATTCTGTATAACTAGAAACAATAGTAGCCAATAAAGTTACTATATTTTTTAATGCCCGAGACATATGAGAACTATTTTATGTATTGGATGTCAATGAGTGTGAATAATGTTCTGCGCTTGTCGTGGAAATGGAGATGGCCCGCATGGGCGAACGACAAGTAGATCAGGAACTGGTAGAGCGAGTACAGCGTGGAGATAAGAGGGCTTTTGACCTTCTGGTCCTGAAATACCAGCGCAAGGTAGTAAATCTGGTATCCCGCTATGTGCGTAACCAAAGTGAGGCGCTAGACGTGACTCAAGAGGCTTTTATCAAGGCCTATAAGGCCATTCCGAACTTTCGTGGAGAAAGTGCCTTCTATACCTGGATTTACCGTATTGCGATTAATACCGCAAAGAATCATATTGTGGCTCTGGGACGTAGACCACCTGGTTCTGATCTTGACGCAGGCACAGCAGAACAGATGGATATAGGTATCCGACTCCAGGAGAACACGACTCCTGAAAACCAGTTATTACAGGATGAGATCGCTGAGACAGTGCGTGATGCTATTGATGCCCTGCCGGAGGATCTTAAAACAGCAATTACATTAAGGGAGCTGGAAGGCCTGAGCTATGAAGAGATAGCCAGTGCTATGTCCTGTCCGGTAGGAACTGTACGGTCACGGATATTCCGTGCCCGCGATGCTATTAACACTAAATTGGCCCCACTGTTGGAGCATTAATTTACTGATTAAATTACCAGGTAATTATTTCGGGTATAGGAAAATGACTGATAAGCTAAATGAACAGGTATCTGCATTGATAGACAATGAACTGTCTAACCATGAGACATCCTCAGTATTGGCCCAACTAAGCCAGCAACCAGAGCTACGACAGAAGTGGGAAAGATACCATATGATTGGTGATGTCATGCGCGGAGAGGCACTTAATCCTCATGCAAACAGCATATCTGAACGTGTTAAAAAGCAGATAGAATTAGAACCAGCAATAATCTCCATACCCAAAAAGGACAGATTCTGGAAATCTAATTGGGCCAAATCGGCTGCTGGAGCCGCACTGGCAGCATCAGTGGCGTCCGTAGTTGTATTAAACGCTCCTGGTTTCATAGGGCTTAACGAAACAGCTCAACCTAATATCGCTGCGAACATTCCCAATAAACCGGTTCAACCGATTGTTACAGTGGCAAATATCAATAATGTAGTGCCTGCCACAGCCAGGTATCAAACCATTCCAGGGACTCGCTGGAAAAATCTAAAAGAGCCATCTTTAGAGAACAGATTAAATGGTTACCTAGTTAATCACAGCGAATTTGCCGCTCCTGGCACCGGTATCCGTGTAATGCCATATGCCACCTTTGTCGGTTATGACTCCAATCCAAAGCCAAAGCGCTAATAACATTATGATTAGAAGGTTTCGTCTATGGCATATGCTGCTATTTTTGCCAGCAGTCTCGTATGCTGTTGAGACACAGCAAGAAGCCTATAAATGGCTGGAAAAGATGAACACAGCGGTGCAGCAGTTAAATTACGAAGGCACTTTTGTTTATCTGCATAACCAGCATATGGAATCTATGAAGATTGTGCATACAGTCGAGGAAGGGGTAGAGAGAGAGCGCTTAGTTTCATTAAATGGATCACGACGTGAAGTAGTGCGAAGCAAAGGAGAGGTAATTTGCATTCAGCCAGATATAAAGAGCGTTCTGGTAGGTAAGCGTTTTGGTCACGAAGGTATTGCCAATATACTGCCATATAACCCAGACGACATCTCAGCCTATTATGATTTCAGAATAGGTGGAGATGAAAGAATCGCAGACAAGAATACAAAAGTCATATTAGTTATCCCCAAGGATGAAAACAGGTACGGGCACCGAGTATCCCTTGATATCGAATCAGCTCTCCCACTCAGATCAGACCTTCTGGATAATTCTGGGAAAACAGTATCACAGATAATGTTTACCAGTATGAAAATTGGTCCAATGATCAAAGATAATGCACTTGAACTTGTTACCCATGAAGAACTGGAAGAATATACATGGAAACACCAGAACCCAGCTCAGGACATTACTGATTCAGATAATAAGAGTAGATGGGTATTTGATGCTCTACCAAAAGGTTTCAGGTTAAGTGTGCATGAAACCAGGATCGCTAACTCCAGCAATGACGTTGTCGAACACTTTGTTTATACCGATGGTCTGGCAACTTTATCGGTCTATATTGAAAAGACCGTGACAGAGAAGCGGTTTGAGGGAGGATCGCAAATGGGGGCTATACATGCTTTTGGTACCCAAATAGATGGTTATCAGATTACAGCTGTAGGTGAGGTCCCAGCCCAAACAGTTAAGAAGTTTGCGCTCTCAGCTAAATATAAGCAGGAGTAAATAGGTAGTGATTGAAGAGACCGCATTTGTATTAAGCTGTGACGGTGAATACTCAGACATCGAGACAAAACCACAGAGCTCATGTGGAGGCTGTGCATCCAGCGGAGTGTGCGGTACCGGGGTATTTTCCAAGGTATTCGGCAATCGCCAAACCGTTGTGCGAGTAGTAAATAGTATTGATGCTAAACCGGGAGATCAAGTAATCATCGGCCTGCAAGAATCTGCTCTCTCCAGAGTATCTCTGGTATTCTACTTGCTCCCAGTCATCTCAATGCTGTTACTGGCTGTTTTAGGCCAAGAGTTGGCAATCAGCATGGGGTATAAATCCCCCGATCTATTTGCAATCCTGGGAGGCGGAATCGGGCTTGTTGCTGGCTTTAGTTTCGTACGAATCTTTGCAAAAAAAGTAGAAAATGACAGCCGATATCAACCTGTGATGCTAAGATTTGCCACATCTGAACGGGTCAAGTTTGATATAGAACCTAAATTACCAGCGTAGCAGTTGATCATAGTCAAAATCGACGTTATCTAGCATCTCACTGCTGGAACTTCTGATAGATCTAATGTTCTATACTTCGTCAAATTACAGAATTTCAAGAAATACAGGAGTAACAAATGAGCGATACGCTTATGTACAAATATCTATATTCCAGCCTGTTAACAACGATACTGCTATTTACTGCAACCGTTACACCGGCAGCAGATCTTCCAGACTTTACCCTAATGGTGGAACAGAATAGCCCTGCGGTCGTTAATATAAGCACCAAGGCCAAGAGATCGTCTATCAACACCAGGTTCAGGCATGAATTCAGAATGCCTGAAATCCCTAAAGACAGCCCATTTAATGAGTTATTTCGTCATTTCTTTGAGGAGCAGGAAAGAGGTCGGAGCGGTGAAGGTGGAGAGATTTTGACTCCAAAATCGCTCGGTTCTGGATTCATTATCTCCAGCGACGGCTATGTCATGACCAACAACCATGTGGTAGATAATGCGGATGAGATAGTTGTTAGACTAAGCGACCGAAGAGAATTCGAGGCAGTAGTCATCGGCCGAGACAAGCGGAGTGATACGGCCATTCTTAAGATTGAGGCTAAAGACCTTCCCGTTGTCAAGATTGGAAAATCCAGCAACCTAAAGGTAGGGGAGTGGGTACTAGCAATAGGTTCCCCGTTTGGATTTGATCATTCCGTTACAGCCGGCATCGTAAGCGCAAAAGGCAGAAGCCTACCGCATGAAAACTATGTCCCATTCATTCAAACAGATGTTGCTATTAACCCTGGCAACTCAGGTGGTCCACTGTTTAACCTCAACGGTGAGGTAGTGGGTGTTAACTCACAGATCTACAGTAAATCTGGTGGCTTTATGGGTCTCTCTTTTGCCATCCCGATAGAGGTAGCAATGAACGTAGCTGACCAGCTTCGTACCTCTGGTAAGGTTTCCAGAGGCTGGCTGGGAGTGCTGATACAGGATGTCACCAAGGAGCTGGCAGAATCGTTTGGTATGAAACAGCCAAGCGGCGCGCTCGTATCAAAAGTTATACCGGACAGCCCAGCCGAGAAGGCAAAACTGCTGCCTGGGGATATCATAATGGAGTTCAACGGTAATAAGTTAATGAACTCCTCCCAACTGCCACCCCTGGTTGGTTCCAGCGATGTGAACAAGGCCTCTAAACTATCAATTCTGCGTCAGGGTAAAAGGATAGAGTTAGATGTCACCATCGGCGAACTGCCCACCGATGATGAGATGGAAACAAGAACAGGAAGTCTCGGCCAAACCACAAACAAAACCCTTGGAATTAAGGTAATGGAACTCACTGAAGAGCAGGCTGAAAAGAGACAGCTGCCAAAAGAGGGAGTAATAGTATACGAGGCTGGATCAGGTGCTGGTAGATCTGCTGGAATCAGGCGCGGCGATGTCATCCAGATGATAGCTGGTCAAAAAATCAGCAACATCGATGATTTCAAAAAGGTAGTGAAGGGACTAAAGCCAGGGAAAAGAGTTGCCGTATTGGTGCAGAGACATGCAGGCCCCGTGTTTCTGGCGTTAAAAATACCAGAAAAATAGTGGAAAAACCGACAGTTAGGGTATTTTACCGGCATGGATGCCATCTATGCGAAGATATGATGCTGCAACTAACTGAGCTGCAAGAGTCTGAGCAGTTTAATATTGAGTCCATTGATGTGGACAGCAACACTAAACTACAGCAGCAATATGGCCATCTTGTTCCTGTGATTGAGGGCGGTGGCACAGAGTTATGCCGTTACTATCTGGATGAAAAGGCATTAACTGACTATTTTAGGAGTTATGCAAGTAAGGTATCATAGCTGGCACTATAAAGAGTTGGGAACGGAACTTTTCTAGTGAGAAGTTCCGTTTTCTATTATTAGATACAATATTTAGCACTACGGCCCTGATTTTGATGGCCACGGGAATCCAGATTCAATAATGACCGACCTGCAACACATCAGAAACTTCTCCATTATCGCCCATATTGACCATGGGAAATCCACCATTGCAGACCGCTTTATACAAGTCTGTGGCGGCCTGACCGAAAGAGAGATGAACGAACAGGTTCTGGATTCTATGGATTTAGAGCGGGAACGAGGCATTACCATCAAGGCCCAAAGCGTCACCCTTTCTTACACCAACAAAAAAGGTGAACTCTACCAACTTAACTTTATCGATACCCCTGGTCATGTAGACTTCTCTTACGAGGTATCTCGTTCGTTAGCGGCCTGTGAAGGGGCGCTGTTGGTAGTAGATGCTGCGCAAGGGGTAGAAGCACAGAGTGTTGCCAACTGCTACACGGCTATAGAGCAAGGTCTGGAAGTACTACCGGTGCTAAACAAAATCGACCTGCCAGCGGCTGATCCTGAGAAAGTGATAAATGAGATTGAGGAGATCATCGGTCTCGAGGCGGAACATGCCATGCGTGTAAGCGCCAAGAGCGGCATTGGCATCCCGGAGCTTTTGGAGCAGTTGGTTGAACTTATCCCTCCGCCTGAAGGCGATAAAACAAAACCACTGCAGGCACTGATCATAGACTCCTGGTTCGATAGTTATGTAGGCGTAATCTCTCTGATCAGGGTAATAAACGGCTCGATCAAACGTAAGGATAAGATGTACATAATGTCCACCGACCGCACACATCAGGTGGAAAAGGTGGGGGTCTTTACCCCAAAACTTGAAGAAAGAGACGAGTTAGGACCTGGAGAGGTTGGCTTCGTTATCGCCGGAATCAAAACAATTGATAGCGCGCCTGTTGGCGATACCATAACCCTGGCAGACAGGAAGGCTGAACAGCAGCTTCCAGGGTTCTCTGAAATCAGACCTCGCGTTTTTGCCGGTCTCTATCCCATAAGCTCAGATGACTACGAGTCATTCCGCGAAGCGTTACAGAAATTAAAACTGAATGATGCAGCACTCCATTTTGAACCAGAGACATCTCAGGCTCTAGGGTTTGGGTTCCGTTGTGGATTTCTCGGAATGCTGCACATGGAGATTGTTCAGGAAAGGTTAGAGCGTGAGTATAACCTGGATCTTATTACAACGGCTCCAACTGTAATCTATGAGGTCGAGAAGAGTGACGGCGAAGTTATTTATATTGATAATCCAGCAGCACTTCCAGATACAAGCAAGATAGCCGAAATACGGGAACCACTAATTGAGGCAACTATTCTGGTGCCACAGGATTATCTAGGTAATGTAATCAACCTATGTATAGAAAAGCGAGGAACCCAGAAAAATCTGCAATATCTCGGTGGACAAGTACAATTGATCTACGAGCTGCCAATGAACGAAGTGGTTATGGACTTCTTTGACCGATTAAAATCTGTCAGTCGTGGATTTGCCTCATTTGAATATGAATTCAAGCGGTTCGAGGCAGCACCACTGGTAAAACTTGAGATTCTCATCAACACGGAAAAGGTAGACGCCCTATCACTTATCGTACATCGAGATAATGTAGAGAGCAGAGGAAGAGATCTGACGGTAAAGATGAAAGAGATAATCCCACGTCAGATGTTTGAAGTTGCCATACAAGCCGCTATTGGTAGTAAAATAATCGCACGTACCACTGTCAAAGCGCTACGTAAAAATGTAACAGCAAAGTGCTATGGTGGCGATATTACCCGTAAAAGAAAACTACTTGAGAAACAAAAGGCCGGAAAAAAGCGCATGAAACAGGTTGGTAAGGTTGAAATACCCCAAGAGGCGTTTCTTGCTGTGCTGCGTGTTGGCAAAGATAACTAAGTTTTATTAAATAAACAAAGAAGGTTGTTATGAATATTAATTTTCCTCTGATACTGGTTTTGGCCACATTTATCACCGGTATAATTTGGCTAGCTGATGTACTATATTTCGGCCCTAGAAGGAGAGGAAACATATCCATCGGCTTTAGCTCTACACGAGAAAAAGAACCGCTAATTGTCGAATATTCACGCGCCTTTTTTCCTGTCATCCTTGCCGTTCTGGTTTTGCGCTCTGCAGTTATTGAGCCATTCAGAATACCATCTGCCTCTATGATGCCGACACTTCTGATAGGTGACTTTATCCTGGTAAATAAGTTTAGTTATGGGGTGCGCCTGCCAGTAATTAACAAAAAAATCATAGATATTGGCAAACCAGAAAAAGGTGATGTTGTAGTATTTCGCTACCCCAAAGATCCATCAATTGACTATATTAAACGTGTGGTTGCAACCCCTGGAGACACCATAGATTATCGAAACAAGACGCTAATCATTAACGGGGAACCATTAAAACAGGTGCAGCTGGGGATTTATAATGGAGTTGGCTCTGGTGCAAACATGACCGGCACCCTAGAAAGGGTAGAGACTATTGCTGATACTGAGCACTCAATACTAGTAAATCAGCTGTATCCTGACTTCCCCCCTGGTTGCCAGATGCTGACTAGCGGTACTATAAAAGTACCTGAGGGTTACTACTTTGTTATGGGCGACAACCGTGATAATAGTAACGACAGTCGCTGTTGGGGCTATGTTCCAGAGCAGAATCTGGCTGGAAAAGCATTTGGCATTTGGATGAGTTGGGATTCAAATAGAGACAGCATGCTACCAATCGCCTGGGAAAGGATTGGCGAAGGAATTGATTAGCTGCGCAAAAATAGACACCTTTTACCCTTTAGGAGGTTGGCACAATGATATGCAATAAAAAAAGACAACGTGGAATGACTGGTCTTGGATGGCTAACCGTACTATTTCTCATCGGATTTTTTGCACTGCTTACATTCAAGCTAGCTCCAATCTACCTTGAGAACTATTCAGTCAAGAATGTTCTGAAATCATTAGAAGATGAGCCATTAATAACACAAAAAACCAAAAAACAAGTTCTCAGCATGGTCATGGCCCGTTTAAACACCAATGGAGTTAGAGATATTAAACGAAACATGGTTAAGGTTGTGAAGAAGCCAGGTTTACTTAATGTTAATATCGAGTACTTTGTGAAAAAGCCGATGGTTGGTAATATTGAAATAATTGTCAGCTTTGATGAAAAAGTTGAACTGGTATCCAATTGAGAGAACCGATAGAACTTCTTAGCCGAATAATTGGTTATGGTTTCTCTGATATAACCATATTAGATAAGGCATTAACACACAGAAGTGCAAGCGGATTTAATAATGAAAGAATGGAATTCCTCGGGGACTCTATTCTAGGTTTTGTTGTAGCTGATATTCTCTATGCCACTCTTGGCAAAGCAGATGAAGGTGATATGAGCAGGTTAAGATCCCACCTTGTTAAAGGTGTGACTCTGGCAGAGATAGCACGAGAGATCAATCTTGGAAACTATCTCCAATTAGGACCTGGTGAATTACGCAGTGGCGGCCAATCAAGAAACTCAATCCTAGCCGATGCCCTAGAAGCAGTTATTGCGGCAGTATATCTGGATGGAGGATTGGATTCTGCGCGCAAGGTTATAACTAATCTGTATAGAGATAGATTCGATAATATCACCGCCAGTGATGGCTTAAAGGATCCAAAGACCAGACTGCAGGAATATCTTCAGGCTCGACACCACAAACTCCCAACATATACTGTCCTTGAAGTAACTGGTGAGCAGCACGACCAGCATTTCATTGTTAAGTGTGACGTTGACGATTTAAACCTACAAACCGTTGCCAATGGATCAAGCCGCCGCAAGGCAGAACAGCAGGCTGCCAAAAATATCTTACATGAACTGGAAAATAATGCCCAAGACAAATAACAGATGTGGCTATACCGCAATAGTCGGGCGTCCAAACGTAGGCAAGTCAACTCTGCTGAATAGAATTATCGGCCAGAAACTGGCCATAACATCGCACAAACCACAAACCACGCGTCATAGCATACTCGGTGTAAAAACTATAGAAGCTGGTCAAATCGTTTATGTAGATACCCCAGGTATCCACAAACGCGGCAACCAGCCAATGAACAAATATTTAAATCGTACCGCAAAATCGGCTTTAGGCGATGTTGACCTTCTGTTATTTGTTGTAGAAGCATTGCGTTGGACCGATGAAGATGAATCGGTATTGAAAACCGTAATCAACTACGGCCTGAATTGCATACTCATAGTAAATAAGGTGGATCGTGTTAAGGATAAGGAAGAGTTGCTACCTTTTCTTGCTGAACTCTCATCAAGACATAACTTTTTGGAGATAATCCCACTATCTGCTCTTAAAGGATCTAATGTTGCCGAACTGGAAAACAAGGTCCTAAATGCTATGCCGGAGAGTGATAATATATATCCTGATGATCAATTGACTGATCGATCAGAACGATTTTTCGCTGCCGAATTGGTGCGTGAGCAACTGACACAGCGCTACGCCAAAGAGATCCCATATGCTTTAACGGTTGAGATAGAAAAATTCGAAGAGAAGAAAGGGGTGTACCATATCAGTGCTCTGATATGGGTCGAACGTAAAGGTCAAAAAAACATTATTATCGGCAAGGATGGAGAGGCACTAAAAGAGGTCGCAACTCAAGCAAGACTGGAAATGCAAAAATTATTTGAACATAAGGTCTTTTTAAAGGTTTGGGTTAAAGTTAAAAAAAGCTGGTCAACAGACAGTAAATCCCTACACCAGCTTGGATATGGTGATTGACATAGGAATGATGTTTCGTGCCTTTCTTTTACACCGGTCTCCATATTCCAACAGCAGCCTGTTGGTCGAATGCTTCACACGAGAACATGGCCGTTTTCCCGCGATTGCCAAAGGGGCTAAAAACAACAAACAATCTGGACCGGGCCTGCTACAACCATTTAATCCATTGATTATCAAATTCTCCGGCAAAGGAGATGTGAAGACATTATCTGGCTATGAGCAGGATGCTGGAGCCCCGATATTGAAAGGAAAAAACATTTATTGCGGGTTCTATCTCAATGAGATACTCATGCGTATACTGGCCAGAAATGATCCACACGATAAACTTTTTACCCATTACGAAAACACGCTAAAAGAGTTATCCTCATCAACTGATGTGGAGCCTGCTCTCAGACAATTTGAGGTGGAGCTGCTAAATGAATTGGGATATGGATTGTTGCTTGATGAAGAGGCAGAAACAGGCAACCAGATCAAACATGATTCGTTCTACACATTTGAGCTTGAACGCGGCCCCAGAGAGATAGACAATCCAGATAACAACTCAATTAACGGAAGCACACTACATGCACTAGCAGGCAACATCCCTTATCATGAAAGAGAGAAGAGCCAGGCAAGAAAACTTATGCGACGAGTGCTAGCCCATTATCTTGGTGATCGTCCACTAAAGAGTCGCGAGTTGTTTAAATCATTTTCAGGCAGCAAAAGATGAAACAGAGAAAAGAGATTCTACTCGGTGTAAACATTGATCACATCGCAACTGTGCGCCAGGCGCGCGGCACCAGATATCCAGAACCACTGCAGGCCGCCTTGGTAGCTGAACATGCTGGCGCTGATTCAATAACCTTACATCTCAGGGAAGACAGACGTCACATTCAAGATCGTGATGTAGAAATGCTTAAAGAGATGTTGCAAACGCGTATGAACCTGGAGATGGCAGCAACCAGAGAGATGCTGGAAATTGCCACAAATATACAACCACATGACTGTTGTATAGTACCGGAAAAACGTGAAGAACTTACTACAGAAGGTGGGCTGGACGTCAAGAGCAACCTTGAATACCTAAAAGAGTACTGTGCCAATTTAACAGAGGCTGGAGCAAGAGTCTCTCTATTTATTGATGCAGATCTGGAACAGATAGATGCTGCAAAGGAGAGCGGTGCACCTATTATTGAGATACATACTGGACACTACGCAGAGGCCACATCGGTAGATCAGCAGAAGCATGAACTGATAAAGATATCCAAAGCGGTGCAGCATGGAATAGATATTGGTCTACAGGTAAACGCAGGTCATGGACTGGACTACCACAATGTCAAAGCTATCACTGCTATTGATGGAATAGTTGAATTAAATATCGGACACTCAATAATAGCACGGGCACTATTCGACGGTCTGGCTAAGGCAGTGGCCGATATGAAGTCACTGTTGATTAAATAAATTATTAATATTGAGATTTTCAGTATGACAAAACTTGCAATAATTGGCGGATCCGGTCTCACAAAAATGGATGCACTCGAAATCACAAGGAGGGAAGTTGTTAACACCCCCTATGGTGAACCATCATCCCCATTGACCCATGGCTGCTTTGACGGATTAGATATAGTATTTCTACCGAGACATGGGTCTGGACACACCATACCGCCACACAAGATCAACTATCGGGCAAACATCTGGGCGTTAAAACATATAGATGTTGATTATATTATCGGCATGGCCACCGTAGGCGGTATAAGAGATGACATGGCGCCAGAAACAATCGTCATACCAGACCAGATAATCGATTACACCTGGGGTAGGGGAAATACTTTTTTTGAAAACGATCTTTCAGAAGTAACACATATCGATTTTACAGAACCATATTGTCATGAATTAAGAAATGCCTTAATCAATGCAGCTGATGAGGCAGACCTGGATATCGTAAATGAAGGCACCTATGGCGCAACCCAGGGTCCACGTCTGGAGACTGCGATGGAAATAAAAAGAATGCAAAACGATGGATGCGACCTGGTTGGTATGACCGGGATGCCGGAAGCAGCCTTAGCTAAGGAACTAGGCCTGTGTTATGCACACTGCTCAGTGGTAGCTAACTGGGCTGCAGGTATAGGTGATGACCCTATAACTATGGAAGATATAGAGGCGAATATGAAAAAGGGCATGAAAAAGGTTTATGCACTATTACAGAGATTAGGCGGGAATCTTTGATTGCGTAAAATATGTCCGCTAAATAATACTGATACGGGAGTAAATGGAGAAATTTATATTTACCGTGATACATACATATAGTCATTCAGTCTGAAAAGGGAAAGTACAATGAAACCGGAAGATCATGACAAGATTACTGGAAAAGCTATAGAGATTTATTGCGAGCATACTAATTCTGACTTTTCTGCTCAATTACTTATGAACTTTCATAAAGTGAAAGGCGGTGCATACTTGGAGGATAAATCACCTCTCTTTACCAGAATTACCAATTGGCATTTCTTTAAGCAAAATAAACAACTGCAACCTATAAACTTATTTCTCTTTAAATTGAACCCCACATCTGAGTTGAGAGTCAAGAAACTAGAGTTGGAGTTGAAAAATAATACAGCAAAACAAGGTGAGAAGCTTATAGGTAGAATTTTGCATCATATCCAGGATATGAGCACTCCCGCCCACATAGTTCCGGTTTATCATGGACTGTTAGTGAAAGATAGTTTTGAAGACTACTCAAAGAAAAACACCGAAACAGAATTAAAAACCATATATATTGATACACAGGAGTTTGAAGAACTCCACACTGAAAACATAAACGATATTATGTCTATCTATAATAATGCGGCCCATGAAACATTGAGCTATCTGTACAATGATCAATCAAGCGGATTTGAACTAGATCATGGTGAACAGGCTGGTTGGGATCTCTTTTGGAAACGCTTTAGTAATAGTTCAAGTAATTGTGCAAAAGCTTATGGATTTGGTTGTTATGGGCCACTAGGAAAGCAATATGGAAATACCGAGGTCGAATTGAATGGAAAAATTCGTAAAATTGATTCGGAAGTATACAGAAGCCTGCATCGTTGGGTCTTACATAAACAGATTAAAGATAGTTTGAAAATGTTTATTGCTGTTGAATCGATTAAACAATCTATGCACTAAGATAGTTTCTACACCATTTCAAATATATAAAGTAGATCACAATTAAAGGTGCAACTGGCAATTTTCAAAAATTCTGCCTTTTTGATATCCTTGCAAAATAATGGTGTATGGAAAAACAAGGAGCAATAATACTAGCAAACTACCTTACCAAATAATCTATCAAACCTTTAATGAATTGATTCTGATTTGCACATTTAGTGGCGCATAACAAAATTCATGTAAGACGAATAAAGGATTAAATCTATTTAATACGGAGGATTTTGAGATGTCACACAATCTTGGTACGGTCCAACCAGTAAGCCCACCATTTTCTATAGGCCCAGATACCGGAGCATCCCCATCCGAGCCAGACACTTGGTACGGAGAATTTGCGTGGACTCCTGCTCCAAGTGGTACAAAGTATGTCATACTGCATTTTACTAATGTTGATCTTCCTGCTGGTAATCGACTTGAAGTAGATCTTGGTTACGAAACAGATGTTTTTACAAGTGCCGACGGCTCTGACATATGGACCCGCCCGGTCAATGTGTATGCATTTCCCAGTGGTACTGTACCGATCAGATACAATGCAGTTGGAACAACTAGCGGTATCGCAACCATTGATAGCTATGCCCGTGGCGAAAGGATGCCAGGAATACAGGATCCAACGGCTTATACAAATTGCGATCCATTTCTCGATCCTGATGAACCTTACTATGTAGAGCCTATATACGATCCGTTCTGGTATTGTACAAATCCTCCTAACTGGGAGAATGCAACATGTTCGACGGGAGATATTCGCGAAATCGTTGCGCCATCAGTGGGTATTATCCTTCATGTTGGTACTGAGATACCAGAGATGAATCTATCAACCTGCACAGTCACACTTGTAGGCCCTGATATTGTAATAACTGCTGGGCACTGTATGCCGACTCTGGATCTCGTTCCATCATCATCAATTATTTTTGGATATCGGGTAAATTGTGACGGTTCACGCCCAACATCTTACTCTCCAATCGTATGTAAAGTGACCGAAACAATCAGGCAGCGCTATGCTGACGGCAGTAGTTTCGATTACTGGCTTATGAAGATTAAGATTCCATCAGGAGGTCTCGGAATTCCACCAATCCAACTGCGTCACGATCTTCCACTTCCTGGTGAGCAGATATTTGGATTACATCATCCTAATGGTGCTGTGCAAAAGTTATCTATACCGAACCCTGGCTATGCTACTGTGCAAACGAGCGAGGAATATTCAATCACTGTCCCAAATAACTTTGCTGTATCAGGTGGAAGTTCTGGATCTGGTCTATTCGATGCTGCGGGAAGAATTACCGGCGTACTTTCCCAAGGCAATCCTTGTGGGCATTATGGGTATACCTCCCTGTTGAGTTATTGTCCTACCGCCAGCATTATGGCTGATGTTTCACCGACACCACCCACACCAATAACCCGTGATGTAATGATCGTTTTCGACCGATCTGGCAGCATGTCATTAAATGGATCAAGCGGGCGACCTAAGATTGACGAAGCACGTGATGCAGCATCTCTTTTTGTCCAACTAGTGCGTGCAGAAACTGGGAATAGACTTGGGCTGGTTTCATTTAGCACTACCGCAAGTACTCCGGTGGACTTTCCAATAGAGCCTGTTACTGCTGCCAGTCAAACAAACCTAGTTGGTCCAGCACCTTATATCAGTGGCGTAATTGGCGGACTTTCACCGGGAGGATCTACGACTATTGGGGGCGGAATTGATGCTGCCCGCCTGCAATTTCCCACGCCTGGCACGAATCCACGAAATCTCCTGTTATTAACAGACGGTTTGGAAAACACACTGCCTTTGATTTCGCAAGTAGAAGGGGACCTTGGCGACATAAGTGTTGACATAATTGGATATGGCACCCCAGCGAATCTTAACGGTGGTTTGCTCAACACATTGGCTACTAGCCACAATGGACGTTACGCACAAGGTGACACAAGTCTGCAACTTGAAAAGTTTTTCTCTCAGGCGTTTGGCAATATCTTCGAAGCAGGATTACTTATGGATCCTGAATATGATCTAGCAGCAGGACAAGATGCCAAGCCAATCCCTTTTCGCGTCTGTGGAGAAGAGCATATAACAGTCGTACTGGGCTGGGATATTCCAAGTACATTTTTGCAGATGCAAGTTAAGACACCACTAGGTAATAAGATTACCGGGACCACCGCTGGTGTTCAGCAAAATACAGGTAATACATGGACATTCATGCGCATACCGCTTCCGCAAGGTAGCGAGCGTGACGGTACATGGCAGGTAGAGGTACTCAGGCCAACAGGCAGTGGGGAATTTCCACCGCCAACACCAGCACTGCGTTTCTTTGTTAATATAGTGGCGAGCGGTGGAGCCATTATTCGACGAAAACCTGATCGCACAATCTATTACACTGGCGACACTTACAACCCATCAGTTCAATTGCAATATACTGAGGGTGGTCCAGTACCAAATTCTGCTGTACAAGTGACAATGACGCGGCCTGACGCAAGTCTTGGTAGCATACTTTCGAAATCTCATCTTGATGCACCAGTAACAATTGACGGTGACGTTATTCCTGCAAGACAAGCAACACTTGGGAAGTTGCAATCAGAACAAGCAAATTCGCTGATAGGATCAAATGTGTTGACCTTTGATCTAGACAACAGTCCAGCTAATAATGCGGGCGTCTTTATCGCCGCAGGTGATTTCGGACTTGTCCGAGATGATCTGTTAACTGTTGACGGTGAATATCTATTTCAGGCAAAGGCTACATATGGCAAGGGATGTACAGCGACACGAGAACATATCTGGAGTATGCATGTTGAGGTAGGTATTGATCCGGATCACACTGATATCACCGTAGACCAGACGGGAAATAATGCGTCAGGTGACAATGTCGGCACAATAACCATTATTCCCAGCGATAAGTACGGGAATAAGCTTGGTCCTGGTTGCGTAGACGGAATTATTGTCAACGGAGTATCCGGAACCACAACAATTGGTTCCATTGTAGATAATGGCGACGGTACCTACACTATTCCAGTCACTTGGGGTAAGGATACCGAACCAAGTGTTTCTATAGGACAACCAGGTCGATCGCCCGTCTTTATATCCCCATCACAGACAGGATCACATTATCCTATCTGCTGGTGGTGTCTCATCTTGCTGTTATTACTCGCTCTTCTGGTAGGTATATTGATCGGATATTTACTTTGAGAAAAAAAAAGAGAGAGCGCCCTAATCATATATACAATTAGGGCGCTTATTTTTTCTAACTGATTTGATTCTTTACCATAGCTTTTTCCATATTTATAAACTCAACTCTGATCTCATCCTTAGGTTGTTTACTGAGAATTGATACAACAACTATTGAGAGAGTAGATAGTATGCAACCTGGCACTATCTCATAGAGATCGAACAATCCACCCTCTAGCTGTTTCCATATAACAACCGTTATACCGCCAATCAAGATTCCTGCAAGGGCTCCATTCCCGGTCATGCGTTTCCAGAAAAGCGCAAGTATCAGGGTAGGGCCAAACGAAGCGCCGAAGCCAGCCCAGGCGTAAGAGACAAGGTCTAGGACCTTGCTGTCCGGGTCCATGGCCAACAGAAATGCTATCAGGGCGATAGTGATTACAGCACCTCGTCCGATCATTACCTGTTGCTTCTCTGTGGTCTTTACCTTGAACAGTTCAATAAGCAGATCTTCAGTGAATGCTGAGGAGGAGACAAGCAGTTGGGAATCTGCGGTACTCATAATCGCAGCCAGGATAGCGGCAAGTAGCAGACCTGCAACTGCAGGATGGAACATGGACTCTATCAGCAGAATAAATATCTTCTCCGAATCAGCACCCATCAGGGGAGGGTGGATAGCGCCGATGCCCACCATACCAGCAAGTGACGCACCTACCAGCCCCAGAAAGGTCCAGCTAACGGCTATTCTTCTCGCTTTAGGTACTGTGGCGACTGAGTCAATACCCATAAAACGTGCCAGTATGTGGGGCTGACCGAAGTAACCCAGTCCCCATCCCAGTAGTGAAATGATGGCAATAGCCGAGAGTGCGTTTCCATCTATAGTGATAAATGGATCTAGTAGAAACTCAGATTTTAGTTTAATGACCGCAAGGGTATCGCCCATACCACCGCCGCTATAGACAGCCATTACCGGCACGATCACTAATGCAGCCGCCATCAACAAGGCCTGGAGCAGATCGGTCCAGGAGACGGCCAGGAAACCGCCGATAGAAGTGTATAGAATAATGGCAATGGCCCCAACAGCTACCGCAATGACATAATCCAACCCGAATACAGATTCAAACAGTTTGCCGCCGGCCACTAGACCGGAACTGGTATAAAAGAGAAAGAACAGCAGAATAAAAAAGGCTGAAAAAGCCTGCAGAAGACCAGATTCATCCTTAAACCTATTTTTGAAGAACGAGGGTAGGGTAATGGAATCCCCGGCAATCTTACTATAAGCACGCAGACGTGCGGCCACAATACGCCAATTAAGCCAGGTACCAAGCAAAAGACCAACGGAAAGCCACACAGACTCGACGCCACTAAGATAGGCGTAACCCGGCAGACCCAGCAACAACCAACCACTCATATCAGATGCACCTGCGCTCAAGGCAGCAACCCAGCCACCCAGACGCCTGCCACCAAGAATAAAATCACCCAGGTCAGAGGTTCGTTTATACGCCCTCCAGCCTATAAAAAAGACCAGGATCATATATAGCGCGAAGGAGAACAGGATGAGGGATTGGTGCATCATTTTATTGTCTCATTATGTATTAAGTGAGTGCATTTTGTACTATTTGCCAACATTCACTAGGATTGGTTTGAAGTATAAAATGTGAGCCATTAATCTCACGTATATCCAAATCTTCACACAATATCTCAAACGATTTTATAACTGCCATTGAAACAAAATTATCACTTTTTGGCCTAATGTAGGTGCATGGAACGCTAATCTTATCTCTTGGCTCTTGAAGGTACGCTATCTGATGAAGCCTTTGCTTTAGCACCTTATTATCAACCAAATCCAATGCCGCATAAAAGCAGTCTGTTAATTTTGCCGTGGAATACCTTCCAAATAATACCTTTCCTAACACGTAAGGAAATAATCTGCTCTTAACCAATGTAATTGGCAGATACATAGCAAATGCTGTTAATACAGATGGTCGAGACATAAAACTGGCAGCAAAAACAATATGCTTTATATTTGTACAACCTAACCTAAGCATCTCATACGCAATCATCCCAGAGTATGACTCAGCAACAAGCACTATTGGTTCATCACCGATCTGGCTCATTACATGTTTTGCATGATCTGCATAGTCATATTTAGGGGACTGTATTAGAGGCAAACTGATAACCTCTATTCCGGCAGGCGTTAATTCAAGGAACGGTTCAAATAAAACGCCTGTTCCGTCCATGCCAGGAAGCAAAACTATCTTCATTATTTAATCCGTTTAATGATTATAAGAAATGGTACTCAGAGACAAAAGTATCATTGATCACACGCTCAAACCAAACAACATGGTGAAATATGTATTCGCAACCATTTGCGTTTATTCGCGTTTATTTGCGGATAAATAATTTTCACCCAGGGGACTGGCTTCCTGCAGGAGAGTTGAACCCTTAGCATAACCGGCAATTTTATATGTCGTACAGCAAAGCGAATCGGCGCATAAAAATAGTCAGGTATCGCTACGTCCTTCAGGTGGAATCTCAAGCCAGATAGCCTTGAGAGATAGGTTAATATCAAATAAGAACAGAAACAGTGAGAAGACCAGGCAGAGCATACAGAGGACAAATAGTGTCACGATGAACGCAGCTACATCTATCTGTAACAGAGCACCCAGAAACAGACAAATGATTAATAACGATGCCAGGAGGACGCTAAGGACGGCCAGTGCGATGCCTGCTCTTGATAGTCTTGCCCTGCTTGAGAAGATTCTGAGCTCTGCAAGGATACGTTTACGATCGGTATCTGATGCACTGCGGATTTCCTGCGTAAGAAGACGAGACCGGTCGATGATGCGCCCTAAGCGGTTAGTCATGCTCAACAGGATGAGTCCCACCCCTGATATTAGAATGACCGGACCAATCGACAGCTGCAGTGTAGTGATAAGATCATTAAGTGACATGGTGTTCCTTATATTTAACGTAGAACTTTACCAGTGAAAAAACAGAGGCTCGGCACTTTGTTCTCTATTCATAGCTCTTAAGCCTATTACATGCAGCTTCCATGTATGCGGTATTTTGACTTGTGGCCTCTTTCTTAACCTCTTTCTTCCAGAAATTACATGTTTGCAGCGTAGTTTGATATCCAGGCATATCTTCTTTGGGTATGCCTTTTTTAGGTGATTTTTTTTCAGGTAAGACTTTTATTAAAATGTCGCTTTCAGGCAACTCTTTTTTAGGTGTAAGTTTTACGATAGGTAATTCTTTTTTAGGCATTTCAATTTTTGGAGGTTTCGGTGTTTTGGTTTCACTAGAACCCAGTCTGTTACTATTATCACTGACCCTATTAGTAATTTGGTCAGAAGTGGCATAAGAGATTCCAGCTCTTATTGCATCTACAAGCAGAGTACCGGCAGCGATAGCCAGCGAGAGAGTAAAGAACCAACAGATGTAGCAGGGTGCATTTTTTTCAACAGCCATAATATCGACTCCTTGTCCCATACATGGGAATACGGGTAAGTATTACTCATAGATTAAATCATAGCCAGATTACCAGAAAGCCATTTTTGAAGTCGGAAGAGTACAGCTTTATTGTGAACAAAGCCCATTTTTCCTTCTGTAGCACCTACGGTTTATTTGCCTACATGGATGTAGGCAAGGAGCGATAGCAGGACGCGGTAGCTTTTGCCTACATGGATGTAGGCAAGAGGCGATAGCACGAGTGCATGGACGCAGGAGGTACGAGCCCATGGATGGGCGAAAGTAGAATAATGCAGGAGCAATTATCGAGAGCAACGCATGGAGCAGTTGCCGAGGACGCGGTAGCTATTAGGCCTGGTTATTTATTAATCACGATAATCATGGCCGCTTCAATGGAGTTAAATCGGGTTGATGTGGCATGGGTGTAAGCCCCCATCATATAACCGATAATAAGGTCTCCCTCCTGCAGTTCGGGCAGTTCTACATCCTCTGCGATAATATCTATGCTGTCGCAGGTGGGGCCGGCCAGGATTGATCTCTTGCGCTCTGAGGCGTCATTGAATATCTGCAGTGGATAGATGGTGTGATCAAACAACTGTCCGCTGTAGGAGCCGTAGATGCCGTCATCCAGGTAGTACCAGAGATAATCTCCACGCCGTGCCTTACCCGTGACGCTACTTATGCCTGTGACTGCAGGTGCGATCAGAAATCTACCTGGTTCTGCGATGACGCTGATGTGCTCAGGTAGTTCTTTCAACGCTGTACGAATAGGCGCGAAGTAGCTATCCGCATCGAAACCGGTCATATCGTAGTCCACGGGAAATCCACCGCCGATATCCAGTACGTCCATAGGGCGGTTCTCACGTTGTTCAATCTTTGCAATCAGGGCGGCGCAGCGCTTGATAGCATCTACGTGAGCGTCTGGTGTAAGACTCTGAGAGCCCACATGGAATGAAAGCCCGCGTACATGAACCCCCAATTCGGCGGCCTGGTGTACCAGTTCCGGTACCTGCTCCGGGGCACAGCCAAATTTACGCGATAGATCCACCTTGGCCGTGTCGCTGCGGAAACTCACTCGCAGTAGCAGACCAATACGCTGTTTGTAGGGGATAAGCTTTTTTAACTCATCGATATTATCCACCACAAAGGTGGTGGAGCCACCCCTTAGGGCAGCCTTTATATCGGCATCCTTCTTGATCGGATGGGTATGAATGGTACGCCTGCCACTGATTTGCAGATCTCTAAGCAGCTCTATTTCACCTGCAGATGCAACATCAAAGTTTGCCCCCATCTCGCTCAGTATTTCCAGAGCAGCCGGATGGGCGAAGGCCTTGATGGCATAGTAGAGGTCTGCCCCTGGGAGTTGCTCCTGCAACAGCCGGTAACGCTTACGCAGTTCATTGCAGTCAAGAATCAGCAGGGGGGAGCCGTGCTGCTTTACCAGCGCACGATACTGCTCTTGCTCCTCCTCACTGCCGCCAAATCGAATGACCCGATTGTCCAAGGGTCATCCAGCCGCGAGGGCATCCAAAACGTAGCGTGGCAGGGCAAAGCTGGCCTGGTGGATCTCAGGGGTATAGTAGCGAGTGGCAATAGCAGATGATTCAAACCGCTGACGCAGGGTAGCAATATCAATCCGGCGCAGGGAGGCATCATCACTGCCCCAGGCGAAGGTCATGACTCCGCCATAATAGGTGGGGACAGCTGCTGAGTAGAAGGTCTGATCTGAAAAGTGTTGAGACATGCGCCTAGCAGTGTACAGGACCTCATCGATCTGGAAAAAAGGGACACCGTTCTGGGTGGCAATCACACCACCTGGATTCAGTATCCGTTTACACTGGGCGTAGAAATCTTCTGTGAACAGAACTTCGCCTGGGCCGATCGGGTCGGTACTGTCTGAGATAATGACGTCGAAGCGCTTGTCGGTATCACGTACGAAATCCATGCCGTCGGCAATGACCAGATCCAGACGTGGATCGTCAAAGGCTCCGTTGGAGTGGTTGGGCAGATGGGCCTTGGCCATCTCAACCACGGCATTATCTATCTCCACCATGGTGATCTGTTCAACAGAGGCATGTTTGGCCACTTCACGCAGCATACCACCGTCTCCGCCACCTATAATCAGCACACTGCGAGCGTTTCCATGGGCCAGAATAGGCACATGGGCCATCATCTCATGGTAGATGAACTCATCCTTCTCTGTGGTCTGCACAATGCCGTCTAGGGTCATTACACGGCCTAGGAAGGCGTTGTGAAAGATCATCAGGTGCTGATGATCGGTCTTCTGTTCAAAATAGACCTTATCAATGCGGAAGCTCTGGTTCAGGGCATCGTAAAGTGTTTCGTTGAACAGTTTGCTCATTTGTTTACAACTCCACGCAGGTGTTCACTGATCACCATACGTTCAGGACAGAAGGCGCGCTTCAGAACGGGGATAGCCATCTCAGGCATAGCATCACCGCACATAAAGATATCAAAAGCAGCGAAGTTACGTTCAGGCCAAGTGTGCACACTTATGTGTGATTCTGCCAGCACTGCCACCCCGGAGATACCGCCATTAGGAGTGAAATGGTGTAGGTGGATATGTAGTAGTGTGGCGCCTGCGACATCGATCGCTTCACGCATGGCTTGTTCCATTCGATCAAGTTCATCTAGACCGGTGGCTCCCCAGAAATCCAGAATCAGATGGGTACCGGCAAACTCAAAGCCATTGCGGGTGGTAAAGTGATCTTCACTTTCGGTTCCAGCAGAAAACCCAGTGGCGAGGGCCACTGTGGATGGAATAGGAATAACGCTATCAAGCGCCTCAGAAGCTTCTAGCCCCATAAAGGTACTCTCCAAAAATAAACAACGTCGAAAAAAGGCCGGCGTCGCATTAGGAGAGACGCTCGGTTAGCTAAAAAACATAAAACCCCACAGGTTTAAAAATGTGGCGCAATTTTAGGCCTATAATCTGGAATTGCAAGCATTAATTTCATTGTTAATAAATGCACGACATGGTTGTGTAATTCTTCGGTTAAATATCTCTCGAATTACACTTAGCTGGCCATATGACTGACAATAGAATGCTTTTATTTTCTATTATTTGTCTTACACTTAGTAGAACTACAGGATATGGAACTAGTCTTATTCAAGGGTTATTTTGAGGAGAGGATGGGGCATGCCTGAATCTATCAATCAGCAATCTAATGACCAGGGGAATAAGTCCAACTCCTTTGCTGCACCCTGTAAAAGGCTTGATATCAGAGATCCGTTAAAATGGCTGGAGCTCGGGTGGCAGGATATCAAGCGTGCTCCTCTGCCCAGTCTCAGTTATGGCGCTTTGTTGGTCATATTAAGCTATTTTCTTGTCTACCTGGCGCTCACATTCGGAAATCTCGTAGTTTTACTATCACTACTGTCTGGTTTTATCTTTACTGGTCCAGTTATCGCCCTTGGATTCTATGATATAAGCCATCAGCTCCAACAGGGACGAGCCCCAACACTAATGCATGCGATTAGAACCAGCTTGCGCCATATAGGAAATGAAATGCTTTTTGCAACATTCCTACTAGTTATATTTCTCGTGTGGGCCAGGGCGTTCTCAATATCCCACATCTTCTTTCCCGCATTTGCAGAACCCAGTTTGGCTCAACAAACCACTTTTCTGCTCATTGCCTTTGCGGTGGGATCACTTTTTGCGACGTTCATATTCTGTATCAGCGCTTTCTCACTGACCATGATCCTAGACCGTAGAGTTGATATGGTGACTGCGGTTGTTTCCAGTTTTAATGCTGTCATTCGGAATAAGAGAACCATGCTGCTATGGGCCCTTCTTATAGTAGCTGCCGTCGCTGTTGGGATGGTCACAGCATTTATCGGGCTGGGTGTCACAATGCCCCTTATAGGGCATGCAACCTGGCACGCCTATCAAGATACTATCGACAGCTCTGCCTGGCCAAAAAATGAATAACCGTGGCGTGGTTTGTTAATGTTGTAATTAGAGATCACCTATCAGGCATCATTCCTTGCCAGGTTTTTTCTATCAACTCATCGGTAAAATTCGTCAGCGGCTCCTTGATCACCCCATCAAGACGAAGGTGAATCATGCGAAGGGCGCCGCCAAATATAAGTGATGTAACTACCCAGGGGTCACCGTCTCGTATTTCACCTGCATTAATGCCATCTTGCACGATTCCGCGCATCGCCAAGAATGGTGTAGAGCTGCAGATGGGTGGTTCGTCCGGCAGGAACTCTTTGTGCTTGGAGTGCAGCATATAGGAGATGATGGCACTTTTGGTTTCGGTGTATTCGAACAGCAGACGAATGATCTTGTTACAGCGTTCAATGTTAGTGATATCTTCATTGGTCACCTCATTGATCATCTCATCGAATTCACCTAGCAGGTGAGTGTAGAGCGCTTTGGCAACACCCTCCTTACCACCAAAGTGATTATAGATAGAGCCGATACTGACATTGGCCTGCTTCTGCACATCGTGAATCGAGACGCTGTGGAAGCCGCGTTCAACAAAAAGATCCAGGGCTGCAGTCAATATCTTGCAGTCTAAAGGTTCCGGGATCGGATCTGTTTTCTTTAGATAAGGCATGGTGTTACCACCTCTATTTCTATTTTAGTAATTGATTATTCTGGTATTTATAACACAAATCTTGACAGGAATGAACATTCATTCTATTCTGCCTCCACCAAACTTAGCTAATTGGTCAACGGCACACACCCGAAGACACCAATTTTATTACAGTAGAACGCAAAGATATTTAGTTTAGGAGTGCAATATGAAGGCAAAGGCTGCAGTAGCATGGGAGCCAAAGAAACCGCTTTCCATCGAAATGATCGATGTGGAAGGTCCAAAAGAGGGTGAAGTACTGCTCAAGGTCATAGCGTCTGGTGTTTGCCACACTGATGCATTCACCTTGTCTGGGGACGATCCAGAGGGTGCATTTCCATGCGTACTCGGCCATGAAGGCGGTTGTGAGGTGGTGGAGTGTGGTCCTGGGGTTAAGGATTTAAAACCGGGTGACCATGTAATACCGCTCTATATCCCTGAGTGCGGTGAGTGTGAGTATTGTCACTCTACAAAGACCAACCTCTGCCAATCTATTTCCGGCACGGTCTGGACCGGATACATGCCAGATAAAACCCGCCGCTTCTCCATGAATGGGAAACCCATCTATCACTACATGGGTTGTTCAACCTTTTCTGAGTATACCGTAGTGCCTGAGATTGCCCTGGCCAAGATAAACAAGGCAGCCCCCCTGGATAAGGTCTGCCTGCTTGGTTGTGGCGTCACAACCGGTATTGGCGCTGTTCTTAACACAGCTAAAGTGGAGCCAGGTTCAACGGTTGTGGTGTTTGGCCTTGGTGGTATTGGCCTCTCCTGTATTCAAGGTGCCGTGATGGCCAAGGCTGGTCGCATCATTGCAGTAGATCTGAACCCAGGTAAGTGGGAGATGGCAAAGGCGCTGGGAGCCACTGATTTTGTCAATCCAAGTCAAATCAACGGTAGCGTTTCCGAAGCAATTATCGAAATGACCAAAGGCGGCGCCGATTACTCTTTCGAATGTATTGGTAACGTACACGTAATGCGTGAGGCACTGGAGTGTACCCATATGGGTTGGGGTGTATCCACTATCATTGGAGTTGCTGGCGCTGGCCAAGAGATAAGCACACGTCCGTTTCAATTGGTAACTGGACGTACCTGGAAGGGTACCGCCTTCGGTGGAGTAAAGGGGCGCACAGAGCTTCCCGGTTATGTTGATCGCTACATGAATGGTGAAATTGAGCTAGATACCATGGTAACTCACACCATGCCGTTGGAGGATATCAACCGCGCCTTCGATCTGATGCACAGTGGTGAAAGCATCCGCTCCGTAATCATATTCTAAGGTAGATAGCATGAAGCAGATTGAAAGTATCAAAGAGTTTGGTGGCTGGTTAAACCGCTACCAGCACCACTCTTCCAGTTGTAACTGCGAAATGACATTCTCGGTTTATCTGCCTCCACAGGCAGCAAAGGAGAAGGTACCTGCTGTTTACTGGCTCTCTGGTTTGACCTGTACCGACGACAATGTACGCACCAAGGCCGGGGCGCAGCGCTATGCTGCAGAACTGGGTATTGCACTGATAATGCCTGATACCAGTCCGCGTGGTGAAGAGGTAGCCGATGAGGCAGAGCGTTATGACCTGGGTAAGGGTGCCGGTTTTTATGTCAACGCCACCCAACAGCCGTGGGCGCCACACTATCAGATGTATGACTATGTCACCAAGGAGCTACCTGCTCTGGTAGAGAAGGAGCTTCCCTTGATTCCTGGACTAAAGTCGATCACAGGACACTCAATGGGTGGGCACGGTGCTTTGATATGTGCCTTGAAAGAGGAGGGTGCCTATAAGTCAGTCTCTGCCTTCGCACCAATATGTCATCCCAGCGTTTGTGGCTGGGGTGAGGGCTGTTTTGGCGCCTATCTGGGGGATGATCGCGAAAGCTGGAAACAGTATGACGCCACTGAACTGGTTAAGGCCGGGGCGGCGAAGATCCCTCTGTTGATCGATCATGGCACCGATGATGAGTTCCTGGCCGATCAGCTCTATCCCCAGGATCTTAAGACAGCATGTGATGAAAATGGTTTTGAACTCACTCTGCGCATGCAGGAAGGATACGACCATAGCTATCACTTTATTTCTACTTTTATAGGGGAGCACCTTACATACCATGCTAAAGCACTGCTCGGCTAAGCTCAGATAAATCCTAGCGCAGGAAAGCGCAGCATGGAAGCTTAACGCCGCCTTTTAGGTGGCGTTTTTTTTGAGCGAAAAAGGATACTAAATTTACTTGCCCAATCTGATACAGGTGTCTATTGTGGGTTTGTGGACTTTAGTGCGATCTCATATCGCGCCACGGAACCCACCCTACTTAAACAAACCACAATCAAGGAGAGATATATGGGTACATTGAAAGTAATGGCATATAGAACCACGTTGTTCGCCAAATTGGCGGATCACACCTACGTAGAATGTGGTACCGGTCGTAAGGGCTGGAGCTGCTGGGGAGGTAAGAAGGGCGGTCGAAAATTACGCCAGGGTACCGGCAGCACCAAGCGGGCCAATTCTATCGCCGCAAAGGACGAGAAGGCCGGTATTAAGTGCTACTTAATCAACGGAGTTTGTCACCAGGCAGCCAATCGCATCCTGCTTCCGGCAGGTATCACCGTACGTGGTGCGCGTGGCTACACTGTTTCAGAATCTTTGTTTGGTACCTATGGTCGGGTGGGAATTTGGCCCTGTAAATCCCCTTTTGATAAATACCCGAGTGTGACAGGCGATCTCAGGCCGTGTACAGAGGCCAAGAAGCGCATCAAGTATAGCGCCAAGGTGCTTGAGAATCTTTCGCTGGGTCCGGAAGATAAGCTCGACTGGCAATATATCAAGGGTGTCCTGAATATATACAGTGAGGCGAATACCATGATGAAAGCCAAAAGCGTGACAACAGCGCAGGCCAAGTCATTTCACCTTAAACTTTTTATGCATATGGCCGAATTTAACCTGGGTTCGATGCTGGACAGAACGCTAGCCAAGCGTCTAAAGCAGGTGCGCGGAGAAACCGAGAAGTCACGATTGAAGATAGAGGGTCCATTTGCGGCTGCGGAAGCAGATGTGGATGAATTCGTGGCAGAATTTGATCGACTTACTCTTAAGTTTCAGGACGAGATGGCCAATGCAATGACGCCGGAGCAGTATTTCACCCTGTTTGATCTTGAGCCGTCGGAGAGAGTCATATTGGCTGATCCGATCATCGTTTCAAAACTGTTCAAGGGAAAGTAGGGTAGAACGAGGTAATTATGGCGAGATATGGTGAACTGGACTATGGACAGCGCCTCAGTGATGAGGAGTACGACCGGTCAATTGTTGCGCTTCATAGTGAGTTGCCGTCTGTTCCCTCGCAGGAACAGCAGCGCGAAGTTAGACGCCGGGAACTGGATCTTGCTATAGATTATCGCCTGGGGTGCGACTTTCCGCGCTCACGGCGTGATGCCCTCTGGTCCGTACAGCAAAAAGTTGAGCGACGGCGCATCAGATTGATGTTCAAATATCTGTTGCGTCGCTTTTTTGCTAAGAGTTTGATTAAGGACGCCCAGGGCCTAGCAGGTTATCTAGTTGAGGCCTACGGAACTGTGCTAAATAGAACCGAACTTGAATGTTTTTTCGGCGAGAAGGAAGTTCGCAACCCAGCTCTACCGATTGATGCTGAACAGTTGAAAAAAAAATAGGCTCATGAGGATAAACAGTGATTATAAAATGCGGAGCTTAATAGCAAATAAGCATTGATAGGCCAGGGCTCACTTTGTGCCACCTAGCGTCAAAGTGAACACAACCCTGGACTGATGGACTGAATTATTAGAGCTATTGTAGCTCAATAGGAACTTCACCAAGCACCTTTCTCCAGATAGCATTTCTATCTGGTTCATCTACCTTGTGTTGTGGATCTTCCTCACCCTTTAGTACTCGCATATCCTCAGGCGCATCAATACCAACTATTACATCTTCTTTTTTGTTTTGATGAATAGTGACTTTGATATTGTCACCTATGATAATTGACTCTCCCTTTTTCCTGGATACCTTCAGCATCTTCCTTACTCCTTTAAGGCCAGCACTTGGAAAGTGAAAGTATAGTAGCTAAAAAAAAGAAGTGAAAATAGGTTTTTTAGCTACTGAACAATGCACTTAATAATATGGCTAATATTTGATTTATATCATCATTTAGTCATGGGATCTTTAGAATCAAAACTACTAGAACAAAGAGTTGTTACATTTATGCAGTTCTCATAACTCTAGATGAAAACAGGCCTAATAACCCAGAAATAAACAATACTAAAGCTCCGGGCACTGGTACTGTGTTTATGGACCCAACAACGTTATCCTGAAGGTCACCATAGTGTATTGTTGAACCTTGGCTGGCACCTACTCTCATACCCAGTACGGAGCCATTTAAAACCAGATCAAGAAGCTCTGTTGTACTACCAGGAGGTAAAAAAGGATTAGTGCCAATGTTAAATACAATACCGAAACTTTCTGCTGTAATTCCTCCAATTGTTGGACCACTACCAGAAAAAGTCATACTGAACCAGCCATCAGAATGAATCGTTGATATAGCTGCGCTAGTTGTATTAAATACTTGTAGCCCAAAAGTACTATCATTCCAACTAAAAGTTCCGGAAACATTATCAATAATCGATGTATCAATTGTTCCACTACCTATATTGAACGTAACATCTGAGGTAACTTTCGTTCCAATAGGTAACAGGCTTAAGGTATATGGAAGACCGCTAGTCATATCAGCAGAGGCATTTACAGTGATTAATGCCGCGTGGGAATTTACCGAGAGAACAAAAACAAGTATTCCGAATAATATCTTTGAAAATAGTTTCATCATAATCTCCTTATAATCTCCTTGATGTATTTTTTGTTGCTCAGCGAGTAGATTATACAGCCAGAACCAATATTGGCTACTCAAGGTTGAGGAATAGATATATTGAAGGAAGTTAGAGAAGGGGCATATGCATCCTGCTATTAATTTGATATTCCATAGTTTCGAATATATATCATAGAAGGATCTCTTTCTAAATACGTCTTTTAACATAATATATATTATACGCAGTCTCATATGCAGATATTAGGGTTTTGATTATGCTCTATATGACCTCCATCATTTCTGTGCCGCAACATTAACTATATGTTATTACTTCTTGTTTCTATTCGTTATTTACATCTATATATTATCTTATCTGAGATCTTTTTTAAGGTGTGTATACCAGGTTTTTTACTACACTCTTAATTAAGAATTAAAGAAATACAGATTTTAAGTCGCTAAACACTATATAAATTATCTAGTTAGTAAATGTTTTTGAAGGGAAATTAAACTACATAGGCTATTTCAAGAATAATTATGAATAAACAACTTATTGAAATGAATGCCTCAGGCTTAGTGCTTATGGCATGTAATGCCCACGACATTTGGGATCCTGCTCAGATCGAGAAACATAAGGCTTGGGTTGTTGATAGAATTCTCGATCAGATGGAAGAGGATAATCTGGGTATTGGTGATCTATCCAAGATCATGGATGAAAAGATCGCTCTGTTAAATCTGTATTTGGATGAAGGTGGTGAGTTACCTCCTCCACAAAAGAAGAAACCAGTAGAAATAAAAGCTGAGAAGGCAGAGAAAGCTGCGAGTCCTGAGATAGTAGCTGAAGTAGAAAAGCCACAGAAGTTTGATGATTCCCACACTGCTGAGAAACAACCACCAGCCGCAGAACCTGCCCCAGCTGAAAAGAAAAAAGAGGAACCTCCAAAGCCCAAAAAGCGCAAAGGTACGGATATCACAGAAAAATTGGCCCAGGAGAGAAAACCGGTAAAGAAGTTGATCATGGAGGATTGTGTTCAACTCGGTCTGATATCTAAACAAAGAGCTGAATATGTGGTTACCCAAATGGCCGGTAAACAGCCTGCTGATGCGGAAAAAGAGGTCGTAGTAGAACTGCGCGAGAACCTACATAAACAGGTGCGTAGACTCATAAGAAAGGATAAGGATAACCCCTGGTCATCTCCAAAGGCTCAGGAAGACCTTAGACTGGAAATCACTCATACACCCACAGTGCGTTCTGTACTCTTTCTTACCAGGGATATATATAGGGAACGTGAAGAGTGGTTAAAGAGGAGCCACAAAAGCATCACAGGACGTATCTTCGGTAGCAAGATGGGACTTGATAAGAAAAAATAAGCCGCTACAGTCAATTTTTTGAACCAATCTTAACCAATAAGCTCTTACTGTAAAGTCCGTAGCAACATAAAAAAGGTCACAATGCGTTTGTTTTATAGAAACCTGATTGGGGTTACATCACTATTCCTGCTCTCATCCAACCTGTCAGCCAATCAACCCTCTTTTGATCTGGATAAAACAAAGGCCTGTGAGACCTCCTTGCGTTTACTAGGCGCTAAATTCAAGATAAATAAGGCTATCAATGACCAAGATGAATGCGGCTCCCCTCGCCCGCTGAACATCAAATCGCTGAAAGGGGGTATCAAGATCAAAAGTGATACGGCTGTTAATATAAGATGCGAAACAGCTCTGGCATTTGCCCGCTGGGTATCAGAGGTAGTAACACCATCCGCTAAGCTTCATCTTGAAATCAATCCCACAACCATCTATTTATCCACCACCTATAAATGCCGGCACAGGAACGGAAATGCTAAGGCAAAAATCAGTGAGCATGCATATGCCAACGCGATTGATTTCCTTGGCATTGGGTTTGATAACGGCGAATCCATGAAGATCGTGATCCGCAAAGGCGATTCAGATGCTACGCGCGCCTTCCAGGCCGCAATACGTGGCGGCTCCTGCGCATATTTCACTACGGTAATCGGGCCAATGACCAACGAGTTTCACTCCGATCATCTGCATCTGGATCTGGCGGAACGTAAAAACGGCTATAGACTCTGTGAATAGGTAGGATCGGCCAAAAAGGCATTCGCCTGCAGGAGCGGGCTCCTACAGGGAAGACGGATTAAACAACCGTTTGAAGTTCTCTTTTGTTACTGCTGCTATCTCTTCGACTGAAACACCACGGATCTCAGCCATACATTCGGCAACATAACGCACATAGGATGGATAGTTGGGTTTACCACGTTTTGGCACAGGTGAAAGATATGGTGCGTCTGTCTCAATCAACAATCTGTCTTTTGGAACCTTCTTTACCACAGCGCGCAGATCTTCTGCGCTATTGAAGGTTATTATCCCAGAAAAGGATATATAAAAGCCCATATCCAAGGCCTTGCTGGCCATATCCCAATCTTCGGTGAAGCAGTGCATGACGCCACCGCACTCCCCTGCCCCATGCTCTTGCATGATCTTAATGGTATCTTCTCTGGCTTCTCTGGTATGGATGATAAGCGGCTTGTTGCAGATCCTTGCCGCTGTTATATGGCGTATAAATCTATCTCTCTGCCATTCTAAATCGCCTTCGCTGCGAAAATAGTCCAGACCGGTCTCTCCGATAGCCAGGTTCTTGGGATGATTTGCCAAAGAAACCAGTTCATCCGGTTCTGGTTCGTAACGTTCTCTGTCGTTAGGGTGAACACCCACAGATATGGATACGTTGGGATATGACTCTACCAGAGAACACATGGATGGATAATTTTCGGTGTCAATACAGACGCAGAGCATATGCTCGACACCGGATGCCATGGTATCTTCTACCAGTTGATCAAAGCTGTTGTTGAATGGCTCCAGATCTAGACGATCAAGATGACAGTGCGAATCTACTAATCCTGGCATAAAAAACTACATGGTGTGCGTTGGTCGATCCGTAGACAGTGCGCCCGCCAGATAGGTTTCAATCTTATTTCTTGCTATACCGCCGTCCTGGTCACTGAACTGCACGCCTATGCCGGCAGCCCGGTTACCCTCAGAACCCATGGGGGTAATCCAAACCACCTTGCCTGCAACCGGTATGCGCTCACTCTCTTCCATAAGCGTAAGCAGCATAAAAACCTCGTCACCGAGCTTGTACTTTTTGTTGGTTGGTATAAAAAGCCCGCCATTCTTCACATACTGCATGTATGCAGCATAGAGTGCATTCTTATCCTTAATAGAGAGTGACAATATTCCCTGGCGTGCACCTGGATGACTAGCGTTTTGTATATCTTTTGCCATTTATTATCTTCTACTTTTAACTAGCGCCAACAGCAGACGCTCAAGCATCATCTGATTGTTCAGTGTAGCATCTATGTTGCTTCTTGCATCATAAATGTGGCCAAGGGCCTCATACAGTCGCTTAGTGTCAGTATAATTTGCTGCACCTAGCAGATGCTGTTTCTGCTCCTGGTTGATCAGGATTGGTGGCTCTGGAACCATCTGTAAACGAAGCATATCAATCACCCAGCCACACATCCAGTGCAGTATCTCCTTAATGTCCTGTTTGACCCAGCTTCCGGCTGTAGCAACTGGATCTTTGTTGAGAGCAATCACATCCAGAAAATCATTAAGAAATTGCTGATGGAGTTCCTGTTTCTCCTGGCTGGACATTTGCACAGCCTTTAGAGGAGATCCAGCAACTGATTGCAGCAGGGTTTTGGCATCATCATCTGGAATGATCTTTTCCAGCCATTCGGCGGCTACATCTAAAGATGGAACAGGAACGGTGATAAGACGACAACGGCTTCGTATCGTTGCGGGCAATCTGGAGGGATTGGCGCTTATGAGTATCATAATAGTACCACTTACCGGCTCTTCCAGGGTCTTCAGCAGGCTATTAGCTGCTGCCTGATTCATTGCATCTGCTGGTCTTATCAGAACAGGTTTATGGCCGCCTGCATGGGCTGTGATGGCCTCACCCTCGATAAACTCACGGATTGCATCTATCTTTATGCCCTTACCCTCCTCTTCCGGCTCTATCACCTTATAATCTGGGTGATTTCCTGCCAGCAGAAGGTTACAACCACTGCATCGTCTGCATGGCTGGCCAGAATCAGATAGGGATTTGCACAGTAGAGACCAGGCGAAGGCCTGGGCCAGTTCATATTTACCCAGCCCTTCAGCCCCGGCAAACAGGATGGCATGGGGAAGTTGTTGGGATAAGCGTAGCTTCTGTAGCTGTTCCCACAGCTCTTGTAGCCAGGGATAGGGTGGAAATGTGGTGATGCTCTGCATTGATCGCTAGTTTTGATTAATAAACTCTTGAATCACTTCTGCGATACGTGCCTGAACCTCATACAGTGGGTTGGATGCGTCCACAACCTTCACCCGGTCTGCTTCATTCCAGGCAATCTGCAGGTAGGCCTGACGTACAGCCTCGAAAAACCGCGTCTCTTCCTTCTCAAACCGATCAGGCTCAGATCTTTTACCAGCCCTCTCCAGTCCTATCTCTACTGACAGGTCCAGCAACAGGGTTAAATCAGGACGTAGGTCTCCATGGGTCCACTGTTCAAGGGAGCGGATACGCTCCCTGTCTATGCCGCGACCTCCTCCCTGGTATGCATAGGAGGCATCGGTAAAGCGATCACATAGAACCCAGATACCAGCATCCAGGGCGGGGATTATCTTCTGTTCAAGATGTTCAGCCCTGGCGGCAAACATAAGCAACAGCTCGGTATCATCCGCCATTCCGGTGTGCCTGTGGCCCAATAGTAGGTTCCGCACCTCTTCACCCAGAGGTGTGCCCCCTGGTTCCCTGGTGTACAGAACCTCCTTGCCCGCGGTCTCCAGAAGGTGCTTAATAAATTCCAGATTACTACTCTTTCCTGCCCCCTCTATCCCCTCAACCGTTATGAATCTGCCCCTATTTGTCATTCTTGAGTATTCTCTTCCTGTTTAGTATCAACGTTATAGTCACAGTAATGGCTCAACGTTTCAATTGATATTTTCTAACTGCCAGGTTGTGCTGTTCCAGGGTCTCAGAAAATTGGTGGCTGCCATTCCCTTGATTTTTAGCCACAAAATATAGACTCTTGCCTGGTGCAGGATGCATCACCGCCCTTATAGCATCTTTACCAGGCATGCAGATCGGTGTTGGGGTCAAACCTCCGCGGGTATATGTATTGTATGGGGTGTCTGTTTGTAGATCCTTGCGTCTGATATTTCCTTTATATTTTTCTCCCATACCGTAGATAACGGTTGGATCCGTCTGGAGTCGCATATTCTTTTTCAGGCGACGTATGAATACCCCGGCAATTTTAGGTCGTTCCTCGGCCAGGGCGGTCTCCTTCTCAACAATGGATGCCAGAATCAGGGCCTGGTATTTATCTTTGAAGGGAACCGACGGATCTCTTCCTTCCCACTCCCTGTTGAGCAGCTCCTCCATAGCCTTATAAGCCCTTTTCAAAATAGATAGGTCACTGCTCCCCTTGGGAAAGTTGTAAGTATCCGCTAGGAAGCGCCCCTCAGGATGAATTCCTTCGTGGCCCAGCTTGATCATTATCTGCTCATCCGAAAGACCTTCAAGGGTGTGTAATAGCGCATTATGCTCCCTTATTAACTGCAGCATCTGGCGAAAATTGAGCCCCTCTACCAGTGTGATGTTGTAGCTAGTTACATGCCCGGAAACCAATTGGTCCAGAAGCTGGGTTGGGGTTGTTCCTGCTTGAATGTGGTACTCGCCTGCCTTTATCTGTTTTCCCTGCCCCGTCCAGCGGGCAATAATCCTCAGGTAGATTGAGTTATCAATATAGCCTTTTTGCACTAGGTCCTTGGCAAGGGTTCTGAGAGATGTTCCTGGTTTGAGTGTGTACTCGATGCCAGTTCCAGGCAGATCCAGAGGTGTCTTGGCGAACTGCTGTAGATCCATCATGATCCAGCCTAACGCGAGGCTGGCAGAAATTACGATTATGCCGAGTAACTTACTAAACATATGCCCTATCCATAACCTCTGAGATCAAATCCTGGTCAAGCTGACTTAAATCGTACTCCCTGTCCTCTAGCTTTTTTACCGGCCAGATCCCAATAAGAGAGTTAGTTAATATGATGGAGTCTGCATGTAACACCTCAGACAGTGAGATGTGCCCTATATTCACCTCAACCCCCTGCTCTTGCGCAACTTCCAGCACTAGATTCCTCATAACCCCGTTGATCCCGCACTCTGTAAGATCTGGAGTGTGCATAACACCATTTTTAAACATGAATATGTTACTCATGGTGCCTTCAACCACCTGACCCCGTGCATCAAGCATCACTCCTTCGCTAATTTCTGGGTCATCCCACTCGCTACGGGCCATGACCTGTTCCAGACGGTTGAGATGCTTAATACCTGCAAGGCTGTGATTAGCCCCAAGCCTGGTGTTACATATCCTGATTTTCACGCCCTTAGAGATGGCCTCTGTTGGATGATCTGGCCACTGGGAGAATTGTACAACTCTGGTTGCTACCGGATTGTTTGTAGGTGCATAACCCCTGATTCCTTCACCTCTGGTAATTATTACCTTTATCACACCTCTCTGATTTGATCCAATCTCCTGCTGAATCTCATTGAGAATGGTCTCAGTGATGGGTATGGGTATTCCCAGGCGCCTGCCTCCCGCCTCCAGGCGTTGGTAATGTCTTTCCCACAGGCAGGGGCGCGAGTCTACAACGGCAATGGTCTCAAAGAGCCCATCGCCATACTGCAGACCGCGGTCAAAAGCGGAGATTTGAGTACCTGGATCCCCGTTGATCAACAAGGAGAGGCCTCTTTTAATTAGTCCTGAAGGCGGCTAAAGGCCAACGTCCCGTTAGTACCACCAAAACCAAACGAATTAGAGAGGGCCAGATCGATCTTCATCTCACGAGCAGCATTGGCCACATAATCGAGATCACACTCTGGGTCCTGGTTCTCAATGTTGATTGTTGGGGGCGCAATCTGATCCCTGATTGCCAAAATAGTAAATACCGCTTCAGCGCTACCTGCAGCTCCCAGCATATGTCCAGTCATGGACTTGGTGGAACTTACACATAGTTTATTGGCATGATCACCAAAGGCACCCTTTATGCCTAGGGTCTCAGCAACGTCACCCGCTGGAGTTGAGGTACCATGAGCGTTGATATAATCAACCTGGTCGGTATTCATCCCAGCGTCGTTTAGGGCAAGCAACATACAATCTCTGCCGCCTTCACCGCTAGGTGATGGAGCCGTCATATGATAGGCGTCGGAGTTCATGCCCACACCAAGCAACTCAGCATAGATCTTTGCGCCTCGGGACTTTGCCATTTCGTACTCTTCCAGCATGACAACGCCAGCGCCGTCGCTTAGTACAAAACCGTCCCGATCTTTATCCCATGGGCGGCTAGCGCGCTCTGGATCATCGTTACGGGTTGAAAGCGCACGGGCAGCAGCGAATCCGCCAAGTCCCACAGGAGATGTGGCCATCTCAGAACCACCAGCAACCATAGCATCAACGTAGCCGTGGCGAATCAGACGAGCAGCCTCACCGATATTGTGACTTCCAGTGCTACAAGCAGATACGATGGAGTAGTTTGGGCCTTTCAAACCATATTTAATGGATATATTGCCAGCAACCATATTTACGATGTTTGCCGGTACAAAGAAAGGAGATATCTTACGAGGGCCACGCTTCAGATAAGTGCCATAGCTGTTTTCGATACCGGTAATTCCACCGATGCCAGCGCCGACTGCAACACCAATACGTGCCGCATTCTCTTCTGTAACCTCAAGGCCAGAATCTTCTATAGCCTGACAACCGGCAGCAAGTCCGTAATGGATAAATTTATCCATCTTACGCGACTCTTTTTCCGAGATGTATTGAGTAATGTCGAAATCGACAATAGAACCACCAAATTGGGTGGAGAACTTTTCAATATCTTCGATATGAGTTATTGGACGAATACCGCTTTTGCCCGCCAGGATGTTGCCCCAGGCATCATCAACTGTATTACCAACAGGCGCAACCATACCCAGTCCGGTAACTACTACCCTTCTTCTAGCCATCTTAAGATTTAACCCTCTTACGGGAGTGAGAAAGTATTATGGGGCATCAAATGCTGCCCCATAACCAAGAAAAAACTAAATTGTTGCCCTTAAGCGTGTGATTTTACGTAATCAAGAGCCAACTGGACTGTAGTGATCTTCTCAGCTTCCTCATCCGGAATTTCAGTTTCAAACTCCTCTTCCAGAGCCATCACCAGCTCGACGGTATCAAGAGAATCAGCGCCTAAGTCATCAACAAATGATGCTTCAGGGACAACTTCCTCCTCTTTCACACCCAACTGTTCCATGACAATCTTTTTAACCCTTTCTTCAATAGAGCTCATTTTATTAGATTCCTCCGAGTAATTTGAAGATCACTTAAAAGCGACCGACCGCTATTGTATTCACATTCAGGCAAAGTTAAAAGCCCAAATCGTTCAAATCCAGACAAAAAATAAATAAGTAAATATACAATTATTACATATATTTATTATATATACTTAATGTATATTGTTAAGTATATAGCATATCCTTTACCCCATAAACATGCCGCCATTGACATGTAAGGTCTCACCAGTGATGTAACTGGAGTCATCTGAGGCAAGGAACAGGACCGCCTTTGCTATCTCATCTGGACTACCCAGACGTCCCAAAGGTATGCCGCTCAGTAAAGCATTACGCTGTTCTTCTGGCAATTCCTTGGTCATGTCTGTATCTATAAAACCGGGAGCCACAGTATTTACTGTAATATTGCGAGAACCAACTTCACGCGCCAGGGATTTGGTAAAACCAAGCATGCCGGCCTTTGCTGCGGCATAGTTAGCCTGCCCAGGATTTCCGCTGGAACCAACTACAGACCCAACGTTAATTATACGGCCTTTCTGCGCCTTCATCATTCCCCGTAGACACGCCTTGGATACGCGAAAGATTGAGGTCAGATTGGTTTCAATGATATCCAACCACTCTTCGTCCTTCATGCGTAACATCAGGTTATCGCGGGTAATACCGGCATTGTTTACCAAAATAGTAGGCGCACCGAATTCAGAACCTATCTCTTTGATGACGGATGTCACAGACTCGGGATCAGCTACATTCAGAACCTTTCCCACACCAGTGATGCCCGCAGACTTAAATCTCTCGGTGATGGCAGCCGCCCCAGCCTCAGATGTTGCGGTCCCAACCACAACAGCACCGTTCTTTCCGATTGTATCCGCAATAGCTGCGCCAATTCCTCTGCTGGCGCCAGTTACCAGTGCGATTTGATTTTCTAGCATTGACAGTCTCACTTAGTAAGTTAGAAGAACAGATCCCCAGGTAAATCCACCACCAAACGCCTCCATCAGGACTGTTTCACCACGTTTGATACGTCCATCCCTTACCGCTACATCCAGGGCAAGCGGTACAGATGCTGCGGAGGTATTTCCGTGTTCATCAACAGTAACAACCACCTGATCCATAGACATTTTCAATTTCTTAGCGGTTGCCTTGATTATACGTATGTTAGCTTGGTGCGGCACCAACCAATCCAGATCAGATTTTTCTATATTATTTGTATTAAGTGTTTCATCGGCGATACGTCCCAGTGTGTTAACCGCCATCTTAAACACCTCATTGCCTTTCATTTGTGCGTAAGCCTTGCCTTCCTGCAGCTGGTCATAACCTTTAGATATACCAGCAGGTACGGATAGCAGATCTTTATATTGTCCGTCCGCATGCAGATGGGTGGACATAATGCCGGCCTCATCAGATGGCTGCAGTACCACCGCACCCGCTCCATCACCAAACAGTACGCAGGTATCACGATCGGTCCAATCGATAATACGAGAGAATGTTTCGGCACCAACCACTAATGCATTACGTATGCCGCCTGCCTGCATGAATTTATCTGCAACGCTTATGGCATAGATAAATCCGGTGCACACTGCCTGCACATCGAATGCGGGACAGCCATGAATTCCCAAACGTTCCTGAAGTAGACACGCAGTACTGGGGAATACCTGGTCTGCAGTGGTGGTAGCCACGATTATCAGATCGATTTCGGATACATCTATCCCGGACGCCTCTATGGCATTGCGCGCAGCCTTTTCCGCCAGATCACAAGTAGACTCATCTGCCTCGGCGATATGACGCTTCTTGATACCTGTGCGATCCTGTATCCACTGGTCAGACGTATCCACCATCTTTTCAAGATCATGATTGGTCAGGACCTTTTCCGGAAGGTAGCTACCGGTGCCAGCTATGCGGGCGTACTTCACGCTTCACTCCTATTGGCAAACTGCTTCTCAACGCCCTCGGCAATATGCTCTGGCACATGCTCTATTACTTCCTTCTTGGCCATACGAATGGCATTTTCAAAGGCATAGATATCTGCCCCACCATGGCTCTTTACCACGATCCCTTTTAATCCCAGAAGAGTTGCGCCATTGTAATTTCTTGGATCAAGGGTCTTTTTAAAATGCTGCAAAACGGGCATTGCAATAAGACCAGCTATGCTGGTTAGGATGCCCTTCTTGAATGATCGAGTGAGATAGTGTCGAAACATTCTTGCGACACCTTCGCTGCTCTTAAGAGATACGTTCCCGACAAAACCATCGCAAACTATAAGATCCACGCCGCCAGTATAGATGTGATCACCTTCTGTATATCCCACATAGTTAAGTGAGCTTTTCAGTAGGAGCTCATGGGCACCCTTTACCTGCTCATTTCCCTTGATTTCCTCCTGACCAACGTTGAGCAACCCAACCCTTGGTGACTCTATTCCATCAACTGATGAGATCAGCGCACTCCCCATTACCGCAAACTGGAACAGATGTTCAGCGCTACAATCAACGTTTGCACCCAGATCAAGCATCCAGGTATGACCTTCTATGCTTGGCAGAGTGGAAATAATGGCCGGTCTATCAATGTTTGGCAGCGTCTTTAATACAAATCTGGCGGTTGCCATCAATGCCCCGGTATTACCTGAACTCACACAGGCATCTGCAACACCTTCATGTACCAGGTTGATCGCCACGCGCATGGATGAGTCTTTTTTGTTTCTTAGAGCCTTGGACGGCGGCTCATCCATAGCCACCTCTTCAGAAGCGTGTTTAATGGTCAGACGATTGCTGTCATAACCATTGAGCTGTTGTTTGATCACATCCTCTTTGCCAACGAGGATAAGATCAACATCACTGTCACTTTTAAGAAAGTCCAGAGCAGCAGGCACAATAACGCTTGCGCCATGGTCCCCGCCCATAGCATCCAATGCGATGGTGATTCGGTTAGATCGTGCCATCGAATTCACACGCCCCAAAGATGTTAGAAGGTAACTACTTAGATCACCTCATAGGCTGAGAGCATACAAATCTTCTCAGCCTATAAGGTTTATATTTATTATTGGTTACTCGCCCTTGTCGGCGATAACCTTACGTCCACGATAAAAGCCATCTGCTGTAACGTTGTGACGCAGATGCAGCTCACCTGATGTTGGATCAGTTGAAATTGTCTTACTGGTCAGCGCGTCATGCGAACGTCGCATACCGCGTCTAGATGGGGTTTTTCTACTCTTTTGTACCGCCATGGTTCAAACTCCTAAATAATAAAATCTTAATTCGGTTTACTCTTAAGGTCTTCCAGCACCGCAAACGGGTTTGGCTTTTCCTCTCCAGAATCACCATTTGCCTGTTCTAAAGACCCAGCAAAATTTTCATATGCTGCCTTACACTCATCTTCCAGGTGCATAGGCACTTGGGGTAAAGCCAGCAACAACTCGTCCTCTACAACCTCATTCAGTCTTATGTGTTTATCAGCTGCCAATAGAGGTTCTAGCTCTTCTGATAGCAGTTTTGCCTCTTCGTATCCCTCAACTACCACTACATCCATTTCAGAAGCAATTGGTGTAATCACAGGTTCCAGGCATCTCTGGCACTCCAGTTGCGGCGCCGCTTTTACATATCCTGTGATATGAACCTGTCTGTTCTCTCCCTTGTAAAACCTAAGCAAAAACTCCGCATCACCCTCCTGATCGACCAATATCTCTCTGAGACGAGGTAAACTAGTTAGTCTGACATGGCCAGATAACTCTTTCCCTATCTCTGCAAAATGCCATGGATCTATGAATTCAGGCAGGCGGACTGACATAAGCGGGTAATTTTATTACGCAGGATGTTGGCTGTCAAAGAAAAACCAACCTTTTATCCGGGATAATACACCAGGGTTTTTTTCGGATCCATTGAGAAACAGGGGGCTATAACCCCCTGTTTTTATTAGCCGCCAACCACCGCCAGAAGCACGCCTGCGGCTACTGCGGAGCCGATTACCCCAGCCACATTGGGCCCCATGGCATGCATTAGCAGGAAGTTGTGATGATTGCTCTCCAGCCCCACCTTGTTGACCACACGTGCCGCCATAGGCACAGCAGATACTCCGGCGGCGCCGATAAGAGGATTTATTTTCCCACCAGTGAACCGGTGCATCGCCTTACCCATCAATACTCCTGTAGCGGTGCCAATGCAGAATGCCAAGGCGCCAAGAGCAAGAATGCCTAAGGTTTCGATATTTAGGAATTTTTCAGCGGTTAGTCGAGATCCCACTGCCAGACCGAGGAATATGGTCACTGCGTTGATGATCTCATTTTGGGCAGCGTGACTCAGACGTTCGACTACCCCGCTCTCCCGCAGCAGATTACCGAACATCAGCATACCGATCAGGGGTGCAGCTGATGGAAGAAACAGCATACAGAGCACCAATACGGTGAATGGGAACAGGACCTTCTCCAGTTTTGACACATGGCGCAGTTGCTGCATCTCTACGCAGCGCTCTTTTTCTGTGGTAAGGGCACGCATAATGGGGGGCTGGATAATAGGCACCAGGGCCATGTAGGAGTAAGCGGCTACCGCAATTGCACCCAAAAGGTCAGGCGCAAGGCGTGTTGCCAGAAATACTGCCGTTGGCCCGTCTGCGCCGCCGATGATAGCAATAGCCGAGGCATCAGCTAATGAGAACTCGATACCAGGCAGCAGATTTAAAGCCAAGGCACCTAGCAGGGTGGCAAAGATGCCAAATTGGGCCGCAGCCCCAAGCAACAGGGTACTGGGCCTGGCTATCAGGGCACCAAAGTCGGTAAGGGCGCCTACCCCCATAAAAATAAGCAGGGGAAAAATGGTTGTTTTCACACCTGCGTTATAGATCATCCCCAAAAGTCCATCCGGACCGCCGATACCGGCAACCGGGATGTTACTCAGGATAGCGCCGAAACCAATTGGCACTAACAGAAGAGGCTCGAACTTTTTATGGATGGCCAGGAATATGAGGACACCGCCCACCAACATCATCAACAGTTGGCCCCACTCCATATTGGCAATCCCCATGGATTGCCATAGTGCTTCAAATCCGCTCATCGCCTACCCCAGAGTAATCAGGGTGTCACCGACATGCACGGCATCGCCCTCTTTAACGGCGATGGACGCCACACTACCGCTGGCTGTGGCACGCACCTCGGTCTCCATCTTCATGGCCTCTAGGATCATTATCACATCACCTTCGGCAACGCTCTGGCCTGCGGACACGTTGATCTTAAAGATATTACCGGTCAGTGGAGCTGCGATCGTGACACCAGCTGCTGTGGGAGCAGGAGCCGGCGCCGCAGCGGCAGGAGCCGCAGCTGGAGCTACGCTACTAATTGCCCCACCAGCAGATACAGTAACGTCGTAGGATTTGCCATTTACCTGTACGGTATAGGACTCAGCACCACCTGTGCTCGCAGCAGCTGGTGCAGCGGCAGCAACTGGTTCCGGCTCGATTCCAGGAACCGGCTCAAAGGCATCCGGGTTATTACGATTTTCCAGGAACTTCAGGCCAACCTGCGGGAACAGCGCGTAGGTCAGCACATCGTCGATTATGTCGTCAGCTAGATCCAGCTTCTTCTCCTGGGCAATGGTCTCAAGCTCTTGGGTCAGTTTATCCACCTCTGGTGAAAGCAGATCTGCCGGACGGCAGGTAATGGCCTCTTCTCCTTCTAGCACCCTGGCCTGCAGCTCTTTGTTCACCGGGGCTGGAGATGCCCCGTACTCACCCTTGAGCACGCCGGCGGTCTCTTTGGCGATAGACTTATAGCGCTCGCCGGTGAGTACGTTCAGTACAGCCTGGGTACCCACAATCTGGGAGGTTGGGGTTACTAGCGGTATGAACCCAAGGTCTTCACGCACCTTTGGGATCTCGTTCAAAACGTCATCCAGCTTGTCGGTAGCGCCCTGCTCCCGCAACTGATTTTCCATATTGGTTAACATACCGCCTGGAACCTGGGCCACCAGGATACGTGAGTCTACGCCCTTTAGAGAGCCCTCGAATTTGGCATATTTCTTCCGCACTTCACGGAAATAGGCGGCAATCTCTTCCAGCAGTTCCAGATCCAGTCCGGTATCATGCTCGGTTCCATCCAACACCGCAACTACAGACTCGGTTGCGGAGTGGCCATAGGTCATGGCCATGGAGGAGATAGAGCTATCCACCAAGTCAATGCCAGCCTCACACGCCTTGGCGATGGTAGTTGTGCTCATACCGGTGGTTGCATGGGAGTGCAGAGAGAGAGGTACGCTGATGTTCTCTTTTAGACGACTGACCAGTTCGAATGCCACATATGGCTTGAGCAGGCCGGCCATGTCCTTAATACAGATAGAGTGACAACCCATATCCTCAAGACGGCGCGCCATATCAACCCAGTAATCAATATTGTGCACTGGGCTGACAGTGTAGGACATAGCGCCCTGGGCGTGCTTATCTACCGCTATGGTCGCCTTTACTGCGGTCTCAAAGTTACGCACATCGTTCATGGCATCAAAGATACGGAACACATCCATGCCGTTAACTGCAGCACGTTCCACAAAGGCCTTTACCACATCGTCAGCATAATGGCGGTAACCCAGGATATTCTGGGCCCGGAACAGCATCTGCATCGGAGTATTCGGCATTGCAGCCTTGAGACGACGCAGGCGCTCCCATGGGTCCTCTCCCAGGAAACGAATGCATGAGTCGAAGGTAGCCCCTCCCCATGTCTCCAGAGACCAATAGCCAACTTTGTCCAGTTTCTCTGCGATTGGCAGCATATCGTCGATACGCATACGCGTAGCGAACAAGGATTGGTGTCCATCGCGTAGGACGAGTTCTGTAATTCCTAGTGGTTTTTTATCGCTCATAGGTCTTTTTTCATAGTGTACGTTAAAGAGAATGCTGAAAAAAATCAGCCCTAAAAATAAAAAAATCGATCTATTATCTGTTTCTAAATCGGTTGATTGCAGCAGAAATAACAGCAATCAACTCGGCATCACTCTCTCCTGAGGTGCCAGTAGAAGTTGCTGTAGGCGCCTCTGGCCCGGTTATGGAGGCTGCCAGACGGGACATGCCATTTAGCGCTACAACCAGGATGGCCAAAAACGTAAATACCATCCCCATCCCGAGGAGCATCAAATTCACGCCTTGCATCAAAAGATCTGAAACGGCCATACATTTTCCTCTAAATTAATAGGCTGACACAGCTAATATCTAAACCCTAGACTAGCAGTATCCTGACAAAAGCGTATTGAAGCATGCCTTTCTATGAGAATCCACCCGGGATGTCAAGAAATCCTATTCTCAGCATCAGGCTAACCTACTGTTTTAATAAGGGTTAGAATATTATCAATAATGTATATTGTTAAAAAGCATTCTGGATGATCTGTTTATTTCATCAGGGATGATCAGTGCTAGAATGGATTCATATAAAATTAAATGAAAAAGAACACTCGAAATGAAATTAATCCTCGGTTCCACATCACCTTTTCGCAGAGAGCTGCTGCATAAGCTGGGGCTTAGCTTTGATGTCGATGCGCCGGATATCGACGAATCCATGCGAACGGGTGAACAACCTGAAGAGTTTGTTCAGCGCCTGGCTGAGGAGAAGTCCCAGGCGGTTGCGGCAAGACATGACAATGCCCTGGTAATCGGGTCTGACCAGGTTGCCTGTATCGGCTCCAATATCCTGGGGAAACCTGGGACCAGAGAGAAGGCCATAGCCCAGTTAACGGAGGCATCTGGCCAACGGGTTAGTTTTTATACCGGACTATGTCTGCTAAATAGCCAAACTGGCAAATCCCAGGTAATCTGTGAACCCTTCCACGTTTATTTCAGGGAGCTCTCCAGAGAGCAGATTGAACGTTATCTGGATGCCGAAGAGCCATATAACTGCGCGGGCAGCTTTAAATCAGAGGGTCTGGGCATCTCCCTGTTTGAGAGATTGGAGGGCGATGACCCCAATGCACTCATCGGACTTCCTCTGATCAGGCTCATAAGCATGTTGCAACAAGAAGGAATATCGGTCCCATAATCACCACAACATCATGAGCAATTCACCAGATCTCACCCATACCAGAAATATCGGTATCGCAGCTCATGTAGATGCGGGCAAGACCACCCTGACCGAACGCATCCTGTTCTACACCGGCGCATCCTACAAGATAGGAGAGGTCCACGACGGTGCAGCCCATATGGACTACATCGAAGAGGAGCAGGCCCACGGAATAACCATTAACTCCGCCGTTACCCGTGCCAACTGGCAGGACCACCTGGTTCAGATTATCGACACTCCCGGGCATGTAGATTTCACCATAGAGGTGGAACGCGCTATGCGTATCCTGGACGGCTGCATCCTGGTGCTAGACGGGGTACGCGGTGTGGAACCTCAGACAGAAACGGTCTGGCGACAGCGTAACAAGTTTGACCTCCCTGCCCTGTTTTTTATCAACAAGATGGACCGCCCTGGCGCAGAGTTTGACCACGCCATGGAGAGTATTCGCAAACGATTACAAGGCGAACCTGTCCCCATAACCGTACCCATTCCAGAACAACAGGCAGTGGTGCATCTTATCGATAAGACCAGAATCTTTTTCGATGGTGAACACGGCGAACTGCTTAGACAGGAACCATGCGATAAGCCCTTATGGGATAGCCTCTCCAGCTATCGCGAGTCCCTGCTACTCTCGGCCGCCGAGTTTGACGAAAACGTTGCAGACAAGGTCCTGTCATCAGAGGAACCAGAACCGGATGCGATCTGGGCCGCCCTACGCATCGGCACTCTTTCTGGCAAGATCCATCCCTGTTTTGGTGGCTCAGCCCTGCGCAATCAGGGGGTGCAACCGATACTTGATGGAGTAATCAAGCTTCTGCCCTCTCCTCTGGACCGCCCGGCCACTATAGCCAAATCAATCGATGGAAAAGAAGAGACTGTCGAACTGGGGCAGGACGGCTCCCTCGTCGCCCTCTGCTTCAAGGTGCAACTATGGGATGGACGCCGCCACGTCTATGCCAGAATCTATAGAGGCCAACTTAAACCGGGCGACAAGATTGCTGCAGTTCAGCCTGATGGTGTACAGATCCATGAAACAGTGGCCCGCATGTTTGAAATTGACGCCGGCAAGAAGAGCCGCCTGGATCTGGCCGACGCTGGGCAGATCATACTAATGGCCGGCCTGAAGAGTGTTACTACCGGCGACACCATCTGCGATCCTGAACATATCCTGATGATGGAACGCATAGACACTAGGGAACCGGTGCTAAGCCTAGCGGTTGAACCACAATCCAGCGAGGATGAAGATAAATTCCTGGAGGTTCTGGATAAGATACAACAGGAAGACCCCACCCTACTTCTGGAAGAGGATAAGGACACTGGTCAGCGCCTGCTTAGAGGCATGGGCGAACTGCATCTACAGATCGTTCTGGAAAGATTGAAGCGTGAGTTCAATCTGAGCATTCGCTCTGGCAAACCGGCCGTGGCCCTGCGTGAGGCGATAACTCATCCAGCAACGGCAGAGTGTCTATTCCAACCTCACTTTGATCCAAAACTGCACGACCAAGAAATCATGGCGCGGGTAGAGCTGATGGTAACACCACTTGAACGTGGCGCAGGCACTAGAATCATTATCGAACCCAAGATCAAACCTGAAGGACAGAAACTAACCCAGCCTCAGCACGACGCCATTGACGAAGCACTACAACTAGCCCTGGCCAACGGTCCAATAGAGTCAGCACCCCTGGAGGATCTTGAGCTTCAGGTGCTGCAGATTGACCTGTACGGCAAGGCATCCACTCCAGATGCGCTGCAGGCCGCAGCTGCTAAGGCATGTATCAAGGCTGTCCAACAGGCAGAACCTTGTCTATTACACCCGATTATGGCCGCAGAAGTGGTAGTGCCGGAAGAGAACCTAGGGCAGGTACTGGGTGATCTACAATCGCGCTTGGGCGTTATCCAGGACACCACTAAATGGAAAGACACCGCCACCATCAGCTGTGAAGTGGCCCTGGATAAACTGCTGGGATATACCACAGAGCTACGTAGCATGACCCAGGGACGTGGCCACTTCAGTACCATCTTCAATAGGTTTGATCGGGTTTAGGTAAATTAGAATCAAACAAGTATCACTGTGAATTCAGTACCGTGGGGCACAATAAGCAACGGGCATTACGCCAAAAAATAGTGTAGAACAATGAAGTTATCTATATATCAAATTGATGCATTCGCTGAAAATCCTTTTGAGGGTAATCCAGCAGCAATATGCCCTCTGGAAGAGTGGTTGTCAGACGAGCTGATGCAGTCAATAGCGGAAGAGAATAATCTTTCTGAAACAGCATTTTTTGTCCCAACAGAACAAGGTTTTCATATCCGATGGTTTACTCCTGATACTGAAGTTGACATATGTGGTCACGCAACCTTGGCGTCGGCCTACGTTATTTTCACCATTCTTGGTTACAAAGGTGAAGAGATTAATTTTGAATCAAAATCCGGACCATTAAAAGTCACCAATAACGAGGGCTTGATGGTAATGGATTTTCCCTCTCAACCACCTATTAAATGCGAAATGCCAGATGGTATTGCCCAGGCATTTAACATCACGCCAATAGAGTGTCTAAAAGCCGAAGATTATATTGTTGTTTTTAGTGGTGAAGAGGAAGTTCGGGCTGTGCAGCCAAAATTAGCAGCGCTGATGGATATTGACTTAAGGGGCGTTGCAATTACTGCGAAATCTAACAAGTACGACTTTATCTCCAGGTTCTTCGCACCTAAATTGGGGATAAATGAAGATCCAGTAACTGGTTCCGCCCACACCCAACTTGTTCCATATTGGTCAACTGTTTTAGGTGATACAAAGTTTCATGCGAAACAGGTATCACCCAGGGGTGGAGAACTATTTTGTGAATTACAAAAAGATCGCGTACTAATTGCTGGAAAAGCAATAATGTATTTAGCTGGTGAGATTGAAATAGATACCTGACAATTAACACGCACCCGGACAAACAGTTCGGTGCAATGTCTGTAGTTGCTGCGCCCTACCTCTTATTTACCCCGGACCACGCGGAAATGCCGCGGGGTGATTGGAAGGGAAGCAACTCTATATGCCAGATCAATTCCGGCATGACGGAATTAACTTTCATAAGAAAAAAGGATAACAATGAATCTGGAAACACTCCACTCAAAACAAGATCACGCCGTATGGGGATTGCCTGGGACGTTGATCTGGGGATTGGTGATCGCAATATTTTTTGTAGTTACTCAAACTGCAGTGATGGGCATATATATCGCGGTTAATTACGGAGATATAGGGCAATCTGAATTTGAGATCCTGATGGCTGATCTTCAGCAGAATGGATTTGTGTTGTCTCTGTGTACTTTTGCAAGTCTGTTGGTATGCGCACCGTTGTTAGTAGGGGTGATTAAACTAAAAAAGAACTCTAATCTGAAGCAATACTTAGGTTTAACAGCAGTTGATTTCAAAACAGTGAAAACATGGTTTCTGGTCATTATTTGTCTGATCATAGCCTCTGATTTATTAACTTTTTCTCTCGGTAAACCAATCGTTCCTGAGTTTATGACGGCGGTGTATACATCTACAGAGTCACCATGGATACTATGGCTCGCCCTAATGGTCGCCGCACCACTATTCGAGGAGGCATTTTTTAGAGGATTTGTAATTTCTGGAATATCTCAGACCACTCTAGGACCTATAGGTGCTATATTAATTTCGGCCGCTGCCTGGGCTGCAATACACTCTCAGTATGATCTATATGGCTTTGGGTTGATATTTGTTATGGGAGTAGTTCTTGGACTCGCTCGCATAAAAAGCGGATCAGTTTTATTAACTATAGGGCTTCACTCCTTTGTGAATTTCGTAGCTACTGTGGAAACGGTTATTTCACTCCCATAATATCAGGGGTCACTCTTAAATTAGTTTAGTGAGGTGAAAATAGTATGGCATACGTGATGTCCAAATTATCCTGTATGCCAGACCAGATCCAGCATGACGAAAAATAGTTCCTGAACCATATAATCTAATCACATTACACATTAACTACTGAGCATAACTTACTAATTTATAATGGTATACTGCCATATAATTAGATATGTTTGTAAATAATCCATCATATTCTATCTGCTCGATAGTATCTGTAATGCTTTCTCCTATATAATGTTGTTCTGGCCGAATCATAATAAATCGGACTTTTGATCAACCTAGGATACGGTCATATAAAAAAAGGGGGGCTACGTCCTGCGCCCAGTCTTTAAACAATAACTGGAATAAAGAGATCATCATGAAAAAACTGCTTACCGTAGCATTCTTTGCTGCCACTCTAACTGCCTGTGGTGGCGATTCTCCAGACCAAAACAAAGCAGCTACAATTCCTGCTCCAGAGGCCGCTGCTCCTGCTGCTGAGGCCGCTGCTCCTGCTGCTGAGGCCGCTGCTCCTGCTGCTGAGGCCGCTGCTCCTGCTGCTGAGGCCGCCGCTCCTGCTGCCGAGGCCGCTGCTCCTGCTGCCGAGGCCGCTGCTCCTGCTGCCGAGGCCGCTGCTCCTGCTGCCGAGGCCGCTGCTCCTGCTGCTGAGGAAGCCGCTCCTGCTGCTGAGGAAGCCGCTCCTGCTGCTGAAGAAGCCGCTCCCGCTGCTGAAGAAGCCGCTCCCGCTGCTGAAGAAGCCGCTCCCGCTGCTGAGGACGATGCAGAAAAGAGCTCTATGGAAAAGGCCACTGAAGCTGCAAAAGACGCTGCTGTTGAAGCCGCAACTGATGCAGCCAAAGAGATGGCTAAATAGCGTGAGACCAAAGGGGATGTAACTAAGTAGTTGCATCCCCTTTTCCTACAGAAAATAAGCTGTTCATATGAATCGAACAAAGCTCAATCTGGTCATTGATATCGTGGCATTTATTGGTTTTGTTGTTCTCACCACAACCGGTGTGCTTATGCGATATATCCTGCCTCCTGGTAGTGGTCACTATTCTACTATCTGGGGCCTGGACCGACATGATTGGGGCGGCATCCATTTCTGGATATCGGTTATTTTCTTATTCATACTTGCACTTCATTTACTGCTTCATTGGCGTTGGATATTCTGCGTTATTGCTGGTAGGCCTCAAGAAGGTTCTGGTATGCGGGCAGGTCTCGGTATTGTAGGCCTTATAGCAGTTGTTGTGTTAGCCGTTGCCCCTTTGCTGACTCCAGTGGATAGGGATAACAACCAAAAAGGGGTATCACTGTTCTCAAGCCATAAGTATGAGGACGTAACAATAGACGGTTCGATGACACTAAAAGATGTAGAAGAGTCAACTGGGGTTCCTTCAACCCATATTATTAAATCATTGACCCTGCCAGAAACCACAGCCGTCGATGAAAAACTCGGCCGCTTGAAAAGAGAGTATGGATTTGAGATTAACGACGTTAGGGAACTTGTTAAGAAATACAAGAAACAATAGTGATATGACCAATCTCTACAAACCATCTTATCTTCCAATTGAAGAATGTCATTGAACTTATAGAAAAAACAGCATATAAAGCCCTCAATCTTGTTACATTCCAGTAACTATTCAGAAGGATGGCACGATGGGAAATTCACTCTGGTTTATCACGATTTTGCAGGAAAAACCCTGGTTGGGGTTTTTGATCGGTTTGTGTTTTATAACCATCATGTTCTTGGCAAAGAACCTGGTTGTTTACATGTATTCTAAGAATCAGGAGAAAAAGGCTGCCTTAGAGGAAGCTGAATAACAGCAATAGAGCAATAACTAATCCCCCTGGTGCTCTTCACTAACCGCATAAATACCAGGGGCGTTTCTCAGATAACCTTTGTAATCCATTCCATAGCCAAAGACATATCTATCTTCCACCTCTAGTCCTACAAAATCGGCCTTGAAGCCGTTGCTTCTATCGTGGATTTTTTCCACCACCACAGCTGAAAATACGCTGGCCGCCTCCATATCATGACAGAAATCCACTATGGCCTGGAGTGTTATGCCCTCATCCAGGATGTCATCAATGATGAGGATATTTTGGTCTTTAATCTCCTGATGATTTCTTTTCAGCCAGTTAAGTTCGCCCGCCGCTGTTTGACCGTGGTATCTGGTTGCGTGGAGATAATCTACCCGTAGAGGAAAATTGAGCTTTGGTAACAGTTTGCCAGTTGCAATCAGGCCACCGTTCATTATGCAGAGTACTATGGGATCACTTTCTGCCAGCTTTTGCGTTATTTCACCCGCCATTCTATCAAGCACAGCCTCAACTGCCTGTTCCGAATGCAACATATCTGCTTTGTCGTAAACCGCTTGTGCCGTTTTTGCGTCTATTGCCATTATTAGATATCCAGATTTAAAGATGGAGACTCTTCATACTGCGCGATCACATCCACTGCTGTTTTCCAGCGCGGGTCTAAATGTATATCATCTCTATTTACATCACCACGACCATGCATTCTAACTATGCGCACCTGAGATGCAGGGTCTTTATGTTCGACTAACTCCTCCAGTACCTCTTGTGCCCCCTCCTGATTATTACATACCAGGATCATGTCACAGCCAGCATCCAGGGCAGCCCTGGCGCGTTCCTTGTAATCACCAGCTGCATCTGCAGCGGCCATAGTTAGATCATCACTGAAGATAACGCCCTGGAATCTTAATCTTTTTCTCAGTACATCCTTGAGCCAAAAGCTTGAGAAGCCAGCAAGATCTGGGCAGAGATTTTCAAAGATCACATGGGCCGGCATGATCGCCTCCAGGCCATTATCGATCATACGTTGAAATGGGACCAGATCGGCCGTCCAGATATCTTCTGGAGGACGCCGATCAACCGGCAACGTAAGATGGGAGTCTTCTTCAACCCCGCCATGTCCTGGAAAATGCTTTCCAACTGCTGCCATCCCTGCTTCATGCACCCCGCGCATCCAGGAGTAGGCAAGCTCTGAGACCACCGTGGGTTTTTTATGGAAGGCTCGATCTCCAATGACAGTGCTGGCACCATATCCAAGATCAAGCACTGGGGCGAAGCTGAAATCAACCCCCACTGCCCTGAGTTCTGCTGCCATCAACCATCCAACCGACTGGGCAGTTGATCTTGCCGCCTTACTATTCGATTCGTGCAGATCGCCAAACCAGGATGCTGGGGGAAGTCGTACAAACCCTTCTTTAAAGCGCTGCACCCTACCCCCCTCCTGATCTACCGCAATCAGAAGCTCAGGTTTCCTGATCTCATGAATCTGCTTTATAAGTGCTTGAATTTGTTCTGGTGATTCGAAATTCCTGCTAAAAAGGATAATCCCGCCAGCTGCAGGATGCTCTAGCATTTCACGCTCTTCCTGAGTTATCTCCAAACCAGACAGATCAAACATCAAAGGCCCATGACTCATACTAAAATTTCCAATTAAGTTTTTATTACTCGTGCCGATAAGGTTTGTGACCGATGTTATAACAGGAATTTAGGGAAAATGATGCGTTTAATCTCACTGCTGATACTAACTTGTTCCGTACTCTATTCTGATTTTGCGGTTGCAGAGGATGAAGAGAAAAAAAAGTCCGCCTACTTCTCCATCACCCCATCTCTTATAGCAAATGTGCAGGGTAAGGCCAGATATGCCAGATGTGATATTCAGTTAATGGTTGACGAGGAGAGTCTTCCAGAGGTCCAACTGCATGCCTCGGCCATTCGTCATGAGCTACTCTTGCTCCTGGGAGATCAAAAGGGCGCGGATCTGCAAGACCCCAAGGGCAAAGAGAGATTCAGGCAAACTGCTCTTAGTGCTGTGGGTAAGGTCATTAAGACCCAGACCGGCAAAAACAGCATAAAGGACCTGTTCTTCACCAGCTTCTTTGTTCAGTAACCACATGTAATTCAAATAATATTCCTCAATAAAACAATTCACCTACACTCAATAGGTGATAATTTCGTTCCGTGACTTGCGTCACAGAATGGAATTTCATGGCCTTGTTATGTTCATGAGCTGTTCACGTTAGATATGGGAAAATCATTACCCATCAGAGGCTAATCTTCGCAGTGAGTCTAGTTGCTAGATAATTCGCAACTGTGAGATTACCAAAGATAACGGATATATGGTCTCTTTACCCACATTCTCCCACGTGGTTTGAACCATATCTTAATAACTCTATTAGAAAAGGAATATGCAGCCATGTTTTTAAAAACTACCAATATAAAACTAGTTACATTTCTAATCAGTTGTTTCTCACTCCCTGCGCTGGGTGATTGCGTTCGTAGCTGCGAGGCAAACCTGTTTGTAAAACTCAGCTATCAGCCGGTGGGTGACACTACTACAGTTAAAAAAACACATGCGCTGAAGACCCTGGCTCATGAAAGTCGTGATGGACGTTCTGGAAGAACGTGCGTACCACACAACATTATCAAAGCTAAGGAGCGTGCATGTTCGGATGCCGCTAGAGATTTAGGCAGAAGATTTTCATCACGACAGCAGCAGATGGCAGCTGTTTGCGGGGCAGTGCAACATGATCAGGACTCTTTCGAAAGAGCAAGACTGGGGTTTCCTGCAGCAGATTGGTACTCCATTGATACAATTTGGGCATTCGGAAAGAGGGATATAGTCAAGCGCAGGGCAAATATCCAACCCCAAAGGGTTCGCTTCAGCTGCAACAATGGTGTAGCCGCTATCTATAATCCTTCTCACACCCAGCCTACTCCACCAACAGCAAATTCTGAAAGTGCCGCACCTCCACCTCCACCAACAGCAAGTTCTGAAGGTGCCGCACCACCTCCTCCACCAACAGCAAGTTCTGGGGATGCCGCACCACCTCCTCCACCTACGCTTCACACGGGTGATTCCAGCGGCAGAAAGCCTGACCTCTATATCTCCGAATTCAAGATGACCCCTGAAACACCAGTTAAAGGGCAACCGGTGAATATACGCATAGGTGTGTACAACAAAGGTACTGCGCAATCTGGTCCCTTTACCGTCAAATGGTGGCCTGGTGAAAACTACAATACAGCTGGATGCAGCTGGAATATCAACAAAATGAACGCTCGTGGCGGCAGAATTTTAAAATGCACCTATGGGGGCTATCCAAGTTGGTATGGACGTATTAATACCAAGGTTGTAGCTGATACTTCTAACCGAGTAATGGAATCGAATGAGGGTAATAACGTCTTGAAAAAGAGAATATCTGTAAGCCGCTGATTGTGATTGTTGCTTCAGGTTAATACCCAATCCACGCCCAGCAAAGCTGGGCGTTTTTTCTTGGGTTAGTTAGCTCTCCAGACCTTTTACATCCAAACGGTCTCGCAGTCTGTCTCCCAGCAGGTTAATCGACAACACCACTAACATAATGCATATCCCTGGCGCCAACACCAGATGGGGTGCTACCAGCATATATCTGGCCCCATCACGAATCATGCTTCCCCATGATGCTGCCGGCGGTTGCACCCCCAGGCCCAGGAACGAGAGTCCAGCCTCTGCGATCACCACCCCTGCAATCCCAAAAGTAGCCTCGATGATTAGGGGCGCTGCAATCAATGGCAGAAGGTGTCTTCTGATGATCGGTATCCTGCCCTGCCCCAGTGCTATAGCCGCTACAACGTGATCCCTATGCTTCAGGGTCAACACCTGAGCCCTGGCCAGCCTGGCGTATCCCACCCATCCCACGATAGATAGGGCGATGATCACATTATCTATTCCAGGACCCATGACGCCGGCCAGGGCTATGGCCAACAAGATTCCGGGGAAGGCGAGAAATATGTCGATCACTCTCACCAGTATCAGGTCGGTAACTCCACCAGAATATGCCGCAAAGGCCCCTAGCATGGTGCCGAATGAGGCGGAAATGACCACAACCCATAGTGCCACCAGGAAAGAGGTTTGGGCACCCATGATCAGCCGGTCTAACACCGGTCTACCCAGTTCATCGTTTCCCAATAGATGTTGAGCTGATGGGGCGGAGAGGATGTTGGGCAGGTCGATCTGGTTCGGGTTCAGCGGCATGAGAGGGCCGATGACTGATGCCAGCATCCAGATCATGAGAATTGAGATAAAGATTCTCTGTCTCATTGCTCATCACCCAGGCGGATACGTGGGTCAATTGCCATGTAGACCAGATCGGTGATGGTATTGACCAGGACATAGGCCAGACTGATCAGCAGGACACACCCCTGCACCACCGGATAATCTCTTTTCTGGATTGACTCTACCAATAGCGACCCGATTCCAGGCCAGGAGAAGACCGTTTCGGTAATAACCGCACCTCCCAGAAGCGCGCCTAGCTGTAGCCCCAGCAGGGTTATAACCGGCAGCCAGGCGTTACGCATGGCATGACGCCAGATCACGCTGCTCTCCGGCAACCCTTTGGCCCTGGCGGTTCGAACGAACTCTTCGTTTAGGACCTCCAGCAGGCTGCTACGGACCATGCGGGCCAGTATGGCAGCCAGGGCGGTGCCAAGGGTGATAGTTGGCAGTATCACACTGGAGAAACCGCTACGGCCACTAACCGGGGTGAGCCCAAGCCATAGTGAGAAAATCAGGATAAGGATAGGCCCCATCCAGAAATTGGGGATGGAGACACCGAGCATGGAAAATCCCATTGCGCCAAAATCCGCCACACTATCTTTTTTAAGTGCAGCCAGTATTCCGAGTGGAACCGCAATAACCATTGCGAAGAGCAGAGCGTAGAATGCAAGCTCCAGGGTTGCTGGCAATCTCTCCGCAAGAATATCCGTGATTGCTCTTTGGCTATGGAGAGAGGTTCCCAGATCCAGATGGGCCAGCCCTTGTAAATAGTTGATCAGTTGCTGTTGTAGGGGAAGATCCAGCCCCAGGGATGTTCTAAGTGCCGACCTGTCTGCAGGTTGTGCAGATTCTCCCAACATCACCTCCACGGGATCCCCGGGGACCAGGTGTATCAGCATGAATACCATACAGACCACACCTAGGATCACCAGTAGCGCACTTGCCAGTCTGGAGAGAATAAAGTTCATTCGACAATTTCTACCAGGGTATCGGTATCTACCAGTTCAAACAGATTCAGCAGATCCATATTTCTCATTCTGATACAGCCATGAGATGCAGGTATACCCATGGGTTCTGAATCAGGAGATCCGTGGATATAGATATAGCGCCGTAGGGTGTCATTACAACCACCACGATTACAGCCAGGCTCCAGACCTGTCAGCCAGAGTATGCGGGTAAGTATCCAGTCACGATCAGGATTGTTCTCTGCAAGCTCTGGGGTATATATCTCTCCGGTAGGACGCCGCCCCACAAACACACTGTTTTCCGGCAGCCCGTCACCGATTTTGATCCTTATTCGATGCATCCCCCTCGGGGTGCAGCCACTATCCATCTCCTCGCCGGGACCATCTTTAGAAGTGGAGATCGGATAGGATGTCACCAGTTCATCCCCCTGGTAGAGAGAGAGCATCTGCCTATCCAACTCTATTCTGATTATTCGCTCTGATTTCATCTGCTCTTCATCTGCACATGTTCCAGGCCATCATAGTTACCATCACTGGCCAGTTTATATCCGGTTATATAGTCCCTGCTAATAAACACATGATCTTCATACCATAATGGCACATAGGGCAAGTCGGCCAATAACTGCTGTTGCAGTCTCTGGTAATGCAGCGCCTTTTGGGTGAAATCTGCTGTTGCCTCCGCCTGGTCTATTAGGGCATCAACAACCTTGCTACTAAAGCGACCCCTGTTTGCTCCATCTGGGGGGACAGAGTTGCTATGGAATACGTATCTAAAGATATCCGGCGTCTTAATCCCAACCCAGGACAAACTGTATAACTGAAACCTACCTTTTTTCACATCACCATAAAAGGTACCCCAATCATGGCTCTGCACCTCTACCTGGATTCCGATCTGGGCCAGTTGGTTTTGAATCAGGGTTGCCAGCCTTACCCTGAACGGATCTGTGGATGTCATATAGCTGATCCTAAGGGGGTTTTGTTCAGAATAGCCAAGCTCTTTAAGTAAGGCTTTGGCCAGTTGAGGATCAAACAGAATTGGCTTCAGACCTTTGGCGCCAGCCCAGTGGCGCGGCGGTAGTAGCGCCTGCGCTGGCTTGGCCCCATCCTTCAGAAAGTACTTGATTATGGACTCTCTATCTATCCCCAAGGCTATGGCGCGTCGTATCTTATGTTGTCCGGTAATCGCGTCTTTTAGATTAAAGCCGAGATAGGAGAAGTTGTTGCCTGGTTTCTTTAATATCTCTATCCCTTCCCTGCCATCAAGATAGACCATAAGTTCAGGCGGCAGATCATTCTGCAGCATATCGACCTCACCCCGCAGCAGCTTGAGTATTCTTACACTTGGATCTGCCACCGGGAGGAACTCGAATGGTTGTCGATCTCGCAAGCGCAGCAGCCTTGGAACCCCCTCCTGAGACCAGCGGCTAAAAGCAAAGGTACCACTGCCTATTGGGTTGGTATTAAACGGGTGTTTTTTCTCTATAAGATCAGATGGAAGTACTCCTATGTGTAAATATCCTGGAAACAGGCTGTCTGGTCGTTTCAGAAAATAGTCGATCTGATCATCCCCCTCTATCTCTATACGCTGAATGACCTCTATGGTAGAGCGATGGGGAGAACCGGTTTTGGGATCTAGGATAGAGTCATAGCTAGCCTTTACATCTTGCGCCATAAGCCTCTTCCCGTGGTGGAATGATCTTCCTTTTTTGAGCAGCGTAAAACGGTAATGGGTAGGTGTTATCTGTTCCCAACTGGCCAGGGATGGCACCGGCATGCCGGTTTCGTCAAACTCCACCAGACGCCGGTACAACAGGCGGTTAATCCGGGATGAAATTGCGTCGGTGGCGAACCTGGGGTCAAGATTGGTTGGGGCGGTGGTCAGCCCCATACGTATGACGTTATCGTGATCATTGGTGCCGCAGGCGGTTAGAAAAAGCGCAATGAATAGGGTTAAGAGGAGGTGGTAGATACCTAATTTCATCCCAGGGCTATTTTTCTCACCAATTACAGTATGGTTCTTCTGCCAAACGTGAGTTTGCGTATCTGCAATCACCCGTGACCTCTGCTCCAGCCCACTCTGGTAATTGAAACTCTTCTGTCTCGGACTTCAACTCCACTTCAGCCAACCTGAGGCCTTCGTTCTCACCATAGAATATATCCAGATCCCAGATGTGTTCCCCACATCTGACCTTATGGCGGGTCTTTTCTATGACTACTCCAGCATGTCTTAGATCTAACATAAGTTTGGCATCATCCACAGGAATAGCATATTCAAATTCATCCCGACTTATACCGGAGGTTGGACCCTTGATTGTCAGAAATGCCTTGTCACCAGAGATACGAACCCTGACGGTTGCGTTTATCTGATTAGAGATATAGGCCTGTTTGAGTTCTGAACTGGATACCACATGTGCGCGCCAGAGATCGTTTTCAACAAGAAATTTACGTTCGATCTCTACAGCCATTTAACCGCTCCTTACTCTTTTTCAAATACGGCTATGGATTCGACGTGTGCTGTATGGGGAAACATATCCATTACACCCGCCCCCAGAAGTTTATATCCATGGACGTTCACAAGCTCTCCTGCATCTCGCGCCAGGGTTCCAGGGTAGCATGATACATATACTATACGTTTAATCCCCAACTTTGGCAGGTAATGCAATATTTCAAAGGCGCCTGAGCGCGGAGGGTCAAGCAGTGCCTTATCATATTTACCCGTCAACCACTGCTCATGTTCCAGTGATTCATAAAGATTTGCGGTGTAATAGCTGACATTTTCAATGCCATTTCTCGATGCATTTTCTCTGGCCCTTGCTACCAAGGCCTTATCTCCCTCCACCCCAACGACAGACTTGGACCTGGTAGCCAGTGGCATAGTAAAGTTACCAACCCCGCAAAACAGATCCAACACACTATCACTACTTTGTGGCTCTAGCAGATCTACCGCTCTAGCTACCATGAGTCTATTTAACTCAGAGTTTACCTGGGTAAAGTCGTTAGGTAGAAAACGCACATCAATGCCGAAATCTGGCAGGGAGTAGTGCAGGTTTATCGGTTCGCCCTGGAGCGGCCGCACACTGTCCGGCCCTCCCTCTTGCAGATATATATGCATATCATGTTCGCTGCCGAACTGTTGCAACAGGGTCAGATCTGTGGTCGTAGGTGGTTCCATGACACGGAATACCAGCACACAATCCTCGTCTCCCATCGATACCTCTATCTGCGGCACCTTGTCCCTTATAGAGAGGCTGCCTATAAGATCACTCAGGGGCATGAGCAGATGCCCTACCCTTGGGTGCAGTACTTCACAGCTATGGATATCTGCAAGAAAACTGGAACCCTTCTCTCTGAAACCTACCAGCACCCTTCCCTTTTTGGCTACATACTTGGCCCCAAGCCGGGCCTTGCGCCGATAACCCCACGATTTACTGGCAGTTAGGGGCGGGAAAACCTCTGGAACAGCTACCTTTGCTATTTTCTCAAATCCATTCAGCAGACTCTCCTGTTTTAGCCCGATCTGTGCCTCTGATTTAAGATGTTGTAGGCTACAGCCTCCACAGATATCGAAGTGTTTGCACAGCGGTTCTACTCTGTCTGGAGATGGCGTTAGTATCTCGCTCGCCACGCCCTCATCATATTTCTGCCGTTTTCGGCTATATGTGAACATCACCTCTTCATTGGCCAAGGCCCCATGAATAAAGACAGCCTTCCCGTCCAGATGGGCAACACCACGGCCATCATGGCTCATCGACTCTATAGTTGCCTTAACAGGCTCTGTTGGTAATCTCTTTTTTCTTGGACGGGCCACTTTGTATATTCCTGGCTTCTATTGACGCATAAATATAGTTATATACAACATTAAGTATGCTGCTTATATTATTGATTGCATTGCATATTAATATTGCATTCTAATCAGCCGGGAAAATGCCCGTAGATAGGTATCTATCTCCGCGATCACATACAATTACTACTATCACTGCATTGGTTAGATCCCTGGACAACTCCAGGGCAGCTGATACGGCCCCGCCTGAGGAGATACCAGCCATGATCCCTTCGGTTGCAGCCAACTCCCTGGTCGTATTCTCTGCCGCCTCCTGACTCACATCTATAATCCGGTCCACCCTGCTGGCATCGTATATTTTGGGCAGATACTCAACTGGCCAGCGGCGTATCCCAGGAATACTGGAACCATCCATGGGCTGAACACCAACAATCTCTATATCAGGATTTTTCTCCTTCAAAAATCTGGAAACGCCCATAATGGTGCCAGTTGTGCCCATGGAACTGACAAAATGGGTAATTTCTCCACGCGTCTGTTGCCATATCTCTGGACCTGTACTCTTAACGTGGGCCATAGGGTTGTCCTGATTGGAGAACTGGTCCAGAATCAGTCCCTCACCAGCGGCTTCCATCTCTTGTGCCTTGTCAATAGCCAACTCCATACTCCCCCCTTCTGGGGTAAGTATGATCTCAGCACCATAGGCCTTCATCAAAGATCGACGTTCCAGGCTCATATTCTCAGGCATCACCAGAATCATGCGGTAACCCTTTATTGCAGCCGCCATGGCCAGGGCAATGCCAGTATTACCGCTGGTGGCCTCAATCAGGGTGTCTCCAGGCTTGATTTCACCCCTGGATTCGGCCATCTGGATCATGTTCAATGCTGGTCTGTCTTTGACCGATCCAGCGGGATTATTCCCTTCTAGCTTAAGCAAAATCGTGTTGCTGCTATCACCAGGCAGGCGTTGTAGGCGTACAAGGGGGGTATTTCCAATGCACTGTTCAATCGTTTGATAGTTCATAATTCTCAATTCTACTTAAAACATGCGGTAAAAACGATGCTAATATATGGGGCTAAATCGATATTTGCTGTATAGAAACGCTCGTATCCATGATATTAATAGAAGCATACTACACAATTGCTATAGGGACGCACCATGCTTAGAAACAGGGCTGAAACCTCTAGATATATGGCAACGCTGATCAGCGTAATCTCAATGACGCTTCTGCCAACATCCTACTCTGATGCCAGTAGTGAAACTCCTACGGATGCTAATATCGAAACCACTGCTGAGAGCCATGATGTAACTACCACTAAAACCAATATAGAAACCGATACAACAACCAGTTCTGATGTCGGGACGGACACTGCTAACGATACAGATACAGAGACAGATACAGAGACAGATACAGATACAGATACAGAGACAGAGACAGATACAGAAGCAGAGACAGAGACAGAAGCAGATACGGAGACAGAGACAGAAGCCGATTACACCGACATCATTTCCGAAGAGTATTTTTACAGCGATCTGCCGATAGTGTTCACTGCCACCCGCCTGGAACAGTCGATATCAGAAACACCGGTATCCATGACCATTATCGATAAAGAGATGATCAAGGCATCCGGCGCCCTTGAGATTGCAGAGCTGATGCGTCTGGTACCAGGTATGCAGGTAGCCAACTATGGAGGAGACGAGTACTTCGTCACCTATCATGGGCGCGCCGATCTATACTCCAGGAGTCTCCAGGTCCTAGTGGACGGACGTTCTATATATAACCCGGTTATTGGTGGTGTCTCCTGGTCAGGTCTTCCACTGGCCATGGAGGATATAAAGCGTATTGAGGTAATCCGTGGGTCCAATGCGGCCGCATTCGGCTCAAACTCCTTCTCAGGAGTAATCAATATTATCACCGAAGACCCAGCTCAACAGCAGGGCACCCTGGTCAAAACCACAATTGGCGACAAACATACCCGCCAGGTACTGGCGCGCAATGCCGGTAAGATTGGGGACCTCAATTACCGTTTAACCCTGAACTACGACGAAAAAGATGGACTAAAAAGCGGGTACGACGATGCCTCTAATAAGTGGATGAGCTTCCGCGGTGATTACAAGTATGACTCAAATAATAAGATAATGCTTCAAGCCGGTTACTCTGGAGGGACGCAACAAACAAGCTCATTGGGTGTTCCAAGAGATACAGATAGCACCAGCAGCTTCCAACAGGTCAAGTGGACCCACACCATCGATAATGATAGCGAATACAGCCTGCATTTTTTTCATAACCATAAAGAGTTGGATGACACGTTTACCACAACAATATGGCCATTTAATGTAATTTCAGGGTTCAGTTACGAGTCCGACAGGTATGAACTGGAGTTCCAGCACCTGTTTAAACCAGCGTCTGATCTACGTCTGGCCTGGGGTGCTGGACTGCGTCATGACAACACAGTAAGTCCTGACACCTTAAATCAAGACTCTGCAGCAATCCGCAACCAGGTACATGCATTTGTTAATGCAGAATGGAAACCGAGGGATGATACGACTGTGAATCTCGGGGCCATGCTGGAGAAGTACGAAGGTTTCAGTGGCATGCTTTCTCCTCGAGTTGCATTGAATTACGCCCTGAAAGAGAACCACATATTCCGCATCTCCCATTCCACTGCCTACCGTATGCCAAACGTATGGGAGGAACAAATTGATTTAAGAGTTAACGACACATCAGGTGCCCTGTTTATCGACCAACTGCATAGGACAGTTGGAGTACCTGACCCAGAGAAGGTCAACTCGATAGAACTTGGCTATATGGCTGCATTTAAGGATATCCCTATTACCATGGATATAAAGCTGTTCAAGGAAAAAATAAGCCCTGTCATCAACTATGCCTGGGACAGCAGTACAAACTTTGGTGACTTAGTAAATAATGGCGCTGGCAATTTTAATAATGATGGACGAGTAGAGATCAATGGGCTTGAGATACAGCTTGATTTTCAGCCTACAGATAACACAAACATCCATGCAGTATATAGCCGTCTAGATGCTTCTGGATCGCAGGTTAGTAGCTATGACGCTTCAGGTCAGCCTAGTGAATATCATGATGTAAGTGAAATTGTACCGAAAGAAACATTTGGCATTTTAGCCAGCCACCGCTTTGACAACGGAATACAACTGAGCTCCGGCTTTTACCATACCGGAAGAACAACATGGCTAGACCCTGGTGACGAAACAGACGCCTATAACAAATGGGATTTACGTGTGGGGAAAACATTCAAGCTCCCAGATGCAACCATAGATGTCTCCGCAATTCTACACAACGTAACCGACAATGATTACCAGGAGTATTTCAACGAAAACCAGGCGCAAAGAGAGCTCTACCTACAGGTTGGAATTAAATTTTAGGGACGCATCAACATCACGGATGAGCGGTAATTTTAATGGACAGATCTAAAACAAAAAGAAAAAACCAAGTTATCTGGCGGAAGAAACGACCGTCTAGGATGGGTTATTGCTCCTCTATGGAGCGCTACACACCCATGAAATCACTCATCGGGTCATCTACATCGGCACTCTTCCTTCTGCTTCTAATCTTCTCTGTTGCTACTACATTAGAGGCCGCAGAACCAAAGGTTCTTTTTATAAAAAGCGGATCTGCATCCGTATATAACAAAATCATTAATGCAGCCAAGAAACGTATTGACCATATTTGCGATTCGAATAACAAAGAGTGCGATAAACCATCAATATCAGTTGAATCAGTTAACAACAATAAGAAACTGGACGATCTAGTTAGTAATACCAAATGGGATCTTGTTGTTACTGTTGGCAATATGGCTGCTATGCGGTTAAACAGCTACAAAATAAAAACGCCTGTTCTGTATACACTTATCCCCAGCCATAGTTATCCCACCATAAGAAAAAAGAGCTCCAGCAAGAATAAATCTGCCATCTATATCGACCAACCCATAAAGAGACAACTGCAGCTAATAAAGTCTGCAATGCCAGATAAAGATAAAGTTGGGGTTTTACTTGGCAGCTATTCAGGAATTGGAAAAAAACAACTGCAACAGGTAATACGCAACATGGGACTGAAACCTGTTGTCGTTAATGTCAATAACGGTAACATCGGCTCCACACTTGAGAATAATTTATATCATAAAGTTGATGTGCTTCTAGCTCAACCTGATCCAAGTGTATATAACAAAAAAACTGTTATGACAGTTCTACTATCAAGCTATCGCCACAATGTTCCAGTATTTGGATACTCTGCTGCATTTGTAAAATCTGGCGCCACGGCTGCTATATATTCTTCACCTATGGATATGGGGCAACACATTGGGGATGAGGTGGCCAAATTTGCTGCATCTAATAATAGAAGTCTACCGCCACCAGCATTTCCAAGATACTTTTCCGTTAATACCAACAGGAGAGTTGCCAGATCACTTAAAATTAACTTACCACCAACAAATGAAATTAAAGCTAAAATCATGCAGGCAAGATAATGGCAATACGACGGACATCTAAGCTTAAAACCAAGCTGATACTCCTCATCTTGTTTCCTACTACTATTGTTGCATTAACGCTTGGGGTATACATAACTAACTCTCAGCTTGAAGCGCTAGAAAGATCATTTATTGAACGTGGTAGAGCAGTAGCCAAAGAGTTGGCTGCCGTATCGATGTACGGAATATATTCCGGCAATCAGGATGCACTGGCGCTAAGTATAAACAGTATTTTTGAGCGTGATGGTGTGATTGCTATTTCTCTATATGATCAAAATGGAGAAATTATATTAAGCAAAGAGAGAGAATCTAACAGCAACAAGCCCAACAACAAACACCACACCCAATTGTTTACCGCAACAATCTCATATGACGCATCTGCATCCAAGCTAGACGATTATCCAGAACAGACAAACACAGATCACAGTGATAATCAGATAGTTGAACTTGGCACAGCAAATGTTGTTATGACAGATAGCGGTAACCGGACTAATAATAATGAGATAATAAGAAACAGTATTTTGCTAGTCCTTATAGTTGTTATTGTTTCAGGGATGATTGCAAGTCTCCTAAGCCAACGCATTGTCTCACCTATTTTACGCCTTACCAAGGCCGTTATTAGGATGAAACACAGAGATTTTTCCGCAAGAGTTCCAGCGCATTCAAAAGGTGAAATTCGTACTCTTGAAGAAGGATTCAATGCCATGGCATCTGAACTGGAAAATGCGCATGAACATCTACAAACACAGGTGGATCAAGCAACATCTGATCTAACTCAAACCATGGAAGAACTAGAAATACAAAACGTTGAGCTTGTTCTAGCAAGAAAACGGGAGCAGAAGGCAAACAAGGTAAAATCTGAATTCCTTGCAAACATGAGCCATGAAATACGCACACCAATGAATGGCGTTATTGGTTTTACTAATCTGCTTCTAAAAACCAGCCTAACTGCTGAACAACGAAATATGGTTCAGACAGTATCAAAGTCTGCCACAGATCTTCTTGGAATAATAAATAACATTCTAGATTATTCAAAACTTGAATCTGACAAACTTAAACCAGAATACAATGAGTTTAATGTACGGGACTGCTTTGAAAACCCAGTGAATTTTTTATCACCTGCAGCCCATGATAAGCACCTAGAGCTGATGGTTCTTATCTACTCAGATGTACCACCACAACTTGTAGGAGACGAGCTTAGAATAAGACAAATCCTGGTTAATTTAATAAGCAACGCTATCAAGTTCACCAATAATGGTGAAGTGATAATTCGTGTCATGGTGGACGAATACGTTAACGATGAAGATATTATTTTAAAATTTACCGTTACTGATACGGGTATAGGAATCAGCAATAAATCTCAGGAATATCTCTTTAAATCTTTCCATCAGGCTGACTCATCCACAAGTAGAAAATTTGGTGGTAGCGGACTTGGCCTTAGCATAAGCCAAAAATTAGCCCACGCAATGGGTGGTAAAATTACAGTTGCCAGTAATGAAAATGAAGGATCAGAATTTACAGTAACTTTAAAGCTAAAACAAAGCCATAAGGATACCTCCAGCCATCAAGACTTCACACGTTTCAACGCTATGAAATGTGCAATCATAGATAACCATAGACTATCCAGACTGGTAATCCGCCATAACTTAAATATATTTGGAATAGACGTAACAGATATTGATTTTGATAATATTCAACAAAAAGCAATTTGCGAAATGGACTTCATCATTATCAGCTTTGCTGCTACAGAGATAGATGATGAGAGGATCATTAACTATCTAAAATCAATAAACACCAGTGACTGCCCACCTATCATTGTGCTCCTAAGCTCATCTAATCATGAAATTATTCATCATATTGAAAATACAGCCCAGGTTACCTGTTTTTCAAAACCAATTAGCCACAGTACATTAGAGCACGCCATTCTTAATATTTTAGATAAAAAGAATTTACCGAAGAACAAATCCAAACCAAAGCGGAAATTAAAGGTTAAATCAAATGCTGAGCATAAAAAATCAACTACAAAACAGCCGCAAAAAAAACAACTGGCTGATTTTCATATATTGATTGCTGATGATAATCCAATAAATCTTGAGCTGGTAGCAACATTGCTACACCAACTTGGAGCTACTATTACCCAAGCTGCCGATGGAGATGAAGCTATTGAACTTGCATCCAGCAATAAGTACGACCTTATATTGATGGACATACATATGCCAAATATAAGTGGATTGGAAGCAGCCAGGGAGATCAGAAAATACGAAGCAACAATTTCTCGACATACACCTATAGTCGCATTAACGGCAGACATAATGCCAGAGACAAAAAAGCGTGTAGAAGCATCGGGCATGGATGATTATCTGGTGAAGCCAGTGGATGAAACCCTGTTAATAGATATTGTCAGTAATCATTTGATAAAACCCCTGCAAAAGCCCAAAGCTAAATCACCCAAAAGAGAAACCAAGCCAAAGCCCGCTAGTGAGGACGTCGTCCGCGATCTTGATCAAGCAATAAATATAGCTGGCGGCAAACCAGAACTCGCTCAAAAATTATTCAACCAATTTTGTATTGACCTTCCTCAACAGTCAGAATCAATACGGCGTGCCGCCAAATCACGAAAATGGGATGAACTATTTGATACAGCCCACTCTCTACACGGATCTGCATCCATATGTGCCGCTACATCCCTAAAAAATATTGCTCATGAACTAGAAATAGCATCCAAAGACAAATCCGATAATAATCTTACCACCCTGCTTGATAGACTGGATAATGCGGTAAAACAGATACTGGATTAGGCGCCATATTAACAATAATAATTTAAATTGCATGTTCTATGTATGTTCTGTATTATTGTTCTCCCGTTAGACGCCGCTTGTTACTCAGCTATGAACGCCTTAGCTTATCCATATAATCCATGGCCCAGAGCTATCATTCTGGTGGATATGAATGCCTTCTTCTGCAGCGTGGAACAACTAGATAACCCGGAACTGCAGGGACGGCCTATAGGTATCACCAATGGTTCCCAAGGCACCTGCATCATCACCTGCTCTTACGAAGCCCGGGCCTTCGGTATACACACTGGTATGCGCCTGCGTGAAGCACGGAGTCTATGCCCTGATTTTATTAGAGTTCCGTCTCACCCCAGACGCTATGCCGAGATATCCTCCAACATCATGGATGCCCTCACTATGCTAACCCCAGATGTAGAGGTGTTCTCGGTGGATGAGGCCTTTCTTGATGTCACTCGCTGCCAGCGGCTGATGGGACCTCCTGAACGGATTGCCCAGGAGGTAAAGCAGACTGTACTGGAGGCATCCGGCGGTATCCTCTGTTCGGTTGGGCTGAGCGGCGACAAGACCACCGCCAAATACGCGGCCAAGCAGAATAAGCCGGATGGCCTGACCATAATCCCACCATGGGAGGCACGGGCCACCCTGACCGATACCCCTGTCACTGAGCTCTGCGGCATTGCCAGAGGCATAGGGGGCTTTCTGGCCGACAGGGGCGTACACACCTGCGGTGATATGCAGAATCTTCCAATAGGAGAGCTGGGGAAACGCTTCGGCAATCTGGGTAGACGTATCTGGCTCATGGCCCAGGGACTGGATCCAGACCCAGTCAAGGTATCCGTACCTGCACCCAAGAGCATAGGCCACGGTAAAGTAATGCCGCCAAATACAACAGATATAAACGTAATCCAAACCTTTCTGCTGCATATGTCCGAGAAGGTGGCAGCCCGCCTGCGTCGACACCATTTCCTGGCGGGGCGATTCTTCATAGGACTGCGTAGCGCTGACGGATGGATATCCGGCAAGTATCGCCCTGCCCTGCCTACAGATCATGGCCCGGATATCATGGCCCTTTGCCATAGGCTCATGAACCAAGAGTGGCGTGGTGAGCCGGTGTTTCAGGTGCAGGTCACCGCCCTGGACCCCAGCTCTGGCGACAACCAGCTAGAGATGTTTGCCCCAGACCGGAAACGGCTGGATGACCTCAACCAGACCCGCGATGAGATAAACCAGCGCTATGGTGAGTTCGCCCTGGCCCCGGCACGTCTGTTACTGCGTTCCCGCATGCCCAACGTAATAGCCCCGGCCTGGAAACCATCCGGGCATCGTGAAACTATCTTAGAGAATTAAGATGTGTGGCGGGGTCTATTACATCATCAACGGAGAAGAGGTTCGCACCTATTTCCCCAACCCCAAAGCCTGCCTACCGGTGAAAAAACGGGACGATGGCATTGAACTGCTACCATGGGGCAGACGCCAACAACAGGCTGGAAATCTGCCTCTTGGAGGATGGGCGCGGCTCGACTCTATCTACGAAGGACGCTGGGACAAGTGGTTTCCCACCCCGGTCAAACTAATGGTATCCCAGTTCATGGAGAAGGATATTGAGGGCCACAGCCACTGGTTTGATATAACTTCAGGCAAATGGATCCAGGGGCTAATCGCCCACTGTGGCAGTGAGCGCAGAGTCTATGTAGTAACTATAACACCAGAACTAGAAGATGCGATTCACGAGCGATGGCCACGCATTTTAAGTGGATAATCAATATGTTACACCCCATCTCACCCCACGCTAATTATTTGTTTTTTTATAGTGATATAATCGGGGATTGTTAGATACAACTATTTGATCTAATTTATCAGATAGGCTCTATAGGAGATTGAAGTTGAGAATTCATTTATCCCTTATACTCTTGTTCACCCTCTCTGGTATGGCTGAGGCCATAGAGATAAAAACAAATACATCTACTCCAGCAAAAAAACTGTTTAGTAGCGTGAAAGTTCCAGCACCAATGGAACCGCATGCCATTGGAGGTTACGCCAAGGGCTGTCTGGCTGGCGCTGAAAAACTACCCGCAAACGGACCTGGCTGGCAGACCATGCGGCTTTTCCGAAACAGATACTGGGGTCACCCCGAGCTTATTGATTTTATCGAGAGACTGGCAAAGGATGTCAAAGAGAAAGACGGCTGGCCAGGACTCCTAGTTGGTGACCTGACCCAGCCGAGGGGCGGACCTATGCCAGGAGGACACGCAAGCCATCAAAGCGGCCTGGATGTAGACATCTGGCTTAAACCCATGCCAAAGAAAATCCTCACTGATAAAGAGCGCAATAATGTAAGCGCGGTATCTATGAAGAAAAGCAACAGTGAGATTAACCCAAAGACCTGGACGACCGGACATGCAAAATTGCTACGCCGTGCCGCCTCAGATAGGAAGGTTACGAGAATCTTTGTTCACCCATCCATTAAGAAACAGTTGTGTGAATGGTCCAAAGGGCAAAAAGAGAGAGCATGGCTGCGGAAGCTAAGGCCATGGTATGGGCATCACTACCATTTCCACGTACGCCTAGCCTGTCCAAAAGGTGATCGCGGTTGCAAAAACCAACCTGCCCCACCAGCTGGACCAGGATGCGGGTCCGAGCTGGCTTGGTGGCTGTCTGATAAACCCTACCGGCATGTGCCAAAACCTGGAGAAAAGGTAGCTAAAAAACGAGATATCAGACTTGCTGATCTACCTAAGGAGTGTACTATCGTCCTGAATAAGCAAGATGATAACAAGAAGAAGGTGAAGGTGGCTGCTAGAATCAATCCGGTAAATGATGGAAAGCCTACAGCGGGTTACCTTGATAACTGACTCAGATAGATACAATTCAAAAAAAAGCCCGCTTAGTCAGCGGGCTTTTTAATTACCTGCGAATAAATCTTAGAACATCCAGGAGTAGCTCAGTTCTACCTCTGCCTGATACATCTCAATCTCAACATTCTGAACACCGCCGGAAAAAGGGTTGGTACCATCTACTGATTTCTTTGGCGCATACATAGCAGCGAAGTTAATCTCCTGATCCTTGCCGATCTTGCGGGTAAGCCCCATAGTGAAGTGTTGTTCCATCACTCCAGGAGCAAGGATGTTAAACGTTACATCTTCCGAATTGATCGGTTGTTTTCCATAGCTATATCCGAGCCGCATGGTCCATAGATTATTCGGCTCATACTGCCAACCCAGCTTATATACGGTCATGTCATCCCAACCAAAGCCAGCGCCATTGTTACCGCCCAGACAACTTTCTTGATCTGCGCCACCAAGAGCTGGACAGTTGAATAGATCACCCATAGGGTTAGCAATGGAATCCACACTACCATACCAAATGCGCTGTATATCGAAGGTCAACGTGTGGTTTTGTGCTGGTTTCCAGGCTAAGCCAATGGTAGCTGTCGCTGGAATATCAAAGTCACCACCTTCAGCAAACAGATCTTTGTAGTCGTCAAACTCTGTCATCCAGGTCTTGGTCTGGTAAGAGGCCGCAAGCGTCAATCCATTTGCAACTTCACCCTGAATACCGAACTTCAGACCTGCTCCATACGACATGTCATGTCCATTATCAGTTAGATCAGATGCGGGAGTGTCTGCAACAAAACCAGCAAATGTTCCTAGTCCATATGCTTTGAATGCTTGTGCTGCCAAGATAAGGCCAGCGCCCCAGGATGCCTTTTCGTTGATCTTTCTGGCATAGCTCAGATTGACGAACAGCTGCGAAAGATCAACACCAGCCGTACCGGCAAAAAACACACCACCTCCCTGATTTGTGTACTCGGTATTCATGCCACCATTGCCATAAACGGTTATACCATAGGAGCTATCCTCATCCAGCATCATGTTCCAGCCAAAATGTGGTATCAGGAAAAGAGTATTATCACTGTCATGGTTTCCTCCCATGACGTTAAACGCGCCACTGTCTGCAGTATACTCACGATGAGGTGAAAACAGGGCAGCACCAAGATCCATCCTATCACCCACCCAAACCATACCTGCCGGATTGGTGGCTGCAGCCATTGCGTCCTGAGGTAGGGCTATGCCACCACCTGCCAGGCCCTTACTCTTGGCGCCATATCCGTGGGAAAAGTATCCATTGGTTGCCATTGACATGCCCGGTATGGCAAGCAGTAGAGTCGCTGCCCAAGCTAGGTGTTGTTTGTTTCGCATATCCCCTCCAGGTTCTGATATTTATGAGACACATCACATATACAGCGCCGTTAATGCCTCACTGCCCTATCATTGATGTATAGATCACATCCTGCTGAATTCGTTGACAATTGTCAATCAATATTTACAAAATATCAAGAAATTCGGAGATAGCATTATTTGTTGTATAAAAAACACGTCATGCTAGGTAACCCACGGGTAGGAAAGGAAAAAGCGGTATGGGTTACTCCTTAAATATCGTCAGAATCTCTTCAAACTCTGCCCTGTTTTTGTCCACCACAGACACACATGCCGGATCAAACATGGTATTGGCATTGTCACAGAGATAATTTACTGACTCATCGAAGTCCCAGGCCCATTTATACTGTCTCCTGGCTGTAAGGGCATCTAAAACATCTGCTGTCGCCACAATGCGCCCCTCTAATGGTATTGCATCACCCACTAGTCCATTGGGATACCCCGAACCATCATAGCGCTCATGATGGCAATTTATGATGTTTCTTAGTATCTCCAGATGAGTTAAATGTGCCAGATCGAATTCATTTATAATGGAGTCAATTATTTCCAGACCTCTGGGAACATGCTCCTTTGCCACATCATACTCATCAAGGGTCAGAGGACCGGCCTTTAGCAGGATATAATCGGGTATGCCAATCTTGCCGATATCATGCAGGGGTGAGTAGCGTAATATGTACTCTACATAATCATCCGAAAGGTCTAACTGGGGCGCCAGCTTCATTGCAATGAGATGGGAGTAATGGGACATTCTTTGAATATGCCCAGATGTCTCCTCATCACGCTGATAGGCAAAGTGCTTTGCTGTATTCAGAATGCCTCGCAGGGTATGGATCGGAGCAAACTCATTTATTAGCAAGGCCCCAATCAGTTCAGAGTAAACAGAGAGGCTTTGAACAATCAAATCGGCAAAATAATCTGCCTCGTCCGCGTCAAAAAACAGGAACCCAACCAGGCTTTCGTGGCCGTGGATGGGAACGGTATAGCTTGATTTAAAACCCTGATCTAAAAGCCATTTAGTATGTTCCGCACCTGAATACGATAGAGACTCAAGATCGTTGATTACCCGTGTTTTACGAGTTTCTGCCAACTCTTTAAGGGATTTTACTGAGTCCAGTTTTACGCTGTAATGGCAGAGGGCCTCCCCACCATCTGTGCTGTTAACAAAGGTTTTTAACAGATCCGTTTTATCATCATATACGGCTATGGCTATTCGACAAAGGTGAGGCCATGCCTCCCGCATCTGTTCATGAAGACGTACGATCTTATGGCCAATATGATTTTCGTTCCCTTGTTCCAATTTCTTTCCTCGCCAAAATATTTTTATTAATTATCTTACATTATGGCTTATGTTCCATGGCAAGATAAGCCTTTGACTGCATTTCTAACAGACGGCTCTCCACACGTTTGAAATCGAATGACAATCTCTTTCCCTGATATAGAAGTTTAGGTGGTAAAGCTGCACTCAAGATCAACTTTACTCCCCTATCATAGAACTCATCTATCAGATAGATGAAACGTCTGGTGGCATCATCCAGGGAGGATCCTAGTATTGGGACATCAGAGATAATAACCGTATGATAACAACGTGCCAATTCCAGATAATCGGCCTGACTTCTGGGCGGACCGCACAGGGCCATAAAATCGAACCAGATAATATCATCGGCTACTCGTTTTATTGGAATATCTCTGCCGAACACATGGACAGATCCACCTTTACTTCCATCTTCTGGTGAGAGCTGATTGAACTCCTCTGCCAGTAGTTGATCCACATCTGGTCCAAGCGGCGTGTGATACACCTTCACTCTCTCAAGATATCTCAACCTGTAGTCAATATCTGTATCGAGTTTTATAACCCTTGTATTAAGCTTCAACATCTCAATTGCAGGAAGAAAGTTGGAGCGCTGTAGACCGTTCTCATACAGATCATCCGGCATGGTATTTGAGGTAGTAACCAGTGTTACACCACGGGCGAATAACGCCTTTAGCAGTTGATCTAGAATCATTGCATCAGTTATATCGATGACAATAAATTCATCTATGCACAGCACTTGAATCTTGCTGGAGAGTTGTTCTGCATAAATTTCTAATGGATCACGCTGGCCCTTGAGCTTATCCAGAGCTTCATGTGTCTCACTCATGAAGTGATGGAAATGACTGCGCATCTTTTCCTTAATTGGTAACTGGTTGTAAAAAATATCAACCAGCCAGGTCTTACCGCTCCCCACTCCGCCCCAGATATAAAGCCCCTTTTCAGGGATGATCTTCTGACTGTTCCTACTGAGCAATTTACGTAGTACGCCTGATGATTCACGCTCTTTAGACTTAATCAGACGTTCATACAGATCCTGTAGCGCATCTACAACCAGGGCCTGACTCTCATCCGGCAGCACTTCGCCACTGGCGATCCTGAGCTGGTAGTATTGTTTAGGATTCATCACTAGAATATATGGCCATCAATATGGAGTTACCGTCACAATGTCATGCTATCTTATGTATGCATCAAGTATTAGGGTTATAATAACATAGCAATTTACTATGACATATAACTATGGATAAAGTTTATAGTTTAATCACAGCGGGAAAACAGAGTGCGCATTAAAATCGTCTCCTTCAACACCAACGGCATCAGAACCAGACAGCATCAATTAGAGGCACTGAAGCAGAAATATAACCCGGATATCATTGGCATTCAGGAGAGCAAAGTTCAGGATGATGATTTCCCGCTGGATATGATCTCTGAACTTGGCTACACACCTCACTTCTTTGGCCAGAAGACTCACTATGGAGTAGCTATGCTCTCCAAACAAGCTCCAATATCAGTCCAGAAAGGGTTCCCTTCTGACCAGGAAGATGCCCAACGTCGTATGATCTGCGCCAGCTACGGCCTGGATGATGGCACTGAACTAACAGTTATCAACGGCTACTTTCCTCAGGGTGAAGAACGAGGCCATCCAACCAAATTTCCTGCCAAGGAGAAGTTCTACTCCGATCTGATGAACTATCTCGATGACAACTTCACACCGGATGATAAGCTTCTTGTAATTGGCGATATGAATATCGCACCAGTAGATAGTGACATAGGCATAGGCCCAGATAATGCCAAACGCTGGCTGCGCACCGGCAAATGTAGTTTCCTGCCGGAAGAACGAGAATGGATGCAGAGACTTCAGGAGTGGGGGCTGGAGGACACCTTCCGCAAACATTATCCTGACGTAAATGACCAGTTCAGCTGGTTTGATTACCGCTCTCGTGGTTTTGACAAAGAACCAAAACACGGTTTACGCATTGACCTGATAATGGCGACCACAACACTCAGCGCTCGCTGTGTAGATGCCGGTATCGCCTACGACATACGTGCCATGGAGAGACCATCGGACCACTGTCCGATCTGGGCAGAGTTTGAGCTTTAGAGAGACTCATCATGAAACCAGCTAGGCAGTATCCTGACAAGCCAACCTCGGTCTATTTCTTCGGTACCTGTCTAATAGACCTGATCTACCCTCAAGCCGGTCTTGCCGGGATACAACTCATTCAAAGAGAGAGCGTGGAAGTCATATTTCCCCAGGATCAAACCTGTTGTGGACAACCAGCTTGGAACTCCGGTTATCGTGAACAGGCACGGGATGTAGCCCTGGCCCAGTTGGAGGGTTTCCCAGGAGAGAGTCCCATAGTGGTTCCATCCGGCTCCTGTGCCGGCATGATGCGCTATCACTATCCTGAAATGTTTCAAGGTCATCCCAAATATGAGCAGGTAAAGGCATTTGCCGACCGTATATTTGAACTCACTGAGTTTCTGGTGCATGTACTCAAGATTGAACTCAAAGACCTGGGGCCACCCACTAAGGTTGCCCTGCACACCTCTTGCTCTGCCCAGCGCGAGATGAACGTAGCTGACGAACATAACAGCCTGCTGAATCAACTTACAAATATCGAACTGGTTGAACAGGAAAGAAGAACCGAGTGCTGCGGTTTTGGTGGGACCTTCGCAGTAAAGCACCCTGAGATATCCGCAGCCATGGTGCAGGACAAAGCCAAAGCTATCATAGAGACCGGAGCAGAGGTAATGGTCAGCGGTGACTGCGGTTGTCTTATGAACATCACCGGACATATGCAATATCTAGGAGACGGACCTAAAGGCCAGCACATAGCAACCTTTTTGTGGGAGCGCACCAATGCAGCAGAAGATTGAGTTCAGCCAGCGCATCCACCAGGCCCTCAACAACAGCCAGCTGAGGGCTAACTTCCGATCAGCTATGGATGGCCTTATGGCCAAACGCCTAGCCGCCTTTCCCGACAAGAAAAGAGTTGAGCTGCTGAGATATCGTGGCGCTGCTATTCGCGCCAATGCTCTTTCCAAACTGCCGGAACTGCTGGCGCAGTTAGAGACCAAATGCATAGAAAACGGGATTCAAGTGCACTGGGCTGAAACCGTGGAACAGGCCAATCAAGCCGTTTTGAAAATCATGCAGAGTCATAATGCCAAGCACCTGATCAAAGGCAAATCCATGGTTTCCGAGGAGATGGAACTGAACCACTTCCTTGAGCAACATGGAATTGATGTTCTGGAATCAGACCTGGGCGAGTTTATTGTGCAACTGGCCGGAGAGCCACCCTCTCACATAGTGGCACCAGCCATCCATAAAAGCCGCAAAGATATTGCACAGCTATTCCAGCAGAAGTTTCCTGATATCCCATACAGCGAAGATGTAGATACCCTAACCAGAAGCGCCAGAGATATATTAAGGCGCAAGTTTTATCAGGCAAAAATCGGACTATCCGGTGTCAACTTCGCTGTGGCCGAGACCGGCACCCTATGTCTGGTTGAGAACGAAGGCAACGGGCGCATGTGCACCACTGCGCCAGATGTGCATATCGCTGTTACCGGCATCGAGAAGGTGGTGGAAAAGTTATCGGATGTGCCGCCTCTTATGGAGCTGTTGCCACCAACAGCCACCGGACAGCACATCACCACCTACTTCAACATGATCAGCTCTCCCAGAAAAGAGGGAGAGAAGGATGGCCCCAAGGAGGTCCATCTGGTACTGCTGGACAATGGCCGCTCTCGCATCTACGAAGATGAGGAGTTAATGGAAAGCCTGCGCTGCATCCGCTGTGGCGCATGCATGAACCACTGCCCTGTCTATACCAGAATCGGTGGACACGCCTATGGAACCACCATACCCGGGCCAATAGGGTCAGTAATCGAACCGCAAAAGATTGGACTGGACAGATATGGAGTGCTGCCAACCGCCTCCACTCTCTGCGGAGCCTGCGGTGAGGTGTGTCCAGTACGTATCCCACTTCCAAAGCTGTTAAACCGCCTCAGATTTGAGCAAGTCAGAACAGACGCACCCAACACAACAATGGGCAGTGGCGGCCAACGTTCATTGCAAGAAGCAACGATCTGGAACCTCTGGAGTTGGTTAAACTCCCATCCTGCTATCTATCGTCTGGCGTGCAAGACAGTTACGCGCCTTCGAGGCCTGGTTCCGAACAGACTCGGCCCCTGGACCAAGGTACGCAAGGCCCCAACCATAGCGCCAAAATCTCTACACGAACTCACCCGTGAGATGGGGGTTAAAAATGAAAAGTAGCAAAGAGAATATACTCAACCGTCTCCGTAACAACAGACCAGAGTTTCAGCCACCGATTGAACAAGAGTTGCCAAACACCTTCTCCTGGTCGTTAGATGAACGTATAGCAAAGTTCTGTAACAGAATGGCTTCAGTCAAAGCTGAAGTACACCGGGTTTCTGAGAGTGAGTGGCCAACCAAACTTAAGGAGCTGGCAGAAGCAAAGGATTTGGGGAATCTGTTATACGCACCAAGTGGACCGCTCGCAAAAGAGATCGAATCAGCATGGTCTGATTCTGCAACAACTACACAACTGATTAGCAGAGAGGAGTCTGTGGACGAATGGAAAGAGGAGCTGTTTTTTAATATAGATGCAGCCGTCACCTCAGTTCGCAGCGGCATTGCCGAAGTAGGTAGTTTGATTCTATGGCCAACCACAGAAGAACCCCGTACCTTCTCCCTGGTGCCGCCTGTACACTTCGCTGTACTAAAAGCAGATGCCCTACACAACACATTTGCCGATGCAGTTGAAAAAGAGGAGTGGAACCAAGGAATGCCAACCAACGCCCTGCTCATATCAGGCCCATCAAAATCGGCCGACATTGAACAGACCCTGGCCTATGGTGTGCACGGGCCAACAGAGCTGGTTGTACTGTTGGTTGTTTAACTCATCTTCAGTTAAGAAAAACTGTTGCTTATAACCACATCATCAAGACTTAACTGCCCTGCTCTTGGCCTCGCTTCTTGTGCAGGCTTACCAACCACAACGAACATGCTGATTACATGATCATCTGGCAGGTTAATGAGTTCACCGACTTTATCGAAATCGAAACCATCCATTGGGCATGAATCGTACCCCATGGATTTTGCAGCAAGCATGAGTGTTTGTGCTGCAATCCCACATGATCTCATTGCCTCATCTCTTTGTACTTGATCTTTGCCGCGGTAATAAACATCGATAGCTGGTAGTACAAACTCCTGTACCTCTTTTGGAGCATCTCTCCAGTAGCGTATCGGCTCTTTCTCCCACGCCTTCAGATCGGCACAGAGAACAATCAATAGAGATGCATCCGTAACCTGAGCCTGATCCCAAGATGCCTCCCTGATTTTTTTCCTCAGATCAGGATCAGCAACCACCACAAAGCGCCAATTTTGGATATTGAATGCTGTAGGCGAAAACTTTGCTAAGGACAATAGCTCGTTTACCTCTTCGGGCGTCATACTATGGTTGGCATCATAGTGCTTTACAGATCGTCTTGTTTCTATTGCTTGTTTGGTATTCATAATATTTCACACCTTATGACATTTAATTACATCGCCTGGATTATATTCAGTTATACAGCATTAGTAACAAATACTCTTCCCCAGCACTCAGGTTGCAAACACCCGTATCTGATAGGGGGCCAGTGATAAGCGTATTGAGCCTGCATCGTTTTGTTGCAACGGTGCATAGTGTTGCGGAGGCGCAATCTCTGTAACCGAACCCATATCCATCCAGTACCAGGGCAGATTGTATGAAGCAAATGATTGCGGCCCAATATTGCCAATTACCACTATCTGATCGTCATCTCCCAGTCCCACACCGCGGGTACGGCAGTAGGCAAACACCTTGGGGCCATCGTTGTTATCAAAATCTGGGTGGAAATGGAAAAACTCCGTCTCATTACGAGTCAGTGCCGGATGCTCACTCCTCACGGCAATCAACTCAGCTACCCTGTCCCACAGATAGCGATTATTGGCCGATGAGTGGAGCCGTTCCCAGTCCACCGGGTCGGACATCTTCATGCGCCAATTGGTATGGTCCAGGTCGTGCACATCCCCAAACTCATCACCGGCAAGGATCATAGGTATACCCACCGATGTCATCAGCAGGCAGAAGGCGCTACGCAGCCGTTCCAAAGCCACTCCATGCAGAAAGCGCTGTTGATCATCTGCCTCTGTATCAAGATGATCGGTTACCCAGCGTATATCGTCCACCGTACCGCGATAACCACTTGCCTCCAACATCGGCGCCAATAGGTAGTTCATGATACGTTTTTCACTATCCTGCTCCACATCGTGAGATGTCAGATAGTTCACCGCCTGGGAGAGATCATAGAAGCCGCGCTCGGCCCGCCGATTCCAGTCATCCCAGATCTGGCCAGCTGTAACCAACCAACGGATACGCTCCCGCCGTGCGGGCTCGCCCCATGCGGTATGGAGATGTCCAGAGAAGGTCCGGCGTAGTTCATCCCGGTAGGCAAAGTTCCACATGGAGTCTGTGACCTTGCGGTCATTGGGATTATCTGCATGTTTATGGGTGATGATAGCTCGTCGCCAGGAGTCCTCGGCAATAACTATAAACGGCCGCTCAGGAAAGGTTTCATGGTGGATATGCCAGGCATGATCTCGAAAGCGTTGGATAAACTCCCAGTGATTGATGCCCTTGAATTCATCTATCCGAAAGCCATCAGCGTGAAATTCAGTAATCAGATAGGCAGCCATCTGAAACTGAAAATCCCAGGTTGGGGTGTGGCCATCATTATCCGGCCAGTAGCGAAACAGCTTTGCCCCATAGTCCTCGCCTCGGTGGGATCTCTCTTCATCGTTGTTAGATAGAAAGTAACGCTCATAATCGAGCTGTGCCAGGGGACAGTTGCGGGCGTGATTCATCACCACATCAAATATGACCCGGATGCCACGGCGATGACAATGCTTGACAAAAAACTTGAGTTCAACCGGTTGCCCCATATCCAGATCTGGGGCAAAGAAGAAACGGGTTCCATAGCCCCAATTAAGCGTGTCGGGAGAATCCTGCACCGGCAAAAGTTCGATCGCACTGATACCCAAGGCCTTGAGTCGATCGAGGTGGGCGAACACCACCTTTTCAAAAGTTCCGAGCCCAACCTGGCGTGCCCTCTCCGGTGCGCTCTCCATCCAGCGCATGGGCATCTCATAGATCACCATCTGGTGGTTATTGCGTAACTCATTTCCAGCGGTAAATTCGTCATCCCAGGAAAACGGCTGTTGCCAGCGCTGCCCTTCACGAATCTGAAAAATCCCTCTGTAGCCACCGAAGCGGGTGATATGAACGGCATAGGGATCGGCGATAGGCGCTTCGGCTGCACCGTTCAAGATAAACTCGTATTCGTAATCTCCGTCATCCAGACCCAGGGCATTGAGGTCTATCTCGAACCAGCCTGGCTGACCAGCGACCGGCTCCAGCCCTGCGCTATGCCAGTTTTGCGGATCGAAATGGTCGCGGTGCAAGATATCGGCAAAACGCATCTCAATGCTACTGCCGGCTGGTGCTGGTATCTGTAGAGAGTGGTCTAACACTAAATGATCGTTTGGCATGGCATCCCTCCAGCCTATGAAGTAGGTAAATTCAGACTATTTAGCTTGGTCCCTGATTTTTGATTATAGCCGCTTATCAGAAGAGCTCCAACGACCGTAAAATATAGATATAAATCAGTCAGAGTCGCGTCTGGAAGGGAGCGTTCGCATCATCTCTTTGGCTGGATGGTCTTTCCACTCCGGATGTAGTTTGCGCATCTCCTTTGCCACTCTTAATGACCTGATTATATCCCAAGGCATTGGGATCTTCGGCGTGTAAGCCAGCTCCCAGCGTATCCCGGATGGATCAACAAAGAAGACGGCATAATAGCCTGGCGCATAGGCGGGATAATCATCGGGGCTTTCCGTTACAGCCACATCTGCATTAAGCAGGAACTCTCTATAGAAGGCATCCACCTCCCGCTTGCTGCGCGCCCACAGGGCGATGTGGTGTATTCCTGTCGCCCTGTTTTCATGGTTTAGCCTATCACCCTGCTCCGCAGGCTGTATTCCAATATAGCTATGGGGAAAAGGAAACCGCGCCATGTAATATGTTGAGCGATAACCTATGTCTAATGTCCAGAAGCTCTTGTAGCCCAACCAGCCAAACATCCGATCATAGAACTTTATTGAGTTCTCATAATCCAGAACAGAAAACTCTACATGGTGTACGCCGCGAAATCTCATACTCCCCCCACTCAGTTATCCCTAATCAAAATAGTACTGCAAATCTACTACCCATCTGCTAATTGATCGTATGTTCTGCAAGTACAACGGATAAATCAATATGGTCACAACTATCCCAACAGTAATGCTCCGTTTCCTTTTCAGTTGAAACTGTTTTCCGATCAGCAGAGTCAGGGGTAATACAACTAAGGAAATAACAATAAGAGGGATGAATCCCCAGATAAAAACCATCATAGCGATAAAATCGGCTCCACCATGGGCATAAGCTGGTGAAGTAAAAATGGATAGAACAGTAAAGAGTAAGAAAGGGTGAGAATATGACGCATCTATTTTATTATCACTCTCCCTACTCACTTGGCTCATATTCATAGATGAATTCCCTTCTCTTTTACTTATTTCCCTAGTTAGATTTATCTGGCATGGGTTCCAGTTTTTTCAAATCCTTGTCATACATGGCAACCAATAGCAGTTCACCCTCTCCATCAACCCGGAACTGGCCATAGCGCGCTGGTTGATAAATTTTCGCATTACCTTCCTGAAAGAAAAAGGCGTTAGTGGCAAACTTGACCGCACCATCTCTTACCCGATAACGCATCATGATTTCATCATCAGCTAGGGTTTGATCAGTATAGAGCGCTTTGAAGGTAGCAACACTCTTCTCATCCAGCTTCACAACAACATAGCCATCAGATGCATCAGCTCTATGCCGCCAACGCCTGTTGTCTTTGGTTTTTGGCAATGCCTCATAAACCTTTGCGCCAATTCCAAACCGTAGCGCCATGTAATCACCCTGCATGAGTGAACGAGGGTCAACCGGCACCAGCTCCAGATAGACGATCCTGCCCGTGGCAAGGTGTTCTTCCTTTTTAACAATCGACCAGTTGACCAGCAGAAGAACGCCAACCAGGGAAATCAGCGCAACAACCTTAGACATGATGCACCTCCCTACCCTCTGGTGCTATGCGTAACATCAACCATCTTGCCCCAAGCAATACCAGGCCGATTATCAGCAAGGTCTGAGATTTTTCCAGCAATGTGGTATCGAGCAGGTAATAGTAGGAAGAGATGTAAAACAGCAGTGAGATGATACCCAACCCCATCAGCACCCGATTACTTCCTGCAAACCCTAATAAAAGTATCAACATGCCAACGGTAACGCCATACGCCTCCATGGAGACGGCCGTCAGTAAAGCCGCACCAATTAATGCTGTAATGGTTATGGGTGCAGAAAGACCATGTCCAAGCCGTCGTAGAATATGCCATACAACAAAAAGCGTTACCGCCCCGGCAAGTAGTTCACCCACCCATGGATAGACCCACAGATTTACAGCATGCTTGCGTCCAAACAAGCCAATAAAACTGTAGTGATATAGAGCAGAACCCTTGATTTGAATCAACGCAAGAACCAGACCGTAACCAATGGCCCTCTGTTTACTCATATGTTGCGGATAATTGAACTCATTCAGCCACAGCCATGCAGCAGCAAACATGATGACGCTAGCTGCGATATAAGGCACACCAAACAGGGCCAGTGTCGAGGAAAAACAGATAGCAGCGAAGAAGGATGAAAACACCCGGTGAATAAAATTGGGTATTACTATCGCAAGCACCGATTGGAATATGGAGGTCGCCAGCCAGCTTACCTCTCTACTGGTGTTATCAAAGATCGCCCATACAACCAACACCTGACCAGCAAGACTTACCGCCAGGGCCACATGTTCGTAGAACTCGTTCTTGGGTATACGCAACAAGGCAAATGCGATACCAATCAAGACTGTTCCAACAATCAAGGTAGCAGCACTGTTGCGGAAGATAAGCTCAAATCCAATACCAAGAAAACCCAGCAGGAACATGGCAGCAAGCCAACCAGATATAGCCAACAGAAGTTTTATATACCAAGGCGACTCAAGAGTACCTGATTCAGGGGGATCACCTTCAACTATGCTGGAGTGCTGCAACCTCTCCCAGATATTTTCCTGTTGCAGACTCATGATTGAAGCTCCTGGTGAATGTTGCGCAGCCATATCGCCGCACCAGCGCCCATACCGATAACTATTAGGGCAATAAACAGAAAGGCCCCGGCATCCCCGTTCCTCAATAGATGCTTAGCAAAAAAGCATGTGGTCACAACGATGCCAGATAAAGCTGCACCGGCAAGCATGAATAGGTCCGGTCTGATCTTTCTGTAAATAAAATAGATACACACCATCCAGATCGGCCATACCACACCCGGCAGCATACTCATGTGACGATCAAAGATCGCAAATATAGCCAACCAGGTTATAGATACACCGCCAGCAATCGCCAGCAGGCGTACAGCCCAACGCTCCGCCAGCCATTGCCACCTGTTACACAGCAGTTCCCAGGTGGCCAGGGCAAGGGTATTAAAGGCAAACAGAAGCCAGAAGGTACCGAAGTCAGAATCAAACATGATCCAGAACGTGCCGGGGAATGCCATGGAATAGAGCACTATGGAAAGATTGATAAGCGCAACCCATAGAACCCATATAGCTGGAAAGCGCCCGATGATGGCCCAGGGCAACATGAGCAAGGACCAGTTAAAGAACAGTTGCCAGGGATCAGCACCGGTTTGATAGGTTTGGCCATACAAGGCAAGAAGAACACCGAGAAAGATGGTGGCCATAAGCAGTGCGACCTTGGCCCCAACCTTATCCACATCCAGCTTCCAGTAAGCCAAAATGGCTAAGATTATCAGCGCCTCCACCATGCCAAACTTGGCAAAGCGGCCAAGATCATCCCAGTTATAGGCAATAAAGAACATGGCAGCGAAGCTAATCGCCATACCGCCAAGCCATAACAGGAGCTGATCAATAAATCTTAACCACTCCCTACCCTCAGGAAAAACCTTTGTGACCGCCAGGGCGTCATTGATCTTCTCTGTAGGGATACAACCCTGTTCAATAAGATCAATAATCTGGTTTCGTTTTGATGCCATAGCTACGTCCTAATATTATGACCTGTTATTTTTTTGAGGTGCCTATCATGCACCCTGGATAAAAGGACAAGAGAACAAATCGCCCCTATCAGGGCCAAAAACATATCAGATTGTGTATCCCATACATAACCCTGTGTACCCAGAAACGCCTCTGCATCCTCACCCGAGGCTAATGCCACCCACCACTCGATCAGTTCATACAAGGCGCTAAAGGCCAAACAGATAGAGACAATAAAAATATTACGCCACATATCCCCATTCACCACACCCTTGCGTATCAGTATCTCCCTAGCCAGAAGAGCGGGGACAAAACCCTGAGCAAAGTGCCCAACCTTATCGTAGTTATTTCTCTCTGCGCCAAACAGGTTGTCAAACAGAGGTACCTCGGCATAGGTATAGTGGCCACCAACCATAAGGATGACGCAGTGCACCAGTATAAAAAAATAGAGCAGTGGAGTTAGTTGAAACGACTTATAGGTAGAAGCGATCAACACCACACCTATCAGGGCCGGCAAAACCTCAAGCAACCAGGTGAATTGATCCTTAGGGTTGATGCCCGACCAGATTAGTACGGCAAAATATATTGAAAGCCAGAGGTATTTGATTTTTTTGCTCCTTATGAAAAATCGTGGTCATTCTAATTTAAAAATCAGATGTAGTCCCTGTTCTTTCGAAAAAAAACCCAGGTTTTGTGTTTTCAGGAAATGGTGGTGATAGGTTGCGAATCGCCGTATTAGCACACTGCGGGAATGGAAAATAATCACTGGCGAATAGCAAGGATAATGTGATAAGTTTCTGAAGGTAAGGATAAAACGAAAAAAGCAGCGGGAAGGCTGAGCAGTTAACCCCCTTCCTAACTGCGGAATAAAATGAAAATCGCCTGTGTAGAAATAGTGCAATTAGCAATCTATCCAACAGAAATCGTTTATTAGGAGTGTGGGTTGCTAGCTGTCCATACGAAAATTTGGGTTGGGTTACGATTTTCCATCTACTTAGAATGTTAGGCGGCTATAAACAAAATGAACGAGCTATGTTTCCTATCAAACTTAACCAGCGCCGAGTGGGCAGCCTGGGTTCAGGCCATTGGCTCAATAATAGCAATATTCGCGGCAGCTGGAATAGCAATATATGTAGCAAAGCTGCAACATGAAAACGGATTAAAGCTACATGAAACGGAGAAACGAACAGAAAAGATAGAAATAGCAAAAACTTTATTTGTGTTAGCTACGAATTCCTCAAAAGCAATAAAACATATCGCAATACTATTAAATGATAGAAGTGCTGTTCATAATGCCGCAGAAGGTCTTCAGCCATGTGACGTGGGAGAGTTACAGCGTATAAACAAGTATTTAAATGCAATCCCTCTTCATACAGTTCCACACTCTATGGTTACGCATACAATGATTCTTGGTTCTACTGTCCGTCAATTTAAAGAAAAAGTAGAAATGGCGTTAAATTTACATCGCGAGATGGATGCGGACATGTTTGATGACTTTTTTCAAACTATTGGTGAAATGAATACGAGCATTGAAGTCACATGCAAAGATATTGACGCAGAGGTAAAGCGCCTTGAGGCAAATGAGTAGGCAATACAGCCACCAAAGCAGGCGCTCGTGTGGGACGCTGCGCGCTATCGCGCTTGCGCCCCACAGCTTCAACGTTATGCCCTTTAATAGGCCGTGGCAAATTATCAGATAAATGGACTGTAAGTCAGAAATAATGATACCTGTTGTTAAATTTGTTCGTTCTTTTGAGGCTCTATTAGAAATAATGGCAAAGCTATTAGGTCTAGTCATCGTATACGTAATATTTGAGTTTGTTGGAAAACTACTAATGGAGGGCGCATTTAGGTCAGACACATTGCTTAGCCTAGTGGTTCTCCCTGCAATCTACGTTTTAAAAGACTCCCATAGAATATTAGAGCCTTACTTTCTGAAAATAGTATTGTCTGATGACAGTGTTACTGTGGAAAGTGGCATTTTGACTAAAAGTCTAGACTGTCTTAATCTAAAGACCGTTGAAAACGTAGAGTTGATTACTACGCCACTGGGCAGAATTTTTGAGTACGCAACATTGAATGTCTATGCGTACGGCTCCTGGGTAGAAATACCACACGTCAAACACCCTCTACCAGTCAAAGAAAAAATAGAGGCTGTCATATCAAAACGTTCAAACGTCGGAAATCCGACATGAATACTGAGCTTGAAGCTATAATTGACGCCGAATTAGCCTCTAGAATTAGCGAGCTAAAAGAAATTACGTATTCTGATCTCAAGAGGCTTGATGGAAACCCTATGAGGGGAAATAGGGAAATACAATCTAAAGTCTACGAATTTTCGTCATGGGCAGAACAAGCAATAGGCGAAACGGATGGTGTTCTTGCAGTTTTAACTGATACTTGGAAAAACAATATTATTGGTAGCTCCCGTTACATGAAAGGGTTTCTGAGAAGCCCAAACGGGATCGTTAGAGAGCTTAACGAAAGCGAGCTTTGGGAATATGATTAAAGACACTAGGTGGTGTCTGTTCAAAGAAAAGGACACCCAAGGACGAAAAGGGGACGCATTTATTTTTGATGTGATGGCGTGCGATTAATGGATGAAATTAAATGCGTCCCCTTTTATTTTGAGGATTTTTACACTGACACCAAACCTTCCAGCTAAGCAAGTCATTAGAGCATAAAGGTCGCAAAAGGAAATTTCACATATGGGAATAAGATTTCGAAAAAGTGTAAAAATTGCGCCTGGTATCCGGGTCAATTTCAGTGGGTCTGGAGCTAGCATGACACTAGGGCCAAGGGGCGCCACGGTAAATATCGGCAAAAGAGGAACTTACCTTAATACGGGTATACCAGGCACTGGGCTATATTCAAGATCCCAATTATCAAATACTAGCTCAGCGCGCCAACTGGAAAGGGAAAGAAGGAAGGCTCAAAAAGAACAAGAAAAACTTGAGAAACTACGTCGCAGGCAAGAAGCGCTTGCTAATGTCACTTTGAGTTTAAGCGAAAATGGGAACATAGAAGCAAAAAATGCTGTTGGGGAGCAACTTGGCAAACCAGATTTAAGGTTGCTATGGGAGCAAAAAGAAGAGGATGTTAGGAATTGGCTAGAAGAAAGGTGCAATGAGGTTAATGGGGATGTTGACTTGCTTGCAGAAATTTATTTGGATACTCCGACACCAAATAGAGAGCCAGAATACTCACCAGAACAATTCGAGCTTTCGCCTCCTAATAAACCCAATAAATCTAAGCTTCCCGAAAAACCATGCTTCAAAGAACTTCCACCTCTTGTTTTTTGGAAGCGATTATTCAAAAGAAGCAGGGAAAAACATGCGCATAACATGGAGGAAAACGAACTCCGTTACAATAAAGCTCTAGCCAAATGGCGAAAAACTGTCGAATTCAACGTAAAGGATCACAAGAAAGCCCTTGCCAATTGGGAAAGAGAATTGGAAGTCTGGAGACACAAAAAAGAAAAACATGAAGCGGAACAATTGGTATTAGGAGAAGCATTCGCTAATGAAATTCGCACAAATTCTGAATTAATGTCTTCGCAACTAGAGTCAGCATTCGATACTTTATCATGGCCTAGAGAAACGCTGATCTCTTATCAAGTTGAATCCAATGGGCAGATGGTGTTGTTGGATGTTGATCTTCCAGAAATTGAAGATTTACCGAACAAAACAGCATCTTTATCAGCCAATGGCAGAAAACTAAACATTAAAGATAAGGCTCAAAAGCTATTGCGCCAAGAATACGCCCTTCATATTCACGGCATAGCCCTTAGGCTTGCCGGAACTACATTTGCAGAATTGCCAATATGTGAAATGGTGGTTGTATCAGGTTATTCTCAGCGTTTAGACAAGGCAACTGGAGTAACTAATGATGATTATCTGTTCAGCATTAAATTTACCCGTGACGGTTTTGAGAAGCTGAATTTTGAAAACTTTGAATTAGTAGACCCAATCGAGGCCGTTACTTTGTTTGAACACCGCAGAAAAATGACTACTACCGGTGTTTTTAAGGCGGTCGAGCCGTTTTCTGCATGAAAAGTCGCTCTAGGCCGTTAAATAATATGGGGCAGACCTAATATTCTTAGGAATATCGTGGTCTCCCCCCTATTTCCAAAATAACGAGCATCACATTTCAAAAACAAATTGAGGATAGAAGCACATGAAGTTAAGGCTGATCGTAAGGGCAAGTGCAATAGTTGTTGGTTATCTACTTGTCGGTAGTGCCCAGGCAGGGGATGTTGATAAGTTGGTAGAGGTATGCGCTGATTGTCACGGTAAGGCTGGGGCTAGCACAGAGTCTGATGTACCTATCATCGGCGGCAATTCGGCAGAATTTCTGGTAAACAATTTGATCGCCTTTCAAACAGAGGAGCGTAGCTGTTCAGAAACTGAGTTCCGTGAGGGGAGCAAGAAGGGCGAGAAAACCGATATGTGTAAGATCGTCAAAGATTTTAGCCAAGAGGAGATAGAGGCAGTTGCAGACTATTTCTCAAAACAGAGCTTTGTGCGCGCGCAGCAGACGTTTGATGCGGATCTGGCCAAGAGAGGCAAAAAGCTGCACGACAAGTATTGTGAGAAGTGTCATTCCGAGGGCGGAACCTTGTCAGAGGATGAAGCAGGCATACCGGCCGGCCAATGGATGCCGTACCTGACGCACACACTTAAAGAGTTTAAAAGCGGCGACCGCCCGATACCGAGGAAGATGAGAGATAGGCTCAATAAGATACGTGGTGATGGTCTTGATGCGCTGGTGAACTATTACGGCAGCTTTAAATAAAGGATGGATTAGTTGGAAGGAAATGCATCCCTTCATGTTTTATTCACCTACTCTACCTCAATACTGAACTCTGGCGGATTATGTATGTAGTATTTCACCTTACACTTCTCGATTGATCTGATAATGCTGGGGCGATACTTTTCAGGAAACTCTGGTGGTAGGGTCACACGAAATATAGCCTTGGCGGCAAATGGCGGTTTGTCATCTGCCTCCCACTCCATGTTAATTGCCAGGCCTTCGGTTGGTAGTTCTCTGGATTGACAGAAACCAAGTGCGAAGATACCGGCGCAGCTGGCCAAGGATGCCAGGAACATGGTGAATGGTTCCGGAGCTGAGCCTTCACCACCGTGTTCTGGAGACTGGTCTGTCTGGATCTTTAGGTTATCTAGATCTACATCTACTTTTTTGCCGCCGGGGAAGCTGACTGCTAGGGATTGTTTCATGCTATTTCCTTATTTTAGAACCTTATTTGTGGCTTTTGTCATCCCAGTGCATGCTGGGACCAAGGGGAACTAACTCTGGATTGGCTTCGCCGTTGCCCTAGGCGATCCGGCATCCGCCGGAATGACGGTGATTAGGGTTTGTTTCATGCTGTTTACTTATTATAGGACCTTATTTGTGGCTTTTGTCGTCTCAGTGCATGCTTGGATCCAGGGGAACTAACTCTAGATTCCGGCATCCGCCGGAATGACGGTAATTAGGGTTTGTTTCATGCTGTTTACTTATTTTAGAACCTTATTTGTGGCTTTTGTCATCCCAGTGCATGCTTGGATCCAGGGGAACTAACACTGGATTCCGGCATCCGCCGGAATGACGGTTTGTTTACTGGATTGGCTTCGCCGTTGCCTTAGGCGATCCGGAAATAACACTAAAAAACATATAAGCTGGATCCCGCGGTCAAGCCACGGGACGACTCATTATTTTACCGAGTTATTTATTCGCGTCCATTTGCGGTGATTTGCGTCCATTCGCGGCTCGCTTTTAGAGTTACTTAAGAGTGTATCGCCCTACCATCCACATCCATCGCCGCCTCTTTTACCGCCTCGCTTAAACAGGGATGGGCATGACAGGTGCGGGCGATATCCTCGGCGGATCCGCCGAACTCCATAACGCTGACTGCTTCGGCTATCAACTCGCCTGCGCCGGGACCTACCATATGCACACCTAACACCTTATCGGTTTCGGCATCGGCCAAAATCTTTACAAAGCCCTCACTATCACCGTTGGCTCTCGCCCTGGAGTTGGCGCTGAATGGAAACTTACCCACCGTATAGGAGATGCCGTCCCGCTTGAGTCCATCTTCAGTGCGTCCTACACTCGCCACCTCTGGCCAGGTGTAGACTACACCGGGGATAGCTGCGTAGTTTACGTGTCCCGGTTTTCCCGCTAGCAGTTCGGCGATGGCTACGCCCTCCTCCTCTGCCTTATGGGCCAGCATGGGGCCACCAATTACATCACCGATGGCATAGATGCCATCTACGCTGGTCTTGAGATGTTTATCAACCTGGATAAAGCCTTTCTCATCTGTGGCCACACCCACTTCTTCTAGACCCAGACCATTGGTGTAGGGGATGCGTCCGATGGCGACCAGCACCACATCCGCCTGTATGGTTTCGCTATCGCCCTTTTTCAGGGACTCTACTGTCAGGGTTACACCACTCTCATCCTTGGTGGCCCCGGTTACCTTGGAAGAGAGTTTGATACCCATCTTCTGTTTTTTCATGGTGCGCTGCATCTGCTTACGCACATCCTGGTCCATGCCAGGCAGAAGAGTGTCCATAAACTCTACCACCGTTACCTCTGCACCCAGGCGCCGCCATACCGAACCTAGTTCCAGCCCGATGACACCACCGCCTATTACTATCATGCGGGAGGGAATCTTCTCCAAGGCCAGGGCACCGGTACTGGAGATGATCTGCTTCTCGTCTATCTCCACCCCTGGAAGTGGCGCCACATCGGAACCGGTTGCGATAAGGATGTTGGTTGCGGTTAGCTGCTGTTCGCTGCCATCCAGGAGAGTAACTTTGATCTTGCCATCTCCTGCCAACACTCCTGCCCCCTGGATGTAGGTAACCTTATTCTTCTTGAACAGAAACTCTATGCCCTTGGTTAGATCCTCCACCACCTTGTTCTTTCGGTTGAGCATGGTCTCCAGATCAACCTCAAGACCGGTTGTCTTGATACCGTGGCTAGCGAACTCTTTGCTTGCGGTCTCAAAGTGATGGGACGACTGCAACAGGGCCTTGGATGGTATGCACCCCACATTCAGGCAGGTTCCTCCCAGGGTACCGCGCTTTTCTACACAGGCCACACTCATTCCCAACTGTGCGGCACGGATGGCTGCCACATAACCACCAGGACCGCCACCTATCACCACCAGATCAAAACTGCTTTCACTCATTAATCATTACCTTTTTTATGTATCCAACATGATGCGCCGTGGGTCTTCCACGCACTGTTTTACCCGCACCAGAAAACCTACCGCCTCTCTACCGTCCACTATTCTGTGGTCATAGGTAAGGGCCAGGTACATCATAGGTCTGGCCTCTATGCTGCCATCCGGCATCACCATGGCCCGCTGCACAATGTTGTGCATGCCCAGTATGCCAGATTGGGGGGCGTTCAGGATGGGTGTGGACATCATAGAGCCGTAGACCCCACCGTTGGTAATGGTGAAGGTTCCGCCCTGCAGTTCGTCGAGAGAGAGTTGGCCATCCCGCGCCCGCTTGCCGTAATCTCTGATCTGGTGTTCGATCTGGGCAAAGCTCATGCTGCCCACATCACGCACCACTGGGACCACCAGTCCCTGCTCAGTTCCCACCGCTACGCCGATATCGTAATAGTTCTTGTAGATAATCTCATCGTCACAAATCTCAGCATTAATGGCAGGATACTCCTGCAGCGCCACTACACACGCCTTGGCAAAGATGGACATGAAGCCGATCTTCACCCCATGTTTCTTCTCAAAGGCCTCGTTATAACTGCGGCGCATCTCCATGCTGGCTGTCATATCCACCTCGTTAAAGGTGGTGAGCATGGCTGCTGTATTTTGTGCATCCTTAAGACGCTCAGCCACCCGCTTACGCAGGCGACTCATGCGCACCCGCTCCTCTCTGGGGCCGGCCACAGCAGGCGGGGTTTGTGCAGATGGGGCTACAGCATCTACAGAAGTAGTTGCTGCTGCCTGCTCTTCATTCGCAGGGGCGGAATCACGTGCCTTAAGTCGTTCCTTGTTGGATTTAATATTGGCCAGGATATCGCCCTTGGTAAAACGTCCATCTTTACCTGTAGCCTCTATAGATGAAGTGTCCAGATTATGCTCATCCACCAGACGCCGTACCGATGGAGCCATGGCGGGATCTGCTGTCGCTTCAGGCTTCTCTTCTACATCAGGCACAGGCTCAGCCTCTTTTTCAGGGGCGGGGGTTTCAGCAACCGCACCCTCTGCAATGGTTCCAAGAACTGCTCCTATCTCCACATCCGTTTCCTCTGGCGCGACTATGCTCTCAAGTACGCCTGTGGCAGAGGCATTAACCTCTACCGTAACCTTATCGGTCTCCAGTTCAACCAGTGGTTCGTCGACAGTGACACTATCACCCACGGCCTTCAGCCATTTTAAAACAGTGGCCTCGGTTATGGACTCTCCAACGGTTGGTACAGTTATCTCGGTTGTCATGACTTCCTCAAAATTTATGTTATTACTTCTCTAGAAACAGTGCTTAAAATAGCTATTGGCCAATTCACTCAGCCTGGTTTCCCGCTTAAACGGCTGCAGTAAATCGGATATATCCCAAGTCAAAGCCTGCTCTAGCAGCATCTGCTGTTCCTTTGTATGGGTCGACATATATCCGGTTGCCGGCGATGCAGATGCAGCCCTGCCTACATATACCGGCCGCTTGTTGTTACAACTAATCATATCCAGTATGTACTGTAGCCTAGGCAGAACAAATAGCCAGCCACCCATGTTGGCAGGCTCTTCCTGACACCAGATCAGATCCGCATTTTTGTACAGACCAATCCTCTCAATCAACAGATCACGCGGCCATGGATAGAACTGTTCCACCCGGATAATAGCAACATCATCAATCTTGCGCTGCTCCCTCTCTTGCAGCAGATCGTAGTAGACCTTTCCGCTGCAGAGCACCACCCGTTTGACCTTTTCTGCATCAGCTAGCTTCTCCGTTTCGCCTATTACCCTTTTGAAGTGAGTATCTGGCCCCATCTCCGCAAGGGAGCTTACACAGAGTTTATGTCGCAGCAGTGATTTGGGCGCCATTACGATAAGCGGTTTTCTAAAGTTACTGCGCATCTGCCGTCTGAGGGCATGGAAATAGTTGGCGGGGGTGGTTATGTTCACCACCTGAATGTTCTCCTGGGCGCAGAGCTGCAGATAACGCTCCAGCCTGGCTGATGAGTGCTCCGGTCCCTGCCCCTCATAGCCGTGGGGTAACAGCATCACCAGGCCGGACATCCTGAGCCATTTAGATTCACTGGAAGAGACGAATTGATCAATAATCATCTGGGCGCCGTTGGCAAAATCGCCAAACTGGGCCTCCCATAGAACCAGTGAGTCTGGATCAGACAAAGTGTAACCGTATTCAAACCCCAGAACTGCAGCTTCAGACAGAGGACTATCTATCACCTCATACTCAGCCTGATCTGGCCTGATATTATTGAGTGGAATATAACGGGATTCGTCCTCTTGATGTACCAGAACCGAGTGACGATGGGAGAAGGTGCCGCGCCCAGAATCCTGCCCCGATAGCCTAACCGACGTGCCTTCACACAACAGGGAGCCAAAGGCCAACGCCTCAGCCGTACCCCAATCAATAGCCTCGCCAGATTCGATAGCAGCGCGCTTACTCTTAAGCTGACGCACCAGTTTTCTATGTACCGCGAAACTGTCCGGTACAGTGGTAATAGCGGTTCCAACCTCCTTAAGCAGATCAATAGATACTGCTGTGTCGTAATATTTAAGCTCCTCCTCTTCTTGCAGAGTTGAATACCCCTGCCATCTTCCACTAAGCCAGTCGGCCTTATCCGGCTTATAGCCATCCGCCTGTGCAAACTCACTATCTAGATAGGCGCGGAAATCGGAAACCACCTGCTCTGCACTATCCTTGGTGTGCAGCCCTTCATCTACCAAACGTTGGGCATAGATCTCCCGTGCGGTTTTATGTTCTGAAATGGCTTTATACATTATGGGCTGAGTGAAGGATGGCTCGTCACTCTCATTGTGGCCAAAGCGCCGGTAGCAGAACATATCTATGACCACGTCGTGATTAAACTCCTGACGATACTCAATGGCGATTCTGGCTACATGCACCACCGCTTCCGGGTCATCCCCGTTCACATGAAATATCGGAGCCTGAATCATCTTGGCTACATCAGATGGATAGGGAGATGAGCGTGAAAATCTGGGGCTGGTGGTAAAACCGATCTGGTTGTTTACGATGAAATGGATGGTGCCGCCAGTCTTATAGCCATGAAGCTGCGAGAGATCCAGACTCTCAGGGACCAATCCCTGTCCGGCAAAGGCGGCGTCTCCATGCATCAACAACCCTAAAACACGCTGCTTTTTACTATCTCCCATCTGTTTCTGTTTGGCCCGCACCTTGCCCAACACAACCGGGTTCACCGCCTCCAGATGGGATGGGTTAGCCGTTAGGGAGAGATGTACATTGTTGCCATCAAACTCTCTATCGGCCGATGTTCCCAGATGGTATTTCACATCCCCCGAGCCCTGCACCGTATCCGGCTGAGATGGAGTACCGAGAAACTCGGAGAATATGGCGCGATAGGGCTTATGCATCACATTGGCCAGTACGTTCAATCGGCCTCTATGGGGCATACCGAGTACCACCTCCTCCACACCCAACTGCCCTCCCCGCTTTAGTATCTGCTCCAGGGCGGGAATAAGGCTCTCTCCACCGTCCAGGCCGAAACGTTTAGTACCGGTATGTTTTGTGTGTAGATACTGCTCGAAGCCCTCTGCCTCTACTAACCGCTCATATATGGCCCGTTTCCCCTTTTCGGTGAACTGGGTCTGATTATGGATACTCTCTATACGGCGCTGTATCCAGGATTTCTGATCCGGCTCCTGGATGTGCATAAACTCCACACCAATAGTTCCACAGTAGGTATCTTTAAGGATCTGCAGGATCTGGCGCAGGGTAGCGAATTCCAGACCCAGCACATGGTCAATAAAGATCTGCTGATCCAAATCATCTTCGGTAAAACCGTAGCTGCGGTAATCCAGTTCTGGATGGCTCTCATTCCCTTCCAGACCGAGCGGGTCGAAGCGTGCAATCAGGTGGCCACGCACCCGGTAGGCGCGGATCATCATCAGGGCCCTGACCGACTGTAGGGTGGCAGCCCTGGTGAATGCGCTGATCTGGGTCCTATTTATCTGGGGCGGTGCGGCCTGATCCCCGCCCTCATCAGACAGGGTTTGCCCTATCACCCCAGGTGCATAGCGATTCCAGCTTGCCCCATGCAGTTCCCGCATCAATAGAGTGTTGTCATCGCCTAACTCATTGAAAAACTTGGTCCAACTTGGATCCACAGATAGTGGATCATTTAGATATCTGGAGTAAACCTCGGCCACAAAGGTCAGGTTGGTGCCACTCAAAATTGTCTCTACATCTGTGGTCATGATTTTCCTATATATTTAGCTATAGAAATAATTACTAAGCATAGCAGTTGGTTTTATCAGGTGAAGCATAATTGAGGTACAACAATAATAAAACCATTTGTATTTGGTGTTTATTCAAACAGTAGTGAGCTTCAGTTCGGAACGACTGATACTGTTTCAGAACTCAATTTTTTATTACCGATAAAGAAAAAGCCCTAATTGCCACTGCCCAAGCAAAAAGAGCGCTCTGTTTGAATCATTCGCACACTCTCATCTAATCAGAGATAATTCCTCCATGAGTGGCACTAGTACCAAAACCAACATGGGCGTCAGCATAAGGATAGTGAGCCTGCTGGCCTCGGTTGTGCTGCACGCCGGAGTGCTGGCGACTGTTATCGCCCTCATTGGAGAGAGCGGAACAGGACCGGCAGAGAGCAGCAGCTCCCTGCATGTGAGCATAGTACGCTCAGAGCCTGCTGATGATATGCCCAGGGATAACCAGGATCTAACCGCACTAGAACAGAGTTCACCGCAAGCTGATATCCATATACCCCAGCCCAGGGAACTAACTCAGCAACCGAAACCTCAGCCTGAAACTATCAAGGTCATCATTGAACCCCCAAAACCCCAAGCAGTACCCGAACAAGAAAACGCACCTGTATCCAGTCTAGACTCAAAAAGCCAACCGGCATCTAACAAGCGCGGAGCTGACGCAAAAGAGAAACAACCGATGCAAGTTGCCATGTCGGGCCGATATGCGCGCTTGACCAGAGAGTATGAATCAAACCTGTTGCGTCTCATAGAGAGGCATAAGTACTACCCGTTACGCGCTCGACGAGAAGGCCTGGAGGGCACAACCATGGTGTCATTCACCGTGAGCAGGAGTGGAGATATAAATGGGATATCGTTAGCACGAAGTTCTGGAAAAAAACTCCTGGACCAGGCAGCAATCCAGACCATCAAAAGGATTGGTCATGCGCCACCATTACCTGAAGGTATTGCCATGAACAGACGGTCATTTATGGTACCTATAAAGTACGATTTAAGGTGATAGGTTATGTTCTGCTTTAATAAAATAACAGATCTATCTGGACTTTAAACCGAAGCAGCTACAACTCTAACAACAGTCGCGTAACTCTTTTAGCTTACTGTATGCTGCGCCACTTGATATTGTCTCTTTAGCCAAAGCAATACCAGATTCGATTGACTCCGCGCCTCCTCCAAGCTGAATTCGAACCCCAGCATTGAACAGGATCGCATCCAGATGAGTATCATCATTTCCGGCAAGAGCCGCCTCAGCACGCACAGCTGCATCCGCAGGTTCTTCACAGGGGTGATGCGGTTTCTCTGCAAGTCCAAAATCGCTTGGTGCCAAGGTATAGTGCTCAACTTTTCCATCACGGTACTCGGCAACGGCCGTAGGCGCCAGTGGCAGCTCATCACCTCCATCAAGCCCCTCCACAGCTATTACCCGCTCCTGGCCTCGCTCAGCTGCAGCAGTGGCAAAACGTTCGAGGAAATGTGCATGCGCTGCTCCAACTAAAGAGCGTTTGGCCCCTGCGGGATTGAGTACCACCTCGCAGGCATGCAGAAAGGAACGGTAGAACATGACTTGACGATGGGGCTTGAGGCGCTCTACTCCATGCAAGTAGCGGGAGGCATGTAGATGTCCAAATCCTTTCACTTCAATATCTTTCTCTACTGCCTTTGGTTCCCTAGCTGCAGCTATACCCATTGCCTCTAGCATGCGGGCATTGGTTACACCATCTTTAGGTGGTAGGCCGGTATTGGAGTGCAGTATTACAGGCACGCCAGCAGCAGCTGTCACGATTGCAGCAGGCACGCCCAGATTAAGCGCCTTCTTGCGTCCATCATAGGGGCCGTTACAGTTGATGAGATTATTTACTTTAGGTTTGATCAGGGTTGCGGATGCCTCCATGGCATCAAGAAATCCCTGCATCTCTTCCACTTTGGTACCTTTAAAACGCATGGCGGTAAGAAATGCACCAACCTGAACAGGATCTGCTTCAGCAGAAAATAGAAAAGTCAGTGCCTCACATGCCTGCTTACGAGTCATGTCTTTTGCACCGTGGCGGCCTTTGGCAACTGCGATCAGGCGGGCGCGAAATTTACGGCCGGCCTCACTGGTAAAATCCTGCATCTATATCTCTCTCTTAATCTATTAACTGTTATCAGCAAAAACGAAAGGTAAGTCAGTACTCTGTTGATACTCCTTGCCACCAACCACTCGCTCTGGCGCAATCTTCTTACGAGCCTCAATCAGCGCATCGGCAATACGCCTGTCTTGCAACCGATAACGATTATCCAGATCTATCTCATCAAGAGATGGACACTCCTCTTTGAAGATATGACGATACATATCACTCATCATTCCGTAGCGGCTAGACATCAGGGTATTGGTGGCTTGCTTGATTTGAGTTACTGCGTCGTTTTCATAATTGAAGAAGCTAGTAATCAGCATTACAGAAATGGCATGCAAAACGTCATACTTCACATGGGCTATGAGGACGATCAGATGCTTTTGAGTCAATTCAACATCGTTTTGCCAGGCCCAGCGGATCATGCCGCCAAGCAGTAGACTGAAAAATTCCGGGACACCCCACTCCATACCGAGTCCAACAGAGGCCAATGACTCCACCTCGGAGAAAGATGGATGGTCGGAAAGAAGTCTCTGGGTCAGAACATTGTCCGCCACTCCCGGCAACATGGCTACATCCTGCTGTTCGAATGGTATGCCCAGACCATCAAACATGAATCGATACATGCCAATGTGCGTGGTTGAGTTCAACACCCCATACATATCCGGATAATCCTCTATGGTATGGGTAGCCACACCATATTCATCGGCCAACAGCTGGGCCAGGACAATCTGTGCCAACTCCGATACCCTCTCGTTCAGGCAGCCATAAGGCAGGGAGATAAGACCGGAAAAGCGGCCAAGAGAGAGGGCAACGCACTGGCGGGTGTTCTTAATCTGGTTGAAGTACTGTTTTGCAAATATCTCCAGTTGCGCCTGATTGAAATCACCCTCGAAAATCCGCAGGAAGAACGGGTGAACCCATACTGGATGCTCCATAACATGGTCATGCAGATCTAAAAACAGCTCGCCCAGGGCTCCGGGACGAAATAGATCCAACTCGTTGAAGTGATTGCCCTCCTCTTTTTCGGCAATAGCGCGCAGCTCTTCCAGCATCTGATTGAGCGGATTATCTGGATCTTCCAGTTGGCCTATAACCTCGGAGAAATCCTTCTGCTGGCTCACCTTGAACCGTTTCAAAATCTCTTCCGCGCTTAAAGTGAGAAGATCTGGAAATGGGTGCACCTCGTCCAGCAGGCGTGGTGTACCATCCTTAAATAGAGTAAGGAGATCGGAGAATTGCTTTTCGCTTTCTGGTCTATTCATGATGCAGCCGATGTTACCTGATAGTGATCAATGGAATATATAAGATTCTGCATCTATATGGGATTTGATTCAATGATAATAAACATCAGAAACCGTCAGGAAGCTAAAGGAGTTAAATAATATTTAGCATAAGCAAGAGATCACTTACCTAAAACAGTGATATTCCTCTGAGTCTGGATTGACAGATGTTTACTTCGAAATACTCGATTATGTGCAGGACTAAGGGTCGCCGGGGGAAGGGAACCGCGCAAGTTAACCAGCTTTGCTGTTAAGAGCTGGATAAAACGCCATTATTAAAAAACTATAAGGGGAATTTAAAATGCAAACAAACCCCCAAAAAATATATCGTCTAGATAAACGCAGTTGTTCTTGGTGTATGAGGGGTTGTTGACGACCTCGTAGCTATCCCTATTACCCTTACCTGTCCCTTTGATACCACGTGAGGCCACAACAAAAAACCTTTAATCTAGCCTAACCCCCTTTATCTAAGCTGAATGAATCAGCTTTCATCGCTAACGATGATATCTGTTCCAACCAAGGTCTGAACAGTCGTATCTGCCATGGTTACTCCACTCAGTGTAATCGTGAAGTCAGTTACTTCTGTATAACCACCGCCATCGTCATATCCAACCCGAAGAACAGTATTAGTATCACCTACGCCCAGAGGATCGGCATGTACTTCTCGTATGCCTGAAGCTATGCCCAGATTGTCAAACAGAGCATCCAGATTAATCACATCATTACCAAAACCGTGTAATCCCAAATCATCTATTCCATCGCCGTCGATGTCTACCGAAAAGTCGGCAATGGTGTCATGTCCGTCGGACGCTGCCGTGAACATAAACACGTCATCACCCTCACCACCAGTAAGAGCGTCATGACCAAGCCCACCTAGCAATAAATCATTCCCTTCGCCGCCAATCAGAACATCACTGCCCGCACCACCAATTAGTGCGTCATTTCCAGCCCCGCCCAAAAGGGTATCATCGGTTCCTACAATAATGCCGTTATCCTGGATATCTAGCGTATCGTTAAAACGATCAAAGTCAAAAATGATCATATCGTCTGCGCTGTCGATGACAAACTGTTCTGCTCTGGCGTTATCACCGTGCAAGATGTTGTCGGCTTCCGTCACCCCAAAACGGAGATCAAATGCGACACTGTCTCCATCACTATCAGAAGCTGTTACTATAAATGTCTCCGTATGGGCCGCTCCCACGCTATTATCGAATGTGTATTCGCCGCTCAAGAAGTTAAATGTTAGTTGATCACCATTTACTGTAACTATATCTACGCTGTTGCCTGAACTGGTATAATCAGACGCATTATAGGTTGTACCATCATAGGCGATACTGTCTATCTGCCCCGCTCCGTCGGGACCAAAATCAATATTATCTAAGACCGCACCATGAACAGAGCCAGGCGTTTGTGTTGCATACTGCAACTCATATGCCGATAGGTGCTGATAACTTCCCCCATCTAGTCGTAACTCTGGTTGAAATACATAGTTGCCACCCGCGTCACAGTAGATAATCTCAATATGATGAGCACCTGACTGGTCAATGGTAAATGGACTATGATCTCTTGATGTTGCGGACTGAATACCGTCATACATTGCAACATTGACACCGTCAATGTAGATAGCATAACCGTCGTCAGACCTAACGCCGAAATTATATGTTCCTACATTAAGCGTAATGTTCCCTTCAATATGGATAATCGCGTCTGTACCAGTAGCTGGATCTGTAACACTTAAACTAGCTGCATCACTCCCGAGGAAGGTTTCTAAATGGCCATCTGCTGCCAAATCGCTACTGCCTGCTGAATAGAACAGGTTGGAGGCGATATAGGTTGCATCTGCACTATTGTTCTCAATAAATGGCGTTACGTCTGATAAGTTCCACAGATTGCCTCCGTCAGATCCTTGAGTGTATGCATAATACTCACCGAAGAGGCCACCAGATGCGTAAGTTGGTGAAACCATCTGAACTTCATCTATTGCGCTCGGTCCGGAATATTCTTCGTGATTCACATTCAGAACCAGCGTACCCTGGCTGGTATCCCCATCATAATCCTTGAGGATACAATCGAATCCTTCTGTAAACGGCATCGGAGCAGATACTGAGACTGTATAGGTATATGTACCCGCCGCCATATCAATCTCAATGATGGCGCCGTGAGATGTTTCAGCACTAAAGACCGAACCGGTACCAATCACATTACTGTCTTGATCAAGAACCCGGTTGTTGGCTACATCGTAGGTATATAGCTCGCCATTAATATCAATGCTGAGCACATAACCATCTACACCATCCGCGCCAAAACCATTAGAGTTAATGTCTCCAAAAATGCTGGTCTCTGGGATTGTATAGGTTACTGTACCAACAAGGATATCCGTCAGGTCATTGGGGGGCGTTGCATCCAGAGCAGGACGTTCCGTATCATCAATGCCGTTATAGGCGATTGGCTGTAGCTCTGAAATATCTGCATTATTAAAACCTACAGCAAAAGAATCGATCTTGTTATCGTCAGCTGCCAAGAACTCTTCCCACGCAGCTTCCTCTGTACTGTTGATACCGTACGAATCATAAGGTGAAGGTTTACCATCAGACAGAAAATAGGAGACGTTACGCACGCCATCACCTGTCAATTTCCCATTAATTTCAGCAAACGCCAATTCTGCCTCTGCCAGAGCTTCATCATAGTTTGTTGCTAGACCATCCATATCTGAATCATCCAGACCAGAGATATAGGTAATGGCACTATCGATAGACACCCACCCACCATCATCAACTGTCGTACCTACATGTCCGAAGCTGACCAGTTGTACCGCCACCTGACCTGTATCTCTGTATGCATTTAGCATTTCTATAAGTGCTGCCTTCATATTAACCAGCTCTGAACCTTTCATACTGCCTGAATGATCCATAATCAACATTACGTTGGTCATCCCCTCGGGGACTCCGAGCGTGTGATTGAAGGTACCGCTAACGGGCATATCGTCTTCGATATTGACTGTGATGGTTCCATTGCTTGATGATGCGCCGTCGGAGACATTCACCCCGATATCAAACGAAAGAATATCTTCTACTGAAACATCTGGATGGTCCAGAGGAGCATGCAACGTAACAGTGTAGTTGCCATCATTGTCGACAGTTGCCGTAAAGATTGTCCCGCCCGTAGTTGTAGAGCCCGTTAACGTTTGGTTGCCGCCATCCAAGGCCCAACTAATCTCCTCACCGTTTGAATACAGTGCTTCTGTTGGTGTACTGAATGTTACGTTGAAAGAGGTGCTATCGACATCGCTGATATTAAGTGTGCCACTGTATGCAACCTCATTAGTCGTATCGGATGGCGTACCAGTGTCGTCTGGATTAGCATTGGCGAGACCCTCTTCGGAAACAGTTGCGTATGCAGGAGCGATTATCGGTGCATCATTTACCCCATCGATTGTTATAGTCAGGGCAGCAGTGTCGCTTCCGCCATTCCCATCGCTTACTGTATAGGTAAAGGTATCGTTTACCGACTCTCCCTCTGCCAAAGAATCTGTCGCAGCATGATCTGTGACATAGCTATAACTGCCATCAGCATTAAGGGTTAACGTGCCATAACTGCCGATCAATGCACTGCCAACTGTTCCCGAAGTTCCGCTTCCCATCTCTGGACCGGTACGAATGTCTGTAACGGTTAATATGTCCCCTATATCACCATCACTATCATTTTGTAGTACACCATTTATTACATCTACAGTGAGTGTTTCGTCTTCGTTGACTAACCCGCTGTCGTCAACAGCCACTGGGGCATATTCGTTATCCTCTATAGTCACCGTGGCGGTATCGGCTGATCCGTCTACTCCAACCGCGCCATTATCTGTTCCGGTCAAGGTGACTATTACCGTCTCGTCACTCTCCAGCAGATCGTCATCTATGATACCGCTTACGTCTATGGTCGCACTGTCTGATCCATTGGCGATCACCACTGTACCTGACAGCGCTGTGTAGTCAGCCGTCGGGGTGGCGCTTCCGCCTATTATGTAGCTAACCGTGATCGGACCACCGGTGTTGTTTACATGGTCCAGGGTTACTGTGAACTGGCCAGGATCTGATCCGGTCTCGCTCGCATTGGGATCGGTCGCCTCTATGCTTACCTGGGATGTCTCGTTGTCTGCGATAGTTACTGTTGCGGTATCGGCTGATCCGTCTACTCCCACCGCGCCATTATCTGTTCCGGTCAAGGTGACTATTACCGTCTCGTCACTCTCCAGCAGATCGTCATCTATGATACCGCTTACGTCTATGGTCGCACTGTCTGATCCGTTGGCGATCACCACTGTACCCGACAGCGCTGTGTAGTCAGCCGTCGGGGTGGCGCTTCCGCCTATTATGTAGCTAACCGTGATCGGACCACCGGTGTTGTTTA
>JBNKJS010000002.1:0-14059 GCA_050291365.1 Sedimenticolaceae bacterium | reverse complement strand
AGCAGCCCGATGCGGTCTCCTGGCGATAGATTCAGATTTATGCCATCCAGAATAGTCTGTTCCCCATAGCCGGCGCTGGCCTGCTCCAGTTTCAGCAGTGGACGCGGATTTTTTTCTGGTTCCTTGAAAGTAAAATGGAAGGGAGAGTCCACATGGGCTGGAGCGATCAGCTCCATGCGCTCTAACGCTTTTATTCTGCTCTGGGCCTGGCGCGCCTTGGTGGCCTTGGCGCGAAAGCGCTCTACATAGCTGTGGATGTGGGCGATTTCACGTTGCTGCTTTTCGTAGACGGCCTGCTGGTTGGCCAGTCGCTCTGCCCGTGTGTGTTCAAAGGCGGAGTAGTTGCCGCTGTAGAGGGTGATGCGCTCTTGCTCGATATGGGCGATATGGCTGGTTACCGCATCCAGAAAGTCCCGGTCATGGGAGATCAGCAGTAGGGTGCCTTTGTAGCTCTTGAGCCAGGACTCCAGCCAGATAACCGCATCCAGGTCCAGATGGTTGGTGGGTTCGTCCAGTAGCAGTAGGTCGGAACGACACATCAGGGCGCGCGCCAGATTCATGCGCATACGCCAACCGCCCGAGAACTGGTTGACCGGTTGTTCCTCTTCCCCCGGCTGAAAGCCGAGTCCGTGTAGTAGTCGTGCAGCGCGGGAGCGGGCGGTATAGCCATCTATGGTGTCCATATGAGCATGCAGCTCGGCGGCACGTTCCCCCTGATGGGCCTGCTCCGCCTGTTTCAGCGCCTGCTCGGTCTGGCGCAGTTCCACATCACCATCCAGCACATATTCAATGGTGGCACGGGTATCGGACGGAGTCTCCTGGGCTACATGGGCAATCACCCACTCCTTGGGGCGGTAGAAATCCCCTTCATCTGGATGGATCTCATCCTTGATCATGGCGAACAGACTGGATTTGCCGGTGCCGTTGGCCCCGGTTAGGCCAACTCTTTGACCTGGATGGACGGTGATGCTGGCATCGGAAAAGAGGAGTCTGGCGCCGCGGCGCAGGCTTAATTGATTGAATCGAAGCATGGTATCCGTAACTGGCTACGCCAGCGTAATGAGCAGGAGAGTTGGCAAATTATACCCTATTCGATGCCAAAGGAAGCTCAAAGGGTTGTTATACTTTCCAGACAGTTATTACGCACCTTGGAGTGAGGGCTTTGAGAATGAGCAGGCGGGTGGTTATTGTCTTGGCCATTTTATTGTTGGCTGGTTGCCGCGCCGGGGTTACCACCGATCCATCCTATATCATTCCAACCGCCGGCAGTTCGGTGAAGATCAAGAAACAGCTGCTGGTGCCAGCGGGGGAGACCAGGGTCTTTCTCCAGCGTGGCAGGGTGGTGGCCAAGGCTAAATTTGATCGTTACTATCCAAGCTGTAACTTTGAGGTATGGAAGTTAACCCAGGAACCTACCATTATTCAACCTGGTAGCTTTGTTGTGTCTAAGGCAGGCCGTGATATCAACCATGTGGTGTCGCTGGAGCATCTAAAGATCGCTGCGCTCAGATGGCACCATCACGATAGTGATCACGCCATGATCATGCATGCAGTACATATGTGGTTGCAGTCTGCTGAGCAACCCAATGTGTATCGGTTAACCTGTCGCGGGTGGCTGGCTGTTCCGGCAGAGGCAGAGAAGCCGACCATGGCCGATATGCGTGAGGCCTTGGGTAGCCTGGCGTCTCTTCATCTGATAGGTGAGTAATCAACGTTTGGCGGTCGTCTTCTTGGCGCTTTTGGCCCGTGGTGATGCGGGGGTTTTTGCTGGAGTCGGCAGCTCTTTAATGAACAGCTCCTGCTTGCTGTAGGGGATCTCAATGCCCTCCTGGCGAAAGGCCTTATAGATTGCCATGACTAGCAGATGCACTACTTTGCCACGTAGCTCCGGCTCCTCCACCCAAGCTAATAATTCGAGATTAACCCCGGAGTTGCCGAAGGCGCGGTAGCGTACTCTGGGCTCGGGCGAGGTACACACCTCCGGCTCCCCATCGGCTAACTTCTCAAGTATCTCTACTACCTGATCCAGGTCTGTACCGTAGGCAACATCCACATTGATTCGTATGCGGTACTTCTCATGGGGGCCGCCAGACTCGTTTACCACCTTGCTGTTGCCCATGAGGGAGTTGGGTATGGTTACCTCAACATCGTCCCGAGTCAGCAATCTGGTGCTGCGTATTCCCATATGGGTGATCTTGCCGCGCACGCTATCGTCTATCACCACGTAGTCTCCCAGTTTGTAGGGAGAATCGGCCATGATAAAGACGCCGGAGAAGAGATTCGCCAGGGTATCCTTGGCGGCAAAACCCACCGCGATACCGATGATACCGGCTGAAGCCAGCCAGGCGGTCATGTCTATCTTCCAGGCCTGGAAGATGAAATAGACCCCCAGGGCAACTATGATCACTGCGGCAAGGTTGGTAAATAGGGGCAGGGTTTGAGAACGCACCAGCAGGGCTGTATTTTTGCGTCGGCTCATGCGCTGTAACAGCATACGGGATGCGCGCAGGGCAAACAACATCCAGAGGAATACCAGGATACTAAAGACAACCGACTTGATTGTCTGCTCAAGTCCAGCCGGGGTCTCGACCAGGGAGATCGCAATCCCCAGACCGATAAGTATCACTGTCCAGGATAGCGGTTGGTGCAGGATTCCAACCAGTTTGTTATTTATAGCGCTCTCAGGTTTCTGGGTATATCTGCGGATGATCAGCCCCACTGTTACATCTACCAGTTGGGCAGCGGTCAGGGCCAGTATCACTACTGCGGCCGCCTTGACATAGGCAGATTCGGAGTACAGACCGGCCAACACCGCGATCGCTGCCAGGATCAGAATCATGCCGGTTTTCAGGGCTGGAGATTTGTCTATGCGATCTCCGAGGGAGCGAAGTTTGCCTTGGATTTTATTTTCCATTGTTTGTCCGTATGCAGAAGGTGATATTTGACAGCCCTAGCCTATTCTAGCCTGGATACTGGGCCTTGCTCTATCCCATTTGTGTCATTAATTAAGGGCAAGGGGAGATCTGAGGTCGGTGTGGGTCAGTTGCGATCCAGCCGTCGATACCCAATGGCCTCACCCAGATGGCTGGTGTGGATGTTCTCCTGCTTATCCAGGTCGGCGATGGTGCGGGCCAGTTTCAGGATGCGGTGGTAGGCGCGTGCGGATAGCCCCAGCTGCTCCATGGCCCGGTGCAGTAGTCGCATCGCCTCCGTGTCGAGCTGGCAGAACTGCTCCACCTCCCTGCTGGTTAGGGCGGTATTGGGAAGTCCGCAGCGTTGCAACTGGATCCTGCGCGCCTTTTCTACCCGCGAGCGCACCTGATGGCTGCATTCGCAACTGTTCGGCGTGGTATGTTGCAGTTGCTGAGGTGGAACCCTGGGGACCTCAATATGGATGTCTATGCGGTCAAGCAGGGGGCCTGAGATACGCTGGCGGTAACGGTTAACCTGATCTGAGGTGCAGCTACAGGAATGCCCTGCCGTATCTCCCAGATGGCCGCAGGGGCAGGGGTTCATGGCGGTTACAAGCTGGAATCTGGCAGGAAACTCAGCCTGTCTTGCTGCCCTGGAGATGGTGATGCTGCCCGATTCCATGGGTTCACGCAGTACCTCCAGTACACGCCGGTCGAACTCCGGCAGTTCATCGAGAAACATAACCCCCTGATGGGCTAGAGATATCTCACCGGGTCTGGGACTGCTGCCGCCTCCCACCAGGGCGATGCCAGACGCCGTGTGGTGCGGGTTGCGGAATGGTCGGCACTTCCAGTTGTTGAAATCAAAGCCCTGATCGCTGATGGAGAGGATCGCGGCGCTCTCGAGGGCTTCACATTCTGTCATGGAGGGCAGGATTCCAGGCAGTCTGCTGGCCAGCATGGACTTGCCGGAGCCAGGTGGTCCAATCATAAGCATGGAGTGGCCGCCTGCCGCCGCTACCTCCAGGGCGCGCTTGGCCTGAGTTTGGCCACGAATATCAGAGAGGTCCGAGATTGGAGCGTTTATTGATGTTGGGGCGGAAAAGGTTGCAGGTCTTAGCTGTCTGCCCTGGATAAGGTGCTCGCAAATCTCCAGCAGGTTAGTTGCGGTATAGGCACTGATGTCGTTTACCAGGGCCGCCTCCTCTCCGTTTTGCTGTGGGATTATCAGTGAGCGCGAGGCCGCCTTGGTTGCCAGGGCAATGGGCAGCACCCCCTTAATCGATCGCAGCTCACCCGATAGGGCTAACTCGCCTGCAAATTCGTAGCCGGAACACTCCTGTTTCGGGATCTGCCCGGAGGCGGCGAGTATACCCAGGGCTATAGGTAGATCGAAGCGACCACCCTCTTTGGGTAGATCTGCCGGGGCCAGGTTTACGGTTATGCGCCGAGTGGGAAATTCGAAGCGCGAATTTAGAATGGCGCCCCGGACCCGGTCCTTGCTCTCTCTTACCGCCATTTCGGGCAGTCCAACTATGGATAGAGATGGTAGGCCGTTGGTTATATGTACCTCAACGGAAACCAGGGGCGCGTTGATGCCGTCATGGGCACGGCTATAGAGTGTTGCTAGTGACATCGTTACCATCCATGGCAGTTTAATTGTTATGGTTTACTCAGGCTCAGCCCCCAGCTCAGCGACCACCTTTTCCAGTCGTTCCAGTTTCTCTCTGGTGCGTGCCAATACTGCGGTCTGTAGGTCAAACTCTTCACGGGTGACCAGATCTAGATGCGAGAGTCCAGCCTCCAGAGTGGTTCTTATGTTCTTTTCCAGATCTTCCTGTAGGAATTTCAGACCATCAGGGACAGCCTCCGTAACCCGTTTGGCTAAATCATCTAATATGCTCTTATCAATCATGGCGAAAGGTTAGCTTTGTCGGTGCTTTATGTCCAGGCACAAAAACAGTGCGCAATAGATTTGCGCTGTACATGCGGGGTCGTTTTTGGTGCACGCCGCCTGTTTTAAGATTGTTGTCATAGCATAACTGCTTGTAATAAAAGGATAAATATGTGTTGGCACGTTAGGTGCTTATTTGAAAATGCAAAATGCATTAGGCTCTATTAATTTATGATTGGCTAAGGTGTACGAAAGCTTTAGGAGAAAACATATGAAAATGGTTACAGCAATTATTAAGCCATTCAAGTTAGATGATGTGAGAGAGTCCCTGTCTGATCTCGGCATTTCCGGTATTACTGTTACCGAGGTGAAGGGTTTTGGACGTCAGAAAGGGCACACTGAACTCTATCGTGGCGCTGAGTATGTGGTGGATTTTCTACCCAAAATAAAGGTGGATGTTGCGGTTGATGATGGAATTGTTGATCAGGTGATTGACTCCATTACCAATGCGGCCAAGACCGGCAAGATTGGTGACGGCAAGATTTTTGTCACCGAACTTGGTCAGGTTGTTCGCATCAGGACCAGTGAGACTGGACCTGAGGCCCTTTGATTGGCCTTTAACTAACTATAACTGACCAAGCCGATGTTATCGTCTTCTGATACTACAAATAGCTGGATGCCTGAAGTGGGATCTTATGAAAAAGAGTTGGTTGGTTATTGAAGGCGTTGCTATCAGATCTGGAAGATCAACATTTCTGCGCTGAAGTTGTTTTAAATAGACACTATTTCGGGGGGATCGGTAGGTCCTCAGAGGACTAAAAAGCCTCAAAGAGTTTACATATCCTAACTGGAGGGTAAGAAAGTGGAAGATATTCTCAATCTTAGATACGCACTAGACACGTTTTACTTCCTTGTGTCCGGCGCGCTTGTTATGTGGATGGCGGCAGGTTTCGCCATGTTGGAGGCGGGTTTGGTCCGTGCCAAGAATACGGCCGAGATCCTGACCAAGAACGTCTCGCTGTTTGCTATCGCATGTATTATGTACATGCTGTGTGGCTACAGCATCATGTATCCAGACGGCGGTAACGGTATTATTCCGGCACTGGATTTCTCTTTTATGTTCGGCGGTGATAATGATCCGGCAGCTGTACTGAAGCAGGATCCTGCTGGTTGGTATGATGGAGACTACTACTCAGGTATGTCAGACTTCTTCTTCCAGGTTGTATTCGTAGCTACCGCCATGTCCATTGTCTCCGGTGCCGTGGCAGAGCGTATGAAGCTTTGGAGCTTCCTTGCCTTCGCCGTGGTAATGACCGGCTTTATCTACCCGATGCAGGGTTACTGGAAGTGGGGCGGTGGTTTCCTTGATGGACTTGGTTTTAGTGACTTTGCCGGTTCTGGTGTAGTGCATCTGTGTGGAGCAACTGCGGCCATGGCTGGTGTTATGTTGCTTGGGGCACGTAAGGGCAAGTATGGTGCTAATGGCGAGATAAAGGCCATTCCTGGCGCTAATCTGCCTCTGGCTACCTTGGGTACTTTTATTCTCTGGTTGGGATGGTTCGGCTTCAACGGTGGTTCTGAGTTGATTCTCTCCAATGTGGGTGAGGCCAACGCTGTTGCTGCGGTATTTGTGAATACTAATGCTGCTGCTGCCGGTGGTGTTGTGGCCGCAATGATCATTGCCCGCATGATGTTCGGCAAGGCTGATCTGACCATGACCCTGAACGGCGCTTTGGCCGGTCTGGTTGCTATTACCGCTGAGCCTCTGACTCCAAGCCCTCTGGAAGCAACCTTGATTGGTGCCTTTGGTGGCGCACTGGTGGTATTTGCTATCACCGCTATAGATAAGATGAAGCTGGACGATCCTGTGGGTGCTATCTCGGTTCATGGTGTTGTCGGTATGTGGGGGCTGCTAGCGGTTCCTCTGACCAACTCTGACGCTACTTTTATGGCTCAGATCATTGGTCTGGTAACCATCTTTGCCTGGACCTTCATCGCCAGTTTTGTAGTCTGGATGATCCTGAAGGCTACTGTTGGAATCAGGGTTTCCGAGGAAGAGGAATACGAAGGTGTGGATCTCAGCGAGTGTGGACTTGAGGCATATCCTGAGTTCGTAGGTTCTCGTGGTTCAAGCACATAATAACTCCCGTTAGTGTGCAAAAAGGAAACGGGCGCTTCGGCGCCCGTTTTTTTATGTGGGTTTATGTAAAAGGTTTCAGCATGTATTATTTCAGTTAACCAGTGCAAGTTACCGGCTAACCTTCTACTATATAGACCAACATAACAATCCTGTTTTATCTTATATGCCATCTAGTGACCATAATAAGCCAGACTGCCCGGTAGGGGAGCACGAGTGTCAAATTCTTGATGAGCTGGTTGAGTTGCGCGAGTCCAGCGATGAGCTGGAGCAATTGGTGCATACAGATACCTTGACTGGACTCTATAACTATCGCCATTTTTCCCTGGTCCTGGATCAGGAGCTGGAGCGTACCCGCCGTACCGGTCAACCCACAAGCATGATTCTGTTGGATCTGGATCACTTCAAGCAGGTAAATGATACCTGGGGTCATGAGGCGGGAAATCAGGTTCTGCGCAGGTGTGCCGAGTTAATGAAACAGACACTGCGCAAGATAGATATTCCCTGTCGTTATGGAGGAGAGGAGTTCGCTATCATCCTGCCTGGCACTCATCTGCCCCTGGCAGTTAGTGTAGCCAATCGCCTACGTGAAAATATTATGGCGGCAGCGGTCGAGGTTGATGGCGGTGTGATCGAATATACTGCTAGCATGGGGGTGGATACCTTTATAATGGGAGATGTAATTGGCCACGAGGAGTTCGTGAAACAGGTTGATGCCATGCTCTATCGCGCTAAAAATGAGGGGAGGAATCTGGTCTGCCACAGGTCATATGACCATATCAGGCCAGACACCGAGGTCAGCCCGGATGAGAAACGTGCACTGTTTGAATAGTAATATATCTAGTTAAAGGATTAGGAAAAATGTTAGTAAGCCGCTTATTACAAACCACTCTGTTTCTTACGGTGTTGTTGGTTATGGTCAGCGCACCTGCTGGGGTCTATAAATGGGTTGATGAGAATGGCAGGGTCCAATTTGGTGATCGGCCCCCACCTGAGGCGGAGACAACTGATGAAGTTATAATTCGTAATCAGGGTGCTGTCTCTGAGGAGACTGCGCCAATGGATAGGAAGGAGGCACGAGGCCGGTTGCTGGAACAGTATAAGCGTGAGAGGGAAGAGAAAAAGGAGGAGGCGGCAAAAAAGCGCAAGGAGAAGAAACAACGCAAGGCCAAATGTGAATACGCGAAAACCAGACTTACTGAGTATTTGGAGCATGGCTCTTTGTATAAGCGGCTGCCCAATCAGGAGCGCAAATATCTTTCGGATCAGGAGCGAAATGCGGAGATATCCAAGGCGCGCGCGGAAGTAAAGAAGTGGTGTAAATAGCAACCGATCCTAAATAAGCAATGACAACAACCCAACCTTTTATCCTGGTGGATGGCTCCTCCTACCTGTTTCGCGCCTACCATGCCCTGCCGCCCCTGACCAACTCAAAGGGTGAGCCCACGGGTGCCATCGTGGGCGTTCTTAATATGCTGCGTAAGCTGCTGGATGAGTATAAGCCGGAGCATGTGGCGGTGGTTTTCGATGCCCCCGGTGGTAGTTTCCGCAATCAGATCTACAGCGAGTACAAGGCCAACCGCCCGCCCATGCCGGATGATCTGCGAGATCAGATCAAACCGCTGCACAACATCATACAGGCCATGGGTCTGCCACTTATCATAGAGAGTGGCGTGGAGGCGGACGACGTCATCGGCACCCTGGCCAGGCAGGCTACAGAGCATGGCTTGAACACACTGATCTCCACCGGCGACAAAGATATGGCACAACTGGTGGATGACCATGTAACCCTGATCAACACCATGTCGGACAAGATTACCAATACCGAGGGTGTGGTGGAGAAGTTCGGGGTGAAGCCGGAGCAGATCATCGACTATCTGGCTCTGGTGGGGGATAGCTCTGATAATATCCCAGGAGTTCCCAAGTGCGGACCCAAGACCGCAGCCAAATGGTTGGGAGAGTACGACTCCCTGGATAATCTCATGGCCCATGCCGATGAGATCAAGGGTAAGGTGGGAGAGTACCTGCGCGATAGTCTGGAGCAGCTTCCCCTGGCACGGCAGCTCGCCACCATAAAGCTGGATGTGGAGCTGGAGCTTACTCCCATACAACTCAAGCCGGCAGAGGCCGATATCCCTGCCCTGAAACAGCACTTCACCCGGCTTGAGTCGAAACGGTTACTGGACAGCCTGGGTGAGACGTCGGCGACATTATCTGAACCTGAATCTGAGTCTCGTATACCTGAGCCGATAGCGGGCGATTACCAGACGATATTGGATAAGGATAGCTTCGAGGCATGGCTGGCGCGCCTGGAGCAGGCCGAGCTGTTTGCCTTCGATACCGAGACCAACAGCCTGGACTATATGCAGGCAGAGCTGGTGGGGCTCTCATTTGCCATAGAGCCGGGCGAGGCGGCCTATGTCCCGGTGGCTCACAACTGTCCGGGCGCGCCAGAACAGCTAAAACCTGACTATGTGCTACAGCGCCTCAAGCCGCTGTTGGAAGATGCCAGTCGTCCCAAGGTGGGGCAGAACCTCAAGTATGATATGAGCGTATTGGCTAACTACGGGATCGAGATGCGCGGGATCGCGTTCGATACCATGCTGGAGTCCTACGTGCTGGATTCTACCGCCTCACGTCACGACATGGATTCCCTTGCTAGCAAGTACCTCGGCCATGCCACCATCAAATATGAGGATGTGGCAGGTAAGGGGGCCAAACAGATCACATTCGACCAGGTCCCTCTGGAACAGGCCGCCCCTTACGCCGCCGAGGATGCGGATATCACCCTGCGTCTGCACCAGAGGTTATGGCCTGAGCTGGAGAGGGAGGGGGCGCTGAAGAGTGTATTCAGTGATATGGAGATGCCCCTGGTGCCGGTGCTATCACGCATAGAGCGAACCGGGGTGCGTATAGACAGTGAGATGCTTAACCTGCAGAGCCAACGCTTTGCTGCAACCCTGCACGAACTGGAGCAGCGCGCCTACGAGGTTGCCGGCCGCCCCTTTAATCTAGGTTCCCCTAAGCAGATCGGCGCCATCTTTTTTGATGAGCTGGAGATGCCTGTTATCTCTAAGACCCCAAAAGGTGCCCCTTCTACTGCAGAGTCGGTATTGCAGGAGCTGGCGGATATGGATTATGAGCTGCCTAAGGTTATCCTGGAGCATCGCGGCCTTAGCAAACTGAAGTCCACCTATACTGATAAGTTGCCCCAGATGGTGGATCGGGACAGCGGTCGGGTGCATACCTCTTATCATCAGGCGGTGGCAGCTACAGGCAGGCTCTCCTCCTCTTCCCCCAATCTACAGAATATTCCGGTACGCAACGAAGAGGGTCGCCTTATTCGCCAGGCCTTTATTCCGCAGGAGGGATACCGCATGGTTGCCGCGGACTACTCACAGATTGAGCTGCGTATCATGGCCCATCTCTCTGGAGATCAAGGGCTATTAGATGCCTTCGCCAGTGGGGCGGATATTCACCGGGCCACAGCTTCCGAGGTATTTGGCTCTTCCCTGGATGAGGTAACGGATGAGCAGCGTCGCTCCGCCAAGGCGGTCAACTTCGGGCTGATCTATGGTATGTCTGCCTTTGGTCTCTCCCGACAGCTCAATGTGGATAGGGCCACGGCTCAGAGCTATATCGATCTATATTTCGAGCGCTATCCTGGGGTGAAGCAGTTTATGGATGAAATAAGGTCAGATGCCCACAATAAGGGCTATGTGGAGACGGTGTTTGGCCGCCGTCTCTACCTGCCCGAGATCAACGCCAAGAACCAGCAGCGTAGGGCCGCTGCGGAGCGCACTGCCATTAATGCCCCTATGCAGGGTACGGCTTCGGATATTATTAAACGGGCTATGCTGGCGGTAGATAACTGGATTGAAACCGAGCAGCCAGCGGTTAAGATGATTATGCAGGTACATGATGAGCTGGTGTTTGAGATTGAGCAGGAGCAACTGGATTCTGCCTGTGAGCAGATTCGCGCCTTTATGGAAGGGGCGGCAGAGCTGCGGGTGCCGTTAGTGGTGGATATTGGGGTGGGCGACAACTGGGACGAGGCTCACTGACCCATATTTTTGGTGGAACTTTTGCAAAACCGGGCAGTCTCACATACGTGCGTTGAAAAACGCCGAGCCATCTTTCCCCAGATGGTTCGTATACCCGGCAACCCTAGCCGGGCCATCGGATCCCGGTCGCCTTCCCTCCCCTTTTGGTGCCGGGATCTTTTTTTGTCCATGGATTGCTGTAGTGATAGTCTGCAAGAAATTCCTTTTTAATCAGTAGGTTGTTCTAGCTCCAGCCACTCATCCAACACTCCATGAGCCTCATCTATTCCCTGGCGTTTCAGGGCGGAGAATAGTTGAACAGTAACCTTGTCACCAAATTGGCGGATCTCCCTGCTAACCTGCTGTAGGCTTTTTGCCGCCGCGCCGCGTCCCAGTTTGTCTGCCTTGGTCAGGAGAATGTGTACCGGCAGGTCGATCTGATTGCTCCACTCCAGCATTTGCTGGTCAAACTGTTTCAGGGGATGGCGCACATCCACAAGCAGGATCACCCCGCGCAGGGATTGCCGGTTTTCCAGATAATCCGCCAAGGCCTGCTGCCACTGCTGTTTGATCTGTTCTGATACCTTTGCGAAGCCGTATCCGGGGAGATCGACCAGGCGTCTCTGTTCATCAACAGAGAAAAAGTTTAAAAGCTGGGTGCGGCCTGGGGTTTTGCTGGTTCTGGCAAGGGCCTTCTGTTGGCATAGGGTGTTCAGGGCGCTAGATTTGCCGGCGTTAGAGCGGCCAGCGAAGGCAACCTCCATCCCCTGGTCTGGCGGGGTCTGGGATAGTTTGGCCGCGCTCACAAGAAATTTAGCCTGATGGTAGATTGGGTTCATGTTGCGTATCACCCTGAACCAAGATTTAAACTCAGTAGGCAGGTTGGTTGTAATCCTCCTCAGGAGGCGGAGTATCCTTTTCAATGCTCTTGGAGACCTCTAATTTCTCAAGCTCCATGGTCTCAAGGTCAAGCAAAATGTAGGTAGCCGGGGCATTTCCCACGCCACCTATTGTACCTGGATTCAGCATCAGGGTTTTTCCATTCTTGATGTTAGGCACCCACTCCTCTCTGTAGTTATGGCTGTGACCGCAGCATACTAGATCCCAATCTCCGGTTGTGGCCATGGCGCGGGCGTAGTGGGGGTAGTGGACCAGAAAGATGCGCTTTCCGCCAATATTAAGCTTTGCATCCATACCGTGGTATTCGATCAAATTGCCTGGTTTTGCCGCCATTAGTCCCATGGTGTAAAGGTCGCCAGTGTTGTTGCCGTGAATGGCATGAACCGGAATTCTAAGCTTTTTGAGACACTTCAGGGTGCTGGGGGCCACTATGTCTCCGCAGTGGAGTATAGCCTCAGCCCCGCGTTCTTTTGCCTCGGTAGCCGCAACATCTAGCAGGACAATGTGGTCGTGGCTATCGGATAAGATACAAATCTTCATAAGCTTGGTAACTGCCTGATATTAGGTATAAAAAACTGCAAGCCTAATTAAGGGCTGGCGTTAAAGTTGGGAGATTATACAAGTGAATGGACATAACTAGAAATTGGGTTTTTCCGGCGCGCTATTGTACATCTCTATACTGTCGTTGATTTCCTGTTTGGCTTCATCCAGACCACCCCAACCCTCGACCCGAACCCACTTACCCTCATCCAGGTCTTTGTAGTGTTCGAAGAAGTGAGAGATGCGGTTGAGCTCTCCCTCTGGCACATCACGAAAGCCGGTGATTTTACGATATGAGCGGCAGAGTTTATCCACAGGTACGGCCAGGATCTTGGCGTCATCACCAGACTCATCGGTCATTTTTAGTACCCCTACCGGACGGCACTGGATTACAGAACCAGAGATCAGTGGATAGGGAGTCAAGACCAGCACATCCACCGGGTCGCCATCCTTGGAGAGGGTGTGGGGCACGTAGCCGTAGTTACATGGATACTGCATGGCGGTGGACATGAAGCGATCGACGAACATTGCGCCAGTCTCTTTGTCCAGCTCGTATTTTACTGGGTCTGAATGGGCTGGGATCTCAATGATGACGTTGATCTCATTTGGTACATCCTTGCCGGTACTGACGCGATCCAGATTCATGGGAACACCTATAAGCTAATGATAAAAAAGGCCGGCTATTATAGCCGGCCTTTTAGCTTCAGGTCATCAGGTTTAGCTTATAGTAGTGGCACAATTAGCAGGGCCACGATGTTGATGATCTTGATAAGCGGGTTGATTGCAGGGCCGGCGGTGTCTTTGTAGGGGTCGCCTACGGTGTCACCGGTAACCGCTGCCTTATGGGCATCGGAACCCTTGCCGCCGAAGTTGCCATCTTCGATGTACTTCTTGGCGTTATCCCATGCGCCGCCACCGGCGGTCATGGAGATGGCCACGAACAGACCGGTAACGATGGTGCCGATCAGCAGGCCACCAAGAGCCTGGGCTCCAAGCAGTAGGCCAACCAGAACAGGTACGGCGATAGGCAGCAGTGAAGGAATAATCATCTCCTTGATCGCTGCCTTGGTCAGCATGTCTACAGCCTTGGAGTAATCCGGTTTCTGGGTGTAATCCATGATGCCTGGCATCTCTTTAAACTGACGACGCACCTCGTTTACGATACCGCCAGCGGCCTTACCAACAGCTTCCATCGCCATAGCACCGAACAGGAAGGGCACCAGGCCACCGATCAGCAGGCCGATCAGAACCATATGGTTGGAGAGGTCAAAGGTGATATCCCTGCTCAGATGGGTATTCAGGGTATGGGTGTAGTCTGCAAACAGTACCAGGGCGGCGAGACCGGCAGAGCCGATAGCGTAACCCTTGGTAACTGCCTTGGTGGTGTTGCCTACGGCATCCAGAGGATCGGTGATGTTACGGATCTTCTCGTCCAGCTCAGCCATCTCGGCGATACCACCGGCGTTATCGGTGATAGGACCGTAGGCGTCCAGGGCAACGATGATGCCGGACATGGAGAGCATAGAGGTGGCAGCAATGGCTATACCATAGAGACCAGCCAGTTCGTAAGTGCCCCAGATAGCAGCACAGATAACCAGTACTGGTGCGGCGGTGGACTTCATGGAGATGCCCA
>JBNKJS010000001.1:0-27724 GCA_050291365.1 Sedimenticolaceae bacterium | reverse complement strand
GGGGGAGAGGGGTTGGGGTGAGGGGGAAATCCAGTTATCAGGAAATAACTATTCTATTTGATGATCGCTAGAAGGGAATATCGTCATCAAACCCCTGGTCCGGGGCAGGCGCTGGGGCTGAAGCTGGTGCAGAGGACTGTTGCTGGTCCGGACGACCACCTTCAAATGCGGCGCTTCCGCCACGACTGTCGAGCATCTGCATCTGGTCTGCAACTATCTCGGTGGTGTAGCGATCCTGACCGTTATTGTCCTGCCACTTGCGGGTCTGCAATCTACCTTCAACATATACCTTGGAACCCTTTTTCAGGTATTCGCCCACAACCTCAGCCAGACGACGGAAGAATACAACACGATGCCACTCGGTTTTTTCCTGGGTCTCACCGGTGTTCTTGTCTTTCCATGATTCGCTGGTAGCCAAAGTTACATTGGCCACGGCATTGCCGTTAGGCATGTATCTAACATCTGGGTCCTGCCCTAGGTTTCCAATCAGTATTACCTTATTCACGCCTCTGGTAGCCATAATCTTTCCCTTCCTCCTCGTTTTTCTGTTTCGTCCATGTCTGTTATAAATAATCGTTAATCTTACTCGTTGCCTTTGGAAAATGCATCTAACTCTGTGAAGTCCGTCAGGGTTTTATCCACCTTTAGATAGGCGATACCCTCTGCGGCAACCACTGCAACCTCGGCTACGCCAGTTATCTTTGCCAACTCTTCCTGCAGCGCCCAGGCCTGGGCCTCATCCATCTGGCCAACACGTACGATGTGGTTTGTTAGATTGGCCGGACGCGCCATACCTGACGCCACCACCAACCAAACCAGCGCTGCGGATGCTCCAAACAGAAACACCCCAGCCAGGCCGAACTCTCCGTGTATCCAGCCACCGGTCACACCACCTACAAAGGCACCGGCAAACTGGGATGTTGAGTAGACCCCAAGTGCGGTGCCCTTGCCAGTAACAGGAGCCACCTTGGAGACTATGGACGGCAAAATGGACTCCAGCAGGTTGAACGCGGTAAAAAACAGCACTAGGGAGAACACCAGCCCTGAGAGTGAAGCATGCCACAGATAAAGACCTGACTGAGCCAGGACCAGAGTCAGCACCGCACCAATAAATACCGGCTTCATCTTATTGCGCTTTTCCGCTACTACGATAAAGGGAACCATAAAGAGTATGGACACCACCAACACCGGCAGATAGATCATCCAGTGGCTGTCGCTTCCAACCCCGATAATATCCCGCAGCGCCAGAGGCACTGCCAGAAATACTGAGGTTATTATCAAATGCAGAACAAATATGCCCAGATCCAGACGCAACAGATTGGGGTTGGAGAGTACGAGTCCAAACTGAGCCGGAACCGCCTCGGCATCGCAGTGTACCTGAGTGGATTCCGGTGTTGGCACAAAGAACACCACTATTGCCATCCCGGCCAGGGCCAGCAGTGCCGTAAGCCAGAAGATGCCCGGCACACCGATCACACCATTAAGCACCGGTCCCAGAATCAGCGCCAGAACAAAAGCCAAACCGATACTCATGCCGATGACCGCCATCATCTTGGTGCGGTGTTCCTCCCGACTCAGGTCAGCCGCCAGTGCCATAACCGCTGCCGCTATGGCGCCACTGCCCTGCAGGGCACGACCCATGATTACCCCCCAGATACTGTCGGACGTGGCGGCAACCACACTACCTACGGCAAAGATCAGCAAGCCACCCAGGATCACAGGCTTGCGGCCGATGCGGTCTGAAAGCATGCCAAATGGTATTTGTAACATGGCCTGGGTAAGGCCATAGGCCCCTATGGCCAGCCCCACCAGCATAGGGGTTACCCCTTGCAGGTGCTCCGCATAGAGGGCAAATACCGGGAGGATAAGGAACAGCCCCAACATACGTAGGGAGTAGATGCCTGCCAGGGAGAACGCTGTCCTGCTTTCCTGTGAATTCATGCCTTGTTGTTTATCTGCCTGCTGCGTCATTCGTACTACCATCTTCTTGAATATAACTGCCGATGCGGGCAGATGTGAGACGCTCAAGTTTAACAGGTTTCAGCAGCCAGCCGATACAGATGTTAGGCTGTTAGTCACCAACAAAGAGCGTATAAACAGTAAGGTATTGTGCCGTTAGGGCGCTATATATTCCTGTTCTGATCGGAGAGCCAGTAAGAGTGCAGGGGAGGAATAACCAGCTGGTCTTTGAACATGGCCGGACTCTCTCCTGAACAGAGATCGCAGATCATGCCTTGCTCAGACAGGACCTTGGAGCCTATCTCACTAAGGTTCAGGTATTGTGGCGAATCATCAAAATTTGCCACCACTAGCACGCTCCCGGTGTGGTAATTAAAACGTGAGAACACAAACAGATGGGGGTTTTGTACGTCGATAAGCTCTCGGTTGTTATAGTCGGCAAATGCCTGAATCTCTTTTCGCACGGCGATCATCTTCTTGACGGAGCTGAACAGCTTATACTCCACCGTATCCTTGGTGTGGCGCAGGGCCGCCCTCTCCCAATCTATCTTGGGTCTGTGGGCCCAGCGGCTGTCATTGGCCTTGCTCTCATCCTCAAGGTAGGTGCTGTCGTTAACGGTGCCGATTTCATCCCCATAGTAGATTAGGGGAATACCACCAAATGACATGAGGATACTGTGCAGCAGAAGGATACGCTTTATGGCCAGTTCAATCCTGTCTGTATCATTATCATCCAGCGCACTCTCTAAACCTATAAGGGAGGCCAAAGAACCGGATATGCGGGCATCTCCTGTCTCTTTGTTATGACCAAAGGCAAGTCCACGGGCAGAGGAGTCTTCGTAGGCCCCTGTGTAGTAATCAATCAGAAACTGTCGATGCGCCTTGGGTTCATATCCCACAGCCAGCACATCTCTGTCATCAAAACCCAGGCCGATATCATCATGACAGCGGATGTAGTTGAGCCAGGTGGCCCGGTCCAGCTTATCCGGCAGGCTCTTCAACCCCTGTTGCAACAGCTTGGTATTCTTGGTCGCCACCGCATCCCATAGCAGGGCCATGAAGGTGGCGTTATAGGCCACCTCACACTCTTTGGCGATCACCGCATCCTCACCGAAGTATTTGATGATCTCTACCGGCGCAACAATCGCCTCTGCAATAAACAGGACTCCAGGAGCAGTTACCTGGCAGCAGTCCTTCAGCAGCTGCAGAATCAGGTGGGCCTCGCGTTCGTTCTGACAGGTGCTGCCTATCTTCTTCCAGAGAAAGGCCACCGCATCCAGCCGTACAATATCCGCCCCCTGATTGGCCCAGTACAGGATGATCTCCAGCATCTCAATAAGCACCGCCGGGTTACTGTAGTTGAGATCCCACTGGTAATCGTTGAATACGGTCATTACCCATTTGCCCATCTCCTCATCCCAGGTGAAGTTACCGGGAGAGGTCTCCGGGAACACCTCGGGCAGGGTCTCTTCGAACATATCCGGGACCTCCCGGTTGGGAAATACGTAATAGTAATCCTGATATTTTTGCTTACCTTTACGTGCCTTTTTCGCCCACTCATGTTCGTTCGATGTGTGATTAACCACCACGTCCAGGACCAGAAGGATATCGCGCTTCTGTAGTTCCAGGGTCAGGGCATGCAGATCTTTCAAATCCCCAACCTTTTCATCTATCTCCTTGAAATCACTTACGGCGTAGCCACCATCGTTGTTTTTCTTGGGGCATTTCAGGATAGGCATGATATGAATGAGATTCACCCCAAGCTCCTGAAAATAAGACACCCTGGTCGTCAGGTCTTTTAGATCCTCCGCAAAGCCATCGCTATATAGAGCCATCCCAACAAGTTGCTGACTTAAGAACCAGTTGTGATCCTCCTCTCTTTCAATGTCCACGCGCTTTAGACGATTAGGACGATAGATGTACTGACAGGCCATGGCCTCAACCAGGCGCTGCATCTGCTCTTTAAAATCATCCCTTTTGCCATAGAGCAGAGTGAACAGTGAGTGTATGGAGTAGAAGTTGGCTCCCAGCCGGGTATAGAAGTGGCGCAGATCCTCTTTTTCTAGGTCTGGATTGAGTTCGCTTAAAATCTCATTTAGCAGGGAGTGGGAAACTTGTTCATACATAGCTGTTAATTATTCCAGGGAATTATTCGATATTGACTGGCTTAGAAAACTCCCTGTCTTCTGGATAGCTTAAATCACTTTTCTCTTCTTCAGAGGGCCAGTATTGCAAAAACTGACGGTAAAACTCCATATCTTTAACCACCGCCCCACGCACCCCGACGATGGCACTGGCAAAACTCTGCGCCCGCTCCAGGGTAAGATCAATGGGCCACTCCTTTATTTGGCCCAGTAACATGATGGCACTGAACGCATCCCCGGCGCCGACCGTATCAACCACATTCAACGCCGGTTTGGGTGCAATGTGTGCGCGCGAACCATCTGACATAAAGACCATGGCACCTTCCTTGCCTCGGGTTACCAGGACAGACTGGGCCGACGAGTTAATCAGTAACCATTCGACCTTTGATTCAACTGTTATACCTTTTTTGACTATTTGACTCAGCTCATCATGATTGACCTTGATGCAGCTAGCCCCCTGCAACACCTCTAAGACATCATCCAGCGACCACCAGGGTGGGCGTAGATTTACATCCATAAAAGAAAAACCTTCGCTGTTATTCTTCAGCTCCCATAGCGTTTCCCTTGAAACCTTGTTACGCATAGCCAGGGTGCCATAGTAAAGAGGCCGGGTTGTCCAGTACGGCGGAAGGGCGTAACGATCGATATAGTCAAAGGCCCTATTTGGCACAATATCAAATTCCGGTTCGCCATCGTTAAAAGTAATATTGACTGTTCCGGTGGGGTGGGCTGAATCTATTTGCAGTCCAGATCTATCCATACCCCATTCCAGCATTGCTGCGCCCACCCGTCTGCCCAGCGCATCTGCGCCTACCCTGGATACCAGCATGGGGGCTAATCCAAATGCTTGTAGGTGCCAGGCCACATTAAATGGTGCGCCGCCAAGGACCACGCTTCCATCCGGAAACATATCAAACAGGACCTCGCCAAACATTATCGGTCTTTTTTCCAGCGTCCCATCCATTTCTATATCCTCAGCAACTGCTCTACCCGCGGCAGATAATGCACAATGCCTTCCAGAATGCCTGCGCTGTAATTGCCGTTCATATCTTTGAACCCTCCCTTGGCCAGATAGATAGCATCTGTATGCAGCCTTGCCTCTGCCTCCCGCATCACCATCTGCCGCACATCATCCGCTGCATTGGCCACAAGTACCGATTTAATCGGACTGGCAAGTACAGAAATATCGTTGCCGCTGTCTCCTGCAAAGATAGTGTTGTGAAGGCCAAAGGCCAATTCATCCATTAAAAACTCTATCGCATGCTGTTTGGTTGCCGCCGCTGGCAATATATCCAGTAACCCAACGGCAGCCATACTATCGACGCTCCAGACCAGGGACGCCCTTATGCCTTCAGCCTGCAACCGCGTCGAAATATCCTGATCCAGTTCCTCTTGATCACACACTAGCGGCAGATAATAGCTTAGCTTGAACCTGTTTTGCTTCTGTTGCTCTTGCAGTTTCAGCTCGCCGATATCTTTTAACATGGTATGAATATCATCCCTGGACTTCCCTCCCCAGGCAGGACCTATAACGCACCCCCAACGCTCCAAAACCGACCAGTTTCCAGAATCGATCTTATATATGGTCGTACCTACATCTGCGATCACATAGTCAGGTTGTGGTAACAGGTATTGTTCGATGGCATCTTCAACCAATGCTCGATGCCTGCCGGTAACAAAGGCAAGAGAGACATTTGGCCTGCTCACCAGATTTCTAAACATATCCATCGCATCGGGTGATTCTGGATGCACACCGTTCGGGATCAAGGTTCGATCCAGATCAGTACAGATTAACAGTGGCCCATCCGTCATTCAGGTACCTCGCAGGCGTCCAGAAAATTGTAGTGCTCTATTGCCTCCATGATTCCAGTTGCAAATGGCTGCCCTGCGAAATATATTTTTTCTATATCGGCCAGCTCAGAGAGCTCCTCCTCATGCCGGTTGGCCACTACCACTGCCATGGTATTGCCGCGCATCATATCCTCATCTGCCCCGGAACCACCCGCAGCCAGGGTATTTTCCAAAGGTATATCCCACTGCTCGCAAAACCAGCGCAAAGCCAATCCTTTTGAGGCGCGAATAGGGGTTATGTCTAGGAATTGTCCAAACGAGAAAACCACATTTGCAGTCTGTTCATTCTGATGCAGCAATCGCCTGATCTCGTCCTTGTCCGGAGCTATCTCCGGATCTATGTAGTAGCTCAGTTTATATTTGCTCCTCTCACTCCTTGGCTGCAGCCGCAAGCCAGGAAGTTCCCGCAGAATACGGTGAATGTTTTTTGGATCCCAAAGGTGATCTATATGCCTAGTCCAGGCCGCATCTCCGATCAGATTTGGAGCATAATAGATCTCGGTTCCCAGGCTGGTTATAAGCACATCAGGCTGAGGGATTTTGTTGCGTCTAATAACATGCAGAGCCGACTTCAAGGTTCTGCCAGTGGCAATTCCGAAGGAAACACACTTTCTATTGTCCCGAATAAGCTTGGAGAAATGACCAAGGGCAGACTGATCTCCCAGCAGATTCTGATCCAGATCGCTAAATATAGCCTGGTTGTGATAAAGCATGGGCCGGCGCCTGAGTTGCAGCTTGGGTGGACGTTCTGACCTATCAATAATGGGACGCAGTATGGCCATATATCTATCTACATGGGCCTGCCAAGAGTAGTGTCTGCGTACACCATTTATTCCATTCTGGGACAGTCTGTCCCATTTCCTCGGCTCTGTCAGAACATGCATCAAGGCTTCGGCAATATTCTGCTTATCCAGTGGATCTATCAGATAACCACTGCGGCAATTTTTTATAATATCGCGCGGCCCGCCATCCTCGGTTGCAATAATCGGCAGGCCACAGGCTGATGCCTCAATCAGGGTCAGGCCAAATGGCTCCGTCAAGGCCGGATTGACAAACACCCCTCTGGATTGCGTCGCTAGGCGGTAGAGAATAGGTACATCTGCAGAGTTGTGATGTTTGGGATATGCTACCCGGCCATACAGATCATAACGATCAACCGCATATAGAATTTCCTGCAACACCTCTCTGGCGCCACTCTCCATATCACCTATATCATCGCGATTACCAACAACCAGTACCAGGTTGGCTAGCTGACGCAGTTTCTTAACCCCGCCAAATACACTAACCAAGGTGGTTATGTTCTTACGCTGATCGGGACGGGAAAGAGCAAGTATGATGGGCTTGTCCGGCTCTTTCAGAAAACGTTTCAGTTGATCAAAGATCTCGCTCTGCTTTTCATCTCCCTGTGGAGGGGTAAACATCTGCAGATCAGTTCCCGGGGGGACCACCCGCATTTGATTAGGCTGGTAGTAGTCGTATAGACCGTACTGATCCTCTACCTCCTGATTAGTACTGGTTATTACACAGTCAGCTACCCCAAGAGTGGCCTCTTCCGCCTCAATGCGCCGCTTCATGTTGTAGCGCAGCTCAATATCCCTGCCCTTCATACCACTAGCCAAAAGGCGCCCACGTTTGCTTCTACCCAGAGAGTGACCAGTAAAAACTAATGGAACTCCAAGATGATTCGCCAGGGATAGGCCCACATGACCAGCATCAGCATAGTGGGCATGGATAACATCCGGTTTGCGGTCCTGTTCACTCAGGTAGCTGAGAAGGTTATCAGAGAAGTTCTCCAAGCTGTCCCACAACTGCTCTTTTGCTACGTATCCCTCTTCACCGCAGTCGATCCTGATTATCTTGGCGCTGGATGAGAGGATCTCTTCTGGCTCTGCATAGTCCTGATCAATCTGATCATCTACAATACGCCTGGTAACCAAATCTACCCGAGCCACAGCTGGATGTTCGCCCAGGGCTCGCGCCAGCTCCACTACATACTTTGTCTGACCGCCGGTATCGGCATCACGACCCAGCTCCAGCTCCTTGCCTCGAATCAATCCATGAATGCTCAGCAGAACGATATAAATACCCTGTTGTGACTGCCCTGCCTCTCCTTCCAGGTTCATGCTTTTCCACCTAAATCAGATCTATAGCGCCTAATGAAAACATGCAAGATGCCCTTGCGTCCAATAAAGAAAGTATTTTGTGCTGCCCCGAGGTTCCCACAGAGATTTTTATATCTGGCTGTCCGTAAGATCTAGCCTGAGTGCATCTCAATCTCTTACAGTAAAGTGTAGGCAGTAACTGGCAGATTGCCTATATAGTTACGCTATTTAATAGGGCAACTAGATCTAGTTTAGATTGGAGACTTCAATGAGATTGTTATCCGGATCGCGAAAATAGAATGAAAGCAGTGGTCCAGTGGCGCCAGTCCTGGCTATAGGCCCCTGAATAATCTCTACCCCCAAGGATTTAACATGCTCCACGGCATCTTCCAGCCTGGTCTCGGTAATGAAGCAGAGATCTTCTGACCCAGGCACAGGATGTTCGGCCTTGGGTTCAAACTCATGGCCGTGCTGGTGTAGGTTTATTTTTTGATTGCCAAACTTCATGGCAATCCTGCCCTCGCCGAACCTCTCCGCAACCATGCCCAATACGGCCTCATAAAATCGAACCGTTTTATCTATGTCTGCCACCGTTAATACGATATGGTCAATAGCAGTTATATTCATACGGCTAAATCACTCCTTCTATCCCGTGAATATTCTGCACTAAAATGCGATATTGCAGAATATGGCAGTATTAACTTATAGTGAAACACCTTAAATACAGTGAATATTTAGTTTAAAGCAAATAATAATAGGCGCGTAACGAATGAACAAAAAGTTTCTTGCTGCAGCAGTTGCAGCAGCAATTATTACCCCAATAACAGCTATCGCTGATGTATCAATATATGGTCAACTGCACTACAGTATTGATAGTTTCGACCTAAATGACGACGGCAGTTTTTTTCTCCTGAATTCCGGCATAGATACTCTTCCAGTAGATTACAACGGTGCTGGTGTCAACAGCCACAACTCCAGATTTGGCATAAGAGGCTCGGAAGACCTGGGTGAAGGGCTGAGTCTAATATACCAGATGGAGTTCAGCATCTCCGGCGATGATCTAGGGAATGTAGACAATGACCGTAACACCTATATTGCCTTGGCAGGCAACTGGGGATTTATGGGTATTGGTCAAACTGACCTACCACTAAATAACTCAACCGCAAGTCTAGAACTGTTCTCTGATACTCTCGGTGATTACAATCAGTTAGGCTTTTATGACCTCCGTAGCACAGACACTGTATTCTACAACAGCCCTAATTGGAATGGTTTCTCCTTCGCTGGTGCTGTTGTTATACCTTCAGCGAGTAACAAATTTGATGGCATAGAGGCTGTCTCCCTCTCAGCTAGCTACCAGAATGGTCCTTTCTTCGTATCTTTGGCTAATGCGGATTACAAAACAGCTTTTGAATTATGGCGTCTAGGTCTGGGCTATACCAGCAATGGTTTCCACCTTGGTTACGTCTATGAAGATCATGATGCGACTTCCATCACTCCTGGGTGGGATGGAAAATCCTGGCAGATCTCTGGCAGCTACACCATGGGGAACAATACCATCAAGGCAGCGTATGGTAAGGGAGATGGCATGGCGTTTATCTCTGATTGGGCAATAACGCTCGACAAGGCAGAACAGTGGACTGTCGGCCTTGATCACAAACTGAGTACGCGCACCACGATCTATGCAGTATATACTGAATGGGATGATGGTTTTCCTGACTCCGATTGGGATGCTTTCTCACTTGGTATAGTTCATAAGTTCTAATTACAGCAGAGAATAACTAATGTTAACCGCAATCCTTGGTATGGGCGCTGGGGCCATGATCCTGTTTTTGATTATTTGGTTTCTGCCTATTATCTTAATTCTCAAATCCAATAAGACCTCTGGTGCGGAGAAACTGTTCTGGCTTTTGGCAGTTCTTTTTGTATCCTGGTTTGCCTGGATTTTCTATATGTTGCTGGCTCCCATAGGTACCAAGCAGTAATCTCTTAGCCCTGTCCAACTGGTAGTTCTGTTATCAAATCCGTAATATCCGTCAGATCTAACCCGGTTGCTGCAAACAGCTCACTAGCTCTATGCTCCAGTAGATCGGTGCCAGGGGACTCCTGCTTGAGACAAAACAGCAGTGTGTTTTGAAAGTGTGGCACCAGAAGCATCAGCACATGTTTAAAGCTTGCGCGCACGGCAACTAAGATATCCACCATTTCCGCTTCTTTCTCTGGCAGCAGATTTATTACAAATACACCATTAGTGGAGAGGCATCTCATTGCCTCACGGTAGAAACTACTTTTTAAAGCAAGAGGCAGATTTCCTGCACTCTCAAACAGATCACATAGAATAACATCATAGGTCGTAGCACAATCGGCCATGAACACCTCTGCATCATGGTTGATAACGGGCATGCGTTCAGAAATAGGGAAGTAGTCCCTAAGCAGGGTGATCACCTCACTACTAGACTCCACGGACATCACCGCAGCTTGTGGCAGATATGTTGCGAAGAAGCGTTCAAAGCTGCCGCCCCCTACCCCTAAATTCAACACGAAATCTGGTTTTGGGTTAAACAACAGCGCACCCAGCATATAGCGCTGATAGGGGATGACGGGGTTGGATGGTTCATCCAGGATCATCATGGCCTGAATAGCATCGCCTCCAAAATGCATCCAGCGCAGACCGCCCCCCTCACGCACTTCAATAGTGTAAGGCCCAGAGCAGACGGCATGGACCAGCTCTCCAGCCGAGGGTTTTATTTTAATCGGGTATTCCAAAGGTCTCTCACTATCCTAATAACTCTACTAAGCGCAGAATAGCAGAAATAGCTTCCTAGCAACTCCATTTCCATACTATCTATCCTTTGGCCGAAAATAGATTAAGGCGTATAGTAGTCGGTTCGGTTTTAGAAATTTTGAAGTAAGGTGCAGATGGACAACATCAATATCCGTGGGGCACGCACCCACAATCTGAAGAACATAGATCTTGAGCTACCGCGGGACAAGTTGATTGTAATCACTGGTCTTTCCGGCTCCGGCAAATCCTCCCTGGCCTTTGACACCATATATGCCGAAGGCCAGCGCCGCTATGTAGAGTCACTCTCCGCCTACGCCAGACAGTTCCTCTCCATGATGGAAAAACCGGATGTAGACCATATCGAGGGACTCTCCCCTGCCATCTCCATTGAGCAGAAGACCACATCTCACAATCCTCGCTCCACCGTCGGCACTATAACCGAGATCTACGACTATCTGCGCCTGCTGTTCGCCCGGGCTGGTGAGCCCATATGTCCTATCCACAACCGGCCACTACAGGCCCAGACCGTAAGCCAGATGGTGGATCATGTGCTTGGATTGCCGCAAGAGAGCAAGCTGATGTTGCTGGCACCGGTGGTTTCAGAACGCAAGGGTGAACACCATAAGCTACTGGCGGAACTCCTGGCTCAGGGCTTCATTCGCGCCCGCATTGACGGAGAGATATTCGAACTGGATGATGCGCCTGAACTGGAGCTGCATAAGAAACACACCATTGAGGCGGTGGTGGATCGATTCAGGGTAAAACCGGATATGGAGCTGCGCCTAGCTGAATCATTTGAGACCGCCCTGCGACTGTCGGACGGTCTGGCCAGAGTGGCATATATCGATGACCACGATCAGGAAGAGCTTATCTTCTCAGCCAACTTTGCCTGTCCAGAGTGCGGTCACAGTATCCAGGAGCTGGAGCCGAGGCTGTTCTCCTTCAACAACCCAGTGGGGGCCTGCCCCACCTGCGATGGCCTTGGGGTGGAACAGTTTTTCGACCCTGAGCGGGTAATTGCCCACCCTGATCAGAGTCTGGCCGCCGGTGCTGCCCGAGGCTGGGACAGACGCAACGCCTATTATTTTCAGCTAATCACCTCTCTGGGCAAACACTATGGGTTCGATGTGGAGACCCCGTGGAAGGAGCTGCCTGAGAAGCATCGCAACACTATCCTCTACGGCAGTGGTAAAGAGGAGATTCACTTCAGCTACTACAATGAGCGTGGTGGCAGCATGCAAAAAACTCATCCCTTTGAGGGAATCATCCCTAACATGCAGCGCCGCTATCGCGACACCGATTCCAATGCGGTGCGGGATGAGCTGGCCAGATATATAGCCCATCAACCCTGCCCCGCCTGTTCCGGTACCAGACTTAACGAAGCGGCGCGGCATGTGTTCGTGCTGGATCACAATCTACCAGCGATTACCTGTATGCCGGTAGGACGCGCATTGGTGTTCTTTGAGAATCTGAAGCTTCCTGGCCACAAGGGCGAGATAGCAGCCAAGATAACCCGTGAGATCACCCAGAGACTGAGTTTTCTAGTGAATGTAGGGCTAGACTATCTTTCCCTGGATCGCAGCGCCGAGACCCTATCCGGCGGTGAGGCCCAGAGGATTCGTCTAGCTAGTCAGATTGGTGCCGGCCTGGTTGGAGTAATGTACGTTCTGGATGAACCATCAATCGGCCTGCATCAGCGGGACAACGCCCGCCTACTCAATACCCTTACCTATCTGCGCGATTTGGGTAACACCGTTATAGTGGTGGAACATGATGAGGAGGCCATTGAGAGCGCCGATCATGTGGTAGATATTGGTCCAGGAGCCGGGGTCCATGGCGGACTGATTGTAGCCCAGGGCACCGCGCAGCAGATAGCAAATTGCCCCGAGTCTCTTACCGGGCAGTACCTTAGCGGCAAACGCAGGATAGAGGTGCCTGATAAGCGCACAGTAAAGAACCCGGAACGCCTCCTTTCCCTCATGGGTGCAACTGGAAACAACCTGGACCAGGTCGATCTGCACATCCCTGTTGGGCTATTTAGTTGTATTACCGGAGTCTCCGGCTCTGGCAAATCTACCCTGATCAACGACACCCTCTACCCCCTGGCGGCAAACCATCTGAACAAGGCCACTCGTGATACCAAGAAGTATGAGGAGATAACCGGCCTGGATCTGTTCGACAAGGTGGTGGACATAGACCAGAGCCCCATCGGCCGCACCCCCCGCTCCAATCCGGCCACCTATACTGGGCTGTTTACCCCTATTCGTGAACTCTTTGCCGGCACCCAGGAGGCGCGCTCCCGCGGCTATACACCAGGACGCTTCAGCTTCAACGTGAAAGGGGGTCGCTGCGAGGCCTGCCGTGGTGATGGTGTCATCAAGGTGGAGATGCACTTTCTGCCTGACATCTATGTACGCTGTGATGTCTGCAAGGGTAAGCGTTACAACCGCGAAACCCTGGACATAAGATACAAGGGCAAGATGATTGATGAGGTACTGGACATGACGGTTGAGGATGCCCTTGAGTTCTTCGACGCCATTCCACCTATCAAGCGCAAGCTGCAGACCCTGATGGATGTTGGGCTCTCCTATATCACTCTGGGCCAGAACGCCACCACCCTGTCTGGCGGTGAGGCGCAACGGGTAAAGCTGTCGCGGGAGCTGTCAAAGCGCGATACCGGTAACACCCTTTACATCCTGGATGAACCCACCACTGGCCTGCACTTTCACGATATCGAACATCTGCTGGAGGTGCTGCACCGCCTGCGTGATCACGGCAATACGGTAATTGTAATTGAGCACAATCTGGATGTAATCAAAACCGCAGACTGGATTATAGACCTGGGGCCAGAGGGAGGAGATCGTGGAGGGAAAATTATTGCCCAGGGCACACCGGAGCAGGTAGCTGACACCAAGGGCTCATACACCGGAGAGTATCTTAAGAAATATCTATAAATTGTGGGGATTGTAGAAGAACCAAAGAGTAATCTGTTAATAATTTTTATCCGCAAATGAACGCGAATAAACGCAAATAAATATTAGGGTATAGCTTTAACGAAACCTCATGCCTTGGCACTATCGTTGAATCTCAAAAACCACTACCGTCATCCAGCGGCACAGCCACTTCACGCAATAAAATTGCGGGCGTAGGATTTAAGTATATGCAGTTCACTATTCAAGCATTTAAATCATTTGCGTTTATTCGCGTTCATTTGCGGACTTTTTAAGCAGTTAAATCATTCGTGTTCATTTGCGGACTTATGTGCTGTCTAACCCCGCCTGCAGCCTTGGATCACCTCTGAAACCCCAGCCTAGAGAATAGTGCCGTCACAAAGGCAACCCCTGGTCATTTTCAACCTGGCCGGCTTGATGGATGTCAATTATCCAGCACATTATTTGTGGTTATAATCCAGCGAGTGATTGATACCAATAATCACTGCAAGCAGACAATCTCCGTATTAAATCGTTAAACATCTAATTTGGAGGGATGCAAAATGTTAGAAGGTAATTGGGCACTAACTGTCGCAACACTCGGCTTAATATTAGGCGTGGTCATATCAATATTAATTGGTTAAATAGACCTACGTTATCGAGTGAGACCCGGCATCACGCCGGGTTTTTCTTTTTATGAGTCAGGCTATAAAGATCCGCTCTTCCTGGGCATAAAATCTTATCTGTTTATTGTGCCTGCCTGCGATGAAATACCAACTTGTATACAGGGCAAACACGGCAAGCTGAGGCATGATAATGGCGAATATCGCGTCCGCCCATATGCTATCCGGCCCAGGCCACCTGGAAAATAACACAACAGAAGTTACAAAAATTGTTGCCAGTACCGCACGATTGACTGAGGCTATGGCCAGCTTCCAAAATGGCAGCCCTGTGTCACTATAGAGCTCCATCGCCTTGTGGGTAATTCCTGTTAAAAACACACCAACATAGAGCAAATAGGCAACGATCAGAATAACTGATACCGGCAACATACTGAAACACTCTTGATTTGTGGCGCATAGCTCGCTTGGTCGTAACCAAATAGTGAATAGCGTACTTAACCCAATAAAGGGAGCAATGGCATGAGCGATATATATCCGATATCTATCGATCATCTTTCATCCTCAAAAAATAGCGCAAACGCTACTTATAATTTAGCGAACAACCTTTCACCAATGACATCTGTCAGTTAACACCTGAGTTGGGTTCTAACATTTGGATTGCACTAACCTAAAGCAATAGGAGATCCAATTGTCAGTCCACGGGTCTTGGCCAGGTCTCCCTGATTAACCGCTATCTCAATCAGCCCCATCGAGTTCTGGTACCAAAACAGCTCCCCACTAGGCACAGCACTAAATGTCCTCGCCTGCTTTACCCGGGTTCCACTTAGTTCTAGTGTTTGATCGTGATTCATGGACGAGGCCCTGATTCCGGTAACCGCATTACCGAAATCATCAATATATATCACCTCTTCCAGATCATCCGGCCAGTCGGCACCAACCAATGAATAATAAGGTAGTTCTGGTCCAGAGACGTACTCCTGCCTATAGATAGCTGCCGCCACCGGGGCAAACAGATCGCGTCCATGAAAGCTGTTGCTTAGATTTTTCGGACGCCACACTATCTCCTCAATCACAGCCTCGGGGCTTCTTCTGGCAACCTGCGAAAGCAGTCCATTATCTGGCCCAATAAACCACTGGCCTGAATCCTTCACAAGAATGGAGCGACGATCACTACCTACACCAGGATCTACCACTGTGATAATCAATGAGCCTGGCGGGATGTCATTTGCGATTGCGGCAAGCAGATATGCAGAAGGACGAGGAGCAAAACGCGGGGCATCCACCATTAGATTAATTACTGGCTGATCTACCCCGGCAGCGACAAGTACTGCCTGCATCTGTCCGTGATAGGGTCCACCGATACCAAAATCAGTGAACAGGGCAATAAGTCTGGGTTTTTCAATTTCAGCTTCCATCTTCCTGAATTATAACCCAGGCAACAAAAAACCGGGCCAGGCCCGGTTTTTTCTGTTCATTGTTGAATGAACTTAGTCGGCATCTACCACTTCGACATCATCCATTTCTACCTCAGGACGATCCACCAGCTCTACATAGGCCATAGGAGCCTTATCACCCTGACGGTAGCCGCATTTCAGGATGCGCACATAGCCTCCTGGACGCTCTTTGTAGCGCGGACCAATCTCGGTAAACAGCTTTCCAACCATCTCTTTATCACGGAGACGATCAAAGGCGAGACGACGTTTGGCCACATTGTCTACTTTGCCGATGGTTATGATAGGTTCAGCCACCCGACGCAGCTCTTTGGCCTTCGGGAGGGTGGTCTTTATCAGCTCGTGACGCAGCAGCGAACAGGTCATGTTGCGGAACATGGCTTTGCGATGGCTGCTATTGCGGTTCAGTTGCCGCCCTGATTTACGATGTCGCATGGATCGACTTCCTTAAAACTAGTTAATTCAAATAATCACTGAAAGGGATAGGTCTCTAACCTTATGCCACTTCCAATCCCTCTGGCGGCCAGTTTTCTAGGCGCATACCAAGAGATAGACCACGAGTCGCCAAGACGTCTTTAATCTCAGTCAGCGACTTCTTACCCAGGTTTGGTGTCTTGAGCAGCTCAACTTCGGTACGCTGAATAAGGTCACCAATAAGAAAAATATTTTCTGCCTTAAGGCAGTTGGCGGAGCGAACGGTAAGCTCCAGATCGTCAACCGGACGCAGCAGGATCGGATCAATCGCAGGCTTCTCGTTCTCTGGACTGACTTCGCTCTCAGCGGTGTCATCCAGGGTTACAAATGCAGATAGTTGATCCTGCAAAATGGTAGCAGCGCGACGAATGGCCTCTTCCGGATCCAGTGTACCGTTGGTCTCCAGGTCTATAACCAGGCGATCAAGGTTGGTACGCTGCTCAACACGGGCAGCCTCAACTTCGTATGAGATGCGAGTTACAGGCGAAAAGGTAGCATCCAACTGTAGACGACCTATAGGCTGATCCTCACCAGATTCACTGTTACGTACTGTGGTTGGCTCATAGCCAATACCCTTAGCAACCTTTAGGGTCATGTTAATCTCACCGTCTTTGGTCAGATTAGCGATAACATGATCTGGATTTGCGATCTCAACGTCATGATCAAGAGTGATATCACTGGCCAGTACCGCACCAGGACCCTTCTTGCTCAGGGTAAGAGTAGCCTCATTCCTTGCATGCATAACAACTGCAAGCTCTTTCAGGTTCAGGAGTATATCCAGCACATCCTCCTGAACACCTTCAATGGTGGTGTACTCGTGTAGTACCCCTTCAATCTCAACCTCAACTACGGCACAACCCGGCATGGAGGAGAGAAGAATTCTGCGTAAAGCATTGCCAAGTGTATGGCCAAAACCACGCTCCAAAGGCTCCAGGGAGACTTTGGAATGTAGTGGTGTAATCGCCTGAACATTGACAAGGCGAGGTTTTAGGAAATCTGTTACAAACTCCGGCATCGGTGGCTTCCTCGCTATCCCTTATTTGGAGTACAGTTCTACGACTAGCTGTTCGCTAATCTCGGCTGGCAGTTCAGAACGATCAGGAATACGTTTAAATACGCCCTTCATCGCCTTAGGGTCTACCTCTACCCAGTCTACAAAACCATATTGTTCAGCTAGTGCAAGCGCGCCTTGAATACGGATCTGCTTTTTGGCCTTTTCCCTGACCGTGATTACATCTTCTGCCTGGACATTGTAGGAAGGGATGTTTACAACCTTTCCGTTCACTTCAATGGCCTTATGGCTAACTAACTGACGGGCTTCTGAACGAGTTGCCCCAAAACCAAGACGATACACAACATTATCAAGACGCTGCTCTAGCAACTGCAACAGATTCTCACCGGTTGCGCCTTTGGTTTGAGCCGCCTTCTTGTAGTAGTTACGGAACTGCTTTTCCATCACGCCGTAGATACGACGAACCTTCTGCTTCTCGCGCAGCTGCAGTCCATAATCAGAGATGCGGCGGCGACGGTCAGTAGTCTGACCTGGCTGCTTCTCCATGTTGCATTTTGAATCAAGTGGACGCACACGACTCTTCAGGAACAGATCAGTTCCCTCACGTCGGCTGAGCTTACACTTTGGACCTATGTATCTTGCCATTTTTGCTTAACTCCGATCAGACTCGACGCTTCTTGGGTGGGCGACAGCCGTTATGTGGAATGGGCGTTACATCTGTGATACTGGTGATCTTATAACCAGCATTGTTCAGAGCACGCACAGCGGAATCACGACCAGGACCTGGACCATTAACCTCTACGTCCAGATTCTTCAACCCATACTCTTTTGCCTTCTCGCCAGCGCGATCAGCAGCCACCTGAGCGGCGAACGGGGTACTTTTACGTGAACCACGGAATCCAGAACCACCAGAGGTTGCCCAGGAGAGGGCGTTACCCTGCCTGTCGGTGATGGTAATGATTGTGTTGTTGAACGACGCATGAATATGTGCGACACCATCGGTTACAACCTTGGTGACCTTCTTGCGTGCGCGGCTACTTGGTTTTGCCATTGCCTAATTCCTACAAACCTTGTCTATGTATAACCTGCCTACCTGGACAGGACGAATTCTCTATTAACGCTTAATCGGGCGACGCGGTCCCTTTCTGGTACGCGCGTTGGTCTTGGTTCGCTGTCCTCTGAGAGGTAGCCCACGACGGTGCCTGATACCACGATTACAGCCCAGATCCATCAACCGCTTGATATTCATAGAAATATCACGACGCAGGTCACCTTCTACGGTGAATTTTCCAACCTCTGCACGCAGAGTATCTACCTCTGCCTCGGTCAGATCCTGTATCTTTGCGTCCGGCGCAATGCCGGAGGCCGCGCAGATCTCAGCTGACCTGGTGCGACCTATACCGTAGATTGCGGTCAACGCAATAACAGCATGTTTCCGATCTGGAATATTGACGCCTGCAATTCGGGCCATCACTAACTCCTAAATAAAATAAAATCTACCCGCTTCACGCGCGAAAACACGCAATCTTATCGGGAAACTATATACAAATCAAGGCTCAACTACTGTTAGCCCTGGCGTTGCTTATGCCGTCCATCCTTACAGATGACACGCACCACACCTTTGCGGCGCACAATCTTGCAATTACGGCAAATTTTCTTTACTGAAGCCCTGACTTTCATGGCTTTATCTCCAAAAAAAAACTCGTTTCAATTCTTGCCCGAATCAGCGCAGCAGACCTGAGCCGCCACGCCCTTTCAAATTGGCCTTCTTCATCAGACCTTCATACTGGTGCGAAGTCATCAAGGCCTGCACCTGAGCCATAAAATCCATAACAACTACTACGATAATCAGTAGCGATGTGCCGCCAAAATAGAAGGGCACATTCCAACCAACAATCAAAAACTCCGGTAACAGACAAACCAGCGTGATGTATATTGCACCGGCCATGGTCAGCCTGGACATAACGCCGTCGATATACTTAGCTGTCTGCTCTCCCGGACGGATACCAGGTACAAAGGCACCTGATCTCTTCAAATTGTCCGCGGTTTCCTTGGAGTTAAACACCAGCGCGGTATAGAAAAAACAGAAGAAAATAATAGCAATGGCATATAACAGCACATAGATCGGCTCGCCGGGAGCGATCTTACCTACAATATCCTGCAACCAGCGCATGTTCTCCTGGGTACCCAGCCACTGCCCCAGCGTTGATGGGAACAGGATGATACTGGAGGCGAAGATGGGTGGAATAACACCAGCCATATTCAGCTTCAGAGGTAGATGGGTACTCTGCCCCGCCATCATCTTGCGACCCTGCTGACGCTTGGCGTAATTTACCGTGATTCTTCTCTGACCACGCTCAACGAATACCACAAATGCGGTAACGGCGATTGCCAGTATAAACAGGGTGAGCACCGTTATGGCATTCATCTCGCCTGTACGTACCAGCTCCAGAGTCCCGCCAATCGCCGATGGTAGCCCGGCAACGATACCGCCAAAGATGATCAAAGAAATACCGTTACCAATACCACGCTCTGTTATCTGCTCACCCAGCCACATCAAAAACATGGTGCCGGTAACCAGTGAGACCGCAGCAGTGAATACAAAACCAGGGCCCGGATTGATAACAACCCCCATGCCACCGGCTGATTGTCCCTGTAGAGCTACCGAAATACCGATAGCCTGGAATGTAGCCAGGATTACTGTTCCATATCTGGTGTACTGGGTGATCTTGCGCCTTCCTGCCTCACCCTCTTTTTTCAGCTGCTCCAAAGTAGGAATCACGGCAGACATCAACTGCATAATAATAGATGCAGAGATATAAGGCATGATACCCAGGGCAAAAAGACTGGCTCGTTTTAACGCACCACCGGAAAACATGTTAAACATGTCCAGGATAGTGCCCTGCTGTTGATCAAACATCGCAGCCAACGCCGCCGGGTTAACTCCCGGAACCGGTATAAAGGTGCCAATGCGAAAAACCAGCAACGCACCCAGCACGAAGAACAGACGCTGACGCAGTTCCGACAGGTGTCCTCCAGCTAGGGGGTTAGGTTTAGAGCCAATTGCCATAATTTACTCTTCGATCTTCCCGCCAGCTGCCTCAATGGCCTCTCTGGCACCCTTGGTCACACCCAAACCACGAACGGTAACAGCCTTATCAATACTACCTGACAGAATAACCTTGGCTCGCTTGATTAAGTGCGGCAGAATGTTAGCGTCCTGCAATGCCTTGAGATCAACCACTTCAGCATCAACCTTGGCTAGCTCATTCAGCCTGACCTCGGCGGTATATTTGGCCTTGCGTGAGGCAAAACCAACCTTAGGTAGACGACGCTGCAATGGCATCTGACCACCCTCAAAGCCCACCTTATGAAACCCACCGGAGCGGGATTTCTGACCCTTATGACCGCGCCCACAGGTCTTGCCCAAGCCGCTACCGATGCCGCGACCAACGCGCTTGCGATCAGACTTGCTGCCTGCGCCTGGCTTAATTGTGTTTAAACGCATCTTATGCTTCCTCTTCCCTAACCATGTAGGAAACTTTATTCAACATGCCACGGGTAGCAGGGGTATCTTGTACCTCTACAGTCTGGTGTATGCGACGTATCCCCAGACCTCTTACACAAGCCTGATGTTTCTTAAGACGCCCGTTCAAACTGCGCACCAGTGTGACCTTCATCATTGGAATCTTTTTCTTAGCCATGACTTACCCCAGAATCTCATCAACGCTCTTGCCGCGCTTGGCTGCAACAGTTTCAGCATCGTCCATCCCGGTTAGGCCATTGATGGTGGCACGAACCACATTAAGCGGGTTATTGGTGCCGATGCACTTGGCCAGAACGTTGTGCACGCCGACCACTTCGAACACTGCGCGCATAGCACCGCCGGCAATAATACCGGTACCAGCAGAAGCTGGCTGCATGTGTACCTTGGCAGCACCATGTCGACCCATCAGCGGATACTGTAGAGTGTCATCTTTTAACTTGATGCTACGCATGTTCCTGCGTGCATTCTCCATCGCCTTTTGGATAGCAATCGGAACTTCACGTGCCTTGCCGGTACCGAAACCTACCTGTCCGTTTCCATCGCCAACTACGGTCAGCGCGGAAAAACCAAAGATACGACCACCTTTAACAACCTTGGCAACGCGATTCACGTTAACCAGTTTCTCGATGAGGCCATCGCCTTCCGGATTTACATTGTAATTTGACATAGCCTATACCTCAGAACTTGAGACCGTTTTCACGGGCCGCATCAGCCAGGGCCTTAACCCGGCCGTGATACTTAAAACCGGAGCGATCGAAAGCAACAATCTCAACTCCAGCCTTCTTGGCTCGCTCGGCAATATGCTTGCCCACAACTGCTGCTGCAGCGGTATTTCCAGCACTGCCTTCCACCTCTTTCTTTATTGCCTTATCCAGGGTGGATGCGCTGGCAAGAACCTCGGAGCTGTTAGGCGCAATGATCTGCGCATACATATGCCGAGGAGTGCGAAAAATTGTGAGCCTGTTTACTTCCAGCTCTCTGATCTTGGCACGTGCACGACGAGCTCTACGTAAACGCTTCATTTTCTTATCCATCGTCAACCCCCTACTTCTTCTTGGCTTCTTTGCGGACAACATGCTCATCCGCATAACGAACACCCTTGCCCTTATATGGCTCAGGTGGACGGTAGGAGCGAATTACCGCAGCCGCCTGCCCTACCTTCTGCTTGTCACAGCCAGATACAACGATCTCGGTCTGTGAAGGGGTCTCAACGGTGACGCCCTCAGGCACTGCATAATCAATTGGATGAGAAAAACCAAGACTAAGATTCAAAACCTTACCTTGGGCCTGGGCGCGATAACCAACACCAACCAACTGTAACTTTTTACTAAAGCCTGAGCTTACACCAACAACCATATTGTTGATGAGAGCTCGGAAGGTGCCAGCCATAGCCCAGCTACCTTTTGACTCTTCAACTGGCTGTATCTGTAAGACACCGTCTTCCTGATTCACCTTAACCGACTTATGAATGGCTAGCTGCATATTACCCTTGGAGCCCTTCACATTTATTTCATCATTGGCGATCTTTATCTCAACGCCGGATGGGACGGTAATTGGGTTCTTAGCTACTCGTGACATATCTAATCCTCCAATTAAGCAACATAGGCCAGGACTTCACCGCCATGGCCAGCTTTGCGGGCCGCGCGGTCAGTCATAAGACCTTTGGAGGTTGAAATAATCGCAATACCGAGACCTGCACGTACATTTGGCAGCTCTTTTGCGTTCTTATAGATACGCAGACCAGGGCGACTAACGCGCTGAATCATCTCTATAACTGGCTCGCCCTGAAAATACTTCAGCTCGATATTCAGAATGGCCTTAGAGCCTTCTTCGCTCGTAGAATAATCTAGGATATACCCTTCGTCCTTCAGGACCTGGGCAACTGCTGCCTTATTCTTGGATGAAGGCATAGTTATAGCCTTCTTTCCTACCGCCTGTCCGTTTCGGATGCGGGTCAGCATATCCGCTATTGGATCTGACATACTCATGTTTAATTTTCCTCCGGGTCAGTCCGTTGTTAATCAACGCGATACCCAAACGACTTTAATTATAATAATCCGGCAAGCGGATCAGTTTACAAAACTTTTACCAGCTGGCCTTAACCAGACCAGGAATGTCACCACGCATGGCGGCCTCACGCAATTTGTTACGGCAAAGCCCAAACTTACGATAAACAGCGTGTGGTCGTCCACTTACCCGGCAGCGTCTCTGCTGACGTGAAGGGCTGGCATCACGCGGCAGCTTCTGCAGCTTGGTCACAGCTTCATCAACCTGCTCCGCACTGCTGGCCGGGTTGTTGATAATGCTCTTTAGTTCGGTACGCTTAGCTGCGTACTTTACTACTGTTTTGGCCCTTTTCTTTTCACGGGCCAGCATGCTTTTCTTTGCCATAGCTGAATCTACTCAGTTTTTAAATGGGAAACGGAACGCCTCTAACAGTGCGCGCCCCTCTTCATCTGTCTTAGCAGTGGTGGTAATGGTTATGTCCAAACCACGAATCTTATCGATTTTATCGTAGTCGATCTCAGGGAACATAATCTGTTCTTTCACACCCATGCTGTAGTTACCACGTCCATCGAATGATTTCGGGCTCATGCCACGGAAGTCACGAATACGCGGAATGGAGATGTTTATCAGACGGTCCAGGAACTCATACATGCGTTCACGACGCAGAGTTACGCTACAACCTACCGGCCAACCATCACGAATCTTAAAGCCTGCAACGGACTTGCGAGCAAGATTCACTACCACTTTCTGGCCAGCTATCTTTTCCAGATCGCCTACGGCATGTTCCATAATCTTTTTGTCAGCCACTGCTTCACCCACACCCATATTCAGTGTGACCTTGGTGATGCGTGGCACTTCCATCACGCTCTTGAAGCCAAACTTCTCTTTCAGTTGGCCCACAATCTCATTCTGGTAGAGTTCTTGTAATCTTGACATCTCTATATCTGCCTTAAATGTCTACGACTTCGCCATCGGACTTAAAGATACGCACCTTACGGCCATCTTCAAGAATCTTAAAACCGATACGATCAGCTTTGCCTGATACCGGATTGACTACCGCTACGTTAGAGATATCCATTGGCATCTCTATGTCGATAATACCGCCCGGCTCGCCTTTCATGGGATTGCCCTTGGCGTGCTTCTTTGCCAAGTTCACATTCTCAACAACAACCTTAGCGTCATCAATAACGCGCAGTATGCTGCCCTGTTTTCCCTTATCTTTACCTGCCAGGACTATTACCTGGTCGCCTTTTTTAATCTTTCGCATTGCCATGGTATAAACCCCTTACAACACTTCAGGTGCGAGTGAGATGATCTTCATGAAACGCTCACCACGCAACTCACGGGTAACCGGACCAAAGATACGTGTGCCAATTGGCTGCAGCTGCGGATTCAACAGCACCGCTGCATTTCCATCGAAACGGATTTTGGATCCATCCGGACGACGTATGCCTTTAGTGGTACGCACTACAACAGCATTGTAGATCTCTCCCTTCTTAACCTTGCCGCGTGGGATAGCATCTTTCACACTCACCTTAATAATATCGCCTATACCGGCATAACGACGATGTGAGCCGCCCAGCACTTTAATGCACTGAACTCTTTTAGCGCCGCTATTATCGGCCACGCTCAGATTTGTCTGCATCTGGATCATTGGTCTTTCCCAATCATTAATTCTTTACTAACTATGAACAATTTCAAGTTTGTTGCTACTCAGTTAGCCTTAGTAACAACCTTAACCAGGCGCCATGTCTTGCTTTTTGACAATGGCCTGCATTGCTCAACCATCACCGTATCACCAATACCGCACTCATTTGCTTCATCATGAGCATGCACCTTGGTAGAACGGCGGATAAACTTCCCGTATAGAGGATGCTTTACCTTTCTCTCAACCAGTACAGTAACGGTTTTATCCATTTTGTCGCTAACTACGCGACCCTGGAGCATACGGTTCATTTCCTGCTGTTCACTCATGATGCCCCACCTGCTTTCTGCTCGTTCATAATGGTCTTAACCCGCGCTACGTTTTTACGCGCCTGTGTCATCTCCGACGGGCGAGACATCTGACCTGTACCCTGCTGCATACGCAGATTGAACTGCTCCTTGCGCAACTCCAACAGAATCTCTTCCAATTCGGCCAGGCTCTTTTCACGAAGTTCACTTGCCTTCATCACATCACCGTCCGTTTAGTAAAGATGGTTTTAAAAGGTAGCTTGGCTGAAGCAAGTTTAAACGCTTCACGTGCCAGCTCTTCTGTCACACCTTCAATTTCATACAACATGCGTCCTGGCTGGATCTGAGCCACCCAGTACTCCACGTTACCCTTACCTTTACCCTGCCTAACTTCCAGTGGCTTCTTGGTAATTGGCTTATCTGGAAACACCCTGATCCAGAGCTTTCCGCCACGCTTTACACGGCGGGTAATTGTACGCCTGGCAGCCTCAATTTGACGCGCGGTCATGCGTCCTCGCTCTGCGGACTTCAAGCCATACTCACCGAAGCTTACGCTGCTTCCTGAGATAGCAAGGCCACGGTTGCGTCCCTTGAACTGCTTGCGAAATTTTGTTCTTTTAGGCTGTAACATTGCCTAGCCCCTCTTTCCGGCAGATTTCTTATTAGGTGCAGCAGGCTCCTGCCGACTATCACCGAAAACCTCGCCCTTAAAAATCCAAACTTTGACGCCAATAATTCCGTAAGTGGTATTGGCCTCGGCAAATCCATAATCAATATCGGCACGCAGGGTATGCAGTGGCACGCGGCCTTCACGATACCATTCGCTACGTGCAATCTCGGCACCATTCAGGCGGCCACCCATGTTCACCTTTACACCACCAGCACCTAAGCGCATGGCGTTCTGAACAGCGCGCTTCATAGCGCGACGAAACATGATACGGCGCTCAAGCTGCTGACAGATACCTTCGGCAACCAGCTGAGCATCTAATTCAGGTTTGCGAATCTCTTCAACACTCACATGTACCGGTATACCCATGCGATCGGATATATCCTTGCGCAGGGAGTCAATATCCTCACCCTTCTTACCAATCACCAGACCCGGACGCGCGGTATGTATGGTGATGTGCGCATTATTTGCCGGACGGTCAATCTGGATGCGACTAACAGAAGCCTGGGATAAACGCTTCTTTAGATAAGCGCGAACCTCAAGATCGTTGTTCAGCAGATCTGCGAAATCTTTTGAGTCCGCATACCACTTGGAGGTCCAGTCCTTGACTATGCCAAGACGTATGCCTATTGGATGTACTTTTTGACCCATAATGGCCTCTCTTGCCCTTACTTATCCGCCACAGTCACTGTTATGTGACTGGTGCGCTTTAAAATGCGAGCAGCGCGGCCTTTGGCCCGTGCACGTATACGTTTCATTGTTGGCCCCTCATCGACACATACTGTAGATACCTTCAGTTCGTCGATGTCTGCCCCTTCGTTGTGCTCCGCATTGGCAATGGCGGAATCCAACACTTTTTTCATCAGCGCAGCGCCCTTCTTGTTACTGAATACCAGAACATTAAGAGCCTGCTCTACTGGCAACCCTCTTATCTGATCAGCAACCAACCGGCCTTTTTGGGCCGAGAGGCGTGCGTGGCGTAATTTTGCTACTGCCTGCATTGCTTCACCCCAATCATCAAGATTTCTTGTCGGCCGCATGTCCACGGAATGTCCGGGTCAATGCAAACTCGCCAAGCTTATGGCCAACCATGTTCTCAGTTATCAAAACTGGCACATGCTGACGCCCGTTGTAAACAGCGATAGTCAATCCAACCATATCCGGCAACACCATAGAACGGCGTGACCAAGTTTTGATAGGACGCTTACTTTTCGTTTCAACCGCTTCTTCAACCTTCTTCATCAGATGTAGGTCAACGAACGGTCCTTTTTTAATTGAACGTGGCACTTTTGCTTACCTCAGTTCCGTTTACTTGCGATTGCGACTACGCACAATCATCTTGTTTGTGAGCTTATTAGTACGCGTCTTGTGTCCCTTAGTTGGAACACCCCATGGTGAACAAGGATGACGACCGCCAGAGGTGCGACCTTCACCACCACCGTGCGGATGATCTACCGGGTTCATAGCAACACCTCGAACCGTCGGACGTACACCACGCCAGCGGGAGGCACCAGCCTTACCCAACTTGCGCAACCCATGTTCTGAGTTACCTACTTCCCCGATTACTGCGCGGCATTCACTACGCATCTTACGCATCTCGCCTGAGCGGAGGCGTAGAGTAGCATACTCACCCTCACGTGCAACCAGCTGTGCAGATGATCCAGCAGAACGCGCAATCTGCGCACCCTTGCCTACCTTCATCTCAATACAGTGAATAGTGCTACCCAGCGGGATATTACGCATAGGCATGCAGTTCCCAACACTGAATGAGGCATCTTCACCAGACATGATGCTGTCGCCAGCACGCAGGCCCTTAGGCGCAATAATATAGCGACGCTCACCATCAACATACTTGATCAGCGCGATATTAGCGGTGCGGTTTGGATCATACTCCAGACGCTCCACAACACCTTTGATTCCATCTTTATTACGCTTGAAGTCAATAATGCGATAGCGCTGCTTATGACCGCCACCCCTATGCCTGGTAGTAATACGACCACCGTTATTACGGCCGCCTGACTTACTCTTTTTTGCCACCAACGGCTCATGTGGCGCACCTTTGTGCAGGTCAGGATTGGTTACCTTGACCACAAAGCGGCGGCCTGGAGAAGTTGGTTTTGTTTTAACAATAGCCATTTTAGTGCTTCCGATTCAGTACTCTAGGCGACTACGCTTATGCGCCGCCAAAATCAATATCGTTTCCGGGAGCCAGTCGCACATAC